>JALHQW010000027.1 GCA_022841745.1 Saprospiraceae bacterium | reverse complement strand
TAGGAACACCAAAAATTTCATCAGCATGATATTGTTCTTGTGCGGCAAGCTCGAATTTAAACCATTATATGCTAAATGAGGAATTCAGCTTACCCACACGAAATCACGAAGAACCAAAAAAAGTTCTGTTTTATAAATTTTGGGGTGTGCTTCCTTCATTTCCAGACAAATCGTACCATAAATCGGACTTCAAATTTCCATTTTCGCTTATCACCCTATGCTTGATTTGTCCGGTTCCATAAAACTCTTCAACCACATCTGTCCCCTTTTCTCCATTTAACTCGCATGATTGACAGTAATACCTATCTTTCATTTTTCCATTTTCATAGTAGTTGATTGTTTCTGCCTCAATATATTCTGAAAAGTTGTTAAAATATTTACCCTTGGTGGTCTGGGAAAGAAAAGTAATTGGCTCTTTGTCGAACTCTGTTTTGTTCGAGCGTTCATAGATTTGTCTGACATAACTTCCATCCTCAAAGTACCCAATTGAAGATGTATAAAAAAATTCACCCCATTGTCCCTTGTAGTGTTCTAAAATTGGAAAATTCTGTAAACAATTGTTGTTACTGGCAGTAGGGAAACTATAATAAACCTCTTCAACTAAAGTTGAATCAAGTGCATATTTGAGGTGAGCAATTTGATTATTTGCGATAAAATACTCTTTACAAGTACAATTTAAAGTCATTAATTTGCACTTATCCAAATTAAAACCATATAGTCTGTTTTTATAAAACCTTTGGGTATCTACAGAATTATTTATTTTTTCTCCGTGATAACCTGCATTTAAAAAACTAAATTCTCTGGTCGTTCGAGGTGGAGTTGCATCATAATTTTTGATTTCATAAATTTCGTAGGTTTCTGCCTCATCCCTTCTGCGTGAAACAAACTGTTGTTTGTCCGAGGGATTGTTACTGCCGTATTCATCTATGACTGTCGTTGGTTTTCTCTTTTCCATTAGTTCCAGAATTTCAGCTTCAGCCACTCTCGTTATTTCTAAACCTAAGTTCTCAATCCTTTTCAAATCTTCGATGGTGAATTTGAATTCTTTTGTGGAAATTTTTTGTTCTTGTAGGTTTCGTATCGAATGAAAAGAAATTTTTTCATTAACAATAAGTTCTGCTTCTTGGTCGTCAATGCAGTTGTATCTTAATAATGAATCTAACTCATTGGATTGAGAACTATTCAATTTAGTAGTATTATTTTTTTCCTTGGTACTACATGAAATAATGGCAAACATGTATAATATTGATAGGATTGATAAATAAGGTTTCATAAACGGAACATTTTTATTGTTGAATTAATGAGCAGAAAACTGGTGCATCCTACCCGCTGGCCCACGACCTGTCCATCAAAGAACGGCACTGCTCTTGTTGCAAGCTGCGCTTGCACATGGGCTTTAGTTGCGGCCTCTGGCTTCTGTCCGTAGGTCAAGGTTTAGACGCTGATTACTCATCCATCTTCTTTTTGATGCTCAAAGCCAACTTCTTGACTTCCAGCAACTCCCGCCGCATTTCCTCCTTTTCCTCTTTGGAAAGCTGCGAGTAGTCCACTCTCCTCAAAGCGACCAAGTTTCCTTGAATCGTTTTGAAGACATCATAAGGATTGATTGTTACTGCTTCCATGTTGCAAATATATTAAAAAATAAAAAAGTCAAGCAGAACTACCAAGTTTTCTGCCTGACTCCCTAAACCGAAATCGCAAATCCGAAATCAGATACTCTTCTCCCCACTCACCACCTCCACCCACATCCCCGCCTTACTCGCCGAAATCGTATTGTCATACATCGCCTCGCAGCCCACCGTCGGTAGGTAGTAGCGGCCTTGGTAGGCGGCGTTCAGGCGCACCCGATACACCTGTCGGGCGCTGCGGGCGATGTCGAAATAGGTCAGCACACGGTCGTCACGGATGTCCTGGTATTCCGGCACGTTGGTATTGCTGAACTCGGCCATGTTGTGCAGGCGGGCGTTGATGATTTCCCAGCCGGAGGGGAAAATCTGCGTCAGCGCCATTTCCTCGAAGTTCATGGCACGGGTGCCGGGGTGCGTCACCACCACTTCAGCGATAAAGTCCGTGCCCTGCGGGATGGCCGCCGGGTTTAGCTTTTCGCCCGTGGGCGTGGTGTAGTTCACCTCTATTTTCAGGTTGTTGGCCGTGGCCGTGGCATCGCCCACCAGCGGCTGCCCCGTACTGATGAGGCGGGCGTAGAGGATGCCTGCGCCGCCGTTGTTCACTTTGAGGGTGCGCTCCGTGCCGTTCAGCGGTACGCTGATTTGGAACACGGGCGTGTTGCTGCCAGCGTTCACCACCTTGCCGTCGCCGAGGTCGTAGCTGAACTTGAAGTCTTCGCCTACCTTCGATTTTCCAGCGAATTTGCCGATGGCCAGCAGTGCGTAGGCGGTCGTCTGCGTGGAATACCAGCTCTCGTTGCTGAGGCTTTCGGCCACGTGGCGGAGGTTGGCAGCGGCGGCGGTCATGTCGCCGAGCAGCACCTGCGTTTCCAGTATCATGGCCTCATCCCGCAGTTGCGAGCCGTAGCTATGGCCCCAGTAGCTGTACACCTTGCCCGTCGTCGGCAGCGCCTTGGCGATTTCCTTGCCGATGTCGGTCTTGCCGTTCAGGGCGTAGGCAGCAGCGAGGCGCCAGCGGCTTTCGGGGCTGAGGTTCTTGAGTTCCCGCATCCGGTTCATGGCGCCCGTTTCGGGTTTCTTCGCCAAGGCCAGCGTATAGAGGCGGTAGCTCTGGTCGAGTTCTATCCAACTGTATTCAACGCCCCGGTTGTCGGGGTTCCAGCGCTTGGCCTCGCTCTGTTGGAATTTCACGAAGCGGTCAATCATCGCATCGGGCACTTTGTAGCCGAGCGCCTTGGCCTCCAGCAGGAAGTGTCCGGCGTAGTTGGTGCCCCAGGTATCGTAGTCGCCGCCGGGCCAGTAGGTGAAGGCACCGGAGGGCAGTTGGAAGTTTTTCAAGCGGTCAATGGCGGCGCTCACGTTGGCGGTCACCTCGGCCTTTTGCTTGGCGTCGAGCTTGGTCAGCTTGTCCACGTAGAGCTGCGGGAAGGCCGCCGAGGTCACCTGCTCGATGCAGCCGTGTGGGTATTGCAGCAGGTATTTCAGGCGCTCGCCAAGCTTGAGCGGCGGTATGGCGGACACTTCCAGCACGGCGTTGTTCGTGCCGGGCGTCCCGAATGCCTTGTAGCTTTGGCTCCAACTACCGTTTGCCTGCAAGAGTCCCTCGGCCACACGGGTCACGTAGGGGTTCGGGTTGCGCACGTCCAGTTCTATTTCCTGCGTGGCGGTCTCGCCGCCGCCCTTGGCCGTTATTTTGAACTTCGCAATGCCCGTTTTTTCGCCCACTTTCAGGTCGAAGGAGGTCATGTCCTCGCCCGGTTTTGCGAAGCTCATTTGGCGGGTAGCGCCGCCCACCACATTGACCAAGCCAGTCGTTTCAGCGATGCTCACGTCCACGTTTTTCACCTTGGCTTCCATCGCAAAAATGCTGACGGGGAGTTTAAGCGTCTCGCCCGGACCGAGCACACGTGGGAGCGTGGCCAGCGCCATGAGCGGCTTTTTCACCGGAACGATTTTCTCCGCATTGCCGTAGGCAGCATCGGCATTGGCGGCCACGAGCATCACCCGTACCGAGCCGATATAGTTGGGCATCTTGAACTTGTGCGTCTTCTTGCCGCCCGTGTAGTTGAACGGCCCGGCGTGGAGCACCACGGGCTTGAAGCGGTTGGCGTTCTTGCGCTCCGAGGGGGCGTTGATTTCGCCGTCACCACCGATGGCAAGGATACGCTCCAATTCGCCGCCATAAGCGCCCAGCACGTAGTCGTACAAGTCCCAAGTTTTTACCCCCAACGCCTCACGGGCGTAGAGTGCGCCGTGCGGGTCGGGCGTCTTGAAATTGGTGAGGCCGAGCAAGCCCTCGTCCACCACGGCGATGGTATAGGCCATGTCCTCGCCGTTTTCCTCGCTCACTTCCACCGTGAACTCCTGTTCCGGCTTGAGTTCAGCGACCATGTTTATCGTCGGTTTCAACAGCGTCTTCGGGTCTTCCACGTCCACCGCCAGCACGCCGTACATGCGGATGGGCAGGTCGTTTTTGCTTTGTCCGTGCGGTTGCAGCAGGCTCACATGGGCATACACCGTCGGCGACATCTCCGCCGTGGCCTCGAACTTGAACTTGTTCTCGCCCTGCTTGGCGTCCTTCCACATGGATTTGATGACTTTAGTCCCGGTCTCCAGCGTGATGAGCACCCGGCCTTTTTCCCCTGCGGGAACGGTGATTTCGATGTCCTCGCCCAATTTGTATTTCTCCTTCGAGGCCGTGAAGGTCATCATGGCGGCTTCCTGCCTGGCGGCAATGCTGCCGTCCTCCTCGCCGTACCAAGGGTAGCCAGCGTAGAAAAAATCGCCCGTGCAGTGGCCGCTCTCCGTGTCGCAGACCCTGACCATGTAGCGGCCCCAAGTGTTCACGTTCACGTTGTAGCTGGCCTTGCCGTTGGCGTCCGTCACCACGCCCTCGGTGCTGATGGCGTTGAAATGGTTGGCGGAATTGAACTGCGAAACATAGTCGTCGCCTTGGTCCCACCACCAGCGCCACTCGACCCGGTAGAGGCCGACAGAGAGGTTTTTGCCACGGAGCGGTGCGCCGTTTTCACCCAAAGCCACCATTTTCACCGTGCCGTCCTTCCCGATGTCCACCCGTTTTTCGCCTTGGCCGTTTTTGGGAACCAAGATGCCAGCGTAGGCAGGGTAGGGGCTGTACGGCATTTTGGTATTGTAAATGCTGGCGTCGCCGCCTTTCTCGAAGGCCCTGGCCCGCAGGTTCACGTTCAGTTTGCCGGGAGCCGTGGCGTTGTTGGCGAAGATGTTGGCGGAGAAATTGGCCGCCCCGTCGCCGTTGGTCATGCCGTCGAAAATCACGGTAGGCACCGAAGTGTAAATCGTCCTCGCCGGGTCATCGAATTCGTAGTCAGGGAACTTCGCAAACTCGGTGTTCATGGCGCTCACCTCGGCCTCCACCACCGTGCGGAGGTTCTTGCCGGGTGCGCCGTGCAGCCAATCCACTTGGATTTTGGCCTTGGCGGGTTCGTCCTTGCTGGTCAGCTCTTTTTTACCAAAATCCAAATCAATCTTCAAGCGGTTCGGCTTGACCGTTTCGATTTTTATCGTCTTCGTAAACGTGGCACCGCCTGCCTTCACGGTCGCCGTCCAGTTGCCCGTGGGGGCATCGGAGCGGGTGGCCACGGGCAGGGCATAGAGGTTCTGCACGTTCTTGGTGGTCACGGTTTTGTACTGGTTTTGGCCACGGCTGTCCATCAATTCGAAGGCAATGGGGTAGTTGTCGGGCAGGGTGGCGTCCTTGTCTTCTAGCACGAAATTGAGGAACAGGCTGTCGCCGGGCCGCCAAACGCCACGGTCGCCGTAGAGGAAGCCCTTGAGGCCCTTCTGTGCCACTTCGCCCGCCACGTCAAAGCGGCTGAGGCTGAGGGCGTTGCCGTCGGCGGTTTTCAGGTAGCCCTTCATTTTTTCTTTCTTTGCAATGATAAGGAAGGGCTTTTTGTCGAGTTTCAGCTCGGCAATGCCATCGCCATTGGTCTTAGCCGAGCCAATCAGTTGTTGTTGGAAATCGTAAAATTCGAGGTCCACCTCGCCGACGCTCTCCGTGGTGCGCAGGTCGGCCACTGCCACGAACATGGAATTGTCGTTGCCGCCCTTGGCCGTGATGCCGAGGTCGCTGGCCAGCACGTTGGTCTGCACGAAGTTCTCGGAATTGTAGTAGGCGCCGTAGCAGGGGCTGGTGCGGTGCTGCCACTGGAAGTCCTCGTAGTAGCCGTCCATGCCGTAGTAATCGCCCCAGAACGAGCGGATTTCGCCGTTTTCGTCGGTGTTGCTTTGATTGCTCAATTCCTTGAGATTATCGCTGTCCTTGCGGTTACCGCATTTGTAAATGGCGTACTCTGGCCGGAAGCCGATGCGCACTTGGTAGATGGCATTCGGGTCGGCGGTGAAGAGCTTGTTCAGGTCGAGGGCGTAGCGGGTCCAGCCGCCAGCGTTCGATTTTGGGTTCAGCCCTTTCAGCGGCACCATCTGCCGTCGTATGACCCGGCCCACTCGTTGGAGTTCGTAATTGTCCTGCCCATCGAGGTCGTTGGTTTGCAGGAACTGTAAGATATTGTTGTCGTAAATCTTGAAAATCTCCACCTCAACGGCTTGCAGGCTCACCGCCTCGAAAGGCAGCACGAGGCCCTGTTCGCTGCTCGGCAGGATGACGCCCCGGCCCACGAGCCGTACTTTGGGTTTGATGGGTTCAAAATCGACTTGCCAGATGGTCGGTTTGTCCATGCTTTCGCCAGCTGCGTTCTTCACGCCGGGGCGCACCTCGAAGCCCTGTTTGCCGGACAATCGGCGGCTGGGGTAAATGAAAATTTTGTTGCCGTCCACGGTGAAGTTCAGCGTGACGTTGTTGGGTTCGTCGTAGTACTCACCGTCTGCGGCAGGGGTCGGTTCTCCTTTAAAGCCAATGAGGCCGTTGAGGTCTTGAGATGCCAGCAGCGGGTCGCTGAACTGCAGCACAACGTATTGATTGTCAGCTTGTACCACCCGTGCTGACATTACGGTGAAATCGCCCAAAGCGGGAATGGTGACCTTTGTTTCGCCTTCGGCGTCAATGTCGAGGTCGTCGGCGTCCCAAGCCAGTTTGACCTCGGAAGCGTCCGTGCCCCGTGTGATTTCACCGACGGTAAAATCATGGGTCAGGCCGTCTTCGCTGTGCTCCCAAACGATGGGGAGCGCCTTGCCGCCCTGCGTGGCTTTTAGGATTTTCTCCAAGTCTTCGTTCTTCGCCACCCGGTCGGTGACGGTGACGGCGCCTTTCAGCAATTGCCGCTTGAGGTCGCTGGCGTCCTCGGCCTCAATGCCGTAGGCTTCCACGCTCAGGCTTTGCTCCCGCACGAGGAAGTCGAACTCGAAACCACGGGCCTCTTCCGGCAGGTTGTCGAAGACATCGGATAGGGCGACCTTGGCGATGTAGGCCACGCCACTCTTCCAGCCGCCTTCTGGGTCGAAGCGGATGGTGTGGTCGTCTTCCCAGACGGCGTCGCCGCTGGCCGATGGCTCGAATTTCAGCACGCCATTGGCCTCGGTGCCCACTTTGTCGGCAGCCACGGCAGCCCCAGCGAATCGAATCCGCACGGGGTCGGCCTTGGAGATGACGCCGGAGGTGTAGGCATAGACGTAGGATTTGACGGCTTCTGGGATTTCCTTGGCACGTAGCACGTCCTTTTTGCCGCAGGCATAGAAGCCAGCGAAAGCAAGGACGACGAGGAAGGAAAGGAGGAAAAATTGTTTTCTCGAAATGATTTGGAACATGGTGGTGAAAAATTTAGAAGTTCTGTTTTTGGAGTTTCCTGTGTTGCAGGATGGTTACACGGATTGGGCGGATTTGACGGGTTTTACGGATTTATTGCTCCGCAATAGTGTATGTCCTGCCCTTTTGATATGTCTTTACTGATTGGATGAAAATTGGAAGGAGCGGCTGAATGTATTTGATATTGCTGTTCTTAACGTCAAGCACAACAATGGTCAGTTTGAACTTGCTGATGTTCTGCTGGTAGTCCATATTCTTGTCAATGGTTAGTAGCAAATCAAAACCAGCTTCTTGGGTAGCTGTCAGCAATTTCCCGTTTTTCAAGCCGCTGAACCCCATTTCTGCAACTGTTTTTACCTCAAAATCGGGGAGCAGTGGTTTGACCTTTTTCGTCACACATTCGTCAAGCAAAATTTTCATGGGCGACTTCAGTTAGGCTTGTGAGAAGTTGGTTTGAGATTTTCAGAACCTGTTTCACTTGCTCTTTTTTCACAGTTGGAAAATCATCTAAAAAACCCGCAACCGTTTCACCTTCCTCCAGATAATCGAACAGGTTTTTCACAGGGACACGGGTACCCATGAAAACGGGCGTTCCTCCAAGGATTTCTTTGTCAACGTTGATTACTTTTTTCATAATTCATTTCATTATTATGGAAGCGGATTGACCACTTTCAGTCCTGCTATCCAATTAAAGTCAGCTTCGTTTCGGGTGTTCAATATGACATGGTCGAAGTTTTTAGCTTCAGTCTCGAAACGGCAACGGTCTATCCTTTCTACTTTCATCAAACTCCTTCATGTAAGCATCGAAGTTTTCCTTTGGCGTTAGGTGCCTTGCAGCTTCCTCCAAAGCGGCCAACCGTTCTTCGTAACTGAGTTTTGATTTTTGCTCATTTTCTTTCTTATGGACAAAAACATCTAACACCCCAATCAATTCTGGAAGGTACTCATCTGGAATTGCTTCGATTTGAGCGATAATTTGATTTCGAAACGTCTGGCAACTCATTTTTCTTTAGAAATTAATGAAGCTATCAACGCTCAAATTTAGCAAAGATTCCCGCCCATTTCAAATGAGATTTGATTCTCCGCAAACAAACCCCAAAACGATGTGGCCCCTCAGCTATTATCCGCATTTTTCTACTTTTGCCGCAAATCGAGTCCGATGCAAACCGTCCTGCTTCCAATGTTCCCCCTGCGATTGGTCGCCTTCCCCGGCGAGTCGCTGAACCTGCACATCTTCGAGCCGAGGTACAAGCAACTCATTCAAGAGTGCGAGGCCAAGGGCACCACTTTTGGCATCCCCGCCTATATAGAGGACAAGGTGCAGGAGATAGGAACGGAAATCGAGCTGATTTCCATAGACAAGACCTATCCTAAAGGTGAAATGGACATCCGCACGCGTGGCGTGGGCATTTTCAAGGTGCTGGAGTTCTTCCCGCAGATAGAAAACCGGCTCTACACCGGAGCGGAAATCCTTAGGATGCCCCACGACACGGAGGGCGATTTCGTCATCAACGAGCGCATCCTCGAAAACCTTGGCGAGCTATACCGGGTCATGAACATCACCAAGCCGCTGCCGCAACACGCTGCCGATTTCAACACTTACAAGATTGCCCACCTAGTAGGCTTTTCCATCGAACAGGAATACGAGTTCCTTTGCATGCCAGAGGAACTTCGCCGCCAGGAATATATGCTCTCGCACCTGGAGCGGCTGCTGCCCACGGCACGTGAGATGGAGGAACTGAGGCGGAAAGTGGCGATGAACGGGCATTTTAAGAATGTGCTGCCGCCGGAGGTTTGAGGGAAATTGGGAAATTAAGAAATTGTGAGGCGTGGGTTTACGTCCTACAATTTCCTAATTTTTAAATTTCCCATTTTACCATAGCTTCGCCCATTCATCAAAATTGCGCAGCATGGCAACCAAAACAGAGAAAACCACCGCCCACTCCACGGGCAAGGCATCCAACAAGCCCAAGAAAACCCCCAAGGAAAAGAAAATACCCTACCACCGCCGCCCAGACAATCTCAGCTTGGAGCGTTGGCAGTTGGCGCTCCGCAAACAGTTTGGCAAGGACAGCGCTTTCACCTACGAGAACCAGGGGCAGC
This sequence comes from Saprospiraceae bacterium, assembly GCA_022841745.1. Classification (GTDB taxonomy): domain Bacteria; phylum Bacteroidota; class Bacteroidia; order Chitinophagales; family Saprospiraceae; genus UBA6168. Next base: position 83,522 of record JALHQW010000027.1, on the reverse strand, counting down.
ACCCCGTATTCTCCGATTTTATGGTGAAAAACCCCGAAACAGGCAACACCTATGAGGTGGCCATCCGCTCCCGTGACGACTCCGCCAACCACTGCTCCTGCCTGGACTTCCGCACCAACCGCCTCGGAACCTGCAAGCACATCGCCTTCCTGTTGCACAAATTGGAGAACAAGCGGGGCAACAAAAAACTGCTGAAAGAAGGCTATCGCCAGCCCCATTCCAGCATTTACCTCGACTACCGGGACGGGCGCAAAATCAAGCTGAGCATCGGCACGGAGGCGGAGGACGATTTCCAAGCATTTGCCAAAAAGCACTTCAACGACCACCTCGAAATCAGGCCAGAGGGCTTCGCTATTTTTGAAAAACTGCTGGCCGAGGCAAGGGGAATCCATGAGGCTTTCCGCTGTTACGACGATGCGCTGGACTTGGTGCTGGCGCAACGGGAGCACCTGCTCCGCAATGACCGCCTCCTCGAAATTTGCCCCAAGGGCGCACAAAGTCCCCTGCTCGACTCGCTCTTGAACGTCACCCTCTACCCCTACCAGCGGCAGGGCGTGCTCTTCGCTGCAATGGCTGGCCGCTGCCTCCTCGCCGACGAGATGGGCCTCGGAAAAACTATCCAAGCCATTGCGGCAGCACAATTATTTAAAAAAGAATTTGGCGTGGCCAAAGTGCTGGTCGTCTGCCCGACCTCGCTCAAGTACCAGTGGAAGAGCGAAATTGAACGGTTTACCGACTCCGGCGTGCATGTGGTGGAGGGCAGTATTCTGCGCCGCCACAAGGAGTACCGGGAGAACAGTGCCTTTTTCACCATCGCTGGCTACCATACTGTGGCCAATGACCTGCGCCTGCTAAATGAGCAGGAGTTCGACCTCGTCATCCTCGACGAGGCGCAGCGCATCAAGAACTGGCAGGCCAAGACCAGCGCCGCCATCAAACGGTTGCGGAGCACCTACGCCATTGTGCTGACGGGCACCCCGCTTGAAAACAAGCTGGAGGAACTCTATTCCATCATGCAGTTCATTGACCAGTACCGGTTGCCGCCGCTTTACCAGTTCCTGCACCGCTACCAAGTGACGGACGACAACGGCAAGGTCGTCGGCTTCCGCAACCTGCGGGAAATCGGTAACGGGTTGAGCGACGTGCTGTTGCGACGCAGGAAAAAGGACGTGCTCAAAGACCTGCCCAAGCGCATAGACAAGACCCTGCTCGTACCCATGACTACACCCCAGATGGAGATGCACCAGGAATACAGCGACGAGGTGGCCCGGCTGGTGGCCAAGTGGGTAAAGCAGCGTTTCCTCAACGAAAAAGACCGCAAGCGCCTGATGCTCAACCTGAGCATGATGCGCATGGTCTGCGACAGCACCTATATCCTCGACCAGGCCAACCGCCACGACACCAAGGTGGACGAATTGATGTGCATCCTCGAAGAGTTCTTCGCCAACCAAGACGGCGGTAAGGTGGTCGTATTCAGCCAATGGGCGAGGATGCTGCAACTCGTGGAGATGGAGCTACAAGAGCGGGGCATTGGCTATCAGTTTCTGCACGGCAGCGTACCGAGCGAGCAACGGGGCGGGCTGCTGAAAACCTTCCGGGACGACCCCGATTGCCTCGTGTTTATCAGCACCGATGCGGGCGGCGTAGGCCTCAACCTCCAGAATGCCAGCCTCGTGGTGAACATGGACATTCCGTGGAACCCGGCGCTGTTGGAGCAGCGCATCGCAAGGGTGTGGCGCATGGGGCAGGAGGCCGCCGTGCAGGTGCTCAACCTCGTGAGCGCTGGCACCATCGAGCAGCGGATGCTCGGCGTCCTGAAGTTCAAGGACGCCATGGCCAAGGGGGTGCTCGACGAGGGCGAGGACGTTATCTTCATGGAAACTAGCCGCTTCAACGACTTCATGGGCAAGATGGTGAGCATGACCGAGGGCGGCTGGAAGGCCCCTGGCGACGAGACGGAACAGGTTCAGGAGTCGCTGGAGGCCGAGGCCGCCGACATGGCTGCACCAGAGGAGCTGCCAGCACCATCGGAGGCCGTGCCAGCGCCCGCCATTATTGGCGATGACGATGTTGCCCCCCAGCCCCCTAAAGGGGGAGAGGGCAGTTCGACAGTGGGCAGTGGGCAGCCGGGGCAGGAAGTTGGCTCAAAAGCAAAGGATAGCCTGAAAGCGGGGGATGGAGGAAAGGATGGTGGCCATGACCGCCATCCCGAAGGGTCAGGACAAGCCCTGCCAACTGACGAATTGCCAAATGGAGTTCTGGCTTCGCCAAAAGGGCGCACAGGCAGCCCGTCCACCCCGGAGGAACTGGTGCAGACGGGCGTCTCGTTCCTTTCCGGCTTGGCCAAGACCCTTGGCGACCCAGCGGCCACTCAGCGGCTCGTGAGCAGCCTGACGGCCAAGGACGAAGCGACCGGGCAGACCTACCTGAAAATACCCGTGGAGGACGAGGCGACGGTGGCGAATGCGCTGCAGGTGCTGGGGGGATTGTTTAGGGCGTTTGGGAAGTAGCGTCGGCTTCAACCGGATCGGGATACAGCAAGAGCTTTGGTTTGTTTTAAAAAGTGCCTAAAAAACACTGCCCCCCCAAACGAATTCCGTAAAACCGCTTTCGGGTGGATAGCGCCCAATTAGCTTGTGTTCGACTACGCCAATGGTAGTTGCGTTGTTCCTCAAACTGTTTAAGTATTGGGGCGCAGGCGTTTCCTTCACCTCGTAGGCCACTGCCTCATCAACGATGAAGTCAATTTCAAGGCTCCTAGATTTTTCAAAATAGTTCAGATTGCCGAGCAGGGCAAGCTGGCTGGCGATGGCGTTCTCGAACAGGTGGCCGCTCGATAGGCCCTTTTGCAGTTTGTTCAGGATGCCCGTGTCCGTGAAGTAGATTTTTGGTTGGCTGGTCAATTCCTTGTCAATACCCCTTGCCAAAGGCTTCACTTGGCGGATAAAATAAGTGTATTCCAAAAGGCTCAGGTAGTCCTTCACCTTATGGCGGTTCAGGCTCAGGATGCTGGACAGCTTCGTGAAATCCGCTTTGCTGCCGGCCCTTCCGGCAAGTAGCAGCATCAATTTGTACAGGGCATCCGTCACCTCGAAGTCGGAGAGCAGCTTGATGTCCAGCTCGATATAGGCGTTGACGATATCGGAGAGGTAGTTTTCCTTGTCGCTGCGGTCGTCCGTCAGTACGACTTCTGGAAAGCCGCCAAAGCGGATGTATTCTTCATAAGCTGCACCGTAGATGTCGAAGAAAGTGCGAAGGAAGGGCCGCAGTCGCTCCATTTCAGCTTGTGGCTTCCATAGCCCGCGGAATTCAAGGAACTCCTGAAAGTCCAGTGGCCACAGCTCGAATATTTGCTTTCGGCCTGCGAGGCTTTCTGAGAAATGGTTTTTGAGGTAGAAGCTACTCGAGCCGGCCACGATGAATTTTACCTGATAGGTGTCGTAAAGGCTTTTGATGACGCTCGGCAGGTTTTTAACCAACTGTATTTCGTCCAAGGCGATGACGGAGGGGGCGTTAAGGTCAATGCCCAATTGCGTAAGCCCCCGCTCAATGTCCGAATAGGAAGGCTGGTTGAAAAGGTGCCTGTGTTCAATCCTTTCCAGGTCAAGGTAGAGCTTATTGGCATGGGCGACCTTACCTAGCAGGTGCTTGATGGCGGTGGTCTTTCCCACCCGCCTCATGCCCATGATAACGGTGGCCTGTGTCTTGGTCAAGTGCGACTCCAGTGCCGTAAACGCTTTTCTTCGGTACATTTTATCGGAATTTATGTACAAAATTACGACAAAAATTCCGATAAATTGTCTTCATAGGTTACATATATCATAACGCTGGGCATTTATGCCAATGCTCTCTATTCCAGCCACTTGCACAAATCCTGGTAATACCTATCACCCCTCGAAACGGAACATACCAAGAAGGGGTTCAGTACGTCCGGTTGGATTTGGAAATTAAACGGAAATCCAAATTCGTCAATCAAGAGTACAAACCTGCAATTTCGAGCAAGGGTTGAACCTACTCCCTCACATACTCAAAATACTTCAGCTCCACGAAAAACTTAGGGTCTTTTGCCCCCAGCAGCTTTGCCACCGAGGGGGAGAGCACCACCACGATGTCGTCGCCGTAGGCTTGGTCGGGTATCCGTGCGATTACCTTGGCATAGACCGTCTTCTTTTTCAAGGGATTCGTTACCTGGATGACCGAGCCAATGGGGGCGTTCCGATGGAGTGCGAAATAGTCGTTGGCGCCTTTTTTCTCTCGTTGCCAATAGGCGGCCCCGTTCTGAAAACGGGTCTTTTTGACCAATTTCTCCCCATTGAAAGCTTGTTGTAGGGCCTGCATCTTGAGGCCCAGCGGGTTACGGTTCACGGCTTGCATGGATTCAGGGATGCCCTTCACGGACAGCCAACCCACTTGAAGCCGTTGGCCTGTTTTCAAAACAGTCTCTTTTAGAAATAGCCGGGATTTCAGCGTGTCAGGATGGATGCCGAAATAGGTTTTGGCCACCTTGTAAAACGTGTCGCCATGTTTCACGGTATAGACGACCGGTACGAAATTCTTGCGGGGCCACGCCATTTTCCAGTCCGCAATGGCTGAGTCGGGAACCACTACGTTTACGGTCTTGCCCGGGCCAACAGAACCATCGGTGGGAAGCCCTTCGTTGAAATTATAGAGCACTTCCAACTTGATGCCATAGAACTTGGCAAGGGAGTACATGGTTTGCCCCTTCACGAGTTGGTGGCTGAAAATGCCGTTGCCAAAATCGTCTAATTTCAGAAAAATGGTATCTTTCGCCGTGAGGTAGTTCAGGCTATCGCCTGTGGCAAATAGAGTGAGGTAGCATGAAGCGCATACCAAGGTCAACGCAAGTTTTCTCATATCTGAAAGGAAAAAGTAAAAAGGACAAAGTAAAAAGTGGGATGCCCACCATTGCCTGTCCAAGGTTTTTATGAACAAAATTACGAATTCATTGGGAATCATTCCCGCCCGCTTCGCTTCCACCCGCTTCCCCGGTAAGCCATTGGTTGATATTGGGGGAAAAACGATGGTGCAAAGGGTATATGAACAAGCATGCCAAAGTTCACTAGAACAAGTGGTCGTGGCCACCGACGACCAGCGCATCCTCGACCATGTGGTTGCTTTTGGCGGTTGGGCAGTAATGACCAGTGACAAACACCCCTCTGGCACCGACCGCTGTGCCGAGGTTGCGGCATTGCCCCAATACGCTGACTGTCAGTTTGTGGTGAACGTGCAAGGCGATGAACCGTTCATTGCGCCAGCACAAATCAACACGGCTTTGGACTTGTTGGTGAAAAGCCATGACTTGCCCATAGCGACCTTGGCCAAACGACTTTCACCCGATACGGACCTTGACCTGCTGGATCCGAACATGGTTAAAGTGGTCTTTGACAAGCATCAAAGGGCGCTCTACTTCAGCAGGTGGCCTTTGCCATTCTACCGCAATATGGAAAGAGCGCAATGGCAGGCAAATGGCATATTTTACAAGCATATCGGCCTTTATGCTTTCAGAAAGGAGGTGTTGCTACAAGTTGCTCAATTGCCACCCAGCCGCCTCGAACTGGCAGAGTCGCTGGAGCAACTCCGTTGGCTCGAAAATGGCTACCATATTGGCGTGGCCCTGTCCGATTTTGAGAGCATTTCGATTGATTCACCTGCTGACCTTGAGGTAGCTGCCCGGCAGTTGGCTATGCTCCGTAGCGAGGGGTTTCAAACCCCTCGCTACGGAGCATAGCCAACTGAAAAACTGACGAACTATGAATTACTGTTCCAACTGCGGCTCTGCCGACCTTCGAACCGAAGTGCCGAGGGGAGATACAAGGCCCCGGCTCGTATGTGGCCAATGTGGGGATATCCATTACCGCAATCCCAAGATAGTGGCGGGCTGCTTGCCGATTTGGGGGGACAAAGTGCTGCTTTGCCGTCGTGCCATCGAGCCAAGGGCGGGCTATTGGAACGTGCCAGCTGGTTTCCTGGAATTGGGGGAAACGGTGGAGGAGGGCGCCATGCGTGAAGTCTGGGAAGAGGCCGAGGCAAAGGTTAGGCTTCAAGGCTTGCAAACGGTTTTCACCTTCACCAAATACTGGCACGTGTACTTGCAATTTGTAGGCGAGCTGGTGGACGGAAAGTTCGGGGTGGGGGAGGAGAGCACGGAGTCGAGGCTTTTTTCGGAAGAGGAGATTCCCTGGGATGAAATCGCTTTTGAATCGTCGAGGTTTGCCTTGCACCGCTTTTTTGAGGATAGGCGGAATGGGGATATCAAGCTTCATTTTGGCTCCATATAAAAATGGGGGCCAGTATGGTAACTTGGCCCCCCCTTCATCTGGTTGTATGGTTACACAGGGTAGTTAAATTGGAATTCGCTATATCTGGAACCTGACGCTGTTGGTGGCAGCGTCGTATCGGACGTTCATTTGTGGTACGGTGAAGCCGTTTGTCATATCATCTATCCCAATTATCGCTAGTACGCCTATCCCCGTTGCGGCAATTCTGATGATGGGGTTGTTGGATACGAGCATGGTCATGTTGGTGCTCAATCCTGAAATGGGGGCCATAAACACCAAGTTGTTATTGACAATCTTGACACCCAGGAAACTGCCTGAATCAATGTTTCTAGTGCATTCCACGGAAGAATTTGTGGTATCAATCAGTTCAGTTTCGGTTCTGCCATTATTGAACCTGATGTTCCTGATTTGAGCACCTCCATTCAAAAGTGAATAATTGCTGTTTAAACTACACGCTGCCATAATAGGTTTAGGTTTAGAAAGTTATGGAAAAATCCGATTGAAGCTGTCAAATTGAAAAAGGGCGTTTCTGTAAGATTGCTGATGGATTCCCTCCTAATACTTCTAAGCTTGGGCTTTGGAATGGAGGCATAACCATCGTAACTTCCTCAATGAACTGTTGGTAAACCCCATGAAACATTCCACCTTTCCATTGGTGCTTGATAGCACTTGTCAGCAAACCATTGAAAGCATTTTCATGTGATGTTTGGTTGGGTTGGCAGGCATGCAGCCAAACAATATTTGCATGGATGGCTGGATGTGAAATTGTAGCTAAAGAAACGGCATCATAGAAGTCCTTGTTAGCTAAATAAACCGTATCCGCTATCTCTTTCGTTAACGATTTCGTAGTTGTCTTTTGTTCGCTCGTTCCAAAGCTATTTTCTTGGCTGCTCGAACAATCAGCAATGACAAGCACGTTGACCCCGTCTTGGAACGATGACAAGGCAGACTTTATTTCAGTGTACAAAACTTGGCCATCGTGAAGGCACCATGTATTGGTAGGCCTGTCGGATGATTTGCTCGGAAAGTTTGGAACACAACCACCAAATCCCGAGAACACGAGCAAGAGGAAATCTCCAGCGCCAAGTGCTTTTGCCGCTTTTGCGATATTAGTTTGAAAGCATTGCCGTGTAGCATTGGAATGCAAGAAGACTTTCGCTTCCAACCCGTTCAGCTTGGCGATTATTTCAAAATCTTTGGCATCGTTCTCAGGGCTTTGTAAGGTGACAGTACGAGCACCATAGTGCTGACCCAGCGCACCAACCCCAAAAACTAAGGCGATTCCTGAATTTTGTTTTGTTTCACTTCGTTTCATTAGGAGTAAAATAACGGAGCCCAAATCAGGATGAAAATGGGCATCCGATATTTTTTATGCTTACCCCATTTGGGCAAGTGCTGGTTTTAAGAAGCTTTGATCTCTGGGGTCATGGTATTGGGGTTTGGTTTTGGAAACGCTCAGGTTAAATGCATTGCTATCAATTGGTCAGGTTTGGCTCAGAAGAGCATGGTTTCAAGGCTAAAAAAGCTGGTATTTCTTGCTCTTTGTTTCTTGTTGATGATGCAAAAGTAGTCCATGCACGGGCTGTGGCAAATTAGATTAGTTTTATCATTACAATCCTAAACTATAGAAAAAAAGTAAGTGCCTAAGCAGATTGGCAAATTTTTATTAAAAAAAGCGCTTTAGAATTCATTTTTTATACATTTGCTGTTGACGATATTTTCTTTATTATTAAAATGCTATGGTTTCTTCTTCAGAATTATTTCAATTGATAAAAGGGCTTTCCAAGGCAGAAAAGCGCTATTTCACCTTGAACTCTCAATTACAGGATGGTGAAAAATCCTATTTGGTGCTTTTCAAGGAGATTGAAAAAATGGACACCTATGAAGAAGTGACCCTAAAGAAGGCCCTGTCAAAACAAGGTTTCAAGGTTCAGCACCTTGCGGTGGTAAAGGTTCACTTAGCCAACCTCATCCTGAAGTCGCTTAGGTCGTTCAATGAATCAAAGAACCCTGAACAAGGTGTCTTGTCGCTGCTCGTAGGGGCTGAGATATTGAAAAATAAAGGACTTTACAATCAAGCCTTAAAACAACTCGTAAAAGCAAAAAATGCTGCCCGGAAATTTGAGATGAATTATTATATGTTTGAAATCCTGAACAGGGAGGCCGCCATCACCCTGAACTTGGTAGAAAAAGACGGGGATGAAAGGCTTAAGTCCTTGTTCGACGAAATAGAGATCCTCAAAAAAAAGGTGCAACGGGAAACAGAGCTGAGGGTACTTGCCAATAAAATATTGCTGATACTGAATACAAAGCCCTTAAAACACCCCAACACCATCAAGGCCATTGATGAAATAGCGAACGATCCCAATCTTAGTTCGCTGGAAGAGTCAGATTCGTTTTTTGCGAAGCTATACCACTTCTTAACATTTGCGGTAGTCAAACGAGCCCAAAGCGATTTTTCGGCTTCCAGCCTTTATTGCCAGAAAATGCTTGAGCTTTGGGAGCGGCATCCTCAACTAAGGGCGGTTCACAGGAGGCTATACAAGGCACATATATCGAATTATTTGAACAGTTGCCACATGCTTGGCGATTACCAACCTTTTGCATACTGGCTAGAAAAATTCAAGTCAATTCCTGATACTAATTATGACGAAGAAATGGGGAGTTTCAAAGACTTCTCCCAGACCAGATTGCTTTATCTGCTCAATACTGGCCAACTTCATGCAGCGTTGGAATTTACAAAAGAGATTGAGGTAGGGTTGACGAAATACCAGTCAAGAATGAACAAGGGCAGGGTGACGCCCCTCCGTTTCAACGTCTTCATCACCTTCTTCATCAATGAAAAATACGCTGAGGCACTTGACTGGCTCCTTACCCTAGCGCTCGACGACAAAATTGAGGCTCGTGCCGATGCTAGGTCGCTCGCCCGTATCATGCGGGTAATCGTCCACTATGAACTGGGGCATACCCGCATCATAGACTCGCTCAGATCCTCTGTTTACCGTAAGCTCAAGAAAGACGAACAACTGCACGAATTTGAGCGGACCATTCTTGACCATATCCGAAAATTGGAGGCAGTCATCAGCAAGAAGGAGCTTAAAGCACTTTGGCAAAACCTCTACCAGCAACTGAATGGAATAGGCGACAAATACGGCTGGAACAAGATAGCTGGGCTGGAAGAAATCGCAGTATGGGCAGAAAGCAAGGTGCTCAATCGGCCCTATGTGAAATTAATGGAGGAACGAAAACAGCGTTAAAAGCTACATTTGTACAAAATTCAACGCAAAACGAATATGAAATCCTACAATTGGCGAGTAAAAATCTCTTTGTTCATCAACTATTTTGTCTTCGCCATCCTGCTGAATAGCGTGGGCACGGTGATACTCCAAGTCCAAAACAACTATGGCGTCAGCGAGTCATCGGCAAGCGTATTGGAAGGGTTTAAAGACCTCAGCATTGCCATTGTTTCCTTTTTTGTGGCAAGTTTCATCACCCGTATAGGTTATAAAAAAGCCATGCTATTTGCACTTGGCATTGTCACGTTGGCTTGTCTGTTGATGCCCCTGGTGGGTGGGTTTGCCATGAGCAAACTTTTGTTCGCAGCAGTGGGCACATCGTTCGCACTCATCAAGGTAAGCGTATATGCCACCATCGGGCTTATTACCAATGACAAAAAGGAGCATGCCAGTTTCATGAGTTTTATTGAGTCCTTCTTCATGGTCGGCATCCTCTGCGGGTATTTCGTTTTCAGTGCTTTTATGGATGATGCCAATCCTGAAAGCACGGCCTGGCTTAATGTGTATTACCTATTGGCGGGACTTTCGTTTTTAGCCTTTGTTTTACTTTGGAGTACGCCCTTGGACGAATCGAAGGTGCATGTGGAGCAAGATAAGCCAATGGACAAGGAGTTCACCGATATGTTCGGCCTGCTGGCGCAATCGCTGGTGCTTGTTTTCATCGTTAGTGCCTTTTTCTATGTGTTGATAGAACAAAGCATCATGAGCTGGTTGCCGACTTACAACAACAAAGTGCTGCGACTGCCCACCACGCTCAGCATTCAGATGGCGAGCATCCTTGCAGCATCCACGGCCATTGGGCGGTTCGCAGCGGGGGTGGTACTTCGCAAATTGGATTGGTACATGGTGCTCATGGCTTGCCTCGTGGCGGCAGCGGTGCTGGTCTTGGTGGCTATCCCATTGGCAAGCGGCATTGATGGTAGCAAAGTTGTAGGATGGGGCGATGCACCGCTGGCGGCATTTATTTTCCCGTTGATTGGCTTGTTCCTCGCACCTATTTACCCGGCCATCAATAGCGCAGTGCTGAGTGCGCTGCCGCCTCGTACCCATGCCCCCATGTCAGGCCTGATTGTGGTGTTCTCCGCCCTTGGCGGAACGACAGGCTCCGTCATCACGGGGGCTATTTTTGAAAAATTCGGAGGTGAAAAAGCCTTCTATTTTTCATTGATTCCAATCGCCATTTTGGCAACCAGCCTTTTCTTTTTCAACCGCTTGCAGAAAAAAGCCATTAAAGTGGGATGAGGAGTCAGGGCTGATATGCACCTTGTTTATCCCACATTTCTCATTCCTTATCCCTGTAATCATGGACTATATCCACGAACTCGGCCCCCTCTTCCACGATGTGCAAATGGCCGCCATCCTACCCGATGGGAAAACCTTTCCTGATTGCTTGCCAAAAGCGAACCTTCAATATATTGCGGAGCAATACGAACAGCAAAAAAGGAAGCAGGGCTTCGACCTGAAAGCTTTTGTGGACGCTCATTTCAACTTGCCACCTGTGGTGGGTAGCGATTTTGTCAGCGATACCAACCACTCGGCGGAGCAACACGCCGCAGCGCTTTGGGACGTGCTGACCCGAAAACCCGATGCCGAGCCTCCATCGCAAAGCTCGCTGCTTCCATTGCCAAATCCGTATGTGGTGCCGGGTGGCCGCTTCCGGGAGGTGTATTATTGGGACAGCTATTTCACCATGCTGGGCCTGCGAGCCAATGGACGATGGGATTTGATTGAAAACCTGGTGAATAATTTCGCCTACCTGTTGGAACAACACAGCTTTATTCCCAACGGCAACCGGAGCTATTATTTGGGCCGTTCGCAGCCGCCTTTTTTTTCATTAATGGTAAAATTGTTGGCGGAGCACTTAGGCGAGGCAGCCTACCTGCGCTACCTGCCCGCCCTCGTCACTGAGTACAAATTTTGGATGGACGGCCTGGAACTTGTCAAACAAGACAATCGGGCGGTGGTGCGGCTGGTGGGCCTCGGCGGCAACCACGTGCTGAACCGCTATTGGGATGCCTTTGACACGCCCCGACCAGAGTCTTACCGGGAAGATGTGGAACTGGCAATGACCTCCCCACAGCCTTCTTCGCAGCTCTACCGCAACATCCGGGCAGCGGCAGAATCGGGCTGGGACTTTAGCAGCCGGTGGTTTAGCGACCGTATGGGTTTTGCCAGCATCTATACCACAGACATCGTTCCTGTTGATTTGAACTGTCTGCTATTGCACCTTGAAGACACGATAGCCCATGCTTGCGACGTACTGGACAAGCCCTCTGATGCCAAGCTATTGCGCAAAGCTGCCCACGAGCGAAAGCAGGCCATCCTCCATTTTTGTTGGGATGTAACAGACGGGTTCTTTTTTGACTACAACTTCAAGACGATGGAGCGCAGCCACCCCCGAACCCTTGCGGCCATGTTCCCGCTTTTTTTCAAAATAGCCTCCCAATCCCAAGCCAACGCTGTTGCGGACATCATCGAGAATGACTTCCTAAAACCCGGCGGCCTTACTACGACCCTGTCCGAAACTGGCCAACAATGGGATGCCCCCAACGGCTGGGCACCCCTCCAATGGATGGCCTATATCGGCTTGAAAAACTACAGCCACGACCGTCTCGCCAACGAGGTGCGCACCCGCTGGCTAAATACAGTGGAAAGCGTCTATCAAAAAACCGGGAAAATGACCGAGAAATACAACGTCTTCAACGATGCCGCCCATGCCGGTGGCGGCGAATACGAAAACCAAGACGGCTTCGGCTGGACGAATGGCGTTTATTTAGGTATGAAGGTATAGGAGGTATGGAGGTATGAGGTATGGGACTACGTGCAGACATACCTCATACCTCATACCTTATCAACCTCCGTTAACAATGGCTAATTTCCCATCGCTGCTTACAGCCATGCGGGTAATGTTGGTGATGCCCTGTTTTTTCAAGTCGGCGACATCTTGCCATTTTTTGCCCTTCACGGGGTGGTAACGGTACAGGCGGCTGCCCTTGCCCATTACAATGGCCCCATCCTTCATCACCACAAAATCCTCGGCACCGGGGATGGTCTTGGTGATTTCCGTGGTCTCAAGGCTGTTCTTGTCCAATGCTTTTATGACCCAATTTTCATCATTAATTTTATGGACAAAGACCAGCTTGCCGTTGGGCGAAGTGCCAAAGCAGCGCCCCACGTTGGGGGAAAGGTTGGCAATGGCGGCATCACGGGTGTCGGCCATGCTGAGGTAGTTGGAGTTGCCGGCGGTCACGTTGAACAGTGCCACCTTGAACTTGTCGAGCCAATGGTAGTAGCCCACGCCACGCAGGAAGCGGAAGGAGGGCTTGCCCTCGTCCTGGCGGTCGAGGGGGTACTGCCAAAGGCGCTGGGAGCGGTCGGCGTCGGCCTCCACCCGTACCACGGAAAAGTAGAGGTTGTCGGGTGTTGGCTTTGGCGAAAACTCTGACTCGGCAGTGCGGGTCATGCGCATGCGTGACTTTGCTTGCAGGTCGAGGAGGTAGATGTCCGTTTGGTTGTCCTTTGGCCCTGCCGAAGCGATGAGCAGCTCGTTGTTGTTGATAAAAGCAGGCTGGTTGTTATAGCCGCTCTTGTTGAACACCGTAAGGAACTGCGGGTCGCTCAGCATCAGCGTTGTGTCCTGCAAGGTGGTCTTGAACAGATAGACATTGCAAACTGGTAGGTCTTGGGCGAATATGCTTGCCGCAAAAAAACCAATGGCAACGAAGAAGGACAGCATTTTTTTCATGGAGGCAGATTTGTATTTCAAATTACAAAGGAAGCAGTTTTTCCGAAAAAAGCGGTACTGCGTCGTTGCCTTGCAAAAAATAGCCCTGTGCAAACGGGAGAATTGGAGAGATTTGCCGCTAATAGTCTTTAACAATGGTTCGTGAAGTTTTCGGGTTTTCAAGTTCAAAGGTTGTGGCCCAATAGGTTTTTTTGAAGTGGTTGGATAGTTTTTCAAACCCTTCAACAATCAATGGTTCTTGAAGTTTTCGGGTTTTCGGGTTCTTAGGTTGCGGCACAGTTGCCGTTTTTGAAAAGGTAGGTCGCTTTTCCAACCTTGTCAAAAATGATTTACAGTTAGGTTTTGTCCCAAATCCCGAAACCCATAGAACCTTAAAACTTCACGAACCATTGAACAATGAGTTGTGGTCAGGTTTTACCTACAAACCTTAGAACCTCAGAACTTCACGAACCTTTGTTTAAAACCCACATCCTTGTATGAAAAACAACTTGACACTTTTGCTTCTCATCTTTTTGGCCGTTAACGCCCTGGCGCAAAAACCCGTCGCTTATTTGACCCAATTCGCCAACGGCTTCACCCGCCCCTGCGACATCACCCATTGTGGCGACAACCGCCTCTTCGTGGTGGAGCAACGGGGCCGCATCTGGATTTTGGATGCCAACGGAAATAAGCTTCCAACCCCATTTCTCGATATTGACCCCAGCGTCGGTTCCAGCGGCAACGAACAAGGCTTGCTCGGCCTTGCCTTCCATCCCAACTACCCAACCACACCCTATTTTTATGTAAACTATACGGACAACAGTGGCGACACGAAGGTGTCCCGGTTCTCCGTTTCCACCGCTGACCCCAACCTGGCGGATGCCAACAGCGAACTCGTCCTCCTGACCGCCGACCAACCCTACTCCAACCACAACGGAGGAGGTGTGAAGTTTGGCCCAGACGGCTACCTCTACATCGGCCTTGGCGATGGCGGCAGTGGCGGCGACCCCCAGAACAATGGCCAAAAAAGGAATACCTTCTTGGGCAAAATGCTCCGCATAGACGTGGACAATGGCAGCCCGTATTCCGTGCCCGCCACCAACCCGTTCATCAATAACTCCGATTACCTCCCGGAAATCTGGGCGCTCGGCCTGCGCAACCCCTGGCGCTTCAGCTTCGACCGGGTCACTGGCGACCTGTGGATTGGCGACGTGGGGCAGGACGCCTGGGAGGAAATTGACCTGCAACCTGCTGCCAGCCCCGGCGGCGAAAACTACGGCTGGCGCTGCTACGAGGGTAACCATGCCTTCAACACAAACAACTGCCTTGGTGCATCGAGTTACGTGCCCGCCGTGGCGGAGTACGTGAATGGCGGGGGCGAATGCTCCGTCACTGGTGGGTTTGTCTATCGGGGCAGCAAGCACCCGATGATTTATGGCCATTACCTTTTCACCGATTACTGCTCCGGCAAGCTCTGGTGGCTTACCCCAAACACTTCGGGCGGCTTTAACCAGGAACAGCTGGCCGACTTTGTCAACAACCAAATGGTTTCTTTCGGTGAAAACCAAGCGGGCGAGCTTTTCATGCTTGGCAATGGCAACGGTCTTGTGTATAGCCTTGGTGCATGGAACTACCTCGTGAATACCGTAAACCCAGCCTGCGAAGGCACCAATGACGGCAGCATACAAGTGCTGGTCTCCGACAACGTGACAGCCTCCGTCACATGGGGTGACGGTTTCACAGGCCCCAACCGGGATAATCTCGCTCCAGGCAATTATTCCATCACCATCACAGGCCCCGGCAATAGTTCAGCTAGCCAGACCATCACGCTCGCAGCCAGCGAATCGCTCTCCGGCACTGTGACGGATGCCTCTTGTCCCGGGGCTACCGATGGCAGCATTGACCTCACATTGAACGGGAGCACCACGCAACCGACATCAGCAGGCTGGAGCGATGGCGTTTCCGACTTCGACCGCACTGGGCTTGCCGCCGGAATTTATACCGTGACGTTGACTACAGCCGCAGGCTGCAATTTTGTCGAAACATTTACGGTGGATGAACCGGGTCTTTCCAGCCCACCGTTTATTGGACTACTGAACGATTCGACCTTATCTATTGACAATGTTTGGCAAGGCTATCAATGGCTTCTCAATGGTGAGCCTATCGCTGGGGCAAACACCGCTACCATTGTCATTGACCAACCAGGGTATTACAGTGTTGAAGTGACAATTGGCGCTTGCAGCTATGTATCAAATGAGGTGGAGGTAGCACTCAACGCCGTCAATACCATCGCAGCATTGTCCGAAGTCAGCATAACCCCCAACCCCTTCCACCAAAGCATCTACCTGAAGCTCAGTACCAGCGAACCCTTGCAACTCGACCTTAGCCTCACTGATTTGCAAGGCCGCAAACTGTTGACAGACCGACTGGCCGTCAATGGCACGGCCGCCATGACACTCCATCTTCCAGACCTTCCCGCTGGCACCTATCTACTCAGCCTGAGAAACGGCAAGGGCGAGTGGCTGCAAAGGGTGGTCAAGCTTTAATGGTGATGGAGTTTAACCAAACCCAGACATTTGGGGAGAGAAAAAATTTCATTTTTCTCTCCCCGCACTTCTTTGGCAGTTTTCCTTATCCTACCATCAAATTACACCCCCTTACATCCGAATTGTCGGCTCGGCCCAGCACTTCGAAGCTGCCGTCGGGAAATACCCTGCCGAGGTCGTCGGTGGCGATGAAGCTACAGGTGTCGAAATTGGCGAGGTCAATCAGATTGAGTACCCCAGTCTTGCCGGGCTGCTGTGGGCTGAGCGGGTCGGTTATTTCACGGGTGGCGGCTCGAAGGGTAGCCGCAGGATAGAACAGTCCATTTCCTTTTGAATAAGCTTGCGAAAACAGTTCCGTCATGCCGTACTCTGAATGGATGGCCGGGGCATTGAAGGCTGTTTTAAGTTTTCCGTGCAGTTCCGAGCGGGTCAGTTCCCGGCGGCGGCCCTTCATACCGCCCGTTTCCATGATGGTGACGTGTCGAAGGTCGAGCGGGTGCTGCTCGGCGAGGTCGAGGAGGGCGAAGGAAACGCCGAGTAGGAGGTATGGAGGTGTGGAGGGTTGGAGGTATGGGCGGGAGGAGCGAAGTAAGTCGAGTAGGTCTTCCATATTGTTCAAGAAGAAGCCGCTTTGGGGGTATTTCGATAGCTGGATGAAATGCTCGGCCATGACGACGAGGCTGCTGCCGGTTCGCTCCAAATAGGAGGGCAGCAGGGCCAGCACGAGCCAATCGGCGGGGTGCCCGTAGAACTGCTGGAAACCCCGGACAGTATTGCGCTTGTAAAAATCGAGGTCACGCACGTAGTGGCTGCTGGTGTCACTGCCAGTGGTGCCGCTGCTGGTGAAGATGGCCTGCTCCTGCCAGTCGCCCGTTTTCACGATATGGCTTTTGAAAAGCTGAATGGGCAGGTAAGAGATTTGCGACAGCGATGCAACTGATTGAATATCAATTCCTAACAACGAAAGGTAGCGCCCATACAAGGGGTTATGGGCAGCTTGGAAGCGGAATACCTCCAATGCCAATTGCTCGAACCCCTCTTTATCGAAGGCTTCGATTTTTTGCTGGATGGCTGCTCTTTGTTCTTTGTAGGACATTAGGTGATAATATTGACGGGAGCAAAAATACAGGTGATAGACTGCCGTTTATTAGTTTAATTTTCACCTAAACTCGTTTCTCTATGAAAAAGACCATTTTCAGCGCTGCCATTTTTTTAACATCTATTGGGGTTTATGCCCAATTGTTCATCGCCCCAACTGTAGGGTATAGTCAAGCCAATTCCGAGATAACCTACCCAACCTTTACCGAACCTGCGAGTGTCAATAGGTTTACTGCTGGTGTGCAACTTCAGAAGAAATTATCTGAAAAATTCAGACTTGGCCTGACTTTGCAGTATGCGGGCAAGGGCTTTAAAACAAGGGGAGCTGATGGCGCATTCAACCACTGGCGGTATGATTATTTAGAATTGATTCCATCCGTTGAGTACAAGCCTTTTGCATTTATGGGCATCTATGCAGGGCCCAGTATCGGGTACTTATTTGACTTGGACTTCAAGAATTATGACAAATGGGCAGAACCATTTGGGACACCAATTGAGGCCACAGAACTTGCTGGAGAAGTGGGTATAAAACTTTATTGGAAAGCTGTTTTCCTAAACTTTTCCTACAACCGTAGCTTGTTGTCCATTTCAGCAATCAATTTCACAGATGAAAACGGAAGTAAAATCGAAGACGCCAAAGAATTCAACAAAAGCATCCGGCTCGGTGTTGGATATAACTTCCAATTGTAGAAAAATTAGCCTAACTTGGCTTCTCAAATAGCTGGTTCAATATGAAATCAACCGTCCCTTTTGCTGTTCTAACCATCATTGCACTGACCATCACTGTTGGATGCGTAAAACCACCTGATTTCCCAGATGAGCCGATCATTGAGTATGTGCAAGGCTCCTTGGTAAAGGACACTTTGCTGAGGGCAAACCCAGATTCTCAAAGAGATACCAATTTTTTCACCCTTACCTTCACAGATGGAGACGGTGATTTAGGGGAAAAATCAAAAAGTAGCAAAAGTTTGATCATTGTTGATAATCGTCAAGGAGTGAATGACAGCTTGCGGATTCCCGATGTATTGGAACAAGGCGCTACCAATGGCATCAAAGGCGAGCTTTACGTACGGATGTTCACCACTTGCTGCATTTATCCTGATTCGGTGGGTATTTCAGATTTCTGTAAGGATGAGTTAGACGGGTATTACGATATGGTGAACTATTCAGTCTATATTTTTGATAAGTCGGGCAAGAGGAGCAATACCATTGAACTGCCGCCTGTTTACATCAAATGCTTTGATTGACAAACCAAGGGTAACTCAATCGCCCTAAGGTAGTCTCTAAAAAAGAGCTGCGACAACAATATTGAAAAGAACTGTAACCTCTTATACCTTCTTCTGCGGATTTTGCTTCACAAATGCAGACCAATCCTTGAATTTCTTCCCACCGCCCAGTGCCGATTTTGATTGGTAAAAATGGCAGACCGCCGTGGCCAGCGCATCGGTCGCATCCAAGTATTTTTCCTCGATTTTACATTTGAAGATGGTCTCCAACATGGCCGCCACCTGTTCCTTGGCCGCATTCCCGTTGCCCGTTACCGACTGCTTGATTTTCTTCGGCGAGTACTCCGTCACCTCCAAGTCCATCGTCATCGCTGCCGCAATGGCCACCCCCTGCGCCCGCCCCAGCTTCAGCATGGACTGTACGTTTTTGGCATAAAACGGTGCTTCGATGGCCAGTTCCGTCGGGCCGTACTGCCGGATGAGCGACTGTACCCCCTCAAAGATTTTTTTCAATTTAAGTTGCTGTTCCTCAAGCTGTTGCATCGTGATGACACCCAGCGCCACGAGGCTCAATTGTCGGTTCTCCACCTCCAGGATGCCATAGCCAAGGACGTTGGTGCCAGGGTCAATGCCGAGCAGGCGATATTTTTTTGTTTCTGTCATTGCACAGCAAAGCTAACTTCGCCACTGTAAATGAAATTGGGAAATTGAGAAATTAGGAAATTGGTTGTCGGGCAATTTCCCCAATTTCTCCAATTTCCCAATTTCCCAATTTCCAACTTGAAACTCACCCTCAACCTTCTCGCCAAGCTCCTCATAACAGGGCTATTGGCATGGGCGATTTACCGCCAAGTGTTTGCGAAGCAACAAGCGGAGGAGCTTTGGGCAGCCTTTGTGCAGCATTTCACTTACCCTAACCTGCTCTGGTCCGTGGCCGTGTTGCTGCTTGCCCCGCTCAATCAAGCACTTGAAGCCCTCAAATGGCATGAACTGACGAGGAGTTTCACCAAAATCAATTTTTGGCAGAAGCTGAAGGCCATATTGGCTGGCTCGACCATCGGCATCTTCACGCCGAATAGGGTAGGGGAGTACGGTGGCAGGCTGCTTTTCGTGGAAGAAGGGCAGGGCTGGAAGGCGGTCATCAGCACGGTGGTAGGCAGCATGGCGCAGTTGCTGGTACTGCTGACGCTGGGGCTGATGGGCGGCATCTATTTTTACGGCAAGTACCTGGAGCCGGAGCCTTACATCGTGGCAGTGGCCATGAGCCTAGGGGCGACATTTCTTGGGCTTTCGTTCTTCGCCTATTTCAATATTGACCTTGCAGTGGTGCTGGCCAAGCGGCTGCCATTTGCGGAGCGCCTGCGCAAACCGCTTAACCAGCTCTCCATGCTGCGCAATTACCATCGTCGGGAATTGGGGCGGGCAATGTGGTATGCCTTTTTGCGGTACGCAACCTTCTGTACACAGTACTATCTTTTGCTGCAATTCTACGGGGTGCCCGCCCCCTGGCTGGCTGGCATGGCGGGCATAGCGACCATCTTCCTCGTACAGGCGAGCGTGCCGTTGCCTCCGGCAATGGGGCTGCTGGCCCGTGGCGAAATCGCCCTCTATATTTGGGGATTTTTTACCGATGACCGTGTGGACATCTTGGCCGCTACCTTCTCTTTGTTCGTAATAAACATCGTGGTGCCGGCGTTACTCGGTCTGGTGTTTATCGTCCAAGTGAACATTCTAAAATCTATCGGCCTTGAAACTAAAACTGGAAAAGGAAAAGGTACAAAGTAAAAAGTACAATGTACAAAGTAAAAAGGAAAATGTGGGTTGCCGAGGTTTTGGCAATTGCGTTTTTCTATTCAAGCGCTTCCGTAAGTCGCTCAATTTCAGTTTATTGGCAACGGTTTTTCTTTTTTTCGGCTTCGCCAAAAACGGGGATAGTAGCCGCCAAACTTGTTTGGCTGACTCCAATAGCACAAGCCAGCCAAACAAGTTTGGCGGCTACGAATACTCCCCTTGCGTCACCAATAACACCACCTACCAAAGCGGCGAGGAACTTACCTACAAACTTTACTACAACTGGGGCTTGGTTTGGCTCTCGGCGGGCGAAATGACTTTCAAGGTCATAGACGAAGACGACCAATGGCACTTCAAGGTGGTCGGCAAAACCTACGAAAGCTACGACTGGTTCTTTCGGGTGCGGGACTACTACGATACCTGGGTGCAGAAGGAAACGGGCCTGCCCATCATGGGCATCCGGCAGATAGAGGAGGGCAAGTACCGACTTTATGATTACCTGGGCTATGACCAAAGCCGCCGAAAAGTGCACAACGACCGGGGCAAAGCCATCAACGACATCAGGGAGCACCACGATTTCAAGATAGAGCCGTGCATGCACGACATTGTGAGCATCCTCTACCACGCCCGCAACGTGGACTATTCCAAGATGAAGGTCGGCGACTCCTTTCCCATCAAAATCTTCATGGACAAGGAAATGTGGCCGCTCAAGGTGCGCTACAATGGCCGGGAATCAGGCAAGGACATCCGTGACCTCGGCAAGTACAACACCCAACGGTTTTCGCCAGAAGTGATACCGGGCCGGGTCTTCCCGGAAGGCGCCACCATCAACGTCTGGGTCACGGACGATGCCAACCGCCTGCCGCTCATCATCGAGTCGCCGCTGTCGGTGGGGTCGGTGAAGGCGGTGCTGCACAAGCACAAAGGGCTTCGCTGGCCAATCAAAGCAAAGCTTTAAGTTCGCCCTGGCAGGTTTGATATAAGATTTCAGAACTTGTCCCGAAAGCTCGGGATAGACGATTTTAGATTTTAGATTTGCCGGGCGCCCCCAATCATACATCTGAAATCGTCTATCCCGAGCTTTCGGGACAAGTTCTTAAATCTGAAATCAAATTATGTCGCAGCCAACTCCCCCTTCCCCCATGAACAAATACCTCCTCCTTTTCACCCTTGTGGCGGTCTTTGCCGCAGGCATATTGCTCACTCGATGGTACTTCAAGCGGCAGGAAGCCGTGGTGAAGGAGAATGGCGTGGTGCTGCTGGAGCGCATCAAACAGGTGGCCAAGCTGATAACGGTGGAGGGCTATTTCTCCGAGATTTACGACTACCAAGACTACTACGGCTACGACCTGAGTTTTTTCCGTAAAAAAGCCCTGATCCGGGTGAAGGCCAAGGTATCGGTCGGCTATGATTTGGAGAAGATGAAAATAACCTCCGACGCCGCCACCAAGACCATCCGCTTGAGCGGCATCCCACCTGCCGAGATTTTGTCCATAGAACATGACCTTGACTACTACGACGTGCAGGAAGGTTTTTTCAACGAATTTTCCACGGAAGACTACAACAAACTGAACGCCAAGGCCAAGGACTTCATCCGCAAAAAGGCGCTTGAAAGCGACCTCATCCAGAATGCCACCACGCAGCGCAACAGCCTATTGGAGACAATGCGCTTCATGGCCGAGAGCATGGGCTGGAAGCTGGAAGTCGAAGGACAAGTACCCGTGCCAGCACCCGATAGTTCGGCGCAATGAAATGCAGCGGGGAACAAAATTTTGGATTTGTAGTGCTCGGTTTCAAAATTGCGCTACATTTAGGCGCTTTTTGAAACCCAAAATCCCATTCAATTACTAACAAACCTAACTAAGGTGGCCTTGCTGGCCAAGGCCTAAGGCTTGGACAGTCAGCTTTCCAAATTAAAAACTTGAGTATGGATTCAGCATTGATTTTTATGTTGGTCGGATGGGCGTTCGTGCTGGTATGGGTGCCGTTGGTGGTGCTCTCGCAACGCAAGACACATCCCAAGGCCCTCTTTACGCTTTTCTTCGCAGAACTCTGGGAGCGCTTTTCCTTCTATGGCATGAGGTCGTTCTTGGTGCTCTACATGACCGGGGTTCTGTTCAAGCAAATGGTACAAGGTGAGGCCGATGCAAGGGCCTATGGCATTTATGGTGCTTTTAACGCCTTGCTCTATGCAGCGCCTGTGATCGGCGGCATGATTGCCGATAGAATATTGGGCTTTCGCCGCACCATCCTGTTGGGCGGTATCTGCATGGCAGCAGCGCAGTTTATCCTTGCTGGCAATGCCTTTACTGGCAGCAACGAGACTATTTTCTTCATCGGCCTTGGTCTGCTTGCCGTGGGCAACGGCTTTTTCAAGCCGAATATTTCCAGCTTCCTCGGCACGTTTTATGACAAAAACGACAACCGGAAGGACGGTGCGTTTACCATATTTTACATGGGCATCAATATCGGTGCTTTCCTCGCACCACTGACCTGCGCCTACTTGGCCCAGACCTACAACTGGGGACTTGGGTTCTTGGCCGCCGGCATCGGTATGTTGCTTGGCATCGTCGTTTTCTGGAACAATATGTCGAAGTACGAAGACAAGGGCAATCCACCAAACCCGGAGCAGCTCAAGCAGCCCTTCTTTGGCGGCATGACCCGTGGGCAAATCATCGTCTTGCTTTCCTTGATTTCGGTGCCGCTGTTTGCCTTCCTCATCAATTTTGAAAAACTGACCGATTGGATTCTCATCGCCAGTGGCATAGGTGTGCTGGGATATGTGCTTTATTTTGCACTGACCGATAAAGCGTTGGAGGAGGGCCACGGCGACACAAAAGGCGTGAACGGCCAGCGGTTGCTGGTATTTCTGGCGCTGTTCTTTTTCCACATGATTTTCTGGACGCTGTTCGAGCAGGCGGGCGGCTCGCTGACCATCCTCGCTGACCGCTACGTGAACCGGCATGGCATCACTGCTGGCCAGTTCCAGTCGCTGAACCCGTTGTTCATCATGCTGTTCGCCCCGGTGTTTGCCTGGATTTGGATTAAGCTTTCGAAGGCTGGCAAAGAACCACGCACGCCCATGAAGTTTTTTTATGGCTTGATTCAAATTGCCCTCGGCTTCTGGGTCATCGTGTTAGGTGCCAAGAGCGTGATGGCAGGGGTCGGTTCTGGTGCTTTGATACCTGTGATTTACCTCGTTGTCATGTACTTGTTGCACACCACGGGCGAGTTGAGTATATCCCCTGTTGGCCTATCGGTGGTAACGAAACTGGCACCTGGCCAAATGGTAGGATTCATCATGGGTGCTTGGTTCCTTTCCATCGCTTTTGCACATAAAATAGCCGGTGAACTGGGCAAACAAATTGCCTCGCCCGCCGAAGGGACTGATGCCGCCACGGCGCTTGGGGCTTTTGCGGATGTTTACATGCAATGGGGCGTTTATGTCACCCTTGCTGCTGCTGCTTTATTGCTGCTTATTTCACCCATACTGAAGAAGTGGATGCACGGTGTGCAATAATCCTATTCTTTGTTTTGGCTGCTTAATCGCATAAGGAAAAGCCCGCTCCCATGAATTTGGGGGCGGGCTTTTTTATGGTCACCTACCTGTGAACAGGAACCACAGTCTCGGTTTGCGAAGGGGCAACTATTTTTGCCCAAAAATCCTTCATGGCCACCATTGACAACCGACTTCATCAGCATTTCACCGACCTCCACGACCACCTGCCGCCTGTGCCCGATGGCGTGGAATGGCTGCTTCCGTTACAAACACTTCCTGAAACTTCCCGTGTTTTCAAGGCTTTTTTAGCGAAATATTACCATGATGAGCGGCCCAGAACCCTCATCCTCGGCATCAA
The DNA here is from genome assembly GCA_022841745.1 of Saprospiraceae bacterium. Classification (GTDB taxonomy): domain Bacteria; phylum Bacteroidota; class Bacteroidia; order Chitinophagales; family Saprospiraceae; genus UBA6168. The sequence goes on along the minus strand of JALHQW010000027.1, from coordinate 59,685 downwards.
TCCGGGCAGGTTTGGTGCAGGTGTCACCAATGTGGCCTTTACCGACCCCGTGCGCCTGGAACGGGAATGTGGCATACCAAACAGTTTTGACAAAAAGGAAGAACTCTCGGCGCAGTTTATTTACAAGGTGGTGCATGGCTATGGCGGATTGGAGGCTTTCTACAGCCAATTCTTCCTCAACTCGGTGGTGCCTTTTGGTTTTGTGAAAAACGGGGTGAACTACAATTATTACGATGAAAAACCCCTGCAGGAGGCCATGCTGCCGCTCATCCGCTACCACCTGAATGGGCTGTTGTCCCTGGGCATGAACCGAGAGGTTTGCTTTTGCCTCGGCGAAGGGCAGAACTTCAAGTTCCTTTCAAAATTCAACCAGCAGGAAGGTTTTTTTGATAGGGTAGTGCCGCTGCCGCACCCCCGTTTCATCATGCAATACCGACGGAAGCGGGTGGAGGAGTTCGTGGAGTTTTACTTGAAAACACTAAAGCAATGAAAAAAAGCGGCTGCCGGTATCACCAGCAGCCGCTCTCAGTTCAAAATAAAAAGCCTTTAAAAGTAGTGTGCGCTTGAAAGTTGGATTTATTCAGCAAATGGGTTTGAAAACTTTTCGTCGGTCACCAAGCTGTTGTCGGTGAGCGTGTGCAAGAAGGCAACGAGCGCCTGTTTTTGCTGGTCGTTCAAGTTGAGCCTCCAAGGGTTGCCCTCCCAATCACGAAGGCGAGCATCGAGGTTCGGGTGCTTCTGGATATCGCTGTTGTAGTGGTTCACCACGTCCATCAGCGTTGCGAAGCGGCCATCGTGCATGTAGGGGCCGGTGAGGGCCACGTTGCGGAGCGAAGGCACTTTGAAAACGCCATCTTCACCCGGGGACAGCGCACCCATGCCTGGGTCGGTGTATTCCATGTCGAGGCCAATATTGGCACGAGGGCGGCCATCGTTGTAGAAGCTTGGGATGGTGTCACGCAACCCTATAAATGCCTCGTTCAGGTTGCGGCCACCGTGGCAAGAGCCGCAAAGGGCCTGACCGAAGAACAGGTTCATGCCCTCCTGCTCCAAAGCCGAAAGCTGTGGCTGAAACTGGCCTTCGTCAACCTTGGCATTAGTGGACATCATGGAGCGCAAGAACTGGCTCATGGCATCGGCGATGCGCTCGGAAGTGATTTGTTCATCGCCATAAGCTGCCTTGAACAGGTCGGCATAGTAGTCGGTTGCTGCCAGCTTCACCTCCAGCTTGTCCAAGTCTTCCACGCCCATTTCGATGTGGTTCTTGATGGGCTTGAGCACCATGGACTCCAGTTTGTTCTCACGGAGGTCCCAGAAGAAATCCCGTTGCATGGACACGTTCACGATGGACATGGAGTTGCGGGAGGTGATGCCGCCGTCAAAGCCAAGACTGCCCTTCGATACATCGGCAAAAGCATTGGATTGCAGGTGGCAGGAGGCGCAGGCGGTCGTGTTGTTCTTCGACAGCTTCTTGTCATAGAATAGTACACGGCCCAGCGTGGCCCCCTCGTCAGTAACGCCGAATTTGGATGGAGCCACCACTCCTTTGAAGTGGTTGGGAACGTCCGGTTGAGCGTAGTTGTAGGTGGTGGCGGGCAGCTTGAGTTGCTCGCCTTTATAGGGCAGCTTCTCGTCTTTCTTGCAACCAGCCACGAGCATTGCGGCGCAAGCCGCAACGAAAGCGAAGGAAAGAAGGGAATTTTTCATAAGCTCAAATTTGCAAAAGTTTGTGAAGAGTCGGTGGAAAAAGGTTTCATGGTTTCATGGGTTTCATGGTTTCAGGGGTTTCAGGGGTGGAGTGAGAAGGTTTAGCAGAAGCTGACTGCCCACTGCCCACTGCCCACTGTCTAACTGCCAACTCACCCCCGATGGTTTCATGGTTTCAGGGGTGGAGTGAGAAGGTTTAGCAGAAGCTGACTGCCCACTGCCCACTGTCTAACTGCCAACTCACCCCCGATGGTTTCAGGGGTTTCAGGGGTGGAGTGAGAAGGTTTAGCAGAAGCTGACTGCCCACTGCCCACTGTCTAACTGCCAACTCACCCCCGATGGTTTCATGGTTTCAGGGGTGGAGTGAGAAGGTTTAGCAGAAGCTGACTGCCCACTGCCCACTGTCGAACTGCCAACTCACCCCCAATGGTTTCAGGTTTTTTTAGAACTCAAGGTTGAGGTAGAGGGCGGCGGGCAGGCCGATTTTTAGGCTGTTGATGTCCGATTCTTGGGTTTTGTCTTCGCCAACGGGGAAGTTTTTGAAGAATTCGCCCTTGGTTATTTGGCCGGTTGTATAGTAAACAAAGCCCTCGGTGCCGATGCTTAGGCGTCGGCTGATTTGGTACTTCACGCCAGCGGCCAGGCCGCCTCCGATGTACTGAAGGTCGTTGGTCTCGGTGATGACATCGAAGCCACTGTCCTCCACGGCTTTGTCCTGTGTCCAATTGGCCACGGCATCCACGCCGATGGTGCCTACCCAGCGGTCGGCAAGTTGGTATTGGCGCTCGATGCCAAGGCGGAGGTCGAGGCGCTGCTTGGTGGTGGTGGTGGTATTGGCGAAGCCCTCCACTTTGTCCACCTGCTTGTCGTGCTGGCCGCCCACGCCCAAACGGATGGCAAGGTTGCCGAAGCCCAATTTGCCAACGAGCAGGTAGGGGTTTTGTACAAGGCCGTTCTCGGCATCATTGGAGAGGCGGCCAAATAGCGCATTGGTCTGTATGCCGACCTCACCTTTAAGTTTGATGGGCGTTTTTTCCACCACTGTTTCATCTTGCCCAATGGCATGGCCGAAGGCAAAACAAGAAGCTATTATGAGGAGGTATTTTTTCATATTGCTATTGGCTGATTGCATGGGTGTTGAGCAAAAATGGGTTATTCAATATCAAGTTTGTCAACGATGGTTTTTGCGAAGCCAAAATTGTCGAAGACTAAACCTACTACCAGCAGTTTGTCGCCATCCCGGTCAATTCGTAAAGGGGAATAACCGAGCGATGCCCGCTTATCTACATTGAAGGAGGATAACCCTATTTCGACAAATTCCCCAGCGTTCGTTATGCCAAAAACCCGACTGTTGTCAGCAGCGAAAGCAACATCGTTGAAGAACAAGAATTCAGCGCTGGAAAGCGTGCCGACCAAATCCAAGTCGTTGTTCAGGATATTGCCCGCTACGTCAAAGCAGAAAAATTGGTGGTCGTCGGAGGAAGCGATATCTTGTAAAACACCAAAAAAACTATTTTGAACGAATGCGAATTCATTGTCGGCAATATGTCCTTGTGCGTTCAAATCGTATCTTATGACTTGGTTGGAGGCAGTTTGCACCACCTTGAATCCATCCGAGGACACCACTTTTATATTGCTATCACCAAACCCGCCAAACCCGCTATCGCCACTGACGAACTGCTTGGTGGAGCGCTTGTAAACGGCGAAGCTTCTCTGCCAATTATCGGTCGCCAAATAGAGGAATCCATTGTTGCCGGAGGCAATGGAGAAAATAATGCTGCCGACGTTCATGGTGGTGATGGATTCAAAATTAGCAGGGTTGTATATTTTAAGGTTGGTGCTACTACCGTTGGTTGCCACGTAAAGTTCATCCCCGTTGCCGTGGTTGCCCAATGCCATGCGCAGGTCGAAAGTATTGGCAAAAAACAGGGAATCCTCTATTTCTTCGGTTTCGTAATTGTAGCGGTAGAGTGTGTTTAGTTTGCCGTCAAACAGGAAAACCCGGTCATTCGCTGTGTCATAAAGTACCCTGTTCGGCTGGATAGGCAGCAGCTTAACGTCGTTTTTTACCTCCACGGTAGGGCTGAAAAGGAAGCGGTCACCCATTTTTACATAAACCTTGTAAAATATGGACTCGGAGAATGGGACAAAATTGTCTTTGAAATTAGTGGTTTTATAATCGTCCAAATTGGCGATTGGCTGGGCACTTGGCGTAGGGTCGTCGGGTATGGGATTGGTGGAGCGCACGAGGATGTACTGCTCAAAATCGGATGTTTTCGTTTCCGTCCAGTTCAGGACAATATTGCGGCCATCGGTCTCGAAGCTGAGCTGGATGGGGTAGCCGTTGTCACCATTGTCAATGGATTCTTTTTTGCACGACGCCAAGCAGCACAGGCATATTGCAAGGCCAAGAACTGGGAAGAGGAGGTAACGGTTTGTCATGCTGAAAGGGATGGGTTTTAGTAGCTGCTGTTGTACGGGAAATCAACAACTCAATACTTCACAAATATGGTTGCCAATTCTTACACAAACAATGGTCAACATGGGTTAAGGGCGTTTTTGACGGCTGATTGTCAAATTAATGTCATAGACGGGGTGGTTGCGGGAAAGGTTGGGGGGCTTGGGGGTGTTTTTTGAAAAAGATTGTTGCTTTAGAAAAACAAAGGGATGATGGTTCCTATGACAATACCTTGGAGCCTACGCCTGCCTTCTTCAACTTGGAGTTACCCTTACAACGTGGACAGTTTCCCTTCGGGAATGACAAGGCTGCTGTCGAGCTTTGTTGCGCTTACGGTAGGTTCGGCACTGGTGAATGACCCAGCTAAGAATGGAGATGAACGGCACTTCCCCTTGTCATTCCCGAAGGGAAACTGTCCACGTAATGCTGGCAGTCAGGCGCTGCGACAGACTTTCCAAGTTTTTGAAACTTGGAAAGTCTTGCCTGGCCGCCCCTATCCACATTCAGCGCCGCTACCAGCGCATCCAATGCCTTTTCGGACTTGGCAGCAGTCTGGTACACTTGGGAGTTGCCGATGCCTTTGCGACAGACTTTCCAAGTTTCAAAAACTTGGAAAGTCTTGCCTGGCCGCCCCTATCCGCATTCAACGCCGCTACCAGCGCATCCAATGCCTTTTCGGACTTGGCAGCAGTCTGGTACACTTGGGAGTTGCCGATGCCTTTGCGACAGACTTTCCAAGTTTTTGCGACAGACTTTCCAAGTTTTTGAAACTTGGAAAGTCTTGCCTGGCCGCCCCTATCCGCATTCAACGCCGCTACCAGCGCATCCAATGCCTTTTCGGACTTCGCATCATCCTCCCAGTCCTTGAAATAGCAGTTGCTAGTGTGGGGATAGACCTGTCAGGTTTCAAAAACCTGACAGGTCTCCGGTAATTAAACTACCCGGACATTACTGAGAATTATCGTAGCCCAAATTACCCCACTTGGCATTTTATAAGGTATCATTGAATGAAAATGATAATAGGGATTAGCCTTAAGCGCATTATTGGTGGTTATTTCGACATCTTCAATTGCACATTTTAATACTTTAATCATGTTGTTAGATTTTATAGTGATGATTTAAAAAGTCAATTCCGGCAACGTTCCCACAATCTTCACCGTCTCCACACTCAACCCTATCACCCGCAACACCAACTCCAAAACATACCTCCCCCCCGCCCAATCATTCGGGTCATTCCGAATCCCGCTCTCCTTGTCCACCGTGACCTGGTACCGCTCCATCACCCATTCGATGGCGGATTTGCCGTTCACGGTGTACTCGTAGGCTTCGAGGGGGATGTTGGAGATGGTGATTTGGCTGTTGAACAGGATGCTGTCCTTCTCGCCTTTTTTGGGGAAACGCATCTTTTCTACCCGGTACGATGCCTCCGGTAGAGACGTTGCATGCAACGTCTCTACAACGTCCATACCGTTGACCATGACCCCCGCCGGAAACGGCAGCGTTTCATAGTTCAAATGCAGTTCCGCCAGTTTACGGCCAGCCTTGCTGAAGGCCCAGAAATCCTTTGCCTCGTCCACGAGGGGGAGGCGGGGCAGGGTCTTCTTCAGGTCGTTGGCGAAGCGGCTGCGGTAGCCGGGGTGGTGCAGGAAGCCATACACGTAGTAGAAAATGTCCTCCTTCGTCACGACCTTGCCATACGCCTTCTGCGCACGGGCGAGGATGAAATCGCTGATGCCGTCTCGCCGCACGTAACGCTCCCCTTCCCCTTCCCCGAACAGCGTCGGCGCTTGCTGCTTTTGCTCCTCGTAGTAGTAGAGGGGGAAGCATTGGCTTTTGCCGATGAGTTCAAGGTCAGGAATGATATTCGTAATAGTTGCTGTAAAGTCTTTAGTAACACCAATTCCAGGGACGCAAATCAGTATGTTTTCTGATTTTTCATTTGGAAACAACATTGGGATTTTACCCAAATCGTTTACTATTTCCTTATTGAAATAAAGGTTTGATTTTACAAAAGGCCTGTATAAGGCTTTTCTGATGTTTTCTTGGTTGAATGTGTATCGTTTATTTCTTCCTAAATCTTCTCTTAAAGCACGTGACCAACTTATCTTTTTGGGGTCAGCATCAATAAAATCCTCTACTGAAAGATTGACATTATTGTCTTTTGAATTTTGATAATTGCCTGCTTGTTCATTGTAGAAATCAATGGTTTGCTTTGAGTTAATTGCAACAGTTTGTTTAGAGAAACTATAAACCCAAGTATCCCTATTAGTTTTTACTCCATTTGAATAGAAAGGAACAAAATAAGTCTGTTTATTAGATTTTTCATTTTTATCACCAAGTGGAATAAACCCCTCAAAAATATCATCTCTTTGATTCAACCAATCCCCATTCTTATCCGGCGTCAACACCTCCCAATTCATCCCCGCATTTCCCACCGACCCAAACTTCCTTACCATGTCCAATTTCTCTTCCCTGTTCAGGTAGTCGCCAATATCATGGTAGAACAACTGAGCCTTCTCATTCTTTGCCGTCGGGTTTTTCACCAAAAAAGTAATGGCAATGGGAGTGCGGGAGCCGGAGCCGAATATTTTGCCGCCTTCTTTTCTGGACAGTTCGCCGCTGGTGCGCTGGTTGCCCCGCAGGTTGAAGATATAGACGCTGGTAAATTCCTTTTCGATGCATTTCCTGAACCCGTTCATGGCATTGCCGTCAATCCATGCGCCATTGGACACAAAGGCGATGATGCCGCCACCGTCCTTGTCCAATCGGTCGGACGACCAGCGGAACGCCTTGATATAGGAGTCGTAAAGCGAGTTCTTGTTGGTGGCTTCGGTTTCCTTGGCGTAGGTATTGGAGATGCGGCCATCCAATTTGGGATAAGCCTGATTCTGCGCATTGTCATTCGCCGATTTCTGCCCCACCGAATACGGCGGGTTCCCGATTATCACCCGCAGGGGCGCTTGCTTCTGCGCCATTGCCCGCTCGGAGTTCTGCGGGAATTTCTCAGAGAAGATATTGTCCGATTCGCTGAGCTGGAAAGTATCCGTCAAGCAGATGCCATCAAAAGGCGTGTATTTCTCTTTCCCAATGCCGTCGTCCGGGTCGGGCGTGGCATCGTGGTAGGCGTTTTCGATGTTCACGGCGGCGATATAATAGGCCAGCAGCACGATTTCGTTGGCGTGCAGTTCGTGCAGGTATTTCCGTTCGAGGTCCTTTTCCGCTATCAGGCCGCTTTGCAGCAGGCGGGTGATGAAGGTGCCCGTGCCCGTGAAGGGGTCGAGGATATGGATGTTCTCGTCGGTGAGGTGGCGGTCGAATTCCTTTTTCAGCAGCCAATCGGCGCTGCGGATGATGAAGTCCACGACCTCCACGGGGGTATAGACGATGCCGAGCTGTTCCACCATCTTGGGGAAGGCGGTCTTGAAGAACTTGTCGTACAGCTCCACGATGATGCGCTGCTTGCCCTCGGCGTTGTCAATGTCGGCGGCCCGTTTGCGCACCGATTCGTAGAATTTTTGGAGGGTCTCGGCGTCCTTGTCGAGGTTTTGCCCTTCCAGCAGGTCGAGCATGGCCTGCATGGACACACTGACGGGGTTGCTCTTCACAAAGGAATAGCCCTCGAACAGGGCATCGAACACGGGGCGGGTGATGAGGTGTTGCGCCAGCATCTCAATGGCCTCCTCCTGCGTGATGCCGGGGTTGATGTTGCGCTGCAAGCCTTGGAGGAATCCCACAAAGGCTGCCCGGTGTTCGCCCTCATTGGCAATGAGCCGCTTGATGCGCTCGACATGGCGCTCGGCGATTTGTGCCACGTCCTTCGCCCATTGTTCCCAATAGCGGCGGTCGCCCACCTTCTCCACCATCCGGGCGAATACCACGCCCTGCAATTCCTGGAACTGCATTTCCAGTTGCCGACGGACGGCGGCGGTGGCGCTGGCCGCTTCCTTGGTGCGGGCATCGTTGGTGCCTGCACCATCGTCCCCGGCCCCGTTCGCCCCACCGATGGAGATGCGCCCGACCACGATTTGTTCGGGCTTTTTTTTGTTCAGTTCTATCTTGTTGACGATGGCATTGAAACGGTCGTCGTGCGCACGCAGGGCGTTCAGCACCGTCCACACCACCCGGTAGCGGTCGTTGTCGGCAAGGGCAGCCTCGGCGGCCACATCGCTCGGCACCACCACGGGGATGATGATATAGCCGTACTTCTTGCCCGGCGATTTCCGCATCACCCGCCCCACGCTCTGCACCACATCCACCTGCGAATTGCGGGCGCTGAGGAACATCACGGCATCCAGCGAGGGCACGTCCACGCCTTCGCTGAGGCAGCGCACATTGGTCAGCACCCGGCAGTCGCCCGGCTCAGTGTCCGTGCTTTTCAGCCACGACATGAGTTCGTCCCGCTTGGGAGCGGTCATGGCGCCGTCTATATGCTGCGAATGCAGGGACACGATGCTCTCCCGCTTTTCGGCGGTGAGGGTTTCGGGGTACGAGTCCTTGATGACGTTGAAGGCCCCGGTGATGCCCTGCGATATGGCGATGTTCTGACAAAAGGCCACGGCCCGGCGCATGGGTTCGGGGTCGGTCTCCTTGAGCACCCCGGCATCGCCGAGTATCTGTTTGCTGAGGGCATTGATGCAGCCGATGAGCTTGGCGGCATCGTCGGTCTTGATTTCCTTGCCTTTGTCGGAGAGCATGTTTTGTACACTCGTCGGCACGTCGGCTTCGCTGAGGGTGAGTATCAGCACTTTGTAGTCGGAGAGCAGGTCCTTTTCCACCGCCTCGCCAAAGCCAATGCGGTAAATCTCGTCGCCATAGACCCGCTCGTCGTCCATGCTGCAAAGCACGGCCTCGGCCTGTGCCGCCCGCATCTTGGTATCGTCGTTGAACAGCCGGGGCGTGGCCGTCATGTAGAGCCGCTTTTTGCTCCGCAAAAAATCGTTGTCGTGGACTTTCACAAAGGCCGATTCGTCCTCCCCGCTGAGGGTGACGCCCGTGGTGCGGTGGGCTTCGTCACATATAATAAGGTCGAAGATGCCAAAGGGGGCGGAGTAGGCAAGACTTTCCAGGTTTTTAAAACCTGGAAAGTCTAAGTCCCGCCCAACCCCGAGGACCGCCGCCTGTGCTTTTGCCACCACCTCTATGCTTTGGTAGGTGCTGAACACGACGGTCATGCCCGGCTTCTCCGTACTTTGCTGATAAAGGAACTGCTTTTTGATATTTTCAATATTCGTAGAAGCAGGCAGTGCCAAATCCACCTCACTAAACCCGTCCATGTCCTCGAACTTCGTGCGCTTTTGGCTCACACCCGCATCGGAGCAGATGCAGATGGCGTTGATGGTCTCGTCGGCCTCGGCGCTCCATTCCCGCAGGGTCTGCCCCAGCAGGGCAATGCTCGGCACGAGGAACAGCACGAGGCCACGGCCTCCGGTCTCTTTTTCAGCGATTTTCAGGGCAGTATAGGTCTTGCCCGTGCCGCAGGCCATGATGAGCTTGCCCCTATCATTGGTCTTGAAATGCTCGTGGGTGCGGTTGATGGCCGTCAATTGGTGGGCAAAAGGGCTTTTCTTTTTCGTCCTCGCCTTTTCGCCGGACATGCCCGCTTCCAGCTTCTCCCAATCCACGGGGGCTTGCTCCAGGTCGTGGAGGTTGATGCGGCTGAACGGCGGTTGCTGGTTGTGGATGGATTCTTCGGCGTTTGGGCCCCATTTATTGGTGGTGCTAATCCAGAGGCGGTGGGCGAACTTGACCGTCTCCATCCGGTTCACCGACAAAAACTCCCGGCTTGAGGTGGATAGGAAGGTATCCACCGAAGGCTTGTCAATGGTGGCATCTGCTTGGAAGCATTTGCACTGGATGGCCCAGTAGTCGCCCTGCACGGTACGTGCCACAAGGTCTATCCCCGTGTCCTTGCCACCGAAGTCGTTTTTGGAGGGGAATTCGTTCCAAAGCCAGACGTTGGAGAGTTTATCGGCGTACTGCTTGTCGGTCTGGAGGTACGCCTGCATCAGCCGCTCGAACTTGTTGCCCTTGTCCCTTTCGGAATTGGCATCTTGGCGGTACTTGGCGAGGATGGTGCTGAATGGGTTTCGGTTCATTGCTGTTCTTGCTTTATGATTGGTATCCGGGCAAATATATTGCGATTGGTGGTAATTCCAACACTTGCTGTCCGAAATACAACGCTCTTACCCTATTGGCTTGAGTAAGCTAAAATTAGGAAGTAACTTCGAGCTACCTCTTTTCATGCACACAACTGCCATTATCCCGCTATGACTCCCCAAAAGCTTAAAATACTATCGTGAAGGGTGTATTTTAGTATTTCACAGCCTGACATATTACCCCTGACCCCTAAAGGGGAACCTAAACCTGCGAATGAAAGGATTTAGGTTCCCCTTTAGGGGGTCAGGGGTAAATATAACGAGCGAAATTTTGAAATGCACCCATCCTGAACGCTCAATTTCCATCTTTCTACAGCCCCAAAACACTGCCATCAAACGCTTTTTCATTACCTATTAATTTTTTTTGGCATTTTTTTAGAAAAAGTTTTGAGAAATAGAATTGTTTTGTCTTATATTTGTGACCACAAGGCCAGCAGTAATTGAAATGCGAAGAGCGGCCACGATTACACATCAATATCATACTTTGGGAGAGCTTAAACACAAGACAATGACTTTGAGGCGTAAGCAATTGTGAAAATAATTTTTGCCGCCCAGCATTACCAGTAAATTGACAAAACCCATATTTTTTCACATAAAACATTGAAAAACAGTGAGTAGCGACTGCTTTCTTTCATCCAAAGCGTCTTTTAATAAGCGTAAATATGCCAAAAAGTGAACTAAAATTGCTCACAGAACGGCTTGAATCGGTCACAGAACGACTAATTTTGTTCACAGAACGGCTTTAAAGTTTAACAGAAGCGCTGGCATTTGCTACATTAAACAAATAAACGAATTTATTGCAGCCATAATCGAATATAGAATAACACTACGGGCTTGATAAGCGAGCGGTATTCCTATTATTGGTTCAATGGTCTGTTTTATTTTTCAAGAAAAACAAAGTTTGTGAAAATATAATGAATCGTGAAGCCTGTAATGGCTAGCTTTTACCATATGCAAGCCATTGTAAGCTTATAGGTGTATCATACCTTGTAGGTATAATCATGGCATGGCAATGCCATTTAATTATAGCATCATTTAAGCTAGTATAGTAGCCTAGTAAAACAACATTAAATTTTAATGGCTATATATCGTATAGCCATTGAAATTATTTTCGGTTCTTCGTGGTTTTGTATGGGTAAACATCTATCATATTGTAACCCCTCGTTTCAACGAGGGGAGCATGAGTTCCCTCTCGCACATCTATCTTCTTTTCTAAACATCAACATCAAGCATTTGACGAAAGATAGTAAATGCTGATGTTCTGTAAAGAAGAAAGATGTTGTTGGTGGGTATTTGCCAAATTCCCGCCATTAAAATAGCGGGTTACAAGATGATAGATGTTAAGTGAAATTACCCACAAGAAGACACGAAGAACCTTATTTTCTGTGCTTTACACTTTAATTACACCAATATGATTGCAGCTATCTTCAACTGTTCTCAGGCCAATTTTATCGTAGTGGTACAAACTGGGATCAATTCCTTCCATCAATTCTTACCGAATTTCACAGGGTTCAGTCCTGTTTATTCCAGGGAATGGAGCGATTTACTACAAGCAAAATTGGACACGGCAGCAGCTTTGCCAGATGAGGATACTTTGAGAAGTACCTCGGAGTCCAAACGCCGTGACCTGATAAAAGCACACCGTTTGACTTGCAAAGCTTGGCAGTCACTTAAGCGCTATATTGCTAAGGTGTTTGAAAGTGATTTGGTGGTACTTAAGTTGAAAGCCGCTGGCAGCAATTATTATGCAAGAGCTTATGCAGATGGTTGGCCGGAAGCACAGCAAATGTTTATCAATGCACAAAACTTCATAGAAATCAATAGGGAACAGTTGCTGACAGTAATGCCCGCCGATTTCCAAGAATCCTTTAACAGTCTGACAAAGGATTTTAAGGCAAAACTGGCGGACTATGAACAGAGCAAAGAGGCTATCTCCGAAGGAACGCAGACCCGTGTCAAGGCATTGAACGAGATTCACCGTACCTTCATGGAAATGATGTTGGATGGACAGGCAATTTTTGAAGACGACGATGCCATTCGTAAGCAATTTATCTTTACAGAAATATTAGGTAAGGTCAGTGGCCCCGGCTTGGCAGGTATTCGGGGCGTAGTGACAGAGGTGCTCAAGAACACCCTGATAACCAACGCTACGATCACCATTACCGATAACACCGGCAAGCAAATAGCCGCTACTGCTACCGACGCCGAAGGTAAATACCTCGCCAATACGCCCTCTGGCGTTTACATGGTCAGCGTCGCCGCTAATGGCTTTATCGCTCGAAACATCGAAGATTTTTCGGTGGACATCGGCACAGTCAGTAAGTTGGATGTGACGCTGTCGCCCTTGGAAGCAGAGGATGCTGGGTAGGGGATTTCGGATTGCGGCAAACATGAGTCATCCCGAATTTTGGGCGAAGGGTTGATTCATGTGCTTGCCGCACCAGTTGTTGCAAGTCTGTTTTTCCAGACTTCAAAAAAGAAGTTCTGTTCAGTTTGCAACTGAACAGGCTATACTTGAGCAGATTGACTGGCATTCCTTTCTGCTATGGCTGAAATTCTGCAAAGTGGCGGCTACTATTATTGAAGGGCCAAGCCTGGCAAGTTGCAAACTTGCCAGAACATTTGATGGGGGTAGAGCCAATACTACTTATGGATAATTTTGGGACAAAAGGAGTAGTTTTGTGAATTATAGGTGGTAAACTTGACACAACGGTAAAAAAAGAAGTCCTGCTCAGTTCACAACTGAACAGACCATGCACGAGCATTTTTACTATCCTTCCTTTTCGACAAAGCTGAGAATTACAATAGTGGGGCTGCCAATTAACAAGAACCAACCCCGCCCGTCTGACGGGCAGGGCAGCTCCCCATTACCGCACCACCCCCACCGGCAGCCGCCCATCGTATTTCCCCGTCAGCACGGGCGTTTGTGCCCCGGCGGTGTAGCTGCTCACCTTGGTTTTCACGTAGCCGAACAGCTCGGTGATGTTCACGATTTTGTCCTTGTCCTTGTCGGCCTCGCCTTTCAAGCCTTTGATGAGGAAATGGCTGAAAACGCCAGAGCGCAGCCCTGTGTCCTCCAGCGAGACTTCTGCCCCTTTGCTCGACATGAAGAGCGCCATGCCGCCCTCGCAGTCGTCGAACGCCTTGTAGTATTTGCTCAGCATATCGCCGACGGTGGCGTCCTTGGCGGCCAGCATGTCTGGGGTAAACTGGCCACCGATGAGCGAGCCGGAGTGGCAGGCATCGCCCAGCACCAGTTTCTGGCGGGCACGGCTGTTTTCCAAAATATTGCGGATGATGCTGTGCTCCAATCGGTTGCTGTACCCATCGAAGTCCACGGGCACGAAGGCCCCTTCGATGCCGTGGCCGGAGAAATAGAACAGCACCACGTCGTTCTCGTCGGCTTGGCTGAAGGTGGTGCGCAGGGCGTCGAGCAGGTTGTCACGGGTGGCGTTGTCGTCCACGAGTACCTGTACCTGGTGGTCGGGCAAGGCACCGCCTTCGGGGCTTTTCAGGAAGGCGTAGAACTGGTAGGCATCGTCGTCGGTGTAGCGGAGCTGGGGCATGTGGGCGTAGTTGGCCACGCCAGCCACCACCGCCCAGACCTTTACCTGTGGGTCGAAGGCAGGAGCTTCCTCATCCAGCGCATCGCTTTTGGTGGTGGCAACCACCTTGCTGTCCTCGCTGGCAGTGGCCACGTTCCTCGATTTGCCGTTCACCCACTCCCCGGCGGTACTCCGCCCATTTTCATCGTAAAAATGGCCCTTGCCGTGCTTCTGGTTGTCCTGCCAGCCTCCCGTGAAGCGGGCGCCGTTCTTGTAGAACATGGTGCCTTGGCCATTGAAGCGACCTACCCGAAACTGCCCCTCGTAGCGGTCGCCCGTATGGAAGGAGTAGGTACCAAGCCCATCGGGCTGGTTGGCTGCCCAGTCGCCGTCGTATTTATCGCCGTTTGCGTAGCGCATGATGCCCTTCCCGTGGAACTGGCTCCGTTGGAACTGGCCGAAATACTCGTGGCCTTCCGTGAAAATGAACTTGCCCTCGCCATGTTGCCAATTGTCCTCCCAGTGGCCAATGTACTTGTTGCCATTGGCGCAGTAGAGGATGCCCTTGCCGTTGGGCTTTCCTTCGACGAAATCGCCGATGTACTTATTGCCGTTGGAGTATTTGTAGGTGCCGTAGCCATTGCGGCAGTCGCCGCTCACGCAACCGGTCGTGGTTGATAAGGGTTGATAGGGGTTGATAGGGGTTGATAAGGGTTGATATTGGCCCTCAGCAACCCTTATCAACCTATATAAACCCTTATCAACCAAGCTTTCAGCATTGGCCGAATCTTGAAAAAACAGGGCAAGACCCAGCGCCACAGCGCATTGCATTACATTCCTCATTGTTCTGGGTTTTTATTTTTTGAAAAAAAGCAGATACAGAAATGTAAGGTTGTTGCATGGTTGTAAACTGGATGGTGGATTCGTGAGATTTGGTGAGGTAGGGTGGGCTGTCGCTTGTTTTGAAAACTGACTACCAAACGTAGAGGTGGGCGGGGCTTATTTTATTAGAAAAATCTTTTAGGAAAAAAATCACGTTGAGCACGATAGAAGGGCTATCCTAAAAAAGTTAGAGACTTGATGAATATGGCAGGCACCCTTCGAGAGGGCGGGTTATCAAACCCGCCAGTTCCCGGAACTGGCGGGTTTGATAACCCGCCCTCTCGAAGGGTGCCGTGGTTTTACATAAAACCCAGCTACTTCGATTTTTAAAGGGAAGCTCTCAATAGGGTGACTATACCTTGGCTTTTAATCAAAATGAATGGCTACATTTGCCGCTGATCTATGGGTTCTGACCCTTTTTTTCGCAACCGTATCGTATGAGCAAAAAATTACACACCATGCTTAAATCATCATTTTTCCTGACCCTCCTTTCTTTGATCCTATTCGCATGTGGTGGCGAACCACCTGCAGACACAACGGCCCAAACCGGCCAACCACAGACTTTTGGTGATGCCATCACTGCCGATGGTGCCGTGACCATGCCGGAGATGGTAGCCAAGCTGCAAGGGGTTGACTCCCTGCAAGTCAAAGTGAAAGGCACTGTCGAATCTGTCTGCCAGGTAAAAGGCTGTTGGGTGAACCTCCAAGACCCCCAAGCGGGCGAGATGTTCGTCAAGTTCAAAGACTACGCCTTCTTCTTGCCCAAGGACATCGCCGGGCGGGAGGTCGTGATGGAGGGCTATGCCTTCCGTGACACCACTTCCGTGGAAGACCTCAAGCACTATGCCGAGGACGAAGGCAAGTCGCAAGCCGAAATTGATGCCATCACACAGCCCAAGGAAGAACTTAAGTTCTTGGCGAGTGGGGTGGTGCTGCTTCCTTCAAATAAGAAGTGAGAGGAGTTAGAGAGGTGAGAGGAGTGAGAGGGTGAGAGAAGTGAGAGATTGAGCCATGGAAAACGCTCACCTTCTCACCTCTTCTCGCCCTCTCGCTCCTCTCACCCTCTCACTTCTCTCACCTCTCTCACTATTCTAACCATGCAGTTCAACCTTAAAAAAGACCTCTGTTTCTTCGACATCGAGTCAACCGGGCTAAATGTCATGCGTGACCGCATTATCCAGATTGCCATTATCAAGTACCACAAGGATGGCCGTGAGCCGTCGGAACTGGAAATGCTCGTAAACCCTGGCATCCCCATTGGGGCGGAGGCGATGAGCGTGCATGGCATCACACCAAAGGATGTGGCCAACAAACCCAGTTTTGACAAGGTTGCGCAGCAACTTTACGACTTCATCGGCGATGCTGACCTGGCAGGCTATAATATCAGCCGCTTCGACCTGCCATTGCTCATGGAGGAGTTCGCAAGGGTGGGCTTCAATTTCGATCCCGACAAACGCCGTCTCGTGGACGTGCAGCGCATTTTCTATAAAATGGAACCCCGCAACCTCAAGGCGGCGCTCCGTTTTTACTGTGGCAAGGAAATCGAGGACGCCCACGATGCCATGGCCGACGTACGGGCAACGATTGACGTGTTCCGGGGCCAGCTCGAACGCTACGAGGGCGTTGACTACCTCGACGACGATGGCAACACCACCCCCGCACCCATCGTAAACGACATGCAGTCGTTGCACGATTTTACGCAGGACACCAAGAACATTGACGTGACCAACCGCCTCAAGTACAATGAGCACGGCGAAATCGTCTTCAATTTTGGCAAATACACTGGGGTACCTGTCCTCAAGGTTTTTGATACGGAACCCAACTACGGCCATTGGATTCTGAGCAAGGAGTTCGGCGTTCAGGTCAAAAACATCATCCGCAAACTGATGAAGGAACACGAGCAGCGGAAGAAGAACGGGTAACGGTTGACGGCCAACGATTGACGGTGGACGGTGGACGCCACGCCAAATTACGAATCACCAATTAGGGGGCAGAAAAGTTTGACGCAGTTTTTTTTTTGACGCAGAGAGACGCAGATTTTTTATGATTTTTTATGTTTTCCACCTTCGGTGGAATGGGCTTATCGCTGAAGCATAGAAATATTTGCATCCGTGCATTTTCTGAGCATTCCTAATCACGAATCACCAATCACCAATCACGAATAATAACTCAATGATTAACCTTTCAAAAATAGCAACTGCCCCACCGCAGGGCACCGACAAGGGCGAGATCAAAGACCTGACGGAAAAATATTGCGAACGCATCGGTGAATTGAACGAAATCATGCGGGCACAGCAAAAGCACTCCTTGCTCATCATTTTTCAGGGGATGGACGGTAGCGGAAAGGACGGCGCAGCCAAGAACGTGTTCAAGGACTGCACGCCATTCAACCTGAGCGTTCATGCTTTCAAAAAGCCCACGCCCATCGAATTTGCACATGATTTCCTGTGGCGGGTCCACCAACAGGTGCCAGCAAAGGGCGATATCAAGATTTTCAACCGCTCGCATTACGAGGACATCCTGATTCAGCGGGTGCATGGCTGGATTGACGAAGAGCGGGTGCAAAAGCGCATGGCCGCCATCAATGCATTTGAAGAGATGCTGGTTTTTGACAACAATACAACCGTATTGAAATTTTGCCTGCACATTTCCAAGGACGAGCAAGAAAAGCAGTTGCAGGAGCGGATTGACGAACCAGAAAAACGCTGGAAGCACAACGACGGCGACTGGAAGCAAAGGGAGCATTGGGACGAGTACATGCGCTGTTATTCCGACGCCATCAACTGGAGCAGCATACCTTGGACGATAGTGCCCGTGGATGAACGTTGGTACCGGGACTATATCATTTCGAAGAAAGTTTGCGAAACGATGGAAGCGATGGATTTGGCGTACCCGCAACCTGCTTGATTTTCTAAACTTCTAAATATCAACCTGTTATGAAAAATCTGAAAACACTTCTTTTTATTTTACCTATCCTTTTTGCGTCTTGTGCAGAAAGCATTGTCGTAAAATACAGCGACGATGCAGCTGCCAAAGGCCGCTATACCATCCTACCTTCAAGGCCCTTGTACGGAGCTTCATTGGTGATGAACGGAAAATTGCTGGTTGAGCAAAAAAACGTGAAAAAAATCACGGTGGAGAACCTGCCAGATGGGAATTACCATTATCACCTCACTTGCGACAATTCCAGGTATCAGGACAAAGTGGATATTGGAAAGGGATTTGATGTGAAAGGCGGGAACGAAAACATCTCCCTCCTTGAAACGCCTCCATACTCCAATGGATACTGGGTAAACATGGGGCTTTACTGGGTCGGTAGCTGGGCGGCCTTGTGGTTCTTGGCAGAAGATGAGTATTAAAAAAATGGTTATCTTCCAACCATTTCATGATTTAAAACGGTCTATGCTTCATGGAAAAAGTCCGCATTGACAAATGGCTTTGGAGCGTGCGCATTTACAAGTCACGTACCATAGCATCCGATGAAATCAAGTCTGGCAAAGTCCGCATAGGTGCACACTTGGCCAAGCCCTCCGATAATTTGGTGGAAGGCCAGGTCGTCCATGTGAAAAAAGATGGGTTCAACCTTGAGTTCCTGGTCAAGAAGCTGATTGACAAAAGGGTGGGTGCCCCCATCGCTGTGGAGTGCTACGAAAACCAGACGCCTGAGTCCGAGATGAACAAGTACAAGGAATGGTACGTGGGCAAAATGGGCGTAGAGGTAAGGGAGCGTGGTACTGGCCGGCCCACCAAACGGGACCGACGGGAGATAGAAGGCTTCAAAGGTGACCGGTTCGAGCCGGAGGAATGGTGAGGCTGTACTGAACTACTTTTCAGGCTTTCAAAGCAATAGCTTATCTTGGTTTTGGGTTTTTTCCACCAATAAAATGTTAAAATACACTTTGGCAGTAGTTTTTCTGTTAAAGTGACAGTATTTTTACCTTCGCCTGACAATTGGCATGGAAACGGCTTTTTGCTGGCGCAACTGACACCTGTTTTTTTCACAAAAATCTTCTATTTATGAAAACGAAGCTCTTCTTGCTTTCGGCCCTGGTCGCTGGAACGCTCACCTCGTGTATCAAAGATGATGCAGAAACCGTGGTGCATAACTACAGTGACGATGAATTTGCCACCGTCAGCAAGCACCTCTCCCTTCCCATGCAAGTGGACGACTACAACCTCGCCTTGCCCGATGTATTGGGTGCCTTTCCAACTAACACCAACCCAAAGGAAGCAACCTTAGGTAGGGTGTTGTTTTACGACAAGCGCCTGTCCTCCAACGGCGAGGTGAACTGCGCCACGTGCCATATACCTGAAAAAGGCTTTGGCGATGGTGAGAAGTTCAGCAAGGGCGTGGTCGAGGAGCGCACTTCCCGCAACTCGCTGGCACTTGGTGCATTCCCCAGCTTTAATGCCTATTACGGCTTTGGCGGTACCCGCATGTTCTGGGACAACCGTGCAAGCAATGTCATAGAACAAGCGACTGAAACGATGAAAAACCCAGTGGAAATGGGTAACACCAACCTTGGTGACCTTGCGAATGAGTTGCTCCAAGAGGACTATTACCGTATCCTTTTCGACAAAGCCTTCGTCAACCAGCCCTGGTTGACCAACGAGGAAAAAATGCTGCAGGCACTGCAAACATTCGTAACCTCCATCGGCTGCTTCAATACCCGTTATGACAAAGGGCTTGTTGATGCCAATGGGCAGGATAACAATGATTTCTCAAGCTTTACCCAAGAAGAAAATAGGGGCAAGGCGCTTTTCAATACCAATTGTGCAAGCTGCCACTCCTTGAAGAGCACAGCCTCTTTCGGTGGCGCTACGTCAATCACGGAAGCCAACAATGGCTTAGACAGCGATTACGAAGATGAAGGCGTGTACAGTGTCTCTTTCAACGAAGCCGACAAAGGCGTATTCAAAACACCTATGCTTCGCAATATCGAGATTACTGGGCCTTATATGCACGATGGCCGTTTTTCCACTTTGGAGGAGGTCGTGGAGCATTATAGCTCAGGTATCAAGAGCCACGCTAACCTGCACCCAAGTCTTCGGGACTCCAATGGCAATCCCAAAAAGCTCAACTTGAATGAAGCCGACAAGCAAGCCTTGGTTGCTTTCTTGAGGACGCTGACCGACAAGACCAGCTTGATGCATTCCCGTTACTCCGACCCTTTTAAAGGTTAAACGCAACGGTGTTTTCATGAAAAATGGCCG
Source organism: Saprospiraceae bacterium (assembly GCA_022841745.1). Classification (GTDB taxonomy): domain Bacteria; phylum Bacteroidota; class Bacteroidia; order Chitinophagales; family Saprospiraceae; genus UBA6168. The sequence continues at coordinate 39,724 of JALHQW010000027.1, read as the reverse complement.
CCTGGATTCCTCTGGGCGGCCATTTTTGTTTTCAAGCTAGTGGCTTCTCCAAAATCACGAACTCCAAGGGGACTTTTGGTACCCCAAACCTCGGGTCGCCATCAAAGGGCTTGCGTTCGCCAGTTGACTGGTAGCCGTTCCTTTCATACCAGTCCATTAACTCGCTCCTTATGGGTATCACTTGCATGATGACGGCGTTGCAACCCAATTCAAGCGCCAGTTCTTCGGCAGCCCGTAACATGCGCCGGCCAAGCCCTCCGCCCTGCCATTCCAAATGAATGGAGAACATGCCCAGGTAGAGTTTGCCACTTTCTTTTTTGCTCAAAAATACCGTTCCGACAAGCCCTGCTTCTGGGTGTTCCGCCTTGAGGAAGATGGTCGTGGGCAGTGCCATCAATTGGGCAATATCGGCCTCGTCCGTTCTAAGGTCACCATCAATGAAATGCGCTTCGGTCGTCCAGCCCTTTTTGGACTGCTCACCTCTGTAAACGCTGTTGATGATGGCCACCATTTGTGGTATATCCGCCACGGTGGCCTTGCCTATTTCAATCTTTGCTGCTGTTTTTATTGAGTCCATGATGTTTAACGTACCAAAGTCACATCCCCCTTGAACAGCCTTACCTGACCATCCAAAAAACGGATTTCTGCAAACCATCCGAATACCGCAGGATCCATTATTTCGCCTTTGAAGGTTCCGTCCCAGCCAAATTGAAGGTCGTTTGGCGGGAAGTCGAATTGGGCAAACACCTGCTCGCCCCAACGGCTATAGATCTGAAACCCAATTACCCGCTCAACCTGTGGGCTGGCAAATATGGTCAGTTCGTCGTTGATGCCGTCGTTGTTCGGTGAAAAAGCATTGGGTACATATACCTCCTGCTTTTTCTCCACGATGATGGAAACCTCGCCCTCGGAAGTACAGCCATTGATGTCGGTCACGGCCAAGGTATAGGTGATGTCGTTCGTAGGTGTGGAAGTGGGGGAGGGGCAGTCAGTGCAGTCGAGGTAGTCGGGTGGTGACCAGGCCCAGCTCGTGATTTGGGTATCAGAGCCAACGGTCAGGGTCACGCTGTTGCCCAACGGAATGGTCTGGGTACCGCCAAGGTTCACCTCAAATGGAAGAGCATCGGGCATGAAAATCTCTTGGTTAACGACCGTGCCATCGGCATCTATGACCGTGAGCGTATGGAAACCAAAGGTCAGGTTGTCAAAGATGACGGGGAAGTTGACGACTGGCATCGAGTTGCTACCGTTCAGTGCCACAATATAAGGCGGGGTACCGCCACTGATGCTCGAAAGCACGATGGAGCCATCGTTGCCGAACTGGCAAAGCGGCGAATTGACTTGCGTAATAGCTGAGATGACATTTCCACCTACAAAACTAAGACTGATGATGACCGTAGAATCGCAGCCAAGATAACTCGCTCCCATGAAGACCTCGATGCCGGTTGGGTTCTGTTCGTTATAGACCGTGCCGTTCACCACGATAAATCCTCCTACTTGCAATATCTCTGTGATATTGCCTATTGCCTCTTGATAGAATAAAAGGCTGATGTTCACCGTGGAATCGCATCCAAGGTAGCTGCCTTGGGGGAAGGTTTCGCTGCCCGTTGGGTTGCTGGCCGAGTACATCGTACCATTGATGAACACAACCTCCCCCGGGCAAAGCATCTCCTCATAAGAAACGATGACGGAAGTGCCGAAAGTTAAATTGACGAAAACCGTTGAATCACAGCCATTGATGGTGACATTCTGCAAGATTTCAGTGCCAGTTGGGTTGTTCTCGTCATAGACCGTACCGTTCACGATCATGCTGCCGCCAGTGCACAACTGGTCATCTATGGTGTTGCTCGCAACGAGGTAGAAGCTCAGGCTTACGACGATTACTGAATCGCAGCCGAGGAAGCTGCCATTGGGAATTGTCTCCGTGCCTGTTGGGTTGCTGGCATCGTAGGTCGTACCATTTACCTCAATGTTCTCACCGGGGCAAAGGGTTGGGCTCAGGTTATTGGTCACTACGGAGTTGAAGGTCAAACTGACATTGATGGTCGAGTCGCAACCATTAAAACTGCCATTTTGGATGACCTCCGTACCTGTGGGGTTCGCTTCGTTGTAAACCGTTCCGTTGACCGTGATACTGCCCCCCGTGCAAAGGGTCTGGGTGAGATTGTTCACCGTGCTTTGCAATAAAGTAAGGTTGACAAAAACCGTAGAGTCGCAGCCGTTCACCGAGGCATTGGCCAATACCTCGGTACCGGTGAGGTTGTTCTCATCATAATCCGTCCCATTGATGGTAATTACCTGCCCAGGGCATATTCCTTGGCTATCTGTACCGCTTGAAGGAGGATAAAAAGCCAGATTCACGTTTACCACCGAATCGCAACCAGAGATACTGGCACTGGGGAAAAGCTCTGTGCCACTGGGGTTGTTGATGTCGTAAACCTCGCCATTGACCACCAAGGATTCATCGGAGCATAGGGTTTCATTGATATTATTGAAGACGGCGTTCCCAACCGTAATGGTAGTGCTCGGCGGGTTTGGAGCCAAACCGTAATTTATCAGACAGTTTAGGCTATCCGCAAATCCATCTACTGTAAATGTGATGGTGCCATTTGTTAGGCCAAAATCCGATGGGCAGACTTCAAAACTGGAACTGTTAGGCAAGTTGTCAAGAAACCCATTTTGGCTCAACCCATTAATAGACAAAGTATAGTCGAGGATAAATGGAGCGTAGCCTGTGAAGTTTAGCGGTATTTCGATGCAATCACTGGCGCAAATAGTGGCATCTGGGCCAAGTACAACCGTGGGCAAATAGAATTGAACAGGAAATCCCTGCGAAACGGACAAACAGTCGTCATTTAGGTTTACACCGTTGGGCCCGCCGTTGCCAGCTACCGATGACACATAATAGGTTTCCCCCAAAACCACCCCTGTTGGAACAGGGAAAACTGGGGTGGCGCTTGTCGCAATGACTGTCCCAAGCGTGGCACCAGGGTTGTCGTGGAGTACAAATTCCAATATATCATCACCATCCAATACTTCATCGGCATTGAAAGGGGCAGAGAAACTTGCACTATTGTAGCACACTACCAGTGTGTTGTTGCCGATATTCATCGTTCCCGCATCTGTCGTGCAATTGCAGTTTTCCGTGCCGCTTACCGTTACTGGCCCGCAGCCCAGTGCATCGTCAATCACAAAATTATAAGTGCCAGTGCTGGTGATGGGAGGGGAGGTGAAGTTGTTGCCTGTGAGCGTTACGCCATTCACGGTGTAGGGCGCTGAGCCGCCATTGATATTGAAGGTCACTGTATAGGTCGTGTTGGTGGCATCGCATGGCTCATCGAGGGCGCTAAAACTAGGCGCTTGGTTGACCGTCACGGCAGTGGTGGCAGGGGAGGTGCAGTTTGCCGAAGGCGTGAAGGTGAGCGTCACGGCGCCGCTTTGCAAATTTGGGTCAAAGCTACCGCCACTCACGCCGGGACCGCTCCAAGTGCCGTTCGGATAATTGGGGTTTGCCAGCGGGGCAAGGTTCAGCGGGCTATCGCTTTCGCAAACAGCGGCTGTTCCAAGCATGGGCGAAACAGGGGCGTTCACCGTAACCGTGGTTGTAGCTTGGTTCACGCAGTTTGCCGTAGGCGAATAAGTCAAAACCACGTTGCCGCTCTGGCCCGATGGGTCAAAATTCCCACCATTGACACCAGCTCCGCTCCACGTGCCAGCCGGATAATTCGGGTCGTTCAGGGTGCTGAGAATGAGCACGTTGCTCGTCTGGCATAGGGGTGCAGGAGTTCCCAAAGCAGGTGTTGCAGGCAGGTTGATGACAATTGAAGTGGTAGCGTTATTGGCACAAAAAGAAACAGCTGGCGTGAAGGTCAACGTGATGTTGCCGTTCAAGGCCGCAGGGTTAAAGCTATTGTTCGTCACGCCCTGTCCCGACCAGGTGCCGGTCATGCCGCCCTGCGTGGTCGGCAAGGCAATGGGCTGGTCGGTTTGGCAAATAGTGGCAGGCACTCCACTGATATTGGGTGCTGGCCCTGTGCCAACGCTGATACTGGTCGTTGCGCTGGAGGCGCAAAAAGATGGTGCTGGCGTAAAGGTCAACGTGATATTGCCGCTGAGGCCCGCTGGGTTAAAGCTGTTGTTGGTCACGCCTTGGCCCGACCAGGTGCCCGTCATGCCGCCCTGTGTGGTCGGCAATGCAATGGCCGCAGCCGTTTCACAAATAGAAGTTGGCACGCCTGAGAGGGTAGGTGTGCCGCCATTTCCCACGTTGATGATGGTCGTGGCGTTGATGGCGCAAAACGAGGCATCTGGCGTGAAAGTCAGTGTGATATTGCCATTGAGGCCCGCCGGGTTGAAGCTGTTGTTGGTCACGCCTTGGCCCGACCAATTGCCCGTTATGCCGTCCTGTGTGGTCGGCAATGAAATGGGATTGGCCGATTGGCAAATATTGGCTGGTACGCCCGTGATGGCAGGTGCCCCGCCTGTGCCCACTTCGATAGTGGTTGTCGCAGGTTCGGCGCAAAAAGAAGCATCGGGCGTGAAGGTCAGCGTGATGATGCCGTTCAAGCCCGAAGGGTTGAAGATATTGTTGATAACGCCTTGCCCCGACCAGTCGCCCGTGATGCCGTCCTGTATATTCGGCAAGGTGATTGGCGGAGCCGACTCGCAAATAGAGGATGGCACACCGCTGAGAGTTGGAGGACCTCCGTTGCCTACGGTAATATCTGTTGTTGCGCCCACGGCGCAAATGCCTGCATCAGGTGCGAAGGTCAACGTGTAGGTGCCATTCAGCCCTGCTGGGTTGAAGATATTGCCAATGACCCCTTGTCCCGACCAGTCGCCCATGATGCCACCCTGGTTGGTGGGCAGGGCGAAGGCTGGTGCATTGTTGCAAACGGAAGCTGGCACGCCAGTGATGGTGGGGATGATGGCGCCCTCCACCGTGATGGGAGCGTTGGTATTGAGGGCACATTGCCCGGCGTTGGGGGTGAAGGTCAAGCTGACCGTGCCGTTGAAGCCTGTGGGGTCGAAGGTGTTGTTTGAAACGCCAGGGCCTGACCAAGTGCCATCAATGCCCGATTGGTTGGTGGGCAAGATGATGGGAGCTTCCAGTTCGCAGATATTGTTGGGCACCCCAGTGATGACGGGCGTTATGGCCTGTTCTACGTTGATGCTGCCTGTAGCAGGGTTGGCGCAAAGCCCAGCATTGGGCGTGAAAGTCAATGTGACGCTGCCGCCCTGACCTGCCGGGTCGAACATATTGCCAGCCACACCCGGCCCCGACCAGTTGCCATTGATGCCACTTTGGTTGGTGGGCAATGGAATGGGGGCATCCAATTCGCAAACCGAAGCAGGCAAGCCAGAGATATTGGGCGTGGTGGGTGTTTCGACATCAATATCCGTGCTTGCAGGGTTTGCACATAGTCCTGTGTTAGGTGTAAAGGTCAAGGTCACGATACCGCTAAGCCCCGATGGGTCGAAAATATTGCCGCTCACCCCTTGTCCTGACCAAGTGCCAGCAAAGCCGCCTACCGTTGGCGGCAGGTTGACGGAGTTGGCCGTTTCGCAAATGCTGCTCGGTATGCCTGTGATGACCAAGTTGGCAGCAGGATTGACGGTAATAGTGAACGAGGCGTTGTTGGCACATTGCCCTGCATTCGGGGCGAAGGTAAGCGTGACAGGCCCGTTCTGGCCGGAGGGGTCGAACATGTCCCCAACCACGCCCGGCCCCGACCAGACACCATTGATGCCATTTTGGGTGGTGGGCAGGTTGATGGGGGCTGCGAGTTCACAAATGCTGGCCTGGATACCCGAAATAACGGGGGTTATGGCCTGTTGGACGTTGATGCTGGTTGTTGCTGGGTTGGCACAAAGCCCAGCATTGGGCGTGAAAGTCAACGTGACGCTGCCGCTCAGGCCCGTCGGGTCGAACATATTGCCAGTTACCCCTGGCCCCGACCATGAGCCATTGATGCCGCTTTGGTTGGTGGGCAATGAGATGGGGTCGTCCAATTCGCATATGGAAGCGGGAATGCCGCTGATATTGGGGTTTTGCAACGGGTTGACGATGATGTTCGTCGTAGCAGGGGCTACGCAAGGGTCGCTGGAGGTGAAAGTCAAAATCACGCTGCCGCTCTGCCCAGTTGGGTCGAACTGGTTGCCAGTGACGCCTGGCCCCGACCATGTGCCATTCGGATAGGCTGGGTCTTCCAAATCGTTGAGGTCGTAGGGCGGGTCGGCTTCGCACATCACATCCGAGTCGAGGTCGGGCACACCAGCAGCGGTAACTTGAACATCAATGGAGTTGGTCGTTGCACAAGCACTTGGCACTGGGGTGAAAGTCAGCGTGTTTATACCTATGTTGGCCGAACCTGGGTTGAACATATTTCCCGAAACACCTGGCCCCGACCAAGTTCCGTTCACCCCGGAATTCACGGTTGGCAAGGCCACCGCAGCACCATCCTCGCAGTATGGGCCGAGCGGTGGCAGCACAGGATCTATGGCCACATTGACGACAATGTCCATTTCTGTGTCCTGAGCGCATTGGCCAGCGCTAGCGGTGAACTCGACCGTGGTGGTGGTGCCGCCAAGGCCAGCTGGATTGAAAACGGGTGGTGCCCAAACGCCGTTGATGCCTTGGTTGGAAGTTGTGGGAAGCGTCACCGGGGCACCGTTCTCGCAGAGTGGGCCTACTTGCGTGAAGGTTGGGATTGGGGCGGTTGTGCCAGCAACAACCATATTGTCAATATAATAAAATTCTCCATTGGCCTTATTGGCAGCAAAAAACCGGATTTGGAGGGTGGAGCCGTTCAAGCCTGTCGTAGTAATTGTCCCAAGGCCAGCATTCCCGCAGATATAGGCCATTTGAGTCCATCCCCCGCCATCCAGGCTGTATTCTATCAATACCTGGTCATGAGCGTTGTCTGAAATGTCGTCCAAGCAGCCAAAGGAAGGCATGGCAGGAAATGAACATTCGAATGTTCCTGAAGCATTAACTACCATTGAAATTGACACATCGCAGTAATCGTCAATGTCAATCACTTGCGAAAGCCAGCCGTTGTCGTTGCCACCCCCTCCAAAAGTAGGACAGCAGGGGGCACCCTCTGCATCATTTATGGTGAATACACCACTCCATACGCCCCATTGGCTTTGGCCAGGTCCTTGGTTGAGTTGGCCGCTATCGTCGCAATCTGTCGCATACGATGACCATTTTGGCGGGCCGTTCATCGTTCCATTTGCGTAGGAGTCGAAGTTTTCAGACCAGATTTGGCCATAGGAAGTGGCGGCAAAGCCACACATAAGGAGCATGAGCAACAACCCGTTGCGGAAGCCTGCTGAAATATGCCATCCGAAAAGCCTTTTAGCCATCGTTTATCTTTTGTTTTGGGAGAGTATTTTTGCAAAGCAAAGGTAGCACAAAAGAACGGCGTGATGCGGGTATTTAGCGTTAAGCAAGGGTGAAATTTGGCGGTTTGGTGGAAACTGGCGGTTGGGAGATGGGAACTCCATTTTGCGTTACAATATAACTGCCATAGCGATTCAAGGCCTTAAAATAGAAGCCCAAATAGTTGGTGAAAGGCAATCAACTTGTTATTCAATGATTGGTTAGCAAAAATTAGAACGAAAAACAGGCTACCCGAACCCCTCGGATGGCCTGTTCCATTTTATGCCTCATTCTTCATTCCTCATCCCTGAATCAAGGCTTAAGCGTAGCCGTCACCCCACCCGGTGGACAATGCTCCTTCAAATACTTGCTCACCATTGTGCTTAGGTGGAGGAACGTCCCCTCGCCCTCGCTGATGCTGTGCGAGCGCATCGGGTAGGCCATGTACTGGAACTGCTTGTTGTGCTTCACCAGTTCATTCACCAACATTTCCGCATTTTGGAAATGGACGTTGTCGTCGCCAGTGCCGTGGATGAGCAGCAAGTTTCCTTTCAAGTTCTTGGCGTGGGTGAGGGCGGCCCCGGCCTTGTAGTCCTCCATGTTTTCCTGCGGCAGGCCCATGTACCGCTCGGTGTAGATATTGTCGTAGAACAAGGAACTCGTCACAGGGGCGATGGAGATGCCCGTTTTGTAAATCTCTGGGTATTGGAACATGAGGTTCAGCGTTGAAGAACCGCCGCCACTCCAGCCCCACACTGCTACCCTGCTGGTGTCACAATAAGCAGCTTCCAGTACTTTCTTGGCGCCCATCGCTTGGTCACGTATGTTCACCTGCCCGAGTTTGCGGTAGATGGCTTTGCGCCAAGCACGGCCTTTGGGCGCTGGGGTGCCCCGGTTGTCGAGGCTGACATGGATATAGCCATCCTCGGCCATGTCGCCGTTGTAAATAAAGTCGTTGGCCCCGCCAAAATCATCGCCCACTGTTGTGGCGGCAGGCTCACCATAGACATAAAACACGACCGGGTATTTTTTCGATGGGTCAAAATCGTTGGGCTTTTTCATCCAGCCGTCCATTTCCACTCCGTCCTCGGTGGTCACTTTGAAATACTCGACATTGCTGTTCTCCTTGGCCTTTGGGTCGAACTCCTTGACCAAGTCCTTCTGTCCAGCGAGTGGTTTGTGGCTTGGGAGTTCCACCCAGGTCGTCATTGGCTGGGTATAGTGGTTCGAGAAGTTCCAGCGGGCGTATTTGCCGTTGGTGGACACGTTGTAGCTGTGCGTGCCAGGCATGGTCACAGGTGTAAGTGCCTCAAACTTGCCCTTGCTGCTCAATGGCACCCGGTACAGGTACTTCTGGATGGCACTGTTTGGCGAAGCCGAAAAATAGACCCAACCACCCTTCTCGTCAATGCGGTCAAGGCTGATGACATCGTAGCGGCCATCGGTCAGCAGGGTTTCTTTTTTGCCGTCAATGGAAATGGTGTAGAGGTGCATCCAGCCGTCCTTTTCACTGGCCCAAAGGAAAGACTTGCCGCCATCCAGCCAGAACCAGCCCACGGGTTGGTTCGCCCATTCGTTAATCGTGGTTACCCAAGCGTCGTCTTTATCGGTGTAAAAGGTGCGGGCATCGCCCGATTTCGGGTTGCAGCGCATCAGCTTGCTCTCGTTCTGTTTGCGGTTCAGTTGCTGTAGGATGACCTCCTTGCCGTCGGGCGTCCACTCCATGCGCACGATGTAGTGCTGTGCTGGGTCGCCGGGCACGTTCATCCAGGTCGTTTTGCCATCGGCAATGCCCACCACGCCGATGCGGGCCGGGCTGGGCGGGTCGCCTACCTTTGGGTACTCTACTGGTATGATTTGGCTGTAAACCGAGTCCGTGTTGTTGATCATGTAAAAATCACGAATCTTGTTGGCGTCAATCTGCCAGTAGGCGATGCTCTTGCTGTCTGGCGACCAGCGGAAGCCATCCCGACAGAAAAACTCCTCCTCATACACCCAATCGAAAGTACCGTTGATGAGCTTTTTAGTGCCGAGGTCGTCCGTCAATTTCTTGATGACGCCGCTTGAAATCTCTTCCACATAGACATTGCGCTCGCTCACATAGGCCGCCTTTGTGCCATCGGGGCTTAGCTTCGCAAACATTAGGGTGGAAGCTGGGCGGCCCTTGCCAAGCTGCTTGAGCGACTTGGTGCTGAGGTCGAGCAGCCAGTAATCGCCACGGGTCTTCATGCGCCAGACCTTTTTGCTGTTGGTGTAAATCAGCGCCTTCGTTCCATCTTCAGAAAAGGAGTAACCCTCAACTTTGAGGGGCGCATCCGAGCCGATTGGCTTCAGCATGTCCTTGCTGACGAGGGTGCTTTTTTCCAACGATGGCAGCGTGAACTTCAAAATGGCTCCTTCCTCGGTGGTGGTGTAGCTGTTGCCGTCAGCGGCCCAGTTGAGCCGTTGGGCGAAGCCCACCAATGCAAAGAAAACGAGTGTAAAGGCTAAGAAAGACCTAAAAATTATCGGTCGAAGGTTCATGTATGGTATTTTTAATGAAAAAATGCGGTTAAGTACTCTTTTTCCGAGCTTCGCAAAAGTAGCAAGGCCATTTGATTGAGCTTCCATAAAATTGCGGAGCCACAACAAAGTCAGCTTGCGCTAAAAATGGTTGCTTTGCGTTTCAAACTTGTTCAACCAGACAATTGATGTATAAAACCCAGCTTTCCATACTTTGCTTTTTGTTGTTGGCATATTTAGGCCAATCACAGTCACTCAGTGGTGAGTGGTCTGGCACGGTGACCCAAACCGGCAAATCAACCAGTTTCAACTATTCCATTGAGATGGTTCAGGATGGAAGCAAAGTGTTTGGCACAGCCACTTCCAGCAATGCCGACGGCAGCGGTGCTGCCAAGTTCGAAGTAGGCGGCAGTTTCGATGGCAAGCTGCTGGTGCTGCAAGAAGTGAAGCAGTTGGAACCCGAGAACGCCAAGTGGTGCCTCAAGCACATTCGTCTCCAATACGCTGAAAACCAAGGCATTGCAACCCTCGAAGGCAACTGGGAAGCCCAAGGCTGCAAACCAGGTATTATGAAGTTGGCAGTTCGGCAGGGGGCAGTTGGCAGTCATGGACAAGGTAACTTGGGCCCCCAATCCGAAATCCTCAATCCGCAATCCGCAATCGTAGGCCGTTTCTCCGGCCACCTCTCCCAATCCGACCGTGAGTATGGTTTTTATTTTGAAATGAAGTTCAACGCAGATGGGACTGGTACTTCGCATATCATCTCTGACGGTGAGGGCGGCAATGCCTCCCATCGTTTAACATGGTCGTATGATATTGCTTCGCAACGGCTTGATTTTCAAGAACATGAAATCATGGAAGAGTCGGTGCCGAGTTGGCGATGGTGCATGAAATCAGGCCGCCTTTTTTTTAAAAAAGAGGAAAACCGCCATTCGCTTAAGGGGGATTGGAGCGGTTATATCGAGGGCTTTGATGCAAAATCAGGGCCCTGTGCTCCCGGCAAGTTGTACGTGGAGCAGCCGATTTTCACCGAATTTTCCACCCCTACAACAAAGCCCGGCGAGACCGTCACCCCAGCCATTGCGCAGCAAGCCCCACCACAAGTGAAAGCCTATGAAACCAAGACCAAACGGGAAGTGGATGTGGAACGGGTGCTCGAAGTGCGCAGCAAGACCATCCGCATCCGGGTCTGGGACAGCGGCACGGTGGATGGCGACATACTTTCTCTTTTCCTCAACGGCGAGCAAATCGTGAAGAACTATCGGGTGACCCGCCAAAAGCACGAGACCATCGTGAAACTCGACAAGCCCACCAATTTCATCATCCTGCACGCGCTGAATGTGGGCAGCATCTCCCCAAATACCGTAGCTGTCTCCGTGGACGACGGCGTGGAAGAGCAGGTAGTCATCATCAGTTCCAACTTGGATCGCAGCGGGGCGATTATGATTAAGGAGTTTACCGTTAAATAGAGGGGGAAGAGGGTGAGAGAGGTGAGAAAAGTGAGAGGGTGAGAGGCGTACGTAACGTCTCTCACCCTCTCACTTTTCTCACCTCTCTCACTCTCTCTTCTATTTCAGTTCCAAGGCCGTATCCAAGTTGCCCATGAGCAGGGCGGATAGGGCATCGTTCTCAGGATTGTAGGTAGAAAGGTTGGCGGGATCTGTGAAGTCAATCATTTGATTGTCAGTATCTTGCAAGAATTTTAGGATGTCCATTTCAAGGTTGAGGTCGAGTGTTTCGCCATCGGCCAGTTCGAAGGATTTGTAAATCGTGACAACCCGATAATTATCGTCTTTTGCAGGGAACAACTGAAAACCAGCCTCGGCACCGCTCACGTCATACACGCCAGCCAGTTTCATGAAAAAAAAGCTGTTGCCAGCTTCCCAAAAATGGGTGTCGAAATTCTTCTTCAAAGGGTGTCCAGCGCCAAGGCTTGTAGCAGAGGACTTGTTTGAGCTGGGCGGAACCCCGATACCGATTTCAATGCCCCGGTACTTGACTGCAGGCACTGCCCTGAACGTATAGGACTCAGCCTCCCCGCCATTATTGTCCGAAAAATCGGCGAAGCCAATGTCGAGCAAGTCTGTTTCGTCGGTCGTTTCCTCTTCCAGCAGCTTCACGTTGCTGATGAAAAAATTCAACTCATCGAACTGTAATTGTTCCACGGAACCAGCTTGGTAGGCTTGGCCTAATACCAATGGATTGCCTGCAAAAACGGCGTTGATATGGAGGTTGACGGTGCCCGACGGGCCAAGCAATGGCTCCTCTTCGCAGCCAACAACGGCAACCAACAATATGAGATAGAATAGCTTTTTCATTTTGAATAGATTTCTTGTATTTAAGTATGTCGATGAACTTAGTTCAGGTTTTAAGTTTTCACAAAACATTGACAAACAACGCTTTGCAACAACTCGAAACTCGAAACTGACAACTCGAAACTACTTAACAGCGTAAATATTTGGTGCGAGCAACCGCTTAACCTGTGGCACTTATTTCCCCAAATTTACCCGAAGGGAAGTGATGAAATTGCGCCCCGCTGCACTGATGCCGGATGCAAACGGGCGGTAGTGCAGGTCGAGGATGTTCTCCATGGCGAAGTTCAGGGTGAAGGTTTTGTTGATCTTCCAGGAGGTATATAGATTATAGGTCGTCCAAGCCAAGGTACCATCATAGACGACTTTGCCGTTGTCGGGGTTGATGCGGTAGTAGCTGTATTCAATATTGTCCTCCGTGCCATTGCGGCTTAGCACGGGGTTGCCATCGCCATCCAGTTTCACACCTGAGACACCATACTGGTCAATCGTTTTGGCCATTTGGTAGCGGGCCACCACCGATAGTTTTATTTTATCGTTGGAATAGGTCAGGCTCGTGAAGCCATGCTTAGGCGGGATATGGTCGAGTGGGGCGAGGGTATCGAAAACGACCATGCCCGCAACATCTTTCACCTCAAAAGAAGCGCCTCCTGTTATAAGGCTTAGGTTCGACTCCAATGACCAATACTTGCCGAAGCGTGCTTGCATCTCAAGCCCCAAGCCCTTGATGATACCGTAGGTAGCGTTCACCATTGCCCTCGTCTCATAATCGAAGCCATCCACCCGCACGATGGTCGAGCCATCGGGCAGTGGGAAAGAGCGACGGGTCATAAATCCTTGAACATAGGTATAATAACCGGTGGCACCCAACCGCATGCGAAATCCATTTGCGTTTTGTCCAATTTCCTGAGAAATGGCCAACTCCCCGTTGTAGCTGCGTTCCGGCTTCAAGGCTGGGTTCGGGATGGAGATAAAGCCGTTGCGGGGGCGGAACTGCGAGAAGTCGTCAATGTTCGGCGAGCGGAACGCCTTGGAGCCGAGCACCTTGATTTCGGTGCCGAGCGCTGGCCGCCAAGTGCCACCGATGGACCAAGTGAGGTCGCTGTTATTGGCCGTGACGCCGGGGCTATAGAAATAAGCTGGCCAAGTGGAAGTGCTGTCATTAGAATAGAGCGAAAGCAACTTCACCCAAGTGTAGCGCAGTCCACTGGTAAATGAAAAAGAAGAGTCGGCAGTATTCAAATGGTAATTGGCATAGCCTGCCAACGTAGTCATGTCGTTGTCACTGGGGTAGCGGCTTAGGGCATTGCGGGTGATGTTCTCGGTCGTGATGCGCACCCGACCCGATTCCGATTTAAGGTCGTTGTGGTTCAGCTCAACGCCGTACATCAGCTTGCTGCGACCGCTGTCGTTCAGGTTTTTGTCCAGGTCAGCAGTGAAGGAGTAGGCAAACACATTTTCCAATTGAAAAATGCGCTGGCTGTTGCCAAACGTGCGCTGCAAACGGTTTTCATGCACCCGCTGGAAAGCAGCAATGACGACGGCACGGTCGTACAGGGCATTTGACTTGCTCATCCCCATTTTGACGGAAGCCAAGAGCCGACGCTGCGGCCCATAGAACCACTCCGCATAACGGAAACTGGTGGGGTCTGAAGGGTCGGTCAGTTCGGTGAGGAAGTCGTAGCGTGGCACGTCGGTGCTGGTGGATTGCTGGAAATTGAGCAGGGTATAGAAATTACGGTTCGGCTGGAACTTGATTTTCTGCATGAAGTCTATTTGGCCGTAGGCCGAACCTACTTGCACATTGTAGTTTTCCTCGCCGTTTACCAGTACGTTTTGAACAATTTGGTCGCCATTACCCACCCGTTCCACGTAAAAAAGGCGCTTGCCAAAATCCTCATAACCAACAGGGCGTTTGTTGCCGCTTCGTAGGTCGTTGTAGTCTGTATAGGTTAGGCTGGTCATGGAAGCCCAAGTCTTTTTGCCAATGTTCACATCAGCATGGATGGATTTCTCTTGGTTTGCGGAAGAAAAACGAGTGTAGAGACCCGACTCGACCAATTGCGGGCGGTCGTTCAATGCGAGCTTAGGTTCCTTGGAGCGGAAATGGATGACGCCACCGAGGGCATCGCTGCCGTACATCAGCGAGCCGGGGCCGAAAATGACCTCTGTGCGTTCCAGCATGGCATTGTCCACCGTGATGGAGTTCTGTAAGTGGCCGCTTCGGTAGGCTGCCGTATTCATGCGCACGCCATCCACCACAAGCAGTACCCGGTTGGCCTCAAAGCCACGCAGCACGGGGCTGCCGCCGCCCATTTGGGTTTTTTGGACAAAAACGCCCGCCGTGTTCCAAAGCGCATCTGCCGTGGTCTGCGACTCGAAGAAGGCGATGTCCTTTTTATCAATTTTGGTGTAGGTATAAGGCACCTGGCCAGGTAGGTCGTCCCTGCGACCGATGACCACTATTTCGGCCAGTTGTTCTGCAGAGCGGCTCATGCGGATGATGCCGTTGCGCTTCCTGATTTCGTAAAACGGCAGCCGCAGCGGATTGTAACCCACGAAAGTGAAATTGACTTCCTCGTTATTGTTCACGTCCTTTAAAGTGGCCTTACCATTTTCGTCGGAGGTGGTAGCTACTTTTTGCTGGTCATTGGTGAAAACATTGACACCAAACAGGGGCTGTCCCTTTTCATCCAGCACGGTCACAACATAATCATACGCCAAAGGTGCTGCTGCGGATATTGGCAAGGCATTGCCAAACAACAACAATACAAGGGAAAGCCTAAAGAAGTGTTCAAAACTTTTCATAAACAACAGGGATGTTGGGCTTTTGCCCAATTAACGGGTAATTACGAGTTCTAAATCATGTGGCTGGTAAAATAGCTATGAGATGGTGCAAATACCGTGACAAACGCCAGTGCAGGGCGATTAAAAATACTTTAAAATCAGGGGAATTATTTCTACTTAGGAAGTTGGATGGTAAAAGTGGTGCCTTCGTTCAGCACCGATTTCTTTACAAAAATCCTGCCGGAATGGTAGTCCTCGATAATGCGCTTGGTAAGTGAAAGCCCAAGGCCCCAGCCCCTTTTCTTGGTGGTGTAGCCGGGTTGGAAGACAGTCTTAAACTTATTGGCTGGTATGCCCTTGCCCGTGTCCGAAATGTCAATATAAACCTGGGCTGCATCTTGGTAAACGCTGGCGCTGATGCGGCCGGTGCCCTCCATAGAATCGAGGGCATTGCGGAGCAGGTTCTCGATGACCCACTCGAAGAGGTGGGAATTGATTCGGACGGTAATCGCCTCAAAATCAGCGGGTTGCGGGAAGTGGAACTCCACCTTTCGGCTGGCACGGCGCTGCATGTAAATCCGGCATTTTTCCAATTCATCAAAGATATTGACGGGTGTAAGTTCTGGTGCTGAACCGATTTTCGAGAAGCGGTCTGCGATGAGTTCAAGGCGCACCACGTCGTTCCCAAGTTCGTCGAGGACTTCGTTCACCTCTGGGTCATCCTCCCGCAATGCCCGCAGGTGCTCTATCCATGCCACGATGCCGCTGATGGGCGTGCCAAGCTGGTGTGCCGTCTCCTTGGCCATGCCCGCCCATACCCGGTTCTGCTCTGCCCGACGGCTGGTGCTAAAACCTAAGTAGCCAAAAGCGATAAAGGCGGCAATGAGGATGAACTGGAGGATGGGGTAGAGCTTGAGCAGGCGGAGGATGTTGGAGTGTTGAAAATATAGGAACTGCTTGCCATAAGGCGTTGCAATGGTGATAGGCTCAACTTTTTCTGATTGGAATTCCTTTAGTTTTTCCTTTAAAAAACTCAGGGTCGTATCGTTTTTCGGGCCGAAATTGATGCCCATCTGGGGGTTGCCCATTTCATCCACCAGCAAGATGGGTACGGTCGTGTTTTCTATGAAAAAATTGCTTTGGAAGGTGACATCCACTTGTGAGGTGTCGTTCATGGTTTCGTAAGCTACCTTCAACTGCAGTACTTTTTTTTCTTCCTCCTCTTGCAGCTTATCCGTCAGGTACTTGGTATAGAACATGGAGATCAACACGATGACCACCCCGGCAGCTGCCAGGTACCATTTCCAACGTGATTTTCTTTGGTAGATATCCATGTTGTAAGTCTTCAGTCTGACAGTCCGCAGTCTTCAGTCAGTGCCGAGTTAGCAGTTCTCGACTGTGGACTGTGGGCTGGAGACTGTGGACTGATTTTGAAGGTCCACATTCACCAACACCGCCATGCAAAGAAAGAAAAACGAGCCGATTTTATCCGTTTCCACCAAGTCGTTCATCAGCAGCAGGGCGTCAATGGTCACTGTAGTCATAAGCACCATCATCACCAATCTACGGCGGTCGGGGTCAGATGTTTGGTGGTAAATGACTTCCCCCTTCAAAAGTACGATGAAAACCAATGCCACGAACAGCAAGCCACCGATATAGCCCTGCTCTACGGCCACCATCAGGTAGTAGCAGTGGATGCCGCTGCCCTCCTCGTTCTCGCTCACATAAGTGCGGAAGCCGTGCAAGGTATAAGTTTTGTAAAAAGCCGTGAACGTGCCCGGCCCGAAACCTACCCAAGGTCGTTCGCCAATCATATGGCCGCCTGCCACCCAGCGATAGACCCGTTCCATGGTGCTCACGTCCTGTCCCTTGGTGGTGGCACTCAGCAGGTCGCCGAAATCCTCGTGGGTAATGGTTTTTTCGTAGGTGGGCTTGTGGTCGAGGTAGTTGTTGTGACGCACCATGCCGAAGATATAGAGCAGCGCCAAGATGCTGGCGACGACCAGCGTGGGCTTCATCAGCCGCCATTTTATCACAAAATAGGCGCCTACCGCAATGGCCAAGGCCCCGTAAGCCGCCCTCGTGAAAGAGTACTGAATGCCAATGAGCAGTAGCAAAGTCGTGCCGGCCAGCAACCACCACTGCCACGACCAAGTGCGGTACATCTGCCGGGTGAACCAAACAAAGGGAAAGAAAATGGTCATCATGCAAGCGTAGGCCACCTTGTTTCGATAGAACGGCTGCACGATGGTATGTATCTCGGCGAAGCTGAAACTGATGGCGGCATGTTTGCGGAGCACGTAAAAAATGGTGCCCACCAATGGCACAAGCACCACCCATGTCAGCGTTTTCAGGTCTTTTTCTTCCTTTAAAATGCTGCCTGCAAGGAAAAAGAACGAAGTGACATACCAGATTTTGGCGAGCGAGTATTTCAGCGAAATCAGCCAATCCTGCGAGGTGATGGAAGTGAAAAAGAACCAGCCGAGGTGCAGCAGCAGCGCCAAACTGATGGGGTGCCGCAGGAAGTCGGAGCGGAGCTGTCGCCCATTGCGGAGCGTATATAAAAAATAAATGCCCAGCAGCGAAACCATCATGATTTCGGTGGGCATGTCCGTCACGGTGCCGTTGGGCAGCCAGACCTCCACGGTAAGTGGGATGAAAAAAAACAGCAGGAAAAACAGCTTTCGGAAGTCCACCACGGCGAGGTAGCCATATAGGGCCAGGGCCGGGAGGCCCGCCAAAAACCACCAGTTGCCAGCAATGCCAACAAGCAGACTCAGCACCACAATGGCGCTAAAACCGATGAGCAGGTTGCGGGTTTGGAGGTCGGCGAGGGTCATGGTTTAGGCTTCGGGCTTGGTATTGATGATTTCCCGCCAGTTCACATCCCGATAAGTATCAAAAATCAGCACTCCAATCACACTGAAAATGAATGCCACTGCCGTGGCGGCTATCACCATCAGCGCCCGCTTGGGCCGCTCTTTGATGACGGGCACTTGGCCTTCCTCCAAAAGGAAAATAGCTGGGAACTCAGACTTAAAGGCGGCTTGCGACATCTTGTAGTGCTCTTTGTCCTCGGCTAATTGCTCACTCGATTGCAGTTGCGACTCCACGAGATAGTCCACTTGGGCCATCCCGGCGTTGAAGGTTTCGAGGCGTCCATAGAGCTGCGTTAACTGTGCTTCGTAGCCCGTGATGTTGCCCCTCAAAATGGCGATGGAATCCTTGTGGTTGAAGCCGTTTTTCAACCAGGACTCCATCTTGGCCTTCGAGAGGTTGAGCTTCGCCTCGCCGGTGGCGATGAGTTCTGACAGGTTCTCTGACTGCGCTTTCGTGTTATAGACCCCGTATCGCACCCGCACCCGTTGCAGGGAGTCGTTCATGGACTTCATGTCAGCCTCTTTTTGGGCGATATTGTCCTCGAAAGTGCGCACGGTCTTGGCCTGGCCCTCCTTGATGAGGCGTTGGGCGGTGTCGTTGACAAAATTGCGGGCGGCATTGGTCATTCGAGCCGCCATTTCCTTGTCACGGTCCTCGATACTCATTTCGATGGCGTCGTATTTTGTCTTAACCACATCGAAATGGTCCTCGAATTCCAGCGCCACATAGTATGCACCCTTCGGGCTTTTAGGGTTAATGTCGTAGCGCTCGTACAGGTCGAAGCTGTCCACCATAAATGCCACGAGCTGACCGCTATTGGCGATGCTCAGGATACGGTCAATATCGCTCTCCGTACCATAGTATTCGGGGGCCTCCGCTGAGATGCCGAAAATGGACGCTGGCACGGCGAGGTCAGGGCTGGCAGCATAGAAAATCGTGGTGGACTTGTAGAAAACAGGCAGCACCAACGACACGATAGCCGCCCCAATGGCCGTGGCCGCACAGGTGGCTATGATGATTTTTTTCCACTTAAACAGGGTGGCGAGCACGCCGAGTAGGTTGTCCTTTGTATCCATCTATAAGTTTCGAGTTGTGAGCTCCGAGTTGCGAGTTGCGAGGGGCTGCTCGAAACTCGATACTGGCAACTCGTAACTGGATTGTGGCGCAAAACTAAGCAGAAACCCCTTGCCTACACCTCAGACTTGTTTTTTCAGCAAACCCAGCAGGGATTTCAGGCTTATCATGCGGAGCAAGAACGCCAAGAGTAGCCCGATTGCTATTGCTGCGCAAAACTTTAGCAACCAGCCTTGCCCGGGCAGTTGGAGCAATGCCCAATTTGCGGAGCAAACCAATGAAACAAAGGCGATTAGCTTGTAAAACTGCCTCGGCTCGAATGGTAAGGCCAGTTCTTTTTTGGTCAAAACCATCATGCCCGCCATCACGAAGCCTTGGGTGAAAAACGCCGACATGCCTGCCCCAACGGCTTTCAACTGCGGGATGAGCAGCAGGTTCAACACCACATTTATTACAATGGCGGCCAGGAAAATGCGGTTCATTTTTTTCAAGCTATCGTTGGCCGTGAGCAGGGTGGTGTAAATGAAGCCACCACTAAAAGGAACCAAGGTCAGTATCACCCAGGCCAGCACTTCGCCATGGTATAGCGTGCCTTCTTTCGGGTAAATGGCCAACATCAGTTCCGTGCGGAAGGCGTAGCAAGCGACTGCGATAGTGACTGTGCCGGCTATTATCATTTGGAAGGAGAGGCGGAGCAGACCGACGATTGACGATTGACGATTTAGGTTCCCTTCGGGAATGACAAAGGATTGGCGCAACAAGCTTGAAAACATGGGCAACAGTAGTCCCGCAAAAAGGTAGCCTGCCACGTTCAGCGCATCCAACAGGCGATAGGCGGCGGCATAAACCCCGGCCTCATGGCGGCCTTCGGCTCCAGTCAGGTACTCCAGCAGCACGATGTCCATGCGGATATATGCCGTCATCAGGAACACGGCGAGGGCGTACGGGGCGGATTTTTTAAGGATAAATAAAACGAGTGCCCAATTTGGCCGCCAGCGGATCGGCTTCGGCAGGTTTTTATAGACAATGAAAAAAGCCACGGCTGCTGTCAGCGCCCAAGCCAGGTTTTGTGCATGGACAAACCATTCAAGCTCGAATTTGTCATCCTGAAAAGACCTACCCCAAAGCAGCACGGTACAAATGCCAATCAACAGTATTTTATCAAAAGTGGAAAGAAAGCTGTCGGTACGGTACATGCCCAGCCCGCTCACATTGGAGCGCAACCAAGCCACTATGGAGATGAGGACGTGGTTCAGTGCCACAAACAGCAGCAGCCCCCAAACCGCTGGCTCGAAGCCCCGTACCAGTGCCGCTACGAAGACCAGTACGAGGTAAAGCCCTGCCAATAAACCTTTAACTATCAGCGTATTGGGGAACAATTTCGCCGCCAATTGCGGATGCCTTGCCACCGTCCGGCTATTGAAATAATGGATGCCGAAGTCGTTCACCATGAACAACAAATAGGCGAAACTGAACAGGGTAGCATATAGTCCGTACTGCTCGGTGCCCATCCGTTCCTGCACCGTCCGCTCGATACCGAACACGTAGAATGGCTTGATGAGAAGGTTCACCAAGACAAGGAAAACGGCATTGAGTAGGAATTCTCTGTTCAAGATGCTGGATGCTTGATGGTGGATGCTTGATGCCTTATAACAGTGGCATGCTTCCAAAAATCGTGGGGCAAAGTTCGTTTTCATTTCAATCTCCATCACATTATTAATTTTGCACCAAAACTGGAACCTAACCTGCACTAATCAGTATCAAGTATCCAGCATCAAGCATCTCCCAAAGAGCATCAAGCATCCAATATTTTGAAAGAAAAACTACAACAACTTCAACAATCCCTCGACGGCGAACTCTATTTCGACGCACTGTTGCGAACGCTCTATTCGACCGACGCTTCCGTTTACAAGGAAATGCCGCTCGCCGTGGCCTATCCCCAAACGGTAGCGGACGTGAAAAAACTCATCCGCTTCGCAACGGAAAACAAGACCAGTCTCATCCCACGCACGGCTGGCACTTCACTGGGCGGGCAGTGTGTCGGCACGGGCATCGTGGTGGACGTGTCAAAGCATTGGAACAAAATCCTCGAAATCAATATAGCGGAACGCTGGGTGCGGGTACAGCCGGGCGTCATCCGGGACGAGTTGAACGTTTTTTTGGCAAAACATGGCCTCTTCTTCGGTCCCGTCACCGCCACTTCCAACCGGGCGATGATTGGCGGCATGGTCGGCAACAATTCCTGCGGCGCAACGAGCATCGTGCATGGCACCACCCGTGACCATGTGCTGGAAATAGAGGCTATTTTGAGCGACGGCTCGGAAGTTGTTTTCAATGAATTAACCGAGAAAGCGCTTTTTGATAAATTGGCGCTAACGGCATCGGATTTGGCTATGGCCACGAATTTTGCCAACCCGCTTGATGCTTTAAGTGCTTCGCCTTCACTCGAATCGAGCATTTATCGGCAATTAATATATTCTTTGTCAACCCCTGAAAATCAAGCAAATATCCGCCAAGAATACCCCAAGGCCACCATCCACCGCCGCAACACGGGCTATGCCGTGGACGTGCTGCTCGACCACCGCCCGTTCAACCCCGAAGGCCCCGACTTCAACCTTTGCAAGCTGCTATCGGGCAGCGAGGGCACCTTGGCTTTCACCAAAACGGTAAAACTGAACGTGGTGCCGCTACCATTGCCCGTGCCCGCCGTGCTGTGTGCCCATTTCACTTCGCTAAACGAGTGCATGGAGGCCACCCTGCTGGCCATGCAGCACCGCCCCGACCAATGCGAACTGGTGGATAAAATCACGCTCGACTGCACCAAGGACAATATTGAACAGGCTAAAAACCGCTTCTTCGTAGAGGGCGACCCAGCTGCTGTGCTGATGGTCGAGTTCCGCCGTGGCACGCAGGACGAGGCCATCGCTGCTGCGCAAAACCTCATCGAATCCCTTCAAGCGGCGGGCATGGGCTATGCCTTCCCCATCGTAAGGGCCAGTAGGGCGGGGCAGGTTTGGGCGCTGCGCAATGCGGGACTCGGCGTCATGTCGAACGTGCCGGGCGACGCCAAGCCCTACTCCTTTGTGGAGGATACCGCCGTGGCGCTCGAAGACCTGCCTGCCTACATCCGGGAGTTCGATGCATTGATGCGGGGCTTTGGGCAAAGCGCCGTTTACTACGCCCACGCCGGGGCTGGCGAGCTGCACGTAAAGCCCGTTTTGAACCTGAAAAATGCGGACGACGTGCGGCAGTTCCGCCAAATCGCCGAGGCCAGCGCCCGGTTGGTAAAGCAATACAATGGCTCGCTCTCCGGCGAGCACGGCGATGGCCGGGTGCGGGGAGAATTCATCCCGATGATGCTCGGCGAGGGCAATTACCAGTTGTTGCGGCGCATCAAAAAGACCTGGGACCCGCATGGCATTTTCAACCCCGGCAAAATCACCGATGCCCCGCCGATGGATGTCAACCTGCGCTATGAAATCGGCGCAAAACCCACTGAAATCCAGACGGTTATGGACTTCTCGGACGCTGGTGGCTTCCTGCACATGGCTGAGAAGTGCAACGGCTCCGGCGACTGCCGCCGCCTTGATTTTGCGGGCGGGACGATGTGCCCCAGCTACCGGGCCACTCGTGATGAAAAGGATTCGACAAGGGCACGGGCGAATGCGCTGCGTGAGTTTTTGAGTCCACAGTCCACAGTCCATAGTCCGCAGTCCGCAGTCCGCAGTCCGCAGTCCACAGTCGGCAATCCGCAGCCCCCCCAATCCGCAATTACTGACGTGAATCTTCGATTTCGCAATCCGCAATCCGCAATCGGAGCGGAGGATGTCAAAAAGGCCTTGGACTTGTGCCTTTCCTGCAAGGGCTGCACCTCCGAATGCCCCTCCAATGTGGACATGACGACGATGAAGGCGGAGTTTACGCACCAGTATTATCAAAAGCATGGTGTGCCGTTTCGGGCGAAGTTTTTAGGGCATATTGGTCGGATGAATGCGGTGCTGTCCAAAGCGCCACGGTTGGCCAATTTTTTCATAACCAATTCATTTACAGGGGGGGTGGCGAAGCGCATTTTCGGCGTTGCGCAGCAAAGGAGCCTGCCGCCACTGGCCACCACGACTTTGAGAAGCTGGTACAACCAACACCAAAACGAACTGAAAATAACGGGGCCAAGCAATGGCAAGGTCTTTTTCTTCTGTGATGAGTTTACGGATTTCTATGATGCTGAAATCGGGGTGAAGGCGCTGAAACTGCTCGCCCGCCTCGGTTACGAAGTGGAGATGCCGCTGCACCCCCAAAGCGGTCGGGCGCAATTGTCGAAAGGGCTTTTGCCGGAGGCGCAACAGTTGGCGAAGGAGAACGTGCGCCTATTTGCGAAGCTGATAAATGAAAACACACCGCTAGTAGGTATAGAGCCATCGGCCATCCTCAGCTTCCGGGACGAGTACCCCCGGCTGGTGGACAAGACAAGTGTTGCGCAAGCAAAAGCCCTAGGCAAAAACGCCTTGCTCATTGACGAGTTCCTGTCGAGGGAAATACAGGCGGGCAAGATTGACCCCGACCTATTCACGAAGGAGCCGAGAAAAGTCTTGCTGCACGGCCATTGTCACCAAAAGGCACTCTCCAGCGTGGAGCATTCGGTATGGGTATGCAGCCTTCCCGACCATTACGATGTGGAGGTCATCCCTTCGGGCTGTTGCGGCATGGCGGGGTCATTTGGCTACGAAAAAGAACATTACGAAGTGAGCATGAAAGTGGGGGAATTGGTGCTGTTCCCAGCGATACGGCAGGCGCTTGAGTCAGGCGGTGACTTGAAGTCACCGCCTGACTTTGAGTTGCTCATCGCAGCACCAGGCACCAGTTGTCGGCACCAGA
Organism: Saprospiraceae bacterium; assembly: GCA_022841745.1. GTDB lineage: Bacteria > Bacteroidota > Bacteroidia > Chitinophagales > Saprospiraceae > UBA6168. The sequence goes on along the minus strand of JALHQW010000027.1, from coordinate 15,913 downwards.
TTTTGGATGGGGTGGGGCGGAAGGCACTGCATCCTGTGGAGGTGCTATATGACGCTTTGATATGACGCCAATTGCAACCTGCCCTACACTCCAATACATTCACCCTGCCCACCTTTTGCAAATGCAGTACATTTGCCCACTGTTTACTAACCGCAATTCCAATCTGTATGAAAAGAAATTCTCTCCTGCTATTGATTGCCTGCTTCGCAACATTGGCAAACTCCCAGAACTTCATACGGCTCAATGCCGAGGTTCAAAAACATGGCCTTCAACTGCCCAATCCATGGGCTGGCGGACTGAACGGGCCGCAGTGGTCGGCAGTGGACCTCAACAATGATGGCAAGCAGGATCTCTATGCCTTTGACCGCAATGGCGACGTGCACCTGACCTTCATCAACGAGGGCGGGGTAGGGGAAACCAAGTACCGCTTTGCACCAGAATATGCCGCCAACTTTCCTCGCATAAAATTCCAGGTGCTGCTGCGTGACTACAACCGGGACGGGGCGATGGACCTTTTTGGCAATTCGTTGGACGAGGGGCTGGCCGGCCTTAAAGTCTATAAAGGCAGTTACAATGAAAACAACCAGTTGACTTTCAAGCGGCTTACCTTCCCTTGGTTCTTCAATGTGTTGTTATTGGAGGTATCGGGTGACTATACACAGCTTCCTGTCAATGCCACCGATTACCCTGCCATAGATGACATGGACAATGACGGCGATCTCGACATCCTTGCGCCAGCCGTGAGCGGCTCAACCTTCTATTATTACAGGAACATGGCCCTTGAGCAAGGCTACTCTGACGATACGCTCATTTATGAAACCATCGAATCCTGTTGGGGGCATCATTTCATTCCAGCTTTCTCGGAGTCCTTTCAGTTGAGCACTGACTCCACTTGTTGCGTTTACCCACCCTGTTTTCAGCCTGACGAACCAACGTCTGAAGTTGACGAAAGGAACGGCGCACATGGCGGCGGTGCCATCTGCACCTTTGACGAAGACAATGACAACGATAAGGAACTCCTCTTTGGGGACTTGATCTATAAATCGGTGATACGAGGAAAGAATTGTGGCTGGGTGGGCAATGCCTGGATCTGCGAACAAGACACCATCTTCCCCAGCTACAATGTGTCGGTGGATATGTCCTTCTTTCCCGCTACTTTTTATTTGGACATGGACAACGACGGCATCAAGGACCTCTTGGCTTCGCCAAACTTGGCAACCGGTGCCGTTGACACGACCAGTGTTTGGTTCTATAAAAATGTGCAGAGCAACGAGTACCCAGTATTCGAGTTCAGGCAGGATGACCTCGTGCAGGACGGCATGATTGACCTTGGCACCGGGGCCAACCCCGCTTTTGTGGACTACAACGCCGATGGCCTCATGGACTTCGTGGTTGGCAACGAAACCGTTCACGACAAACAAAGCGACATCACACGGCATTCACGGCTTTTCCTCTTCAAAAACGTGGGCACAGCAATCGAACCTGCCTTCAAATTGGAAGATCCTGACTACCTGGAGTTCAGCCAATTCATTGACCCCAATCTTCAGCCCTTTGCCTATGCCCCCGCCTTTGGCGACGTGGACGGCGATGGCGATGCCGACCTCGTGGTAGGCGAGCGGCATGGGCGTTTCTTCTATGCCGAAAATATCGCAGGAGCGGGCAATCCATTGGCTTTTGCCCCCATCATCCCTTATTGGCAGGGCATTTCGGTGGGGCAATATTCCACGCCATTCATCCACGACATTAACAAGGACGGATTAGGCGACCTCGTGGTGGGCGAGTTCAGGGGAACGGTCAACTACCTGCCCAATATTGGCACAGTGGGCGACCCAGTGTTCCATTCCAACCCCGATGAGTCACCCAACAACTGGAATTTTGGCGCCATTAGCACCCAACAGCCCGGTTGGTCGTCTGGTTACAGTGCCCCTGCCGTTATCGAAGCCGCCGATGGCACCATGTTCTTGGTCACTGGCTCAGAGTTGGGCTTTTTAGAGTATTACCGCATCAATCCCGACAGCATAAACGATAGCCCGACTGGTCCCACCGATTTGGGGGGGCAATTTGAGTTGATTAACGACCAATTGGGCGGGCTTCGTGAGGGGCGCATCACCCGGCCCGCTTTCGCCAACCTAAATGGCGATGATTTTTTGGATGCGATTATCGGCAACCATAGGGGCGGCCTTGGGCTGTTCAGTTCGCCCGTTAAGCTGGATGGCTCGGTTGCAGCTAAGGAACCTCGGTCGGAACTCGGCGTTGCGCTGTACCCCAATCCAACCGCTGGGGCGCTATTTGTAGATGTAAAAACCGCTATTGATAAGCCCTTGCAGTACCGCATTTTCAACTCACTTGGCCAGTTCATGTCGCAGGGCGAACTCTTGCCCGACCAACGCAGCATCGAGGTGGGGAGCTTTGCAAATGGCTTGTATCTATTGGAGTTGACAGACGGTGAGGCGGGTGTGACGAAGCGGTTTGTGAAGCAGTAGAATCAAAACATGGCAAGAGACACCTATCACGACCAAGTACGAAAAGCACTGGAAAAAGATGGTTGGACTATTACGGACGACCCTTTAACCATTTCAACACCTGAAATTGACTTACAGGTTGACTTAGGATTGGAAAGGGTTATCGGTGCCGAACGTGGTGTAGAGCAGATAGCAGTGGAAATCAAGTCATTTCTTGGCCGTTCCAAGTTTTACACTTTTTACGAAGCGCTTGGGCAGACTCTTGTTTATCGTTTGGCATTGTATGATAGTGGTGTTGAGAAGGTGTTGTTTCTTGCAATTCCGGCTGATGTATATGAAATGCTTCATCAATTGACAGTTTTCCGAAGGGCCATTGAGTATTTTCGCCTCAATTTGCTTATTTTTGATAGTGAAAATAAAACCATCACAAAATGGCTAAGACATTAAAATACCAGCAACTCCTGCTACAGTTTTTGGAGAAATATGCCAAGGTCAAACCAGTTAATTGGAAAGATGCGGAGCAACAGGTCATAGCTGATACCCTACATCATCACTATCAGTTGGTGAGGATGGGTTATCAAAACAAGGTCTATTTCCATTACCCGCTGTTCCATTTCGACATAGTGGACGATAAAGTGTTGGTGCGCCAGAACCGCACGGACATGGACATCGTAGAGGCACTAAAAGAACTCGGAATCCCCAAAAAGGATGTCATAGTTTATTCAGAATTTCCAGCGATGGAAGCCCATGCCTGAAATAGCTGTTCCTCAATTCATATTCAACAGCCACCACCATAGTTTCGGCCAATCAATGGGCGGAAAATGGCTAAACCTGCTCACAAAATAAACCACCAATAATAGCAGCGGAACACGCAGAAACCGCAGGATGATTTCAATGGCCTCCAAGTAGCCAGCCAATCTTTTCAGGCTTTCCAAGAAGGAGATAAACGGACGTTGTTGCTCGGCTATCGTAGTCATATCGAGTGATAGGTTAGGGCAAGGGATGACCTGCACCCAATAGGGCGTCAAGTATCAGTCCTTGCTGCATTGATGATTTTGGAAATACCCCTTGGACAAGGGGTTGGCTAATTCACGGTTGGTTGGCTCCGAGACTTCCGAAATCTCGAAGATTTCGGAAGTCTAACCTGCTTAATGCTTGGCGAAAATCCTTTCAGTAATTCTCGCTACTTGCTGGTCAAGGTATTGCTTCAAGTCCACTTCCTTTCCAAGTGTCCTTTTCAGCTTCGCCAATTCGTGAACCGTTGTGATGGCACTGGGGTTGGCAAGTAGGTAAGCCTGTACCCTCAGTTTCTCGTCAGCGCTCAAACTGCCACTGACGTAGGCGACCAATTTATCATGTTGATTGCCGGATATGCTGTTCGAAATCTGCATTTTCTTTTAGCGACTTCCATTTGGATAGAAGTCTTTGAAATCGTTTGTAAACGGCGGCTTCCTTCATGCCCACCAGTGCATTTGAAATTTCCTCAAAGTCGTAACCTGCCAAATACAGGTTCAAAATTTGGGCATCAATCGGCTTTAATTTGACCCAAGCAGACAGGGCCATTGCGAGTTCGTTCTGCTCGCTCGGAATATCAACGGAGGGCGCTAATTGCTTGCAGCTTTTTGAAGCGCATCGTCGCCCAAGTCCACCTGACCATTCTTCTTGGCTTTCAGCTTTCGATGGCGGTCTATGACCAAGTTTTTGGCGACCTTGAGGAGGTAACTCATGACGTTGGCCGATTCAACGTCAAATTTTTTGTCTTTTGATGCCCTGACAAAAACCTCACTTGCGAGGTTCTCGGCTTCCATCTTGTCAAATTGAGGACGCTTGAATAATGGGTTTTGACAATGGCACGAAAGGCCAGCTCGTTCTTGAACATTTAATATAGTGTTGCCTCCAGCAGCCACGCAACGCCTGGGGGGACGCTTTTTTTGTTTTGTTGTGTGAATCCCCCCCAGGAATTGCGTGGCCGCTGGAGATTACACGAGTTAAGCTGAAATTCATTAAATTCAATTTTAAATCAGAAGAAATAAGAATAGTTACTACAAGTATGGCTACGAAAGTGTTCAAACCGGAATTCACAAATATAAACGAACAAATCGTTCATAAAAGGACATTTTACGCTTTAAAAGAGAATTGGCATCACATTTTTCCATCAAAGCCTGAGTTATCTCACCCCCAGTTTGGTCTATTTTATATTATGCGGAGGAGCGAAAGCGACGTCGGAGGCCAACCAATAATAAATGAATCAATGAACCAACGTAACCAAAAAACCCATCACATCTACCCCATCAGGGTAATCAAGAAGCCCCGGCTCCTGCGTTTTGCCGAAGGCGATAGTTGGCAAGCTGATTAGCTGTGGCTTTGCCACAATGCACTGGATTTCTTCCTGGCGGCCCGCCAATTCCATTTCCAACCAATTTTTGTCTTCGTAAAACTCGTAATGCAGCATGGCGATGCGGCTGGCGATGGCCTTGTCTTCGGTGAGGATGATGCAGCCGTTGTTGAAGCACGGCACTTGGTTGAGCATCAACAAGGCGAGGTTGTAGTCGAAATTGTTGCGGTACTTGGAGTGGTTGGCGATGTCACTGTACTCATGGAGCGCATCCATCAATGCCGCAAAATGGTAGCCTTTTGGCAAATACAGTTTGGAAACATTGCGGCAGCCGAGGCCAAAAAAACGGAACACATCCTTGCCAAGCAGGTGCAGGTCGTCGGTGGATTCCGAGCCATCCAGCACGGCCACGGCGTTGCGGTTCTTGCGGATGATATGGGGGTATTTCGAAAAATACGCCTCAAAATAGCGGGCCGAATTGTTGCTGCCCGTGGCAATGACCGCATCGAAACCCGTCAACTGTTCTACGATTTCAAAATAGGCAGCGGCGCCGGGGGCGTATTTTTCCAATAATTGCAGGAGATAGGGCAGCAAGAACCTGTCCTTGTCGGAGAGCTTGATTTTGGCCTTGTGCCCCGCTACGAAAGTGCAAACCAAGTCGTGGAAGCCCACCAACGGCAAGTTGCCTGCCATCACCATCCCGACGGTTTTCAGCGCTGGCTCATCTGCGATGGGGTAGGCCGCCGCCCATGCTTCCAGCTTGTGTTTATCCAAAAACTCGGTAGCTATTGCCTCCATGCTCAACCGCTGGTTTTCCTTCGTAAACCAAGCGTTGTTGTACTCCGACCGATGGATGATGGCATCAAGGTAGTCGTCTGGTTGGAGCAAGTGCTCGCCGAGTTGCGATAAAGCGGATATTCGTTCCCTTAGCGTCATCTAAGTTTTTTTATTTTTCCCTTCAATGTGAGTTGTACCAGGGACTCACATACCTCATACCTCCATACCTCATACCCCCTCACTCTTGGTCCAACGTCAACTTGCTCCTCCTGTCCGTCACATACGTCCGCCAGCGGTTGAGGCAGTCCACCATGGGCATCGGCAGTTCCGAATCAAACATCATGTGCTGGCCCGTGCGGGGGTGAACGAAGCCAATCTCCTTGGCGTGGAGGGCTTGACGAGGCAGAATTTCAAAGCAATTCTCCACAAACTGCTTGTACTTGCTGAAAACAGTGCCCTTCACGATGCGGTCGCCGCCGTAGCGGGGGTCGTTGAAGAGTGGATGGCCGAGGTGCGACATGTGTACCCTGATTTGGTGGGTGCGGCCCGTCTCAAGGCGAAGTTCCATGTGGCTCACGTAGTACAGGCGCTCCAGCACTTTCCAGTGAGTGATGGCGAGCTTTCCTTCGCCATCATCCACCACGGTCATTTTCTTGCGGAAGCGGGTGTGGCGGCCCAGCCAATTCTCAATCCTGCCCGAATCCTCCTCGAACTCGCCCCAAATGATGGCATGGTAGCGGCGGTGGATAGTATGGTCGTGGAACTGCTTGGCCAAGTGCATCATGGCAAAGTCGGTCTTCGCCACCACCATCAGGCCGGAGGTGTCCTTGTCAATGCGGTGTACGAGGCCGGGACGGTTGTCGGGATTGCCATCCATCACAGGCAGGTCTTGGAAGTAGTAGGCCAGTGCGTTCACCAGGGTACGGCGATATACGCCAACCCCAGGGTGTACGACCATGCCAGCGGGCTTGTTCAGCACCAGCAGGTCGTCGTCTTCGTAAATGATGTTGAGGGGAATCTTGTCCGGGATGATTTTGACGGCCTCATCCATCGGCTTGGGCATGAGCAGCTCGACCACATCGTTCGGTCGAATCTTGTAGTTGGCTTTTTCCTCTATGCCGTTCACCTTTACCAGCCCAGCCTTGATGGCCGTTTGCACCCTGCTCCTCGAAATCTGGAAAATCCGGTCGGAAAGGAACTTGTCCAACCGAATCGTTCCCTGTCCCTTGTCGGCCACATATTTATGGGTCTCGTAAAACTCTTCGTTAAAAACCAATCTATCTGGTACTCCTCGCATGGTTAAGTTGGATGCTTGATGCTTGATGCTGGATACTGGATGTTTGATGCTGGAACTCAAACTCAAACTCCTATCCCTAAGGTCATCTTCGATGCTGTCAATATTTGAAAAAGGATTGCAAAATAACGCAACTTTGCGCCAACCGTTTAGCCATTTCTTTATTTCTGACAATAACGGATGGTATTGAAGCTTTTTTTGTTGCTATTTGGCATTATTGATAGGGCGACCAATGCTACATTCCGTTACAGCTTGTTTTCCTGTATTGAATTTGGCCAAACCATTGCAACTTTGCCCCTGCCATTAAAGTTTCCAGCAACCAGAATCCAGCAACCAGAATCCAGCATCCAACATCCGCATCATGTCTCACATCAATTCCCTTTGCGTCAAAGAACCCCACGACCCACGCACCACAAAGCCGCACGTGCTGCCCATTTATGCCACTTCATCGTTTGCTTTTGAAAATATTGACGAGGGCATCGCCATTTTTTCCAACCAAAAGGAGGGGCATGGCTACAGCCGTTATGCGAATCCCACAGTGGACGCCGTGGCCGGCAAAATCGCATCGCTCGAAGCGGCGGGTACTGGGCTGCAGGCGGCAGGCCTGCTATTTTCCAGTGGACAGGCAGCCGTCAGCACGATGGTGATGGGCCTGTTGAAATCAGGCGATAAGATCCTGACGCAAGGCAACCTCTATGGTGGCACGACGGAGTTGTTCGTGAAAATCTTCCAGCCGCTGGGCATCGAGACCATCCTCACCGACCTGCACGACCTCGACAAGGTGGAGGAGTTCTTGAAAAAAGACGATAAAATCAGGCTGCTCTATTGCGAGACGCCCGCCAACCCGACCCATGCCTGCGTTGACCTTCCGGCTTTGGCCAGCCTTGCGAAGCGATACGGCAAGTACAGCGCAGTGGACAATACCTTCGCCACGCCAATGCTCCAGCAGCCGCTGCGATACGGCATTGATTTTATCGTACACAGCACCACGAAATACCTCAATGGCCACGGCAATTCCATCGCAGGGGCACTCGTCACAACGCATACGGAGCAAATGCGGATGGGCGGCCATATCTGGCAAGCGATGAAATTGGCGGGCACGAACTGCAGCCCTTTCGAGGCATGGTTGACGCACAATGGCCTAAAAACCTTGGCCCTGCGCATGGAACGCCATAGCCAAAATGCACAGCGGATTGCGGAATTCCTGCAGCAAGACAAAGGAGTGGTTCAGGTCAATTACTGCGGACTGCCCTCGCACCCCGACCATGCCATTGCGAAGCAACAAATGAGTGCATACGGGGGCATGCTCAGCTTTGAACTGGCGGGCGGCCTCGAAGCGGGCATCCGCTGCATGAACCGCATCCGGTTTTGCACCCTTGCCCCCACCTTGGGCGATGTGGACACGCTCATCCTGCATCCAGCCAGTATGTCGCACTTGCACATCCCGAAGGAAGTCCGCCTTGCCAACGGCATCACCGATGGCCTCATCCGGCTATCGGTGGGCATAGAGCATGCGGAGGATATAATGGGGGATTTGGCGCAGGCGATTGGGAGTTGATGCTGGATGCCGGATACTGGATACTACTGGATACTGGATACTGGATGCTACTGGATGCTTGATGCTGGGTACTTCTTTTAATTTTGCTAAAAAGGCCATTCGGATAAATTGAATTGTTACATTAGCTTTGCCCAATCTTGAAATTGGCCGTAGGGATGCCTGCTTATCCAGTATCCAGTATCCAGCATCCAGTACCAGCATCCGTCTCAACCATTCAATCATGAAAAATTTCTTCCAAGCCATTGCCGATTTTTTCTCTTCGCTTTTTGGCAAAAAAAAGGAGCCAACTCCTGCGACAACCCCAAAAACCAACACGCCCAAACCCCACGACCGCTTGCCAGATGAGGTGGAGGACAGCTCCGATGTGCCAGTGGACACGGTGAAGACCCTACCGGTAATTGCTGTGATACCCGATGCGCCGGGTCCCTTTGCTGACGATGACAAGGAAGATGCCGTTGACAGCGAGGAAGAAACCACTACCCCTGGCCCTTCAACAGGTGGCGGTACAACTACGCCCACAACGGGCGGTGGCACCACCACAACTCCTACAACTCCTACGACAGGTGGCGGTACAACCACGCCTACAACTGGCGGCGGCACCACTACAACGCCGCCTGCAACTCCAGCCAACCGTTTCCTCTGGTGCCTAGATAACGGGCACGGCAAGCTGCAGCCCGGCAAGCGCTCCCCGCTTTTTGACGATGGAACGACCCGTTTCATGGAGTACGAGTTCAACCGGGACGTGGTGGAGCGCATCATGAAGGCGCTCAACAAGCATGGGGTGAAATTCTTCGACATCGTGCCAGATTTCAACGAAGTGGGCAGCTTCCTCTCGGAAAGGGTTGAGCGGGCAAATAAAAAGAAATCAGACCTGCCTAAGATTTACATCTCCGTGCATGCCAACGCAGGCCCTGCAGCTGCGGAGGAGTGGATTGGCGATAATATCAGGGGCATCGAAACTTGGTATGCGGAGAACAGCACAAGGGGAAAGAAACTCGCCGCCGTTTTCCAAAAGCACCTCATCCTAAAAACTGGCTTCAAGAACCGAAACCTGAAATCCACGGCCATCACCTCCCTTTATGTCTTGGAAAAAACGACCATGCCCGCCGTGCTGACCGAGAACGGCTTCTACAACAACAAAACAGAAGTAAAGGAACTAATGAAGGACAGCGTCCGCCAGAAAATCGCCGATGCGCACGTAGAGGCGATACTTGAAATTGAAAAAAACGGAATTGTGTGAACGGTGGACGATAGACGGCTGACGGTGGACGGTGGACGGCTGACAGTTATTGGCCGTGGCGGGTGGTTGGCAAAAATGAAAGAGGTGACATCGCCAAATGATGCCACCTCTTTCATTTTTAGAATACTCTGACTAAGCATCCCGAAGAATCGGGACAAGACCTGCCGACTTACTGCCATCTCGAGGGGGTCGGGACAAGACCTTCCCACTGTCAAACTGCCAACTTTTTTCTTAGTGTTTAACCAATTTCTCCCGTTGCAGCACCCGCCCGTTTTGCGCCAGCGAAACAAAATAAACGCCAGCGGGCATGCCTACCAAGTCCATCCTCGTAACGGCTTGATTCACAGCCGCTTCCTGCCATTTTTTGCCTTGCAAATCGAACAAGTAGAGCTTTGGTTGGCCTTCGGCCAATGTGGTGGAAACGGTGATGTTCACATGGTCGCCAGCTGGGTTGGGGGCTGTGGTGAACCATGCTGTTTCGATTGCTTTGTTGCCTTCGGCAATACCATCGTCTCTGTCAACCACTGCCTGCGGTTCGTCCGTTTCGAGGCTGTCCGTGGTGACAACGATGATGGGGCCGCCTAGGCCGCCGGGCTTTTTGCATCGCCAAGCCTTGCGCCCATAGACGCTGCAATATTCAAAGTCAACTGGGGTGAAATTGTCAACAAGGTCGCTGCCAACGAGCAGGTTGGGCTGGAGGCCATCAGGCACCTCTTCGAGCAGGTAGAGAAATTCAGGACAGGGGCCAGCATGGTCGAAGCGGAACAATGGTGTCTCCTGCTGGATGGAGTAGGGGATATGTACCCCGCTACCAGCTGGCGTGTTCATTTCAAAGGTGATGAACTTTTTGCCGGGATACCCGGCAACGTTCTCCGTCACTTGCATGGCCGACCATTTTCCGGCAAAGCTGTTGAGGCCAATCAAGTTGAAATTGGCGGGAGCCACCACGGTGAAGCGCCCGGCAGTGGTCATGGCGTTCTCGGTGGGGTCAAAACTGCCGCTGGGCTTGGCCACCACCGCCCAACTGGTGGAATCGGGCTGTAGCTGGAGCTTGGCCTTGAGGCATTTTGGGCCACAGTCTGTTGTTGTGAGGGTGGCAGGCTGAGAAAAAATATAGTTGCACCCCCCCGTTTTAGCTGCCAGCCTGAACCGCTTCCCGTTAAGCCCTTCGGTGTTGCCGATGGAAAGGGGGGGAGTGTCAATACTCTCAATTTCATTCGGGCCGCCCTCTTGCAAGTCCGAGTAATTGACGCCATCGCTGGAGACCTGCCATTGGTTAAGCAGGTCGCCTACCATCGTCGAGGCCACGGCAGTGAAAATGGCAGGGCTGCCTTGACAAGTGGTTTGGTCGGTGGGGTGGGAGATGATGGATATTGGGCCTTCAACCCTTAGTACAGCGGCATAGGAGGCTACAGGATTGCACTCCGAGGTCTGAACCAAGCAACGGAAGTAGAAACCGTCTTTGTTCACAACATTGCCCACGCTGAGGCAGCCGTTCGTCACACCGTTATAGATGCTGCTGGTTGGCAAATTATTCCATGGCCCAGCCAAGCTGTCGCCAGACATGCATACCTGCCATTGGTAGGTAATAGCGCCTTGGCCAGAATTCGCTGCTTGGATACAAAAGCTAGTGGCACTGCCGGAGCAAACCGTCCTATGGTCAGGGTGGTTGGTAACGGAAATCGGGCCTTCTACAGTCAGTTGTGCATAGTTCGTCCAAGAAGCGTCGCAATTTGGCGAGCGGTAGCGCATCCTGAATCGCCACCTGAACATATTGGCCACGTCGCTGATGTTCAATGTTGTGGTTGTTTCCCCACTAAACACATCACCAGTTGCAGTCGGTACATTGACGTATGGCGCATAAGTGCCTGTACCTAAATTATATGCGGAATACTCCCATTGGTAAGTCAAACTAGCAGGGTCGCCATGCTGAATTGCAACCGTAGCACCAAACGACACGGCAGAACCAGCGCACTCCGTGATATTGTCCGGCTCATCCGTTACCGTAAGCGGGCCTTCTATGTCAAGCAATGCTGCGTCGGAGTAGATGGTATCGCAGTCGTCCGTCCAGATGGCCAAACGGTACATATTGCCATCAAGGTACGTCGTATAGGAGATGCTCATGGTGTCGGTATTGACACCATTGTAGAGTGTATCGTTATTAAGCCAAATCCAGGTTGTCCCGCCATCGGTTGAGTATTGCCAACGGTATTGAATTTGCGTCAGTGCATCTGCCTCCAGCGAGCCTGTCACCGCCACAGCGCCGAACAATGCGGCCTCACCAGTGCACTGAATAACGTCTTGCGGATGGGCAGCAAATGACAGCGGCCCATCAATGTTCAAGCAAGCACGGTCACTGTAAACCCTGTTGCATTCACCAGTGCTAAAAGCCAATCGGTAAAAGCGGTTGTAAAGGCCAGTTGAGTTGGAAACGTTCAATGTGGTCGTTGTGAAGTTAGTGTAAACACCGCCATCCATCAGAGCAGTAATATCTGACCAGTTGGTGCCATTGTCAGGAGAAACCTGCCAACGATAGGTTAGCGTCCCTGCCGTGCCTACTTCAGCAGTGGAGGTGAACGAAGCAGCTTCGCCTGCGCAGCCGTCAACATCGTCTGGTTGATCGGTCACCGTGATAGGACCTTCCACTGTCAAGCGAGCGGAATTTGAGTATTGTATGGTGCAAGTGCTGGTGCGGTAAGCAATCCTGAACAAGGCATTATGGCCAGGTACTGCCACATTGGGTATTGCCAAGGTTGATACACCAGTCGAGTAGTTGACGGAGGTCACACCGCTGTAAAGTGTAGGCGAGCTAGCTGGCAGATTCTGCCAAGTGACACCGTTGTCCCTGCTGATTTGCCAGTGTACGGTGGTACTTCCGAACATACCTGGGTTTGCAATCTTTGCCGTAAACGAAGTGGCGTTGCCGTAGCATTCCGTCACTGGGTCTGGCTGGTCGGCTACAGAAAGCGGGCCTTGTACGTTCAAGGTGGCATAAGCTGAGTAAACAGCACCGCAATCCGTAGCATTGGCGACTGCACGGAAGCGGCGGCCATACATGCCTGCTACGTTGGTAATGGTTAGTATGTCAGTTCCAGATGAAACCGAACCTGTAATGGAGTGCGAATAATTGGCATCAGGGAAGGTGATTGGAGTCCATGCTCCAGTATAGGGAGCATCCAAGTATTCCCAGCCAAAACTGAAACTACCCTGCGGAATAGCAGCCGTTGCGAAGAAGGTAGTGTCATTGCCAGCGCAGACTGTGGCATTGGCGGGGTCAATGTTGAAAGAGACGTTGCCTCTTACTTCCAAAGTTGCTGGATTGGAGCAAACGGGTATAGGGCAAGCTGGGGTTGTGTAACAAATGCGGTACTGGTAGCCATCCAAGCCAACAACGTTGGCGATGGTCAAGGTATCGTTATCGCCTGAAGCACCAATATTGCTGCCATAAATCCCACTGTAAACCCCTGGTGATGGGTTTATTATATTCCACCCGCTACCAGTATTTATCTGCCAATAATGTTGCGTCAAAGTAAGGTTCGGGTCAGCAGGATTAGCGGCACCTGCATTATTGAAGTCCGCCACGAAGTAAGCCTCGTCGCCTGCGCAACTGTAGATATCGTCTGGATGTTCGGTAATCGTTACCAAGGTGGTGCAAGGGGTGTTTAGGTCGGAGTAGTCCATGCCTGAGTCGAAAACCCCATTCCCATTCGTGTCCTCTTGGGCGTTCAAGAGGCCGTCATCGTCGTTGTCTTCGCAGCTCCATGCGGAGGGGGCGTAGTTGCCAGCGTATTCATAAACATCGCCAGTCATCATGTCAAAGACGGTGATTTCGTTGCCGGGGTGGTTACCCATGGAATTGGGCAGCACATTGAAAGGGTCTGTTACATTATCAATTAGGTACAAGCTATCAGGGCAGGTACCATTGCCATTAAACGTGAAGAGCAGGGTCTCCGTCCCTGCCTGCCACTGCACCATAGGCACCTCGTTGTTGAACCCATAAGATTTGTAACGCCTAGTTGGATTTTCATTTGGCGCATTGATAGTTGTGGTGGACGTCCAGGTGCCATTTACATTTGTATTGGGGCTGACGTTGTAACCAGCTGGCATCACCACCGTTACCTGTCCCGAACCAATAATCGTGTTATTGGTCGTAGGCGTAACACCATGTGGCTTTGCATAGACCCCCCATCTGTTGGGTTCAATCAATTGGAGTTTGAATTTAATCCCCGTAGGTGGAAGCACCATTTGCGCAAAGGACGAGTTAAGCCCTGATAAAATAAACGCCAATAGCAATAGTATTGTCTTAGGGCAGGTATTGAGTCTGAACATGATTTACGTGAGTTTAATGAATCAAATACATGGACTATACGGGGGCGTTAGCTCGCTTTGGAAAAAGGTATTTTTAGATAGGAAAAGTCCCTATCGCCCCGGCTTGAAACAGGGACGATAGGGTCGCAAGCAAAACATTGAAGTGCCAATGAGCCTTGCCGACCTACCTAGTTTTCTTAATGTTTAACCATTTTTTCCCGATGAACAACCCGCCCGTTTTGCGCCAGCGAAACAAAATAAACCCCAGCGGGCAAGCCGCCCAAATCCAGCTTCGTGGCGCTGGTCTCCAACTGGGTTTCGAGGTGCTTCCGTCCTTGTAGGTCGAACAGTGAGAGGGTAGGGTGGCCTTCGGCCAATGCGGTGGAAATGGCAATGGTCAGATGGTCGCCAGCCGGGTTAGGGGTGGCAGAAAACGTAGGCTTGTCACCCTTGGCCATGTTTTCGTCCCTGTCAACTACAGCCTGTGGACTGTCTGTTTCAAGGCTGTCCGTAGCGACGACGATGATGGGGCCGCCGAGGCCCCCGGGCCTTTTGCAGCGCCAAGCCTTGCGGGCATACACGCCGCAGAGGTTGAAGCCGATTAAGTCATTGCCAGTAGTGGAAAATGCCCTGAGTTCATTGGCTTGTACCCCAGCAGGGTATTCTTCCATGATGTACAGGAAGCCAGGACAGCCGCCGTTTTTAGGCAAGCGGAACAGCTCGGTCTCGTGGTTGTTGGCCATATCAAGTTGTAGGCTTCCACTCGTTTCAAAAGTGGCGTAATTGCGGGTGGGATTGCTCGGCAAGCTGCTCGTCCAGTCGCTTGGAGTCCAGCCCGTAGCACTGGCATCGTAGCCAGTGAAATCCATGCCCGCCGGATAGACGATCGTCACCCGCCCATGCTGTAGGTTGATGGATTCGGCATTCGCCAATGGGCCAGTGGCCTTGGCCACCACCGCCCAGCCACTCGAATCGGGCAGCAGTTGCAGTTTCAGTTTCAGGCAGCTTGGCGGGTTGACGCTGTTCAGGTCAGAGGCATCTATATCGGGGTCGTACTGGCCATTGCCGTTGGTGTCTTCCAATGCATTGGCAACGCCGTCGCCGTCGTTGTCGTGGCAGTCCCAGGCCATTTCTGCGTAGTTGCCGTCATAGCCATAAACCTCGAAGCCATCCAAGTCAATGATGGTGATGTCGTTGGCAAGGTTCCACTGGGAGTTGGGTGGCAGTACGCCGTTGCTGGGGTACAGGTGGAGGTCATCAGGGCAAGTTCCCTCTTTTTTGAACTTGAAAAGCAGGGTTTCCTCACCGGGCCTGAAACTGATTTTTGGTAAATCATTAATGAACCCAAAAGAACAAAACTGCTTGTCTGGGGCGAAACTGGGGCTGTTGATGACGCCATTGGCCTGCCAAAAGCCACTCACGTTGGTGAGGCTGCTCCATTGGTAGCCTGCGGGCATCACCACGGTCACTTGCCCAGTGCCAGTCACGGTTTGCAGGCTGATGTTGGCATCGGCATTCGGCCTTGCATAAACGCCCCAAAACTCCCCATCCGGCAGGAGTTGCAGCTTGAACTGGATATCTTTGTTGGTCCCGGAAAAGTCGGCGGTGTTCAAATCCGAGTTATCTGCCGTGGCGTCATAAACACCATTCCCATTGGTATCCTCGTGGGCGTTCAGGATGCCGTCGCCGTCGTTGTCGTGACAGTCCCATGCGGCGGGGGCGTAGTTGCCACCGTATTCGTACACGTCTCCGGTTATCATGTCAAAGACGGTGATTTCGTTGCCGGGGTAGTTATGACTACCCCATATGATTTGAGCTATATAGTGTCTGTCCATTTAGTCAGCAATGTTAGAACGCATCCTCTTAATCTGGACATTTTTGGCATAATTTCTTAGCGTATCATTGCGCTTGCTGCAGATTTCGACTGTTTTTTCCTTTT
>JALHQW010000026.1 GCA_022841745.1 Saprospiraceae bacterium | reverse complement strand
ACTCATGAAATAGTGTCATCTTCATAAGGCAAATCTATAAAAAGCCCATAAAATACAGGCGCTAAATAATTGACAACCAGTTATTTGTAATTAGATTTGACTAAATGGACAGACACTACATAGCTTGTGATTAAAAACATGGCAAATGCCAAAGGAGTGTAAATATAATCCTTGGTCATTTGGTTGGTTTTGGAGATAAATAATGCTTGATTTATCAAGCATAACAGTATTGAACTCCAAAATAAAATTTTATGATATTGCAAAAATAGGTCAAGAATTTACTTCAGGCTTGACCTAATTTAACTTTCTCTTGCACTATAATAACATTATTGGATGGATGGATATGCTGGAACTTTTGTTGATAAGACGAGGGACTAAAGCCAAACTCCTTCTTGAAGCTTCTGCTAAAATATTCTAACGATTTGAACCCTACGGAATAGGCAATTTCAGAGACATTTTGGGTTCCATTCTCTAGCAAAGGAAGGCACTTACGCAATCGGTAACATCGCAGGTAATTGGCAGGGGAAAGACCTGTGCTCTTTTTCATCTTCCTGTGAAATTGCATTTCGCACAAACCTATGACCTTGGCTATCGAACTTGCCCTTAACGTTTCGTCGTCAATCTTTTTTTCAATCTCTTCGTTCACCCTTGACAACCATTCGCTACAACAATGATCCTGGTGCATGTTCTCTGGGTATGAAGGATGGCACGAAGCCAGATTGGGCGAAACTCGCTCGAAAGGCCCTCCTTGTGAAAACGATTCCATAGCGCTATTTGGGAGGGCATCCATATCGAATAGGCAATTCCCCTCAAGTATGTTCAGCAAGCTTGAAACGAGGATGGGGCTCAGGTCTTGTAACAATAAACTGATAGGTTGCTTGTTTTCAAGCAGCTCAATGATGGCGTTTCTTAGGGAAGCAGCATCTATAAACTGTGCATTGTATCCACTTTCGTAGGTTGTATGCACAGCTCCAGTGGCCAATAAGTTTGCTGATGGTGATAGCAGCGTAAGTCTAGCAAAGATAGGGGTCATTTTCATTTAGTTTTACATTAGAAATAGTCTTCCTCTTGTGCTGTTTTCTTACTGGATAGGAACACAATCCAATAATGTTCAACTTTGATCTACATGATCAAAACGGTTGATAACTTCCTACAAAATAGGTTGCTACATAGAGGCTTGTTCATTTAATTGTGCCAATTTAAGCTGTTCTATTCAAATGAGAAATTATTTCACTAAAATGAGTTGAAAATTCCATAAAATAAGTATAGGTGATGTAGCCGATTTGTTTTTTAGCTCCTTAGGGGAAATGGTTTAGAGAATCCCTATTGGGTTTACGATTTAACTTCTATATTTGACAGCGAAAGACACTACTTCCATTGATTTGAAATGCCCAAACCCACCATCCATACCATCGGCCACTCCAACCTCGCTGCCGAGGACTTCCTCCGGCTGCTCCAACTACACGGCATAGACTGCGTAGTGGACGTGCGCAGCACCCCCGCCAGCCAATACAATCCACAGTACAACAAGCCCGTATTGTCCGAGTTCCTGAAAGAAAACGACATCCTTTACTTGCATTTCGGGAAGGAGTTTGGCGCAAGGCATACCAATCCCAAGCTGCACGATGGGGAGGGCAAGGTGGATTTTGAAAAAGTCCGTGCCACCGAGGAATTCAAGCTGGGTGTGGAGCGGCTCCGGCAAGGAGTGGAAAAAGGGTACTGCCCAGCCCTGATGTGCGCCGAGGCCGACCCGCTCGAATGTCACCGTTTCTCCATGATTTCCAATTACTTGACCGAAAACGGCTTCGAGGTGGTTCATATCTACAAGGATGGCGAATCGGTGGCCCATCCTGAATTGGAAGCGGAACTGATGAAGAAATTCGCCAAGAAATTGCCGCAACCAACGATTTTTGAACCCAACATCAGCAAGGAGGACCAGGTGCGGACGGCGTACCGGCTGCACAACCAATTGGTCGGGTGGTCGCCCAAGAAGGAAGAAACGGACGACCGGGGTGCTTGAACGCAGCATCAATAACCATCAATTACAAAAGCACATGATAAAACTCTACACCATCGGCTTCACGGGCAAGAGTGCCAGCCAGTTTTTTGGGTTGCTGCGCAACAACGGAGTCAGCACGGTCATTGATACCCGCATCAGCAATGCCTCGCAATTGGCGGGTTATGCAAAGGGCGGCGACCTGAAGTTTTTTTTGGGGGAAATAGGGCATATCGGCTACGAGCACAACCTCGATTTTGCGCCGACAAAGGAGCTGTTGGATAGCTACCGCAATAAGAAAATTACTTGGGCAGAATATGAAACGGCGTACCTTAATTTGATTGATATGCGGAAGATTGGCAGCAAAGTCAACCCCGAAAAATTGCACCAACATTGCCTCTTGTGCAGCGAACATGGCCCCGAAAAATGCCACCGACGCCTGCTGGCGGAGTATTTCCACCATCGTTTCAACGATATTGAAATCCTTCATTTGGTAAAATGAACCCTGAAAACCCCAAACCTGGAAACCCGAAAACCCGAAAACCCGAAGACCCGAAGACCTATGTCTCTCTCAAAGAGGAACTAACACGAGAACCTTCAACACAACTACTATGTCGAAAACTTACCTCCTTTGCCTTGCCAACTCCAAGAAGTATGGCGAGCGCTGCATCGCTGGCGTACAGCTACAGCCCGATGACCAAGCTCATTTCCATTATGTGAAACAAGCGGGTAGCCCCAGGTGGCTCAGGCCCGTGTCGGATGCCGAACACGGGCAGGTTCCCGCCAACCTCGTCAAGGACATTTCCGTGGGCGACATCATTTCCTTCGACCTCATCAGGCACTGCCCCAACGAGTACCAAACGGAAAACTGCCTGTTCTACATGGGCAGCCTTGCCAAGGTCCGTGCGGCAACCCTTTCCGTGCAACACCTTGACCAACTTGTTGAAAGCCAAGCAGATACGCTTTTCGGAAACACGGGCCGTTGCCTGTGCGAGGAGGAGGCTGCCACGGTCGGCAGGTCGTTGGTGCTGGTGAAGCCAAAGGAGGTACAGCCCTATTTCACTACGCCTTATAATACAAAGCCAAGGGTGAAGTTCCGGCTGGGGGATGCCCATTACGACCTCCCCATGACCGATGTGAATTTCTTTGACAAGATGCAGGAGGGGCTTGAATCCCTATATGGGATGACTTCCTATATCGCCGTTTCGTTGGGTGTTCCATTTGAAGCAAAGTATTACAAGCTGGCGGCAGGAATGATTTTTTGCAGTTGAAAATGCTCATTAGCTTTGTGTTTATTTTCATCTAATGCTCCTTCCTTTTTTCAATGAATCTGAAACCGAGGCCGGCTGCGACGAAGCTGGCCGTGGCTGCCTTGCCGGCCCCGTGTTTGCGGCGGCGGTCATTTTGCCCAAAGACTTTACCCACCCATTTTTAAACGACTCAAAACAACTCACTGAAAATCAGCGGCTTGAACTGCGTCCTATCATTGAGCGGGAGGCGCTCGCATGGTCGGTCGTCAGCCTCTCCCCTATTGAGATTGACCAACTCAACATTCTTTGGGCCAGCGTGGAAGGAATGCACAGGGCAGTGCGCCAATTGAGCATAAAGCCTACGAGTTTGTTGATTGACGGCAACCGTTTCCGGCCCTACCCCAGCATCCCACACCTCTGCATGGTGAAGGGCGACGGGCGGTACATGAGCATTGCGGCAGCATCCATACTCGCCAAAACCTACCGGGACGAGCACATGGAAGTGCTTGCCGTGCAATACCCGCAATATGGCTGGGAAAAGAACAAAGGATATCCAACGGTTGAGCACCGGGAGGCTATACGCCAGCATGGGGTTACGACTCACCACCGCAAATCATTCAAGTTGCTTCCAATAGGGGAACAAGGAGTGCAGTTCTAAAACTGGTCTTCCTTGATTTCGTTCACCACAGGCGTGGCGGTGGCTGGTTGTGCCACAATGGAGTCTATTTCTACGTCCAATGAGTCGCTGTCTTTACGCCTCAGCCCATAGCAATCCAATTTGTTCAAGGTAACGCTGTCCATTTCTGGAAACTTGTTTTTCAGCATTTTCTCGAAATCCTTGGATTCATAGACCTGGTTGAGGAAATTGGAGCAAATAGGCATGGCCGTGCTGGAGCCTTGGCCCAGCCTTGTGTCGAGGAAGCGCACGGCTTGATGCTCTCCGCCAACCCATGCGCCGAAGCAGAGGTCAGGCGTGAAGCCAAGGAACCAGCCGTCCCGGTTGTCGTTGGAGGTGCCTGTCTTGGCGGCCACAGGTACTTTGTGCTTGAACTGCTCCCTGAACCGATGGGCCGTGCCACGGTCACTATCCACCACTTTTGTGAGGAAATGGCGCATCATGTCAGCGTGCATTTCCGACATGGCAGTCAAAAAAGACTTTGGCTTCGGGGCGATAATCTCCTTGACCGGTTCGCCGTCACGGGTTACCACCTTGGTGACATAGTGCATTAAAGGCCGCTTGCCCCGATTGGCAATAGTGGAGAAGGCACTTATCATTTCATATAGCGTAAGGTCAACGCCACCTAAGGCGATGCCTGCCTCCTTGGGAATGGGCGAACTAATGCCCATGCGGCGGGCCATATTGATAACAGAGTCCGTCTTTATCTCCAAGATTACCTGTACGGCGATGGTGTTGACGGACTTTTTCAATGCACCTTCCATGTTGTAGTAGCCGCCGTACTTGTCGTCCACGTTCTTGGGTGCCCAACCGTCAAATTCCTCGTAGGTGATGTGCTTGTTGTGCCAGTTCTTGCAGGGGTTTATGCCCGCTCCAAGGGCTGCGGAGTAGAGCACGGGCTTGAAGGTGGAACCTACCTGTCGGCGAGACTTGATGTGGTCGAACTTGTTGTACTTGAAGTTGAGGCCTCCCACCCAAGCCTTCACGCCTCCAGTCTTGAAGTCAACGGCCATAAAGCCCGTGTTCAGCAAGGAGAGGTAGTACTTAACGGAATCAACGGGGGAGAGCGTAGTGTCAATGTCTTGCCCGGTTTTCCAATTGAGGATGGTCATTTTCACGGGCTTCTTCAGTGCCTCGGCTATTTCCTTTTTGCTGGCCTTTCGCCCCTGCATGATGCGCACCCGGTCCGAAAGTTTTACCTGTTGGTTCAGCAGGTTGTCGTTGCCGTATAGGCGGGTGTCTTTGTCCTTGCTGTTGTGCTTAAAATAATTTGCTTGTATTTTTCGCATCACGTCTTCGGATGCCTTTTCGGCCATTTCCTGCATCCTTGAGTCAATGGTGGTGTAAATCTTTAGGCCGTCGGTGTAAATATTATAGGCACTGCCATCGGGCTTGGTCAGTTTTTTAAGTTCCTCCTCCAATTGCAGTCGCAAGTGCTCCCGGAAGTGGGTGGCCATGCCCTCGTTGTGGGTGCGCACCTTGTAATCGAGTTTAAGCGGCAGCGCTTGTAGTGAATCAAATTCCGCTTTGGTCAAAAAACCGCTGCGCTCCATCCTCGCCATCACAGTATTGCGACGGCCAATGGAGCGGTCAGGGTTCTTGACAGGGTGATAGGCAGTGGTTGCCTTCAACATGCCAACCAACAGGGCAGCTTCCTCTGTTTTGAGTTTTGAAGGTTCGACGTTGAAGAAACGGCTTGACGCAGATTTTATCCCAAATACATTCCCGCTGAAAGGGATAGTGTTCAGGTAAAGGGCAATTATTTCTTCTTTGGAATAAACTTTTTCGAGCCGGGTTGCAATCACCATTTCCCTCGCCTTGTTGATGGGTAGGCTGAAAAACCAGAACTTTTTCCTTGGGAAAAGGTTCTTAGCCAACTGCTGCGTGATGGTGCTGCCCCCGCCAGATTCGTCCTCCTGCATCAGAATGGACCTGAAAAACACCCTTCCCAATGCCCGATAGTCAATACCACTGTGCTTGTAGAAACGGGAGTCTTCTGCGGCGACCAGCGCCTGTTTCAGGCAATCAGGGATTTCTTCCATGCTGGCGGGCAACCTGTTTTCGATATAGTAGCGGCCAAGCAAAATGCCGTCGGCAGAATATACCTCTGAGGCAAGGTTATGGTCAATGTTCTTTAAGGAAGCAGTGGAAGGTATTGGCCCAAAGCGACCATTGAAAAGTAGAATGATGAAGATGGAAAATAGGATAATAAACATGGAGGCAGCTAGCATACTTCCCAGAATGAACTTCGCCAACCATGGGCGCTTGCTTGCCAAATCATTGTACCTCTGCTGCCATTTGGCAGGCAGCGGGTTCATTTTCTGCAGTAGTCCTTTTATACTTGCCAACAGGCGGTCAATTTGCATCAAATACTTTGTTCGTTGATTGTATGAGACGGCAATTTTCTTAACGGTCACTTTCCCTTCTGTTTTCGCCTCAGTACCTAAACTTTCTATGTACAAACTCCAAAAACGGGGCAATTTTAGTGAAAAATCCGAAACTTTTATGTTAAGTCTGCCATAGATTAGGTGCGTTGTCCAAACACGGCATAGTTTCGGCTATTTTTGCCCGTTCAAAACTATAAGCCCATGCAATTTACGATTTTATTTCCCATACTGCTCTTGTGCTGTTGCTCCTTTGTGGCCTGTGGCCAACAGCCATCCGAGCCTCCCGGGCAGAATTCAGACCAACAGCTTAGAGACCTCAGATTCGCTGCAAATATCATCCTAACCCAACAGTTGCCCTCTTCCCTGCCCGATTCGCTTGAAGGGAAGCATTTCAGAAAAGTGTTCTCTTTCAGCCTTCCCAAACCCGGAAGCGACCTCCTCGAAGTCAGTGAAGTCCAAAAATCGGTTGACAAAGATGTCACATCTGGAGGAAGCAGGTACTATCTGCCCATGAAATCCATTGATGCCGAGCATATCAAAATCATTGCCTCGCCCAATGGTCAATATACTTCCATCCTAGTTCCAGCCAAGAAAGGGGAGTATTTTACCCATGCTTTGTTCGGCAACGGCCCTGAGTTTCAATTGCCTGCCCTAGTGATCGGCTGGTACGACCATGTTCAAGACCGCACCCTCGCCCGTGCCCTCGATGCCGTGAAAAATTACCTCGATGCTGTCAGCAAAACGCAGTGACAATGGATCGGAAGGTTTCCAGTTATAAGGTTGCATTGGGGTTCTTGCTCATTTGGATAAAATTCGCATTTTTAAAAATGATGAGTCGGCCTAACACCCGACTAAAGAATGATTTGAGCAGAAGCTCCCATGAAACTTGAAACCTCACGAACCATTGAACAAGAATCCTCCTCAAAAAATATTATACACACTGCCTCTCATCAAACAGCCGTAGCTTTGTCCCGCACCAAGGGCTACTCCATCGCCTGTACCGCCTCCTCCCCTTCAGGGGCCGGGGGTAGGACGGGAGGAAAGTCCGGACAACGTAGGGCACCGCACCACCTAACGGGTGGGACGTTGGCGAAGGCCAGCGGACAGAGAGGGTCACAGAAAAAAACCGCCATTCGATTTCGGATTTCGGAATGCGAATTGAGTTCATCACCAACCCATCTTTTGTGCTTATTGCGCAAAATGTGAAGGTTAGCAGGCTCCCAATTCGAAATCCCCAATCCCGAAATCCGCAATCGAACGGTAAGGGTGAAAACGTGCGGTAAGAGCGCACGGCGCTGGCTGGCAACAGTCGGGGCGGATAAACCTTGCGGGTTGAAATGTCATGTACACCGGTGATGCCCTGCGGGGGGCGGAAATTGGGAAATTGGGAATTGAGAAATTAGGGCTACGCCACAGCAATTTCTTAATTTCTCGATTTCCTAATTTCCCTCCCCCGTGGGGTGGAAGGGCGGCTCGCCCGAGCCGGGGGGTAGGCAGCTAGAGGCCGTGCCGTGAGGCCGGTCCCAGATAAATGATGGAGACCTTACTTGCGTGGGGTTACAGAATCCGGCTTATTGGCCTTTGGTGTTTTTTTATCTCCTTATTCAACCTGTTCAGCGACTGTTTTCTATTGGTCATTTTGGCCAAAACCATCCTCTGCTTTTTCATCTACTCAATCCCCTAACTCGGCGACTTCCCAAATCCCCCTGCCCAATCAGGAAATTATCTTTGCGAAAAACTTCCCTACCTACCAATCAAGACCGCAAATCCTCGAAGCTTTTCCTTTATGAGAAATATCCTTTTGTGCTGTTTCGCAATCGCCTTCCTCAACCTCCAAGCCCAAGTAAAAGGCCGGGTAACGGACGCCCAATCTGGTAGTCCATTGCCCTACGCTACCATAAGCCTTTTCCAACTTCCCGACAGCCTATTAGTGGATGGGGCCATCAGCGACGAAGATGGGCAGTTCAGCTTGAACCCCAAGCCGGCCAGCTATTTCGCCAAAGTGGAATCCCTTGGCTTTGAGCATTTTTTTATTGAGGAGTTTGAAGTAAAAAAAGCTCCGCTTGACCTAGGGAATATCAGGTTGAAAGCGGCAGCCGAACAATTGGAGGAAGTCGTGGTGCAGGCTGAAAAAAGCACCATGCAAATGTCGCTCGACAAGAAAGTCTTCAACGTGGGCAAGGACCTCGCAAACGCCGGGGGCAATGCCGCCGAGCTGCTCTCGAACATCCCCTCCATACAGGTGGATGTGGAGGGCAACGTAAGCCTGCGGGGGAGTGGCAACGTGCGAATCCTGATTGACGGGAAGCCCAGCGGCCTCGTCAGCCTGAACGGGGCGGCGGGCTTGCAGCAATTGCAGGGCAGCCTTGTGGAGCGGGTGGAAATCATCACCAACCCCAGCGCCCGCTACGAGGCAGAGGGTGTTGGCGGCATCATCAACATCATCCTGAAAAAAGAGCAGCGCAACGGCTTCAACGGCTCCATTGACCTCATAGCTGGCTACCCCGCCAACCACGGCCTGGCCCTCAATGTCAATTACCGTCACGATAAATTGAACTTCTTCATCAACTACGGCATTACCCGCCGCACCTCCCCCGGCGACGGCAGCATCTACCAGCGAAACTTCTCCGGCGACACGCTTTTCGGCTACAACCAAACCCGTGAGAGCAACCAAATCGTGTTCGCACAGAACGCAAGGGCGGGCCTCGATTTTTACATCAACCCCAAGAATGTACTCACCGCCGCCTACTCCCTGCGCCGCACCGATGGCGACCGTAGCGTGGACATGACCTACTATGATTTTGCCAACTCGGAAACCAATATCACGAACATCTTCACCCGCCGACAAGCGGAGTTTGAGCGGGAACCCTATTCCGAGTATTCGTTGACCTACAAAAAGACTTTTGACAAAAAAGGGCAGGAGTTCATCGCCGAGGCCCGTGTGCTCGACTATTGGGAGGAGAGTGATCAGGATTACACCGAGCAATTTTACGATACCGATTTCAACCCGTCGGGCGAGCCTGACCGCCTTCAATACAGTTACAACTACGAGTCGGAACGCCAGTATTTGCTGCAAGCGGATTATGTGCAGCCCATTTCAAAGGAAGGAAAAATAGAGGGTGGACTGCGTACCACGCTACGGGACATGGACAACGATTTTTACCTCCAAGAACAGCGCTCGAATGGCACTTGGGAGACCCTCCCCGGCTTCGACGACCGCTTCCTCTACCTCGAAAATATCCATGCTGCTTATGGCATATATGGAAATAAAAAAGGCAGTTTCAGCTATCAAATCGGCCTGCGGGGCGAGATGACGGGCATTAGCACGGAGTTGGTGGAAGCCCAGCAGAAGAACGCAAGGGACTACGCCAACCTCTTCCCCAGCGCCCACCTCACCTACGATTTGCCCAAGGAAAATGCCATGCAAGTGAGCTATAGCCGCCGCATCCGTCGCCCCAGGTACAACGACCTCAGCCCTTTCATCACTTACTCCGACGAGCGCAACTACTGGAGCGGCAACCCTGACTTGAACCCCGAATTCACGGACGCCTACGAACTGGGTCATATCAAATACTTCGAGCAGGGCAACCTCTCCTCGTCCATCTATTATCGCCACACCAAGGGCAAAATCGAGCGCATACGCCGGGTGGACAACGAGGGCATCGCCGCTACCCGCCCCGAGAACCTGAGCACAGAGGACGCCTTCGGCTTGGAGTTCACCACGGCCTATAACCCCGCCAAATGGTGGAAATTGGACGGCAATTTCAATTTCTTCCGCTCCATCACCGACGGTGGCAATCTAAACGCTGACTTCCAAGCGGACACCTACTCGTGGTTCGCCCGCCTCACTTCCCGCTTTAGTTTTTGGAAAAACACCGACCTGCAACTCCGTGGCCAGTACGAGGCCAAGCAGCAAACCACGCAGGGCTACCGAAAGCCGATGGCCTACCTCGACGTTGCCCTCAGCAGGGATATATTGAAGAACAACGCCACCATTACCCTCAACGTCAGCGATGTGTTCAACACCCGCCGCCACCGCCACGTCACCGAGGGCACCACCTTCTATACCTACAACGACGGCCAATGGCGCCGCCGCCAAATCAACCTGACGTTCAGCTACCGTTTGCACCAGCAAAAAAAGAAAAAGTCGGCGTTTGAGGAAGGGGAGTGATGGAGGTATGAGGTATGGGGGTATGGGAGGGCCGGTTTTCAGTGCAAGAATCCGAATAGCCATAACGGGATTTGCCGCTCAAACCCAATCGGCATATCGTCCACCGCCAAGTAGCTGTCAGGAGTAGTGGCGATTTGCCGGAGGTTTTTGCCCTTGCCTCCAACTTCTATCGTGATTTTTTGGTCAACCAAAAAATCACCAGAAGCGGGGTAGTTGACTTGGTGATTGACGGCAACTTGGCTTAGGAAAAACATTTCACGGAGGCTGCCCATATCGGGCTGGCTTACTGGCACAAGGGAGTGGGCAAGTGTGGGGTTCTGAAGATAAATTTTTTCTGGCCTTTGCAGCGAGAAAATGCCCTGCGGTTCTGCATAGACCATTGAAATCAAGCGGGCATCGTGCAGGTGACGAAGGTAGCGGCTAACAGTGTCACGGTCAATTTGCAGGGAGCGGGCCAAACCTTGGATATTGGGCTTGAACGGCACCGATTCTGCAATGATTTGGAGCAATTGCCCAATTTTGTGTACTTGGTAAACCCTTCCACCCTCTTCTGAACTGGAAAGGTCAACGTCGAGAACGAGGCGCACCAACTGTCGGAGCCGAACCATAACCAGCGCTGGGTTTTCAAGGAAGAAGGGGTAATATCCAATTCTGAGGTATTCAGCAAAATGTTCGAGAGGCTTCACATTTTGTAAGATATCCGTTGCCAAATCTCGGTGGTTTTTCAGCAAATCCTCCAGTGCAATGGCAGTTGGAACATTTTCTAAACCTTTGAAAATCAGGTACTCACGCAATGAAAGGCCCGGCAGCTCGTACATCAAGGCCCGGCGGCTGAGGTCAACGGCCTGTTTTCCCAACTCCACAATGGACGAGCCACTGAACACAATCCTAAGGTCAGGATGGAAGTCATACAAGTTCTTCAGGTGCTGTGACCAAGCTGGATACTTATGGATTTCATCCAAGAAAAACACCTTGTAGCCTATCAGTTGAAATGCCTCAACGGTATCACGAAGGCCATGAGTGCCAAAATGCACGTCATCCAAGGTCAGGTAAACAGCCTTTTGCCCGGCGGCTTGCTCGATTTTTAGGCGTTGCAAAAGCAAGGTGGACTTGCCAACGCCCCGTGCGCCCTTGATGCCCAAAAGCCGCCAGTCCCAAGGTAAATCGCGCATCAGGTAACGCTCATAGGAAGTGTTGATATTGCCCAAAAGGGCATTCGATTGGTCGAGCAGTTTGTATAGAAATTCGGTATTCATGCCGCATTTTTTAGGTTAAAAATGGGTATTGATACCGCAAATTTAGGATTTTTTTAGTAGCAATAGCCCTAAATCTTTAAAATGAATGAGCATAAACTCACAAGAAAGCACCTGGGACACCGTGCGACTCCTAAAAACTTACGCTAAATCATCCGAGCTATAAGGAAAACCCAACCGTGTCCCCCGGCTTCAATTGAGCCAACGCATCCAAGTCCGCACTAATGATATTGGCAATCCTTGGGTAGCCGCCCGTCGTCTGCGCATCGGCCAAAAGCACGATGACCTGACCGGAAGGCGTCACTTGCACCGTGCCCGGCACAATGCCTGATGAAATCATTTCAAGGTTGGGCAATGGCCCTGGCAAGCTGTCTTCAAGACGTACGCCCATGCGGTTTGCAGCGGCGGACACCTTGAATTTATTGGAGAAAAAATGTCCAATCACATCAGGGGCGAACAAATCGAACTCTGGCCCCTGCATGACCTGAAAGTTCATCTTCATCTGCGTTTCCACCTCGATTTTCAGGGTGTTTGGAAATGGGCGGGTGTTCACTTTCAAACTGGCGCCCTTGCGGATAGTATTGTTCGGCAATAGGGCTTCCCGCATTGAGGGCAATGGGCTTGTACTTCCCAGCCAACGCTCCACCCGCCATTCCCCGCCAACAGAAAGGTAAGCACGGCAGCCATGAACGGCTATCCCGAATTCAATAAAGTCCCCGTTCGCTATTTGGACGGTAGCGTTCATGGGAAAAGGCAAGCCATTTAGCATGGGAGAGAGGTGGGCGCCCGTAATGGCTATTTGGCCGCTGCCCTCTACCTGTATAGAAGGGCCGAGCAGGGTAATTTCGAGGACTGGCTCGAATACTGCGTTTCCGACGAGCAAGTTGGCCAACTGCATGGCTGCCCTATCCAAAGCACCGCCAATTGGCACGCCAAAATCCTGGTAGCCGAGACGCCCTGCATCTTGTATAGTGGTGAACATGCCGGGCTTTTGGAAATGCAATCGCATATTAGCCATATATTTCTTCATAATTAAAACACCCTTCTGTTATACCTTCTTTTATTTGTTGAAACAGGTTGGAGGATATAGAATAAAATCGAACTTCATCGCCGGGCATGAACAGAAATGGTTCATTATTATGGGGAATAAAAACAGGTATGGGCGTCTGTCCTATTATCTGCCACCCACCCGGCGATTCGACCGGGTAAATGCCCGTCTGTTGCCCCGCCAAGCCTACAGAAAGTGCTGGTACATTGGCCCTTGGGATGGATTTTCTTGGGACGGAAAATCCCTCCGGCCATTTCCCCATATAGGCAAATCCGGGCAAAAAACCCATCATGTACATATGGAAAACGGTGGAAGTATGGATATGGATAATTTCATCGAAGGGCATACCTAAAACCTCCACAAGTTCGTCATGATCAATGGAATAGGGAGGTTCGTAGCATACGGGGATGCTTAATTTCCGAGTATTAATGCTTAATTTTTCTACTGTTAGTTCTTGTTCAATTAACATGATTTTTTCACACAAATCAGCATATCCGATGCTGCCATTATCATAACCTACCGTCAACGAGCAATAGGCTGGAATGACGAACCGAACCCCTTCCCATTTCGCAGCCTGTATGGCTGCTGACAATGCCAATACCTCGGCATTTATGCCCCGGGTGATTACCTGCTCAAAATTGATGAGCAGGGCCGAATCCCCATATTTTTTGAATTCCATTAACTAAATCAAATGAAGCAAAGATTCTAAATATTAAACTAGGGGTGTTAAGAAAATTTTCGACGCAGATTTTTATGACTTTTTAAGATTGATTATGCTTTGTTTTTGCGTAGCAAAAACCTGAAAAACATAAAAATCATAATCATCTGCGTCTTTCTGCGTCAAAAAAAACTGTGTCAGGATTTTTTCTTACCGCCCCAAGGATTAATCCACAAAACTCCGCTTCTGTATTTTGTTTTCCAAAAGCATTTTGTCCACCATTTTCAGTATATCCAAAGCTGCCGGATTATCGCCATGAATACAGATGCTTTGCGCAAAAACTGAAATGGTAGCCCCTTGCATGCCAACGGGCACGGCCTTTTTCAGCACAATGGACAGCACCTGCGCCGCCGCCGATGCCGGGTCGGTGATGAGCGAACCCGGCTTCGACCGGACCATGAGGGTTCCGTCCGGCTCATAGCTCCGATCGGCAAAGGCTTCGGCCACGAAGGCCACGCCTTCCCTTTTGCAGACCGCTTCCATCGTGCTCCCGGCAAGCCCCATTAGTGCCAACGACGGGTCTATCGAGCCGACAGCCTCAACAATGGCAAGGGTTTCCGCCTCGTCCACGGCAGCCCGGTTGTAGAGTGCGCCATGCGGTTTCACGTACCCGAGTTTGCCGCCATGACTTTCCGTGAGGGCCTTTATCACAGCGATTTGGTATTTGATGGTGGCGACCAACTCCTTCCTCGGCATGGCCATGTAGCGCCTGCCAAAGCCTGCCAAATCGGGGTAAGACGGATGTGCGCCCACCCGCACCCCCTGTTTCACCGCCGCTCGGATGGTTTCGTCAATATGCACGGGGTCACCCCCATGAAACCCGCAAGCAATATTGGCAGAGGTGATATAAGGCAGCAATTTGGCGTCGTTGCCAATTAGGTACTGGCCAAAGCTCTCGCCCATGTCGCAGTTGATGTCTATGGTCATGATATATATAGCGCTCGCTGCCAAGATTTGGCATGGTTGATAAGGGTTGATGAGGTTGATAAGGGTTGATAAAAGGTTGATTATCAACCCTTATCAACCCTACTAAGAATTAGCACAAAACCTATTCGTGTGCAATATAGATGGGTTTATTTGAAAAAAGTAGCCGTTGCTATGCCCTTGAAACCAAGCACGATGGTAATCAGGATGGTCAAAATGCCGAGGACGTTCACCAACGGGGAGTTTATGTGACTGCCCATGATTCGTCGGTCGTTCATAATCCAAAGCAGGAAGCTGGCCACGATGGGCAGCAACAACCCATTGGCCACTTGTGCGAAAAGAATAACTTTCGTTGGCTTGAGTCCAATGCTCGAAAACGCAAGCCCGACCAACAATACGGTAAGCCAAACCAGCCTGAACTTTTGGTTTTTCAAATTTTTGTCCCAAGCCAGCACCTCGGATGTGGCAAAGGCCGCCGCCAACGGCGCCGTGATGGCAGAGGAAAGCCCAGCCGCCAGGAAGCCCATCGCCACAAATGGGGCAGCCCAATCGCCGAGCACGGGGGCCAGTTGTTCCCCTAATTCAGCAGCACTACCGATGGTTTTTTTGTTTCCAGAAAACGCCGCTGCAGCGGTCACCAAAATGGCCATCGTGATGATGCCGCCCAAGCCAACCGAAAGGAAAGTGTCCCAGCGGGAAGTGGGAAGGTCATTGGGACCACTCCATTTCTGGCGGGCGGAGGAGGCATGGAGGAAGAGGTTGTACGGAACGACCGTAGTGCCGATTAGGCCGACAACCAGCATCAAGGAGTTTTCGGGCAGGGCTGGTACAAACATGCCCCGCAGGATGCTCCAAAAATCGGGGCGAAGCAGCAGGGCGGCTGCGCAAAAAACAACCCCCATCACGCCGACCATGGCCACCAACGACCTTTCAATGAGTTTGTATTTGCCACTGAACAGGAGCAGGAAGGCAAGCAGGGCCACGACGAGGAGCAATGAATTGACCTGTCGGCCAAAGATGGGCAAAACCACTTCCTCAAAGCCCAACACAGCGCCAGTGATATTGCCGGCCTCATAGGCCGCATTGCCAATCAAAATAGCGCTAATCACCAACAGGGCAACCGCCGCCCGTTCCCATTTTGTTGTGAATTTTTGCCGCAACGCCTCGCCAACACCCATGCCGCCCACAACGCCCAA
This sequence comes from Saprospiraceae bacterium, assembly GCA_022841745.1. Taxonomy (GTDB): domain Bacteria; phylum Bacteroidota; class Bacteroidia; order Chitinophagales; family Saprospiraceae; genus UBA6168. The sequence goes on along the minus strand of JALHQW010000026.1, from coordinate 77,396 downwards.
CCGGGCCGACATCTCCTGCATGAGTATCGTTGCAAATGTGGAAAATACCACGGCCCAAAGGAGCACGTACCCATGCCCAGCCCCGGCCATCGTGGCAGTGGTGACGGTGCCGGGGCCGATAAAGGCTGCGGCCACCATTGCGCCCGGGCCAATTTCTTTTAGTCTGTTGAACATAGATTTGTCAGAAAAAAACTTGCCTGATGGGGCACAATATAGGGATTATTCCAGCGGCTGCTTGGAGGCGATTTTATTCACAATGCCAACCTCACACTCAATGCCAACCTCGTGTTAATCCCCACCGCCACTTCACGGAGGGCGAGACGTTTTACACTGAATCAAATGGGCAGTGCCGCCGCCGCCAAATCAACTTAATTTCATCTACCGGTTGCACCAGTAAAAAAAGAAGAAATCGGCGTTTGAGGAAGGGGAGGGTTGATTAGCAGTTTCGAAATTCACAGCTTGTTTTGCCAAAATAATAGTTGTTGCCCCCTGTCCGCTCCCCGCCTTTCATTTTCAGTTCACCACCTCGAACCGCTGCACCGCCACGCTGCGCAACTCCTTGTCCTTCAACTGGATAGCATAGTTGCCTGTCGGCAAATGCCCGTTCATTCTCACTTGGAATTCGCTGCCGTTGGCCTCCAGCTCGCCCTGCTGCACCAGTCTCCCCATCGCATCGAATATCGCGTAGCTGCCAAAATCGAATTGGATGCCCGTGAGCCGGATGTTCAGTTCGCTGTCGGCCTTCGGCGGATTGGGATAGAGCAGCAGCCCAAGACCTGCCAGGTTTTCAGAACCTGAAAGGTCAACTGCCACCATTTTCGAATACTCGAACGCCCCATTGAAATCCACCTGCCGGAGGCGGTAATAGTTCACCCCAACGGCTGGTTGCTCGTGAAAGAACTCATACGCCTGCTGTTCAGTGGCAGTGCCAGCAGCCTGCCGCTCTCCTATTTTCCCAAAGGACAGACCGTCCGTTGAATGCTCCACCTCAAAGCGGTCGGCATCGAGTTCGGAGGCGGTGGCCCATTCGAGCAGCACACTCGCCCCCTCTTTCCCTTTTGCAGGGGGAAGGGGGGTTGCGATAAAATCAATGAGTTCGACGGGCAATACCTGAGCGTTGAGCGTCACCTTGGTGCTGGTGTAGCTCACCGTGAAATTGATACCCGCCACGGGCGGGATGGTCACGCTGGCAAATGTGCCGACCCGGCTGCTGAAGGTCATGATGTCGAAAGTCTGCCCGGCGGTGGGCGTAAAGCCCCAGCTCACCACGAGGTTTGCGTTGGTGAGGGTGGCTGCACCGGAGACGGCAATCACGTCGTGCTGGCTGCCCGCAGCGGTGCCATTGATTTCGCAGTGATAAGCAGCGGCATTCAGGTTGTAATCATGTGCAACCGAAAGTGTGCCGGGGCTGGTGCCGGGTCGGAGGGTTGCTCCGGCAGGTGTATAAAGGAACCCGGTGTTGTTGATGGTGCCGCTGCCTTTGAGCGCACATTCGATGTGCAGGGCTTTGCCGGCGGCAATGTTCAGCGTACCATCCACCTGGAAGGAGGAATTCCCATGGAAAAAGGTCAGGTAACCATTTTGGTTGAAAATATTGGAATTGGTGATGTTCCACTGGAAGTTCGATGTGAAGTTCCCGTTGGTGTTGACGGTGCCAGTATTGGTCAAAATCGTGTAGCCTGAGCCTGGGGTGATATTCATAAAACCACCGTTTAAATTTAAGGTGCCCGAATTGACGATGGCATTGACAGCGTTGCTATAAAAGTCGAGTTGGCCTACGAATGTGCAAGTGCCTGTGTTCGTGAAGGTGTAGAACTGACCAAGGGTAAACTCGTTGTTGGTAATTGTTCCGTTGTTCAGGAAGTTGGCATCAAGTCTTATCCTGCCGCCGGTCGTAGAGACAAAACTGCCATCATTGACCGTCGAACCACGAAAAAAGCCAGTACCGTACTCAATTGAAAATATGGCACCTGCGTGGTTGTTGACCGTGCTGTAGGTTTCCCAAAAAGTGCTGTGAATCGTCAAGGTGCCGTAATTGTGGATGGTGGAACTGGAATAGCCTACGATGTTTAGGAAGCCCGGCTGTTGACGCAAGTCGGTTGCATGGTTGTTCAACACTCCGTACAAAAACAAGGTGCCGTTGCTGATGCTAATCGCCCCCCGGAGCGTGAGCGTGGAACCTCCGGACACATTCAAGCCGCAGTTGACCATTTGAAAAGTGCCGCCGGTTTTATTTTCAAAAATGCCACCCCCGGAGATGGTCGAGCTGACCGAAAAAATGACTGTGCCACTATTGTTGTTGAAAACGCTCGTAGTGCCCACCACCGTGATTGCCTGCCCGGTGAGGTCGTCCGCATTCTCAAAAGTCCCGCCGTTGATGGTCAAAGCGCCGCTGCCGCTCCAATCGCCATTATTGTTCACCTGTCCGCCCGTTTGCAGCATCGTGCCATTGTTGACGATGCCGCCGGAGTTGGTGAGCGTGCCTGCGCTCGTCAGCGTCTGACCAGCGGCGATGGTAAACGGCTGGCTGACCGTGAGTTGCCCGCCGCTATTGTTGTTCAATGTGCCGCTGCCGTAGGTGAAATTTTGGCTGAAGGTCAAAACCCCACCGCTGTTGTTGTTCAAGGTTCCGCTCGTGATGGCGAGCGTCAATTGGCTGCTGTGCGTCAGGTTTCCCGTGTTGTTGAATGTGCCACCATCAATGAAGAACGTGCCCGTTCCGCCGGTGGCTGCAACCGTTCCTGCATTGTTGAAAACTACGCCCGAACCAAGCGAGAACGCCGCCCCGTTGGCTACCTGGAAACTCCCGCTGCTGCTGACGCTAAGCGTTGCCCCGCTTGCGGGGGTAAACGGCGCTCCAGCGTACAGGTTCAAGGTGCCAGACACGTTGGTTGCCGAAGCGCCACCGAGCAAAAAGCCGGTGTCTGACCAGATGGTCAGGGTGCCGCCCAGCGTCAAAGTTGCTTGGTTGTTTAGAATACCTGTGTTGATGATTGTCAGGCTTTTCCCGGAGGGGATGACAAGGGTGCCGCCCGTCTGCACATTGACGATTTGGATGCCAAAAAGGAAGTCATCGTTGAAAGTTAAATTTCCGCTGTTCAGCACATTTATGGTGCCCTGCGGGAAATCGAGGTCAACCACGCTGCCACCGCCCGTGAGGCTCACCGACAGGCTGCCCGACAGGTTGAGGGTGCTTTGATTAATGCCCAAAAAAGCATTGCTCGGCGTGAACGTGCCGCCGAGGTTCAGCACTGCCGCCGCCGTGCTCAGTTGGAGCGAGGAATTTAGGTTCAGGGTGCCGCCCGAGGCGATGGTCAGCGAGTCGGAGGTGGTGAAGGGCGCATTGATGGTCATTGTGCCAGCCATGTTCGTGATTAAGCCGTCCACCACCGTGAACGGGCTGTTGAACACCAGCGAGCCGCCCGCCAGGATATTGATTTTGCCGTTGGAATAAAGGAAGAGTGAAGTGTTGGTGGTGTTGTGCGTAAAAACGCCGGAATTGTTGAGCGTACCGCCCGATACGACGAAGTTGCCGGTGCCCGTGGTAGAGCCTGAATGGTTGAACACATGGCTGCTCGTCAGCCATAGTTCCTTAAAATTGAGATCAATGCTGCCCCCTGCCTGGTTGTTGAAGGTGCCGGCCGAAAAATAGGCGTTCTCCACCAATCTGAGCAGCCCGCCGCTTTGGTTGTTGAACGTGCCGTTAAGCTGTACATCCAGCCCTGTCGTTCCTTTATGCTCCACCGTCCCCGAGTTGTTGAAAGTTCCGCCAAAAGCGATGCTCAACGTGCCCGTCTGCCCCGTCGCTGATTTGACCGTTCCGGCATTGGAGAAGGTGGTACCATCCAGCACGGTGAGGGTGGCAGTATTGTTCACGTTGATGGTTGCGCCAGCGGCGTTGTTCAGCATGGAGGAGGCAAACAGGTTGAGGTTGCTGTGCAGGTTCAAAACGCCGCCGCTGTTGTTGTTGAAGGTGCCGGAAGTCAATGCCAGCGTCAGGGCGGCGGTGTTGTGGGTTATCGTCCCGGTGTTGTTCAGGGTGCCGCCGTTGAGGGTCAAGTTGCCCGTGCCGGAGGTGGTGGAAATGGTACCTGCATTGTTCAGCGTTGCTCCGGCATTTACCAAAAAACTGGCAAGGTCGTTCAGCCGAAGCTCGCCGCCGTTGCCGATGGAGACGGCGCCGGAGGCAAAGTTCGGGGGATTCGCCCCGCCCAGAACCACGGTGCCATTGATGTTGACGGGACTACTGATGTGCAAGTTGCCGGGGTTTGGTATGCTGAGGGTGGCCCCGGGGTGTATGGTCAAGGTGCCGAAGGTGTTCTGAAAAAGACTGCCGAGGGTTGCGTTGTGGTAAATGTGAAACTGCCCGGAGTTGGTGTACGAGCCGACGCCGTTCAGGTCGAGCGTGAGGGTAGGGCTTCCCAAAATGCCTTCGTTGTAGCCGGTAAAGCCGAGGCTGCCCGTGCCGGTGACCGTCCCAGTTGAGGTATTGTTGATGACGACCCCGTTCACGTTGGCGTTCACCAGCAAGGAACTGGTATTGGTGATGAGGCCGCCGCCGCTGGTATAATCGGCAGCAAAAGTCAATGAACTGCTTGGGTTTGCATTGGTAAAAGATCCACCGCTCATGTTGAGCGTCAGCCCGCCCGCCCCGCCGTGGGTCATGCTGCCGTTGTTTTGGAAATTGCTGCCGCTCGACATGTTGAGGACGCCGCCCCCGGAGGAGGTGAGGTTGCCGTTGCTAAAAATGATGCCGCCCGAAAAATTGAGGGTGTTGTCCTCCAGGTCGCAATCGCCATTGAGGGTCACTTCGCTGAATGCAATGTTCAGACCAGGGTAGCTCGGCGACCATTTGGAGGGGTCGTCCCATTCGCCAGGGCCGGTGAAGGTCCAAGGTTGGGCGTTTGCCGTAAGGCAAAAAAGGAGCAGGGCCGCAAAGGCCATGCAGGCTTTGTTTTTGAACAGGAAATCCATGTGAGAAGTCTTTTTTCGTATTGGATTCAACAATATCGGCTTCCGGGACTATGCCGTCTTGGTTTCTGTGCTGCCAAGTTCGGGGGAGTGATTCGGGGGGAATCAAGGGACTATGGGAATCATGGTTTTTTCAAAAAAACAATTATCACCCGACTCCCCAAAAATCAGTTCACCACCTCGAACCGCTGCACCGCCACGATGCGCAACTCCTTGTCCTTCAACTGGATAGCATAGTTGCCTGTCGGCAAATGCCCGTTCATTCTCACTTGGAATTCGCTGCCGTTTGCCGCTATTTGGCCCTGCCGCACCAGCCTGCCCACCGCATCGAAGACCTCGTAGCTGTCCAGCTCGACCTGACCGCCCAAGAGCTTGATGTTCAGTTCGCTGCCAGCGGATGGGTTCGGGTAAAGCACCGTGGCATAGGACATTTTTTCCACCACCGCCGATGGTGGGGCCGTCTCCAGCCCATCCGTTGTGATGAAGGCGTTGAAAACGTTGGAGTAGGTATCGTCGGTATTGTAGAAGAAGCTGGCCAAATAGTTGAAACTGCCCTTGCGGTAGAAATTGTAGCGGTAGTTGTGCTCCGTTTTTTGGCCTTGCGTTACGCCAAACGCTGTCAGCAATGCGGTTGGAGCGGGCGCACCATTCAGGTAAAAGCTGTCCAAAGCGTACTCGCTGATTTTGTCCATCAGCACATCGTAGTCAATGCTGGGACCAGCCGGGGTATAGACCCTCATCTTGCCCCAGCCCACGATGCTGTCCTGCCGAATCCAGTGATATACGTGCTGCACGGGGGCATAGTTCAGGCCAAAGGCCGGCACGTTCAGGGCCATATCCGTCACCCGGCGGCTGTCCGACGACCATGCGCTGTTGGCCGTGAACGGGAACTCGATGATGCGCCTCGGCTCGCTCACTATCTTGCTTTGCGATGGGATGAAGATGCTGTCTGCGATATTGCCCGTGAAAGGTTGCAGGGTGTTGTTCTGCTCCAAAATGTCCACGCCGATGTCGTAAACCCCGTTGGCGTTGAAGTCGTATTCCTGGAAGATTTCATAGCCGAAATCGGTGCTGAAGTTCTTGAACAAAACCCGGTAAACGTCCACCCCGGCATCCAAGAAAAACGGCACGACCTCCGGGTAGAAATCCGCCAGGCTCGGCGTATTGCCAAAGGCCGTGGAATAGTCCCAGGTCGTATTGTTGGCAGGTACTGCATTGGGCACTAGGCCCGTCACCACATCTAAGTTATAGGGTTGGGTAGGCACTGGCATATCGTCAGATTTGATGGTCACCGCTGATTGGCTGAAGGCCGAAATGACCGTCAACCCGCTGATAATCAAAGCGAAAAAATGTTTCAATGTAGCAATTTTCATATGGAGATTAAATTTGAAATGACAAGGAAAAATTTGGTCAATGAGGTTAACTCCACACCTAAAGTGTGGTCATACCCTGTTCTTCATTTGATTTCGGCACAAATATGTAGTCGGGAAAAAAGCCGGTTGGACGCTTGTAAACGAACCGAGGCGGGGATGTGGTGAATGGCGGGAATTTGTAAACGAATGAAGGAAACGCTAAAACAGTACCTCGAAATGTGCGCCCCCATCGTTCCATTGCCGAGCGCTTCCACCCAACTGACTGCTTAGGGAAGCAATCAGTTTTGAGCCAAAAGAACTGGAAGGGGCGCTGGCTTCGGGCAGGCCAAGGCCATTGTCGGCATAGTGGAGGCGCAGTTTCCCATCTTGTGGGCTGAGGCTGATGTGGATGGCCGGATGGGGCACATTGCCATAGGCATATTTGAAGGAGTTGGTGAGCAACTCATTGAGAATCAAGCTGATGGGCATGGCTTTGTCCACGTCGAGTTCGTTGGGTTGGAAATCAATGCTTACGTCCATCTCATCAAGTCGGTGGCCAAAGGCGAAGGCTATCTTCTCCACCAAATCATGGGCGAACTCCTGCATGTTCACGAGGGTGATGCCCTCCTCCCGGTACAGCCGCTGGTGGATGAGCGACATCGCCTCCACCCGCAATTGGCCGGCCTTGATGGCTGCGGCAGCGCTTTCGTCGCCCACTTGCCGAGACTGCAAGCGCAGCAGGCTGCTCACCAGCTGCAGGTTGTTCTTCACCCGGTGGTGCAGCTCCCGCATGAGCAGGTCGAGCTTTTGGTTCTTCTGGGCAATCTGCTCGTTGCTGCTGGCAAGTTCCAGGTTGGCGACCTGCGTTTTTCGGCGTTGCCGCCAGAACAGGAAGGACAGGCCGCCCAAGAGGGCCAAGCCCGTTGCCAATGCCCATTTTTCCTTGCGGCTTCTTGCAATATCGGCCTGCTGTGCTACGATTTGCGCTTCTTTTTTCTCGGTCTCGTAGCGGGTCTGGAGGTTTTGCACGGTCTTGTTCTTTTCCAGCGAAATGATGGAATCCTTCATCACTTCGTAGGCTTCCATAAAGGAAACGGCCTTTTCGTAACGCCCTGTTTTCTTGTAAACGTCTATCATAACAGGGTACAGTTCCCATTGGCCGTCCCAAATACCGTGCTTTCTCATGAGGTCGAAGCCATACTCGAATTTTGGCAAAGCTGCCTCTAATTTGCCCTCTGCCCGTAGCACATTGGCTTCTGCAACAATGGGAAATGCAAGGCTGACCTCATCGTCGCTGCCAACCAGGTAGTGCTGCATCTCGCCGATGCGCTGCCTCGCCCGTTCGAACTGCCCTTGTGCGCTGTAATACTCCACAAGGCTGAAATTGCTGATAAGGATGCCCTCAATGTCCTTCATTTCTATGAACACTTTCAGCGCCGCATCCAAGGCGTCCCGGTAGCGTTCCGTTGTGTTCAGGTCGGCCATTTGGAGGGCATAGGCGAGGTTGGTCAGGCAGCGGGCGATGAGGCCGTCGTGCCGCAATGACCGGGCCAGTGCCACGGCCTCTTCCATCACCTCAATGGCCGCTGTAGGGTTGAACTCCGAGAGCGCCGTGCCTGCCATGAACAGCGAGCGGCAGGCCAGTGTGCTGTCTCCCAACACTCGGAACCGGCTGGCGCAGTCCATCGAAATGCGGTAGCTGTTCTCCATGTCGCCGAGGCCGTGGTGCCAGTCTGCGAGGTGCAGTTTCCACTCCACGCCAATGGTTTGCGAAGCCAGCCGTTGGGCGGCCTGCGCTGTGGTGTCGAGCCAGCTTTTTCGCTCATCGTGCCGCTCGTGGCCCAGTTCATCCATGATGACAAAGGCCGTGGCCAATTTGGCACTGTCCGTTTTCGCCGCAGCAAACGCAGCGAACAGGCTGTCCAATACCAGGGGCTGGCCAAGAAGGGGCTGTGCAACCATTGCGAAACAGCCAATAAGGATAGATTTGATTCGCCAAAACATAAGCATAATCATGAAAACTGGAACCCACCCAAGAACTCGTCACGGTACGAGGCCCCGATGGGGATTTCCACGCTCCCAACCAACACATCCTGGTCGGTGAAGCTGTCAATGTTCAAACGGTTGATGGCATAGGAGCGGTGTACCCTGACGAGCGATGGGAATTGCAGCTTGTCCACCACCTGCTGCAAGGTGAGGCGCAGGGTGTATTTTTTCTCCTTTGTGATGAGGTCCGTATAGACCCCATCGGCTTGGCAGTAGAGCAGGTCATCTGGCTTGAACTTCACGAACTTGTAGTTCTGTTTGATGAAAATGGCCGCCTCGGTGCGCAGGATGTTGTCGGCGTTGAGGCTGATTTTTTCGGAGGTTCCCTTTGGGAATGACAAGGGCGCTTGTTCGGCATGGGTGGCCGGGGTCTGGAAGGCGAAATTGTGCAGCGCCATTTCAATGGCCAATTGCAGGTTTTTTTCATCGAACGGCTTCGCCAAATAAGCCGAAGGGAAGGTCGCCTTGGCCCGCTCTACGGTCGGGGCATCGGTCTGGGCAGTGAGGTAGATGAGCGGCAAAGGGCGCAATTCCCTGATTTTCAGCGCCGTGTCAATGCCGTCCATCGAACCTTGGATATGGATGTCCATCAGCACGATGTCAACTGGTTGCTGCGCAAAAATCCGCAGTGCCTCCGCCCCACTGGCCGCCGTGCCCGCCACAATGTAGCCCATGCCTTCCAATCGGTCGGCGAGGTCAAGGGCCACAATGGCCTCGTCTTCTACAATGAGGGTATGGATTTTTTCCATTTGATTTTAAAGGTGATTGAGCGGCGAAAATATGGCAATGTTGTCAATTCGTAATCTGAAATCATATCACCGCACCACCTGCACCCCACCCTTTAAGAAAACCTCCACTCCTCGCAGGCCGCAGACCAGCACCTTCGCCTTGATGAACCAGGCATAAACGCCGGGTTGCATCTGCTTGCTTCGGTACTTGCCGTCCCAGCCCCAATCTAGGGTGGTGGAAAAAAACATCTCCGAACCCCAGCGGTCGAAAACATGCATTTCATACGCTAACAACTCCACGCTCGGCACTAGGTAGGCCAAAAACTCGTCATTGTAGGCATCGTCGTTTGGCGAGAAACTATTTGGCACATAGAAGAACTCATTGCGATGGTATTCGGCATCCCATTCCACCGTAAATTCCCGTGAGATCACCTCGCAGCCGTCGTCCACCTCCACCCCGTAAATGCCTTCATCCGTGATTTCTGTTTCGGGCAAATTGGAGCCAGTAGTCCAAGTCCAAACTACCGCCTCGGGATGGTCGGCAAGGAGTATCGGCTGGATTTTAACTTTCCCCTCCGGGCACGGGATAATAGCATCCTCGACCATCAAAATGGATTGGTTGGTCTGTGGCACCACGATGTCCTCGGCATGTTTGCAACCATTCGCATCCACCACCACCACCGTGTGCGGCCCGCCCGACAATTGATCAAATGCTGGAAAACCATAGGGTACTCCACCATCAATTGCGTATTGGAAAGGCTCGGTGCCGCCTGTCATTTCGACTTTAATTTGCCCCCTTGATTCGTTCCAACAGGTGGTCGTTGCCGACAAATCAAAGCTGACCACAGGCAACGCTGCCACGCTCACCGTCACGATGGAATCACAGCCATTAGTAGCCGTGAAAACAAACACATGCGAGCCGCCAATGGGGATTCCCACGCCTTGGTAAATGACCAGTTCGCCCTCGCAGGCCTGCAATTCAAGGCTGCTTGCAATCGGCTGCGCCAAGGTGGTGGAGGTCATTACCAAGCTATCGCAGCCAGCCTGCGTACTGAAAAGCACCTCTACCATACCCGTGTCGAGCGGGTCGCAGGAGACAGCTTGGAGGTAGGTGACCTCATTAAAAAGGGGTGCCACCGACCATATATTGGTGGCCGTGCAGCCTTGGGAATTGGTTACGGTCACGGCATAATTGCCCCCCTGGATGATGGTTATTTGCGGAGCAACCTCACCCGTGCTCCAGAGGTATTGCGCAAAATTGCCGGAGGCAGCCAAGTCGGTCACATCGCCTTCGCAAAGGTTTTCCGCTCCCGAAATCTGTACTTGTGGCGGCGCTGGTATGGTCACCGATTCGCTCGCCGAACCGCTGCAACCACCTGAAGGAGAATCACTTACGGTCACGGCATACGTGCCTGCTGCCGACACGGTGATGGTCTGTGTGGTCAATCCGTTCGACCACAGGTAAGCAGCATAGCCCGGCCCGGCATCCAATACCATCGTGCCTTCGCAGGTAGGGGGCGCTGGTGCAATATCGGGCACGAGGTTGCCGCCGACTGTCAGCAAGTGGTCGTCAATGGCCGTACAGCCATTGGCGTCGGTGATGGTGACGGCATAGCTGCCAGGCTGTGAGGCCGAAATAGCGGGCGTCGTCTCCCCCGTGTTCCAAAGGATTTGCGGATAAATATTCGGTACGAAAAACTGGGTGCTGCCGCCCACGCAAATGGCGCTTGCCCCAGAAATCTGCACTTGCGGCAGTGTTGGGAAACTGACCGTGGCAGCGTCCTCGCCCGTGCAACCGCTGCCATCGCTGACGGTGACGGTATAATTGCCGGGAGCGGAAACATTGAGTATTTGCCCTGTTGCCCCATTCGACCATTGGTAGTTGGCGTAGCCAATGCCCGCATCGAGCAGGGCCGTTTGAGCACAGCGGTCCACATCGGCGGCAATGACGGGTTGCAGCGAATTGCCCATGCCCAGGTTTTGCGAAGCAATGGCTGTGCAGCCGTTCGCATCGGTTACAGTAACCGTGTAAGCACCTGCTTGTGAGGCTGTTATGCTCGAAGTAGTAGCGCCATTGCTCCAAATCGTTTGGCTGAAAACGCCGCCGCCAACCGTGAACACGGTGCTGCTCCCCACGCAAATGACCGTCGGCCCGGCGATGCTTGGCGTGGGCGCTGGAAGTGTGCCGACCGTGAAATTAGCCATTGCGGAGCAACCATTGGCATCCGTGGCCGTCACGGCGTAAGTGCCGGGCTGGACAACGGCAATGGTCTGCGAGGTCAGGCCGTTGTCCCAAACGTAGTGTATGAAGCCAGTACCTGCTTGCAAGCTGGCAGGGGATGCTGCGCAAACGGCTGGTGGTCCTGTGATACTCACTTGTGGCTGCGCGGTACCAGTTACGGTTGTTGTCGCAATGTCGGAGCAGCCACTGGCATCGGTAACCGTAACGAAGTAATCGCCAGCAGGCAGGTTTTGAAGGTTTGGGCTGGTGGCCCCATTTGACCACAAGTAAACATAACTACCTGATGGAGAAACGTTTAGCTGTACCTGCCCATTCGGAGAAACGCAGGAGGAACTGGCTATTGGCACAGCCGCTAAACTGAAATTGCTATTGATGTTCGTGACTTGGATGGTTGCCGTTGCGGAGCAACTATTGCCTGCTGTGACCGTGACGGTATAGGAGCCAGGGGCGAGGTTTTGAAGGTCTTCGGTCGTTGCTCCCGTTGACCATTGGTAGTTGAAATTGCCAGGTTGCGCCACAGAGAGGTCAATGCTGCCGTTCGGCAAAGTGCAGGAGGTGTTCGGGATGGAAATGCCCGTCGGACTGAAAGCGGTAGGCGTGTCCATCACGTTGATATTAGTTGTTGCGGAGCAACCATTGCCACCTGTGACCGTGACGGTGTAGTTGCCGGGGAGCAGGTTTTGCAAGTCTTCGCTGCTGGCCCCGTTCGACCACGAAAAGCTGTTGCCAGTGCCAGGCGATAGGTTGAGGTCAATGCTGCCAGTGGCCAAGCCGCAATTGGCAGGTGTTGGCGTGGCTGTCAAAACAGGGGCTGGCGTGTTGTTTGGCACATCATAACTGGCTGTCGTTGTGCAGTTTACGCCTTGCGTGACGGTGACTGAATAGGTGCCTGCGGCAATGTTTTGTAGGTCTTCGCTACTGGCACCGTTCGACCATTGAAAAGTGAGGAGGCCAGCTTGCCCGATGCTCAAATCAATGCTGCCATTCGGCAATTGGCACGAACTGTTCGGCATGGCAATGCCACTGAGTGGGAGGCTCGGCGTCGAATTTTGCACCTGCACCGAGGTGGAACTGGTGCAGCCGTTGACGGCTGTGACCGTCACTGCGTAGCTGCCGGGGGTAATGGCGGCGAGGTCTTCCGTGCTCGCCCCGCTTGACCATGCGAAGCCATAACTGCCTGATGGTGAAACGGTTAAATCAATGCTACCGTTTGCTGTCCCACAGGTTGCACTGTTGGGGTTGGCAGCGAGGCTCGGAACGCCAGCGTTGTTCGGAACGGTATAGCTGGCCGTGGCTGTGCAGTTGCCTCCCGCCGAGACGGTGACGGTGTAGCTGCCTGCGCCAACGTTCACCAGGTTTTGCGTAGTCGCACTGTTCGACCAGGCGTAGGTGTAGGTCCCGGCGGGCGTGACAGTCAAGTTGACGGCTCCGTTTGCACCCGTGCAAGCGGTATTGGCGGCTGTAGTTGCAGCGAGGGTGAAATTCGCCCCGGCGTTTTGAACGGTGATTAGGTCCGTAATCGTGCAGCCGTTTTGCGCAGTTACCGTGACACCATAATTGCCCGCTTGCAGGTTGTTGAGGTCTTCCGAATTGGCGCCGCTCGTCCAACTGAAACTGTTCCCGACGGGCGGGTCGAGGAACAGGTCAATGGCACCGTTCGATTGCCCGCACGAGGATGGGGAAACGTTGTAAATGACCACTGGATGCTCCAAGGCATCCTCCACCGTGAAGCTGGCCTCGCCCGAACAGCCATTGCCGAAGGAAACCGTGACCGTGTAGGTGCCACCTTGCAAATTGCTGATGTCCTGCGTGCTGGCCCCGTTTGACCATTGGTAAGTATAGTTGCCGGGAGGCGATACGTCAATGTCCAAGGCACCATTGAAATTAGCGCATTTGGTGTTGGCGGTCATTTGTTCTGAAAAACTAAAACCGAGGCTTTGGTCGCCGACAAAAAATGTGGCCGTGGCCGTACAATTGGAATTCCCCGAGGACACGGTAACAGTATAGGAACCTGCTTGAACCCCCGTCAAATCCTGCGCCGTAGCACCGTTCGACCACTGGTAATTGTATATGCCAAAAGGTGTAGGGGTAATGTCCACTTCCCCGTTTGAGGTACCACATAGTTCCAGCGTCGAAGCCCCATCAATGTTGATTTGCGTTGGAATATTGATGATGTTGTAGGTAACAATTGCCGTGCAGACCACACCATGCGTGACCGTGACCGTGTAGCCGCCCCCAGTCAAATCGCTTAAAACTGGGCCCGTGCCACCATTCGACCAATTGTAGGTGTAGGTCACAACATCGGGTTCCACTTCCAGGCTAATACTGCCGTTCCCTCCAGAACAGCCATTGTTCGGGGTAACCGTTGCCGTCACTTGGGGCACGAAGTTGGTGTTGGCAAGGTTGGCAGTGGCCACGCTCGTGCAGCCGTCGTCGGCATTGGTGATGGTCACGGAATAAGGCCCGGGGAACACCTGAAGGATGTTTTGGGTCATTTGGCCGGAACTCCATTGGAAATTATAGTTGCCGTTTGGCGGGTTCATCGTCAGGATGATATTTCCATCGTTTTGCATGCAGGTGGTCGGCGAGCTGTTGATGTCAAAAATGGGCGGGGCGGTGTTGTCGGGAACCGTAAAGGTGACTGAAGCCGTACAGCCCGTCGCATCCGTCACAGTCACGGTGTAGTGCTCCGCAATCACATTTTGAAGGTCTTCTGTGGACTGCCCGTTCGACCAAGCGAAAGTGTAGCTACCTGGCGGGGAGACAGTGATGTTCAGTTGCCCGTTTATTGTGACGCAACTTGTCTGCGGCGTGGCAATCGCCGAAATATCCGTAATCGTTGTATTGGAAGCGACCGTGACGCTGCCCGTGGCGGTGCAACTGGCCGCATCCGTCACGGTGACAGTATAGGTGCCGGGGCCGGAAATCGTTATAAAAGGTGTAGCAGCCCCTGTGCTCCAAGCGAAATTGACATAATCAGGTGCATTGCTGACCGCAATATTTCCTGTTTGGCTGGGGCAAATATTCGTGATGCCCACAAACTGCGGGGTTGTTGCGCAGGCATGAAGTTCAGCTGTATGCCCAATCAGCAGCGCCCAAGCGATGAAGCAATATTTGACATAAACAGGTAAGTAGTATGGGAGGAGGGCAAATTTCATTGTCCATAATTGTTTCAAGCTTCCTTTAGGCATGCTTAATAGGACAAATGTAGTACATAGGTTATTCTTTCAACCTGTTGCGTTCCTTAGAATTGACTAAGATTGGCAAGTTCCCAAATTTTTATCTACTAAAATGGCATCTAACTCAAGTTGCGGATAGCGTCTCTTTTTCGTCGGCTGCGCCGTCGAATTTAATTAGCGTTTATAACAGCATCGTCATTTGCCGCACCAAAAAAATCTCTTCGGCTGCTTAGCCGAAGAGATTTTCGTTTCCCCTTTCTTGAGGACAACGGTACCTTTTTGCTCAATGCTTGAGAAAGCTAAAAACTTTCGTGGAATCTCCCACTATTACCCTTAACCTTAAAATACCAGAAGGATAATGGCTGACATTCAGTTCGGTGAGCGGCTGGCTTTCTGGCACATAAAGCCGCTCCAAAATCCGCCCATTGCCGTCCACGACCTCTATGGTGCTAGGTTGGTCCAAAGCCACGTGCAGTATATCTGCTACGGGGTTTGGGTACACCGATATTGAAGGGGCATCCCCCTTGAACGCTACCACTACCATAGGGGAAAACTCTTCTCTACCGCCCTCCAAGTCAAATTGCCGCAAACGGTAATAACTGGCTCCATTTATCGGCTTCTCATCTGTAAAATGATAATGCTGTTCCGAGGAGGTGGTACCGGCCCCTTTTAGGAAGCCGAGCGTCTCCCAGTCAAGCCCGTCCGAGCTGCGTTCGATGTCGAAGCCAGCGTTGTCTTTTTCGCTGATAGTGCTCCAGTTGAGTTGCACTGTGTTGCGCAGGGAGGTGGCGGTGAAGGACTTTAGCTCGATGGGGAGAGCAGAGGCTGTGGTTATTATGACTGCATTTGGATCGTATATGACAATGAAGGTAATGCCAGGTACAACTGGTAAATTAATGCTAGAAAATGTTCCAGATATCACCCCTGTAGATGTCATAATGGTAAATGAGTTACCAGCGATGGGAGTGTACCCGGGAACAAGCAATACGTCGAGCGTTCCGCTAAGGGTGACTGGATCGTTCACTATCACTCTATCGTGCCCCGAACATGCAGTGGTACCGTTTAATTGGATTTGCAAGATTTTTCCATTGTCTATAAAAGGGTCATTAAAACTAAGGCATTTAATTTGGCTACCATCTATGCCAGGTGCAACAATTCCACTGTTTGTAAATGTGCCATTTACTGTTCCATCACCTGAGAGAATACCATTGCCAGAACCATCATTTAGATTAAGATTGCCATTAACATTCAAGGTGCCTTGAACTTCAAGGTTACTGTTATTGCTTAAGGAAACAGATGCTCCAGAATTGATAGTCAACGTGTGAGACTGATGAATTTCTAGCCGTATGCCAGGATCCAAAGTCAATGAACTCCCACTGTTGAGTGTGATATTGTTTGAAATTACGGCCACATTGTGATTTATAATGATGTTATCGCCACTAGGTAGTGGGTTGGGTGGGACACCTGGCGATTTCCAAGTCGAATTGGCATTCCAGTTTCCATCACTTTTTGTTACATAAGTTATACCGAACACCGAGGTTATGCAAAAGCAAACAAACAGGTTCGCCATCAATAACGCTTTTTTTAGCCGAGGAAATTTCAAGTCGTAAGCATTTTTCATTTTGGTCAAGTGTTTTTTAGGTAACTACTTAGGCTGTGGCAAAAGAGAGAATAAAATTCATTTTTCTATCGTCCCACATTTTGAGGAGTTTTTTGGGTTAAAATTTTCAATTTCTACCAAAAAAAATACCCCCTGCTAAATAGTTACTTTTTAGTTAAAATAAATTTCAACAGCGCTACTCCGTGCATTCAGGCAGCACTGTTGCAAAGCAAATCAGCAGTCGAATGAACTAATCTTGTGTGTGAGTACAGTAAATGCTGGTGAGTTCCAGTCAAGTATCGAACTGGCGGCGAATATTCCAATGAATAGCCACCAAGGGGGGAGACGATTTTTTTCATGGGAATCGGTTTTTACAAAGCTGGTTCAGCCCATTTTTCCTGAGACGCAGCTTATGGTTATGGAAAATGTTAGATGCCTTTTTCCAATAGCTCGCGCTCGAAATTATTCAAAACTAGCGAAAATGTTTAAAGTGGGTGAGAATCGGAGATTTACAAATATTGCTGTAACGATATATCTATTTGTAAACCGAACTGGGTGTAAGGTAAAAATAATTCTGCTTACCAAGCATATCACTCCCCATTTTTTTTCAATCCACTTACCTGCCATGCCCTAAAGCCATCCAATGTTCGTAGCGCTATGGGCAATTATCCTACCTTCGCAGCGCGCTGAAAGTAGTTGGGTAACTCATTTCCCACTAAAGCAAAGCACTATGTTGGGGAATGAATCCCCCAACTACAAAGCCAATCACCTCCATGCGATTTATTTCAACCTTGTCAATTCTCCTCCTTTTCTGCTTCGCAATGCTGGCCCAATCCGGCACCTACAACACCCCCTTTGAGCAGAACAACCAAGTGACCGCCACCTATGCTGAGTGCATGAATTTTTACAAAAAACTAGACCTTGGCTATGACCGTATGCGGCTCATCGAGTACGGCCCGACAGATAGCGGCCACCCGCTGCACTTGGCCGTGGTTTCCATGTCCGGCGAGTTCGACCCGGTGAAATTGCGGGCGCAGGGCAAGCTTATCCTCCTCGTCAACAATGCCATCCACCCCGGCGAACCGGAAGGTGTGGACGCTTCGATGGTACTCTGCCGTGACCTCGTGCAGAAGCAGGACTACCGCCCCATCCTCGAAAACGTGGTGGTTGCCTTCATTCCGATGTACAATATTGACGGGGCGCTGAACCGTGGCTGCTGCAGCCGGGCCAACCAGAATGGCCCGGAGGAATATGGTTTTCGGGGCAATGCCCGCAACCTTGACCTGAACCGGGATTTCATCAAATGCGATACCCGCAATGCCCGCTCATTCAACCAGCTCTTCAACGAGTGGCAGCCCGATGTGCTCGTGGACAACCACACCTCCAACGGCGCAGACTACCAATACACCATGACCCTGCTGGCCACCCAGACTGACAAGCTTGGCAGTCTGCTCGGCAGCTACATGCGGCGGGTGATGCTGCCCCGCCTTTACCAACGCATGGAAGCGATGGGCCAGCCAATGTGCCCCTATGTGAACGAGTTCAAGGACACGCCCGCCGACGGCATCTATGCGTTCTACGACCCGCCTCGGTTCAGCAGCGGCTATGCGGCCCTGCACCATTGCATCGGCCTCGTACCGGAGACGCACATGCTCAAACCATTCCCGCAGCGGGTAAAGGCCACCTACGACTTCATGAGTGCGCTCGTGCAGGAGCTTTCCGTTGAGCGCCAGCGCATCAAGCAGGTGCGGAAGGATGCCGTGCAAGCGGCCTTGCACCTGGAATACGCCAACCTCGACTGGCGAGCCGATGAGCAGCGGGCCGACACCATCCTGTTCAAGGGCTACGAAGGCAGGTACAAGCCCAGCGAGGTCACCGGCCTCGACCGCCTCTGGTACGACCGCTCGGCACCCTACGAGAAGCCCATCCCCTTTTGGAGCCGCATGGAGCCGAGCATACAGGTGCTGAAGCCAGCCGCCTATATCATCCCGCAAGCCTATCACGAGGTTATCGAACTACTGCAAATGAACGGCGTGCAGTTCCGCCGCCTAACCGCCGATGCCGAGCCGGAGGTGGAACTGTACCGCATCCTGCAATACGACACCCGTGATGCCTATGAGGGCCACTACTTGCATTACGACATCCAAGTGGAAAAGGAGAAAATGCGCTGGCCCTACCGCAAGGGCGACTATGTGGCCGTGACTGACCAGCCCGCCGTGCGCTTCCTGATGGAAACCATTGAGCCGCAAGGGGTTGACAGTTATTTTGCGTGGAATTATTTCGATGGTATCCTTGGCCAAAAAGAGTATTTCTCGCCCTATGTTTTCGAGGATATTGCTGCGCAATTTTTAAAGGAAAACCCTGCTGTAAAGGCCGAATTGGAAGCGAAACGAAAGGCCGAGCCGGAGTTTGCCAAGAGCCAATGGGCACAACTGTTTTGGGTCTATAAAAAGACGCAGTTCTTCGAGCCGACGGTCAACCTTTATCCGGTTGGGAGGGTTTTTAATTTGGAAGGTTTGGGCCTGGAATAACCCAGCTGATGCAGCCATTTTGACCAAAAACCCATTAAATGACCACTTGCTGGCACAACCAGCAAGCGAAAACAGGGTCAGATGAAACGCATCAACTCCTATTTGCAGCGTTCTCAGCGCACATTCTGGATTTTCTTCATAGGTGGCATACTTGCCACGGTCGGGCAATTGTTCCTGTTTCTTCGCCCCACGCCTTTCGGAACGCCCTACGTCCTTGACCTCGCCTTTTACCTCATGCCAGCCATTTTTTACGCATGGTACGGCGTTTCGCTCGTCTCGCTGCCGTTCTTCGCCTACTTGCTTTTTGTGGAGCCACCATCGGGCCGACCCGGAAGGCTGCTATTCTTCTTGTCCCATATTTTTGGCGTCTTTGCATCGTTGGTCATTTCGCAATTAGACCATGAGTGCCTAAGGTTCATGGGGATGCACCTTTCCTACAACCTACTTGAACTCTATGGCAACGATATGCGGGTCATGCCCGAATCCATCCTCGAAGCCTTGAAAATGGATGCCGGTGGCACCTATTCTTCCTTGCTACTATTGGCCTTGCCCATCCTTTTTCTATTGCTCGCAAACCGCCCTTGGCTTGGGAAGCACGGGCTTAGTGGCAGGCTTTGGAACCCAATGTTATTGGTGGCAATGATAGTACTGACCATGGTATTGCCCACCCTTTACCGCTCCAAGCTGTTCGGCTCCAAGCCACGCCAATACAAGGTGATGCCGCCCGCCATCCTCGCCAAGGAACAATTGAAAACGGTCATCTTGGGAAATCCTGATTACACAGCCATCGAAAAAGACATCGCCACCGTGCGTCAGGCATGGCTGGAGGCCCAATATGATTCCAACTGGGCATTTACTTCGGATTCCCTCCCAATGTTGAAGACCTTCGTCGGGAAGAAAACCGCACCCGACAACAGTTGGAACATTGTGATTATCGTGGTCGAAACCTTGCGGGCCAAGAACCTCCAACTGTTCAACCCTGCGGAGAAAAAGGTCCACATGCCTTTTCTGGAAAAGCTCGCCACCTCGGAAAACGGGGCTTATTGGACTAATTTTATTTGCAATGGCCAACCGACCGTATTCTCGTTCATGGCGCTGCACGCCTCGATGCCTCCCCATTCCACCAAGTCCATCGTCAACGATTACACTACTTCCAATATAACTGGATTCCCTTTATTGCTGCGCAAACAAGGCTACTATTGCAGCTTTTTCACGAGCACCGACCCCGACTGGGACAACCAGCGTTATTGGCTTCGCCGCTGGTACGACCACGTGTTTTACGAGCCTGCTTTCAAGAAAAACGACCGTTTCGTTTTCAGGGAAGCAGCCTCCCATCTGAAGGAAAAAGGCAGGAGCGGCCAGCGTTTCGAGACCACCATATTTACCATCGCCAACCATGTTCCGTTTGAGACACCCGAAGCAAGGTTCAACAATTACGTTGGCGAAGACCTACAGGCCAAGATTGGCAATACGCTAAGCTATACGGATGACGTGTTGCGAGAGTTTTTCGACAGCCTAAGGCAGGAGCCTTGGTTTGACAAGACCATATTCCTCGTCACTGGGGACCACGGATACGACTTGGGCGACAGGGGCGAATCCACCGGACACCTTAATTGCCGGCACGAAACGATATGGGTTCCCTTGGTCATGTACTCCAAGCACCCCCTCCAGCCGATAGGGGAACAAACCCTTGTGGCAAGCCATAGCGACATCGCCCCTACCCTTCTCGACTTGCTCCGGCTACACGAAGACAATGCATTTTGGGGTCACTCGCTCTTCAAGACGAACCCGGAAAAGGCAAAGTCCTTCAATTTTAAATCAGGTAACATGGCGGTCGAAACGCCTACCTTAACAGCGTTTTATCCATTGAATGAACCGCCCTATTTTTACGAGGCATCGGACAAGCTACAGTTGAAGAATATTTCCGAATCCAACGTCCATGAATGCGAGGCCATGCGCCAACTTGCTGCAGCACATAGCCGGGTTGCAGATTACTTAATAGAAAGAGACAAGGCTTTTGCCCATTAAACAACTCACCCCAAAATCTGTAGCTTCGCAAATTTCAGCCTAATGCTTTTTTCCTTGTCCACGTCCAAGTCAGGGAAGAAAATCGTCGCCATGCGCTTGTCTCCGCTGTCGTCCACAGCCGCTTTTTCTTCGCTATTTCAATACCAAAAAAACTCGTCAGGCTGGCTTGTCAATAATGCGGTCAAAAGCCAAACCGGAAGACCCTTCGCCCCTGCCCGTGCGTTTGCGCACTCCCAGCCAAGTAAATACTCGTCCATCGTACCAACGGGTTCGCTGAAAGCTTTGAGACACATGCACGCCACTCCTTGGCACTTCTTCTTCCCGAATGAAATAGACATCAACTGGCATCTTGTCAAGCCCCTCCCGCAATAGGTCGGTGCGGGGCTTTACCTTGCGGGGCTTCAAAGGGTCGCCTTTGATGAAGCGGAGCATGCTCGACCGTTGAAGGTGGATAGCTTGTGAGCTGCCTTCTTCATGTACGGGCACGAATGGAATCCAGTTTTCTGGGACATCATTCATGACTTCATATCGGATATTAGCCTTAAAAACTGGTAGGTCTTCTGGCTTCACCCCCGCCAGTTCCTCAAAAAAGCGACGGGTTTCGTAGGCCGCTTCCTTGCCACTCAAACTGCCGCCATTCGGTGAAGGAATACGGGTTTCAACCCCCCAAACCATGTTGGCCATTTCATCCCGCACCAAGGCAAATTCCTCGAACGGCTTGCCTTCCTGCATTTTGGCGACCGTGGGCAGCACTGCCAAAGTCAGGTCGGCAGGCTCACGCCGCTTACCTAGTGTGTTAAGGGTGAACATGCTCCACCGTTTGAAATCGTCGTCGAGGCCACGGTTGCCGGCTTCTACCCAGGTTCGTTCGCCAAAGACGTTCGTGACAGCAAGGCCCTTCGTCAAAGCCATTGAGCCAGCTTCCAAAGCAACGGGCAGTAGGAACCAATCGTTTGCATAAACCAGCACGAATTCCATCATCAGCAGCCGGGCGAGGTCGTTGCGGCCCGGCCGCAGCTCCCCGAAATTGGTTTTGCCATCTTCAAAAGCCCACCATCGGGTGTTGGGCATGCCATTGAAAGAAACCTGTGTTGGCACAAACGTCTGGGTTTGTGTCGTCACCGTGCCGGTAGGGTCGGTGGCTGTGTCCCCCAGTTGAACAGCTTGTTTATCGTGGTCCAAACTATACCAATCGAGGTGGCCATGATAGTATTCCTCTGCACGAAGTACCATTTCTGCGCCATCCCTTGGTGCGGATGCACTGAACTGGTACTCAAGCCGCTCAGGTGCCCAAGCCTTATTCCCGTTTTCGTTGGAGGGTTGGAAGAAAAGCGCTTCGAACCAATCCATAAAGCGCTGGCCAAGCGAATCATCTGCCCCTGGAATGCCATCCGAGGCAAGCCCACCTGATTTCAAATGCTGGTAAAACTTGTAGCCATCCATGCGGCGGCCAGCCACAGCGGCCCATTGTTGCCAGACGTCTTTGTGGGCAAAAACTGGAGCACCAGCGGGCGTATTCTGGGCGGGCATTTCAATTGGGTATTTTACAGTAAATGCAGCCAACATGGCGGGGTTGTTCAGCATTTTTCCCCAATGCCGCCCCATCAGCAACCGGATGTCCAAACTGATTGGCTGCGTTGCAATCTGCATAGGAATCGGCATGCACTCAACTTGCGTTTCCAAGGGTTTTTCGTCATCGAAATCTTGGGCGCTGTGGTCGAGCGGTTGGTATTTGCGCAGCTTGGTTTTCTCCATGTGCAGT
This sequence comes from Saprospiraceae bacterium, assembly GCA_022841745.1. Lineage (GTDB taxonomy): Bacteria > Bacteroidota > Bacteroidia > Chitinophagales > Saprospiraceae > UBA6168. Next base: position 54,957 of record JALHQW010000026.1, on the reverse strand, counting down.
TTTGCAAACACAGGTGAACCAGCGTCGTCGCCTTCAAACTCTCCCATTTGCCACTGCCTAGAGAGCATCCAAAGGCCGTCCCGCACTTCTGCACGAAGGCTTTGGGTAAAATTATCGGTGCGGGGCCTACCCTCCAACCTGTTCCAAAAAACAGCAGTTGGGTGTTTCCGAGCCTTGAGCACCGAGGATATGTCGGCGATGTCAGTAAAACGGGACATAAATGCGTTTTTTTAGTATTCACTTTTTCAAAAAGTCAATACCTGCTTGTTTACAAAATTCAAGTTCAGCGAAGGCGTGATGGCCCAAGGCGTGACTGGGAAAACGGTGGCAGGGCTGAACACTCCCAAGGGAGTGGCTTCAACTTGGGCTGGCTCGACCGCCCGCTGCTTTGCGAGGTCGAGGGTTTCTTGTATTGCCTGTACCAAGGCCTCCCAAGTCCAGTTTCTCCCGATGGTAGGCGCCATCGCAAGGAGCCATGCCTGTGGTGGCTCATTGTTCGGTCGGTCATAGTGGAAGGCGAGTCCGGTAGTTTCCTCTCGTGCGGGCACAACCTCGGTCCACTCGTCAAGCAGTAGGCCACATTGGCGGGTAGCCGGGTTGAAAGCGGTGGCATAGTGGGCGGAATACAGCAGTTTTTCCTCGGTCACCTTATAAGCGGCTGGCCATTCCAATGCAAGCCAAGGTTCTGGCTCCTCTATACCAGGGTTGGCAATGGGATCTGGTGTCCAATTGCGGAACGGAAACTGTGTGGGCAAAATCTCCAAACTGGCCATGCCCGGCTTGAAGCCCTCCGCCAGCATCATGGCGTTTTCAAGGTGGGCCAATTTCTCACGCACCCTTGCCGAGCCGTAGAACCAAGTGTCCACCGGGAAGTCATCGCCTTTTGCGGTCTGGAATGCCAATACTTGGTTCTTGGCGGCCAACGAATTCTGCCATTCTTGAGCTTGGGCCGTCGCCACATCAAAATGAGCAATCAAAAGAAAATCCTCGCCGAACAGGACTTTGCCAGCTTCCTTCATGGCTTCGCTACGCCGTTCGGGTTTGGTGGATGGGTCATCGTATTCCACGATGCGGTCATTTGCCTGGGCATTTCGGGCAAGGAGGTTGGCTTTCAGGGCCGATGCTTGCTCTGCCATTTTTTGGACAAATCGCTGCACCTCGGCCTGTTCGTCGTCTAAGTGGAAGGCCACTGGGTCGAGCTGCGACAGGGGCAACTCGGCTTGGACGTCGTCATAAAATTGCTGAAGCGTGGCTGGCGGGTTTTTCCAAAGATTTTCCAATGCATCCCTTTTTTGGCCGAATACTACCCCTTTTTGAACCACATCGGTTTCGTATTGGATAAGGGCTGGCAGCGGGGCAATGAACTCGGATGAAACCAGCGCCTCTGCCTTGCGAAGGGAACTAATCTTATCCTCATCGCTTGCTGCAATCGGCACCTCATTGGCCATGATATCGTCGAATTCCGCCAACTTCTTGTTCCAATTGTCAATTCGTTCCTCCAGTTTTTTCAGCAATGCGGCATACTGTCCGTTCTTCCATTGGTAGGCAAATCCAAATCCAGATTCTGCAACGCCATACAGCCCAATTTGACGGAATGTATCCGCAAGGCCATCAATTTTTTGGTCAATGCCCAAGGCTGGATTTGCCAAATCGGCATCCAAGGCATCAAGCGGCGCCGTATTGGGCAGCACGTTTTGAATCCTCGCCTTATCAATGAAAGAAGTATGAATGGTCGAAGCCTCGGTTGGCTGCGCAAGATCGGAAGCCAGCAGTGGCCTCGATCCCAAGACAATTTGCCGAAGGCTGCGCAGCAACGGCGCTACTTCAAATATCGTGGCCACAATGCCGGCCTGCACGACTGGCAAGGTGTATTGGATAGTCACCTTGGCGTTTGCGTGAACCCCCGGTTGCGCAAGCACAAATTTCAGTAGCAATTCATCCAAGGCCCCAAGTGCTGCATCGCTGTCGAAGTCGAGCATATATAGGAGGTCGAGCGGTTGAAGCCCAAGCTGCTGGAGCGTTAGGACAAAAGGCAGCATGGGCGGTGCTGGGTCGCCTGGGTTTTGCACCTCAACCAACACGGCTATTCCCGACATATTGGGCAAAATATTTTCCATCCATTTTGCCAAGGAAGGCTCGGCCCGGGTGCGGGGGTTGTCTGCGGGCTGGGCAACTGCTTGGCTATCAAGCTGGATGCCTACCCGGTGCGTGAGCGTCGTACCGGAACGGGGCGTGATGACCACATCGGGGGTTTGCGGGAAAGTGGCATTGCTGTAGGCATCGAGATTGGCAGCGGCCCGGTCGTAATTGCCTTGGGTAACTTGGTGGACGCTTTCCGCAATGCTCAGGTCCGACAGTGCATCGTGTATATCAATAAGGTCTTTGATGACATTTTCGATGATGGCGCGCTGCGCACCGGATGGTACGGGGTCGGTTAGTGCCGTTGTGAGGAAACTGAAATTGGGAGTATTGCCATTGGCCAACGCCTTTTTGACCACAGCATAACCATCCACCACGTTGCGGGCAGCGATGGCCTCTTGGGCAGCAGGGTCAGTGTCTCTTGTATTGGCAAGCCTATTGGCCACCAATGGGAATGCTTTGCGAAGCTGGTAAGAAAAAACGAACATGGCCGGGTCGGCATCGTGCAAGCTACGCTCAAAGCGGTAGCCGAGCAGTGCGCCGAGCGATTGGCCATTTCGAATGCCTTCCAAGGTTTCCATCGCCTTGCGCACCCGCTCGCTGGATAGGTTTATGGCCAATAAGTCGGGCTGGGTGGGCGTGGCATTGCTAAGGTAACCGTTGCGAAGTACCGCCGCCGTCACTGCATGGTTTAGCGATGGGGCATGTATGTACCCATGGTTGGTATCATCACTGGTAAGTGGGAGGTCGCCGGGCCGTTGGAATACCTTTGTCAGTTCTCTGTCAAGCTGGACAGGCTGCGGTTGTTTGCCCTCTGGCCGAAGGTTTTCAATCCAACCGAATGCACCAAGAAATACACCGCTTCCTTCGAATTCCTCCTCCTCCCCTTCAATGGGCGCATCATCGCCGAGGTTGGATCGCAGCAAGGAGAGTTGCAGATCCATAAAGCCTTGTACCCAGGCATCGTGTCGGTAGGTGCAACAATCCACATGCTCGGCGAGCAGGCGCTCCAGCCTTGCTGTGGGCAGGTTTTGGAGGGTTTCCAAATCTGCCTTCATGCGCTTTAGTGCATGTACGGCTGGCACTACGGACACCTGTTTGGCCACTTCTTGACCCAAAAAACGACCCAGCGGCACCCCGTTGCCGGTCACTGCTGGCTCGGTGGCCAAAAGGTGCGCAAACCGACTTTCGGACTGTGCCTCGGCCTTGATGTGCAAGAAGTTTGGCTCAACGGCAATATTGTTAAAATAGGTAGCTGGCTCCACCACTTTGGCGTCAAGTCTTGCCTGGTGCCCGGCATTGTCATAAGCCTCGATGATGGCATGGCGCAACAATAGGTAAAGCAGTGCACGGGGCCGCTCGGCAAGCCCAGCTTGCGGCAGCAACTTGTCATCGTAATCGCTTACCGCCTCGGCCAGCCATTGGATATAATTTTTGTTGTCTGCTGTGTAGGAACGGATGAGGTCTTTTTCAGAAGCGGGCCTGTCGTCCACGATGGGGCCGTTGAGGCGGTTTTGGCCATCGGTGTGGTAATGCTCAAACAACTTCGGCAGTTCCCTCCCTTGGTAGCCAAGTTGCCTCAGCAATTGTTCGGCGGCCATGAGGAAAAACATCCTGATGAGGTCGGCCCAAAGGCCGAACGAAATCCCCGTGAAATAAAAATAATTGTACAAAAAGAATACGCTCATGCTGTGCCGGGCATGGTATTCCACGGAAGCAGGATGAAGGTCAACAATGTCGAGCAGTTGCTGTTGGGGATTGTCGGAAGGGCGGCCAACATGCGGTACGTTTTGAGCCATTTCCTTCCATTTTGCATCGAGCTTCATCAACAATTCGTAAAGCTCTCGTAGGTAGCCATCCCGCTGGAAGTTGTTGGCAACCGCTGTATTTGACGAAGGCAGCCAAGCCGCCTTTGAATAAGCCGTCGCCAATTGGATGCCATAAGGTTGCCGGCCTACCCTAATAGCGGGCAGTGCACCACGGCCACTAACATGGTCGGTAAAAAATTGCCGGGTGCGCTCCACCATCAGCCTTTCGTTTTTGAAAACCGGGTTCATCAGTTTTTGCATCCAATATCCCATTGTGGCGGGAAAAAGTGCGTCGTTCATGGCCATCGCTTCGGCCCTATCCCTTTGGTCGGCGTTTGGGGTGTGCTGGAGCAGCTTGAAGGGCAGGCCGAGCGCTTCGGCAAGCCGCTGCCCATCTGTTTTTTGGCGGTCATCAGCAGTATAGTCGAACTGGGTACGCTGTTTTACGAAGATAGGGAAACTCTCGTCGGGGTCGTCGGCACGGGAGTAGCCCGAATTGGTATCTTCCGTGTTATTGGTGGGTGTGCCTTGCGGCACAATGGCGAAGCCAGAACGTCCAAACAAGTGGTGGTTCAGCAGTTCGTTCAATTCATCACGGCCTTGCTGCTGGTTGCTGCCGAGCCTTACGCCCAGTACCAGCACCCTGTCGAAGCCCCTCAAAGCGGTCACGGTGTCGAGGGGGATGCGAATGGCCATACCCTTCACCTCAGCCTCTTCAAAATCGGTCATCCAGCGAAGCTCTTCCGGCACGATGAGGTCGCCGTCGGCGTCAGGAGCAAATTGCTCTTCTTGCGTAGCACTGGGGTTGGGGCCAACGGGCAGCGGCCCTTTCACGAGGTTGCCAATTTTCGTAACAGTTGGGTTTGGGTTATTGCCTTGAAACCCCAGGAAGACGAACCGCTCCGGTAGCAGCTTTGCCTTTGGCGCTTCCGACCAAGAGAATGGTTTTGAGTCTTCTGTTCCAAATTCGGGGAAGCGAACATAGGTGACTTTGACCGTGGTGCCTTCAGCAACGGTGGCGTCCAAATTGGCGGGTTGGTATTTTTTGGCCAATTCAGAGGCGTTGTTTTTGCTCTCCTGCTTCGCAAAAACCGCCTTCCAAAAATTGGCAACTGCATCAGCGTCGGCACCCAACGGTTCGTTCACTTGTGCGGGTATGACGAGGTGAAACTCACCAGGGACTGCGGGTTCGGAAGGGGCTTCCGCTGGGTTCAATGGCTGGTAGTTTGCAATCACATAGCCCGACCTGCCAGACCCATGCGAGGCAACTAATTCCCTCCAAGCTGCCCTTTGTTTTGCTTCATCGCCTGCTGCTGCCCAATGCATGGCCCAGTAACGGCGGGCATTCTTGCGTTCCTGCTCCATCAGGTCTTCTTCAAATGTGTCCACCAAGCAATCGTCTGGGTAAATGCGTAGCCACAGCTGGTCGGTCAAGTTATTGGCCCCAGGCACGGCCACCTTCTTGAAACGTGTTTCGAGCCGCACCGGAAAAAGTAAAATTGGCGTGCGGTCGCTCCAACCCGAAATCCGTTCAGTGGGGTCGGTCAATGGCAGCAAATCAGCCCAAAGCCCATCGAGTCGGCCCTTCCCAGCATTGAGTTCTTCCAAGGCACGGCGCCGTTCCGACCCAGCCCTTTTGGCCAAGGCTTCAAGGCGGTTGATTTCCGCTTGGGCATGTGGGTCGTCAGAGCCTGTGCTGCGCCGAAGTTCGGCAGCCTGGGCCAGCAAGGTCCGTTCCCTTTCCTTGGCCCTTGCCGACTGAAGGCTTGCATTTCGCACCTCGTCTTGCTGTTGCTTTAGTTGTTCAAAATCTGCCATGGTGGCGTTGTTTTTTCTTAATTTTTGTTCAATATCATCACATAAAATCCAGCACTAAAAATCGCCCGGTGCCAAATCGGATGGCAGCATTTCCGCACCATGTACGGCCACTAGTACTGGCACTTGGTACAGGATATAGGCCAGTTCCGAAGCATTGGTGTGCTCGCTCCAAGTCATTGCGCTGTCCTCGGTGAACTGCTTGGTGCGCTCTGAAAAAGATTTGTCCGATTCACCAATATCCTTGGTTGGGGTTACGAGCGTGACGTTGGGGGCACTCCCACCCACGTCCAGCGTTCCGTTCACGATGGTCACATGCTTCCACGAGAGTTCGTTCCACCCGTTCAGTTCGTTGTCCTCTTTGTCAATGTCCAAGCCAAAGCGAGGCTCACCGGGCCGCTCCTTGATGACGAAAAACCAACCTGGACGGTCGGCAGCGTCTGGTTCGTCGCCCTTTGCCCCTTGCACCTCCTCCACCGTCAGGTCGAAGCCGAAGAAATAGATGTCGGGGTCCACTTTTGCGGAGTAGAGCGGGGTTTTAAGCTTTTGGTTGCTACCTGCTACTTGCCCATCTTCGAGGTCTGCATCGTCCGCTGTAGTTAGCGTTATCAGCTCACGGGCAACCGATTTATCAATTGTGCCATCTGGTTTGAGCACCCACGCTGCCTTTTGGGCGTAGATGACGGCGGTAGGGTATTTTTTCAGCAGTTCACCCCTGATGACCAGCACCACTTCCTCTTCTTGTGGCTTGCCGGGCAGTTCCCGGTGGTCGTGTTTGCCCAGGGCCGAGGTTTTGCTCCAAGTGTGGATTTCAGGAATATCGTAAAGTTTGTCCCGCCAGGTGGCTTCCAGCTGCTTGGCTTGGTTGGCAGGCTCAAATTTGGCGGGCTTTGGCACGGTGCTCACATCCCAAAACTGCCGGAAGCTGCTCCCCCGCTGGTCGGTAGGGTATTCTCGCCAAAGCAATTCTCTCGCAAACTCGTGGTTGAGGCCCACCATATAGCTTTCGATAAACTTTTGATTGGTCTTGAGCAACGAGATGGTATTGTTTTCAATGAGCCGGATATTGGGCAGGAAAAGCTCCGAGGAGAGCTTTTCCAAAGGCTTGTACATCGGGTAATCGAGTTTGGGGTAGGCCATCACCGGTTCGAATTCCTCCTTAAATATGGCCACAAGCCAAGAAGGTAGCTTGATAGTGCCCATTATTTTAGGCGGTATGGTCTTCACCGGATGAATTTTGTCCAAAATCACCCCTTCGAGCATTGGGAGGTCGAGCCGGATTTTAGGTGGCCGGGCGGCATCCTCCTTTGATTCTTTTATCAAGAATGTAAAATCCAAAAGTCCTTCCCTGAAGCTGCCAGCCTCAAAGCTGTCGGGCCTGCCGCCACCACTTGGGATGCTGGGAGGGGGCAGCACTGGTTGACCGGGCTGGGTTAGCACAGGTATTTGCAACACGAAATCCGGCCTCATTGGCAACTGCTCGACCGTTTCAGGTTCAAGTGATTCTACGTTGACCGTTTTTTGCTCAAATACTGCTTCTGCCCATTTTCCCAAATGCCAATACAAATAATAGCCCGCCAAAAGGACAATCAAGGCCAGCATGCCGCCTAAGACCAACGGGAACAACACCGCGTAAATTAGCAAGGCCAGCAAAATGGCCAGCACCAATACCATCCAACGCAGGTTTGGATACTGGTTGGCGAGGTTTGTAAGCCAATCAGGTTGGGTGGGTGGGGATGCTGGCTGTTTGGTGTCCTTCGAGAGCGTAGGCGTTCCAGCGCCGGGTGCTTTGGGCGGGGCGGCGTGTAGCTGCCCCTCGTTCAAGCCAGCAATAATGCCCGAAATTGGCTTTTCAATAGTGAACCCAAGTCGCTTTGCCAGCCTGCCGCCGGGCCTTAGGATGCGCCGCATGGCAGGGGATACTACCGCCGGGGATACCCTCGAATGACGGAGCGCATGGCTGATGGTCATGCCGCCGGAGGTGTCAACCTGTTCAACAGCCACACCAACATTTGCCGCAGGCGGCAAAGAAATGCCCGTCGTGATGACACGACGATGTACGGGCGCAGTGAGGAAAAAGAACTGCTGGGGCTGCGCCGCTTTCATTGGCTCGATATGCTTTCCATAAAGTTGGAGCGAAGCAGCCAAAGAAAACTGCCCCTGCCGTATGACTTGGTTGCCCTTCAACACATCGCCGATTTGTTTCCAAGCATCGAACATATAGTCCTCTTGGTTCTTTTGTACCACACTTGTTCCAAAGCCCGCCGCCGTCCTGAACCGTGGGTCAAGATTGAGTTCGTGAATCCAATTTTCATGGTTGGGCAAATCGGTGCCATCCATCTCTTTCAGTAGCCGTTGCACCTTGGCGTGCCACTTACCATAAATGGGAGGAGTGATGACTGGGTCGAGGTCTTCAGGCTCGTTGGGGTCTGTGGGCGCTTCAAAAAGGCCGCTCTGCTGATTGGCCAATTGGGAGGCCAACTGCTTGTAATCGTCATCCAAGTTCAGCAGGGCCGCCATCGTTTGCTGAAATGGATGGATGCCAGGCTCGGCATTTTCGGCCCATAGCTCGTATTTCTTGATTTTGTTGAAATCGGCCAGCGAAAGCGGCGCTCGCAATGCTCCGCCTAGTTTAAAAATGCCTTCCGTTTCCTCGCCTGCGGGTATTCCAGGTGCTTCCTGCCAATCGGGCAAATTGGCACCAGGCTGCGAGGCGTCCATGTCACGGCGGCCAAGTTCCGGCTTTGCGGTTACAGGCTTTAGCAGCCGCACGAGGTACTCAAAGTCCCCAACAGAACCGGTACTGAACTGCCAGCGGTGGTAAACCGGCAGTTCGACGGCTGCAGCAGAGGTGCCCCAAGCCGATTTAGTGGCGGTCAGCCCTGCCGGAAACTCCCTGCCCAACCCAGCCAACCTGCCGCTTTCAAATACTGGGACGAGGAAGGCATGGTAGGTGGTGTTCTCCTCCAATTGCCGAGGGCAAATGATGCGGGAGGATGCCAGGTCCGGGTCTTCTGCAAGCACGGATTTTAGCTGGTTGACGATGGCGGCGGCATCTGTACTTTTGGTCGCTGCGGAGTTGCCGTTCAAGGAGCGGTTTACGTGTACGTGCGCCCATGCCCATAGGTCGTCGGGTAATGGCAGGGTGCTCTCTTTAAGCACATTGATGAATGGCAGCGGCTTGCCGAGGATGTTTTTCCCTTCCTCGAACTCTTCCTGTTTTAGCACGGCCAACATTACCCAAGGCCGCAAGCGGTGGTGCGCACCCGGCTTAGCTGGCGTGTAGCGCCACGGGAAGTCCTCGTCGTAAAACTCGATATAAGGCAGGTAATTAGGTTCAAAATTGGTAATCCAATGGCGTGGCTCCACCTTCACAATGGCTTTGGTATCAATGCCTACCACGTCGCCAGGGCCGTACAGTTGTACTTGCTTGTTGAGGGGGTGCGATGCCGGGGAGCTGCCGATAACATCGCCCGTCACTTTCATCTTGACCTCGACGGAGGCACGAAGCACGGCCCCGCCATTTTCCACATCATCAGATTGGATGGTATTGGCTACGCCGTGCCGAAGCCAAGGGAGAAAGGAATAGGTTGGTAGGCCCATAGTTATTAGCCCTTCGGGCAAATTTTTGGTAATGACTAATCCAAGCGATGAGTTGCCAGTTGCAAGTAAGCCCGAATCCAGCCCTCGAAGGTCATTTTCGTTAGACCTCTTGCAACTCGAATCTCATAACTCGAAACTACTTAAAACACTCAATTCATGTTCACCTCAAACTCAGGAACCACATCCCAATCAGCAGCCAGGTGCGGGCTTTCGGCAACGCTTGTCAGCATAAAATCCCTTGCGGCGGCTTCCGTGGCAAACATTTGGGCAGTTACCGATTTGTTGTTCGCATTGTTGACCACAGCGAACTGCTCTTGAAGTGCCACCACAGGTTCGTCCCATGGGTCTGCCAGCTTTTTGCTTTGTTTCGACAATGGCGAAAGTGCCACTGCATTGCCCCGTAACAATTGGGAGAAGAGGCCACCAATGATGCTGAACAACCTGAAAACAAAGCGTTTGTAATTGGTATCAATGATAATGGTCTCGTACCTCACCGTGCGCTTGGTCATAAAGCTGGTAAGGGTCTGTTCCCCAGCAACCGAAAACTCAGCACCGCCCTTTTCCATTTGGAAAGATGGCCTCGACAGTTTCTCGGAATCGGACAATTTTTGATACTGGGCAATGGCAAAATTCTCCCTTGGGTCACCGACCTTTCGCCACGGGCTTGATTCCTCGTGCTCAATCCTCAGTTGCGTGTAATCATTCACATTGGGCGCTCCCACCTTGTCGAGTTTGATGCCCAGCGGCACGGCCCTTTGCGAGAATTTCAGCACACCAATGGGGTGCAGGACCAAGCCATCCGCTTCGTTTAGCTTGCGGAGGCTTACGTGTAGGGTGTTTGCCTTCGGCAAAGCGGCAGTCCAGTTCTCCTTTTTCTCCAGTTCTGGTTTCAGGAAGTCGTTGTAAGCAGCCACGGGGTCGAGCGTCTTGCGGCGGTCTTCACCCCAAGTCACGTCAAAGTCGGCACTGATTTCAAAGAAAAGAATGGACAAGTAGCCTGACCCTTTTGCCCGCCAAGGCTCGGGGCCTGAGAGTTCAAATTCAAGTCGGATGGTGAAAAGCCCTATGCCGAATACTTTCAGCGACACGGAAGCCGAAATCCCGATGATGAAAAAGAATGGCGAAAACTGGAAAAGGGCATCGAAGGCCACATGGCCGGAGATGCCGAAATCGTCGAGGCCAAATTGCAGCTCGGCCCTTGCCCCAAACTGAACGGTGTTGGAGGTGACAGCAAAATACCCCGATACCCTGATTTTGTACACCGGCGTATTTGCGATGTCAAAAGCGATGCGGCTCGGTGAAGGAAATGGAAGCGGCGGCGGCGTGAACCGTGGGTGGAACCCTCCCACAGACAGCACAAAATTGGCGTCTTTGCCAAATGCCATGAGAAGGCCCATATCGCCTTCGATGGTGAAGAACAGTATTCTCGAACCAAACAGCGATGCAAAAAACCAGACCCGCTCCTTGTCAAATTCTATGGCTCCGATGAAACTGACCTGTATGATTAGCAGGGCTGCCTCCTCGGTCGGCAATGCGACCTTCAGTACGCCCAGTATAGCGATATTGCCAGGGATTTCTATGATAATGCCCAACGACAAACTCACCAAAGTTGGTGTTCCCCATCCCAATTTGGCCATCGGCCCAATGAGGAAACGCCCTTCCTGGGGCGGGAAGATGGCCCGGAGGTCGCTGATAATGCGTGGCGCATTGGCGATTACATCCTTCGGGAAGAGGATATTTTCCAGGCTGCCCGTTTTGACGCCCTGGGCCAGCACGTCGAGCTTCATGGTGCGGTTCAAGCCAACAAGGCCACCCACACCGAGCAGTGTAAAACCAAAGCCCAATTGCAGGCCCGTGCCGAACTCCGCTGTGATGATGATGAGCATGGAGAAGCCCTTGGAACCATCGGGCATCTTGGTGGTAATGAGGCCGATGGCCTTCAAGGTGAGGAAGCCACTGAACACCAATTCCAATGCCCCTGCATACTCCTCGTCCTCAAAATTGAAGTAGAGGTAGCCACCACCTTTTACGATGCCCGCATCCACGCTGAGGCCGACGCCGTTGGGCGGCTTGAAGGAAACGCCAAGGTCAGCGGGGCCGAGATTGCCTTGCTTGAACTTCAATTCAGTTCGAAGGCCCATGTTTTCTACGACGGCCTTGAGCGGGCCGAGGTCAAGTTTTAGCACCACCCCGGCATCGAGGCGGAAGGAATCGGCGGTCGGTGCCAATTCGAGCCTGGTGCCCTGCAATTCCAGCGGGCCCAGCGCAATATGTGTGGGCAGCTCTATGGCAAATTTTGCACCGCCTGTTATGTAGAAACCATTGAGCAGACTGAAGCCCAGGCCCAGTTGTGCCTCGGCCTCCACCTTCAAGCCCGATAAGATTTTTGCCAAAAAACCATCGCCGTCGCCGCCTGAGACCACCAATCGGATGGCCTCAATATTGCCCTCCCAAGCAAGGTCGAACTTGCCTTGCGGGTTGCTCAAAATGACGCTCATTCCCAGCCCTTGAACGGCCAAACGGGTACCCCCCGCCGTGCCTATGAGGATGATTTCTGGCGATGCATCGGGTTTTTGACGGAGGCTCAGTTCTGACCTAAAGGAAGCCACAAGGTTCAGAATTCCTTCGATTTCAAACGGCGGGCGGAGCACCAGCCCTACGCCTTTGATGTCGCCCGTTGATTCGAAGCCAAGTTCCCCTTTGTCGCAGACTGTAAAATTGAAAGCTGCGGTGCCCGTGAGGTAGGGCAGCATTGCGAAGCCTTTTTTCTTGCTGCCTTGTGCATCGGCGGGTGAGAAGGTGACGCCGAATTGGGCGTAAGTTTCTGGCGTCAGCCCCCCTTGAAAAATGGGAAACCTTAGCTCGTGCTGACCCGGCGCATTGCCAAGGATGGCCCTTGTGGTTTCGGCTTGGGGGTACATTCCGCCGGGCAGGTTGGCAGCCCGCATCAACCGCTCCAGCCGCATGAGGAACTTGGTGGTCTCAAAATCGGTGTCCCATTTATACAAGGCATTGAAATGGTCGCCGGGCTTTGTCAGGAAGTCACCGAGTTTTTCCCAGTTAAACTTACGCTTGGGCGTGCCCACGGCAGCCTCAGGCTCGTGCTCTATGATTCCAAGGACGTGCAGAATGCCATGTACTTCGGTTTTTTGTCGGTCAAAATAATCGAGCAGCAAAAAATCAATCAGCCGCCTTGGCAGGTCGGCAATACCTGGAATGGCTCCCCCGCCGCCGCCCTGCACCGCTGTCCTTACATCCTCCACGGCCTTGATGGCCATGCCCATTCGCCCCATCATGTCCACAACCGCTGAGATGACAGCTTGGTCATCCGTGGCTTGCAACAGGCGTTGGACGGCAGCCACCAGTTCGCTTGCCTGCGTGGACAATTGTGACAGCGAGCCACCAAATGCACCAGCCGGAACCTCATAACCGAGGTTTCGAAAAAATGCCACGGCACGGTCCGGGGAGTTGACCGCCCGAAGTGGGGCAATGGCAAGCCCGGCTTCGGTCAAAACGGATTGAAGGGCGGAGTTGGTGGGCATAGCAGGTTGTTTTTATGGCTCCTGGTTTAGTCGGTGGCCCTAAGTTTAAAGAGGTGCTGGTCGTAGGATTCATGGGGGCAGACGTAAGCTGGGCCTTGCTGGCGTCCTTCCACTATCCAGGCCGTGTTGCGGCCATTGTCCCAATTAATGGTTGCTGGAATATTGGGCGGGTTTACGCCCCTCCATTGGCTTCGTATCCAATGACGAACTGCCTCGTTTTGGCGCCTGTTGGTGCCGGAACTATCTGTGATGGCGATGATAAGTTGTTGGTTGAAATTGGTGCTCGTAGCATGATAAAGTTGGAAGACAAGCCCCAATCTGAGAAAGTACCTGATCCTGAATTTAGCGTCGTTTGCCTGAGCGGTTCCAACGCTTTTCATGGTAAGGATTTTGGCAAAAATTGAATGGGTATCCGTGTCAATAAAATTGCGCAAGGCAGTCTGCCACGTGCGCAACTGCGCCACAGTGAGTGGTGATGGGGCCGTTCGTGGTATCACTCTGCCACTTGTGAAGGATGCATTGGCGGTGCGTGGGTCAACGTTCTCGTAAATCCCTTTCAGGTTGTTGAAGGTGGTGGTCATTTGCGGCTCGGTGGCCGCATCTGGGATGGTAGCGCCGAGCTGACTAATCCAAGTATCCAAATTCGGAAGCACGGCCACTATGGCATTTCTCTGGGCCGTGTTGGGTTTTTCAGCGGTAGCAAAGAAGAAAATGTCGTCGAGCAAAGCGAGGGCTTGCTCAAAGTTTGCGTTGGCAAAACCATCCAAACGGGAAATGGTCAACCCGGCTGCCCTTGCTGGGATATTGGCCTTCCAAGCCACCTTGCAAAACTGTAGGACGGGAAGCCCAAATGTTGCGACCCAAAAATCCTTGTGCGCTTGGTTGATACCAAAACCATTGGCCCAAGTTTCAAATTGGGTGTGCAAGGTGCTTGCGTTGAACGGCGTAATGCCACTGTTCCAAAGTGAGTCTATGTCTGCCCTTGTGTCCAATCCGGTCACATTGCCAATACTGTTGAACCTTTGAAACCGGGTAGGGGCGGTGACACTTGGCCGTACCGTGTCCGATGTGCCGAAGAAACGCCGGATGGCCCGAATATAATCGGGGTCGTTGCCCGCTTGGCAACCCCTAATATCCACCGTGCTGAACTGATTGAAACGCTGTCGCATGGTGGTGATGGCGGCGAAGAAATTGGCGTTGAATGCTGCAACTCCTGCTCTCATATTAGCGGTAAAATAGGGGAGGTTGCTGGGGCCGACGTTCGTGACTGCCCCAAAATCGCCCAACCCAATAATCGCCGTTTCCAAAGTGGTGAGGTTGGCTTGGGTCAACTGCGAAATGCGAGGCTTCACATCGTTTAGCAGCAAGGTGTAGGCTCCCATCAATTCAGTCCGAATGGTGGGAAGAAATGTCGGGAACGTGGTCAGCAACCATTTGCTGGCTGCGAATCGGAAAAAATCGTTGAGCAACCCTGTTGGCTCACCATCTATGGGGTCGGTCGGTACGAGGTCGAGTAGTGCATTGTGCGTCGGGCGGAGCCTACCCATGATGATGGTCAGTGGCCCACCATAAACGCCGGGGTTTAGTGTCAAATTTCCTCCGCTCAAGACCAGCAACGAAATCATGGACTTCAGCCCTTCATAATTGCTCTGCGCCCAACCGTTCAAGTGGTGCTTCAGCACGCCCCGGCCACTTTCGTTGAGCATGGCTATTTTGATGTTCGAAGGGGCAACGCCTGGCAGTTCGTCGTCCACGAAGAAGTGAGAAACGATTCTGAAATGGTCGAGCACGCCCGTACCTGTCTGGGCCGAATTGTTCAGCAATTCGACGGCATGCTGAATGGAGTTGATGGAAATGGGGTTCAGGCCGGAGTTCCGGTGGAAAGTTTCAGCATTGCCAATGAACCCGTTGTCGTTGGAGGTGGGCGTGGCGATGAAAGTGACCTGAGGCAAAAAATCAGGCGACCCAACCAGTGGCGCAGGCCCCGTAGGAAAGGGGCTGCCAGCACCAGGCGCACCGCCACCACCTCCCGCTACGTTCGGGTTGATTCCGCCAACAGGGTTGCCGGAATTGCTGCCTGGTGTTGTTTTTTTGCACATGGTCAATTCACTTTTATAGTCCTAAAAAGGATTGCCTAGCTATCCTGTATATTGCCCCTAACTATCCATTTTAAGCCATTGTAAGCCTTATTAAATTATCGCTAATTATGGACAAATGATTGGGCGTGTATGCTTCGTTGGCCAAAAAATCGGGGCTGTCATAGTTTTCCACCATCATGGTTTTGTCCTCGTGATGCAAGCCGAACATGTGGCCTATTTCGTGTTTCAAGACATTTAAAAATATCCTGTTCAGAATGACTGGTTCCACTTCGACCCCTATCTTATCAATGAATATGATGGCTATTTTCCTGCATCGAAAACTATTTGAAACGGATGAATAATCGCCGCCTGGCACGCCGAAACCAAGTGCCCTATCATTGGTGAAATACGGTAACAACTCGTCGTATATGTTTCCAATAAAACGCTCCATCACGAAGTTGCCACCCACCTCTTTTCTCAGAAAGGTGGCAACGTTGTCAGAAATCCGGTGCTTGAGCAACATGCTTTCCGCTTCAGATTTGGTCATTCGGGTGGAGGTGATGCTCAGCCCTTCCTCAAAGTAGATGGGGAAGTCCAAAACGCCAAAATCATTTATTTCAGCCTCTGTAGAGGCCCTGTTTTGGAAAACAACTTGAAATGAGAATGAACTTAAATTTTGTTTTGAGGTAGCACTAATTCCAACCGTATTTTCCAGCTCGTTCAAATAGCTTTCCAAAGCAGTCCTGGTTGCTTCCATGTTCATGTTGAAGTTCTTGGCGACCAAGTCCTCCCTGTCAAATATTTTGATAAAAACCGTTTTAATACCATCCCATTTCTTGCATTGCGGCGGCGGGATGTTCATCACCTTACTTGAAAAAAGGTTTGCAAAAAACCTTGTTGTTTTTCTGCACATAATTTCATTGGTGTTACAACTTTTGGTATTGCGGTATCAACTATGCGCTATCGGCCCTTCCTTAAAATGTCTTGAAATCCAGTGCGCCCTCGTCCCCGACATCCCCGTCAGCACGTCGTTAAAATTGGCACCGGGGAAATAGCGGTTTCGCAGCCCCTCCAAAATTTTCCCGCACCAAGTAATATTTGATTTTGGGAACCTGGCCAAGTTGAAGAGGTCAATGCGCTGGTTTTCGTCCAAAGCGGCAAGGCTTTGCCGAAGGGCCTCGTCCGCATGGGCACGGGCAGATGGCGATTCTGGCAGTTCCGTCCATGGCAAAGGCGGGCTGCCGCCCAACGACATGGCCAGCACTGCCAGCCGGATGCCGCTCACCCCAGCCCCTTGCCCGGCCAGTGCCCCAAAGTCAGCGCCTGTCCCATTGAGCGATGCGGCCAACTGCTGCAAGTGGTCACGGCGGTCTGCCATGCTCCGGTGATTGGCCCCTTCGTTCACCATGCTGAAAACCATCCTTTTGAACCCATCGCCCGACTCCGGGGCTTGAAGCACCACGGATTGGTAATAGATATTGTGGTCGTTCACAAGCTCTCTCGCAACTTCTGGGTTTCCGATTCCGGGGCCAGGCTGGTCTGTGGCCCCTGTTATCATGCCTTCCAACTCGGCATTGGTGGCTACCACATCTTGGGACAGCATTGCCGACGACAATTCTGCATTCCCCGCCCCCATCGCCTTGGCTGTCACCGTCAGCGTACCGGTTGCATTGGGCCGATAAACCGCCTCGCCGAATTGGGTGGTTTGAACAACGGGTGCTCCGCCATTTTCCACGAAACTCCATTGAAAGCCCTGTACTGAACCTGCGACCCCGGCATTGGTGACAAAAAGGACATAGGTGTTATCCCTGCCAACTACGATTGGGTTGGCTATGAAGGACACAAGGGTGCAGTTGCCATCAGCAGAAGCGGCGGATTGCCCCAAATCTGCTGCGGTGTGGTTGGCTGGTATTCGGCTTTCGGTTTTTCGAACGCCCATGACTGCGCAGTTTTTTGCTTTTGGCAGTGAACTATTCTCTCTGAACAAAATAGCGCAAAGAGAAAATCATGCACGACCTAAGCATTCACACATTTTCTAATAATACTGAATTGACAGGAAAAAAGGAAGGAAAGATTGTTTCAAATGGTTTCGATTCCGGCTTTTTCCTGTTTGCCAATAGGGTAATAAGCGTCAAAGCTGTTTGGCAAAAAAAAGGATTGCCAAGAAATGAATTCCAAAAAATAATCGAAAGCTCAAAAGTAATTTTTAGGAATTAATAAACCAAGCCTTTTTTATGAAAAAAATCAACAAAGTCATTTTTTTGAAGATGCGAAGCTCACCCTACAATCTGCAGCTTCGCAAATTTCAGCATTATCCTTTTCTCCTTGTCCACGTCCAGGTCAGGGAAGAAAATCGTCGCCATGCGCTTGTCGCCGCTGCCGTCCACGGCCACCACCTTACCCTCCCCAAATTTCAGGTGCAAAACCTTGTGTCCCGCTTGTATATGCTCGCTTGGGCTGGGCTTGAACGTGGCCGGGTCAATGCGCAGCGCCACTTCCTGTTGTGGGCCACGGGGCTTGAAGCTGCCCGTCACACCGCTCCTTGATGGTGCGGAACCAGCCGTAGGGGCAGCGTGGGCATGTGCTCGCTCGAACCTGCCTGCCGGTGCCGCTGACCTCGTGCCGATGGGCGATGAGGCATCCAAATGCGCCATGTTTATTTCATCCAAAAAACGGCTCGGCGGATTGCTGCGCTCCTGCCCGAATCGGTAGCGGCTGGCGGCATAGCTGAGCGTTAGGAATTGCTCCGCACGGGTAATGGCCACGTAAAACAAACGGCGCTCCTCATCCAAGCCCTCTGGCGTGTCGAAGCTCATGAACGAAGGAAAGAGTTGCTCCTCCAAGCCCGTGATGAACACACTCTTGAACTCCAGGCCCTTGGCGGAGTGGACGCTCATCAAAGTCACGTAATCGCCCTCCTTGGTCTGGTCGTCCTGGTCGGTCATCAGGGCGATGTTTTGCAGATAAGCCGATAGCGACTTGTCGAAACTATCCGTTGGGCCTTCGGCCAGGGCTTCCGTCTCGCCGTCCACGGTGAACCGTTCTGCGCCAATCGTATCATCTTCGACGAAGGTTTTTATACCATCCAACAAGCTCGTGATATTGTCCAAACGCTGGATGCCTTCCACGGTCGTGTCCTGCTTGAGTTCGTCCATGAGGCCGGAGCGGCGGGCGATGTACTCGGCGACAACGTGGGCGTCGTGCGACTTGGCCTTTTCCCCAAAATCCTGAATCATGGCCACGAAATGGTCAATGGAGTTGCGGGTGCGGGGCGGCAGGTCCACCTGCGGCAGCACCTGCCACATGGTCATGCTGTGCGAGTCGGCAGTGGCGGCGATTTTGTCAATCGTGGTGCCGCCGATGGCCCGTTTGGGGTAGTTAATGACCCGGCGCAGCGCCTCGTCGTCCTGCTGGTTGATGGCGAGGCGGAGGTAGGCGATGAGGTCTTTCACCTCCTTGCGCTGGTAAAACGACATGCCGCCATAGACCCGGTACTGCACGTTGTAATGCCGCATCCATTCCTCGAAGACCCGGCTTTGGGCGTTGGTGCGGTACAGGATGGCGATTTCCTTGTTCGCCAAATGCCAGCGGTTTTTCTGCTCCATGATGGAGTCGGCCACCCGTTTTCCTTCTTCGCTGTCGGTGATGGCCCGTATGACCCGGATGCGTTGGCCCTCGCCCTTGTCGCTGAAAATCGTCTTTTGGATTTGGTTGCGGTTGAAAGAAATCACCTCATTGGCCGCCTGAACGATATGCTCGGTGCTGCGGTAGTTCTGCTCCAGCTTGAAAATGCGAATGCCATGCGGCTTGAAGTCATTCTCGTAGTCGAGGATGTTCTGGATGGTGGCACCTCGGAAGGCGTAGATGGACTGCGCATCGTCGCCCACCACGCAGATATTGCGGGGGCTGCCTTCGTAGCTGATAAACTTCTTGACGATGGAATACTGGAGGTGGTTCGTGTCCTGGAACTCGTCCACCATCAGGTAGCGGAATTTTTTGCGGTATTTGTTAGTGACCTCTGGGTGGTTCTGGAACAGCTCGTAGAGCCGGAACAGCAGGTCGTCGAAGTCCATGGCACCGCTGCGCTTGCATCGGGTGACATATTTTTCATAAATCTGTTGGAAAAACGGACGCTTGGCCGCCTTGTCCTCCTCCATCATGTCCGCCCGATTGAGGTAGGCTTTGGGGGTGATGAGGTTGCTTTTGCAGGACGAAATACGGGACTTGATGGTATTGGCGTTGTACTGCTCCTTGTTCAGGTTCATCTCGTTGATGATGGCCGTGACCACGCTCTTGGTGTCGTCGGAGTCGTATATCGTGAAATTGCTGGGGTAGCCGATATGCTCCGCCTCTACCCGGAGTATCTTCGCAAACAGGGAGTGGAACGTGCCCGCCCAGACCCGCTCGCCACGAGGCCCTACCACCTTCGAGATGCGCTCCTTCATCTCCTTCGCCGACTTGTTGGTGAAGGTCAGCGCCATGATTTCCCAAGGGGCAATGCCCGACTGAATCATGTGGGCGATACGGTAGGTGAGCACCCTCGTCTTGCCGGAGCCGGGGCCAGCGACGACTAGCACGGGGCCGTCTATCTGTGTGGCCGCTTGGCGCTGGATGGTGTTGAGTTCATCGAGGTAGTTGCGTTGTTGTGGTACGGGTGAAGTCATGGAAGTAAAAAGTACAAAGTAAAAAGCAAAAGTTGGAGGTGCAAGATTACGGCTTTGCGGCGAGATGGGAGGCGAAGCTTTCCGTATATTTGCCAAGAAATAAAACCATGCAGCGATGGAAAAGATATCGAGCCTTTCGTCGTCCAGAAACAATTCTCCACAAGGTCTTTTGCATTTTTGAGGAGAATACTGTCCTTGGTTTCTTTTTGAAAAACCGCAGTTTGCTGTAACGTCAGCAACAATCAAACAATATAATAATCCAACAATCTCTCACCTATCAAACCATTTCTTGAATGCCGGGGCCTTCTCCCGGCTCACGTCCACCTCCATTTTGGTGGGAGCTTTCAGGGTCAACGTCAGCTTTTGGTTCTCGTGTGGTTTCACGCTCTGAATGGCGTCAATATGGACAATGCACTGGCGGTTGGCACGGTAAAAAACCTTGGGGTCGAGCAGTTCCTCCACTTCTTCGAGGGTGCTGAAATCGAGGATGTACTTCTCGCCGCTGAAGGTGTGGAGGTAGTTCAGGCTATTCCGAAGAAAGCAGGCCACGTCCTTCGTGTTCACGGGCACCCAAGTGTTGCGCACGCTGACGATGAATTTTTCCTTGAAAACCTGCCTGCCAACCACGGGCTGCTGCATGGTTTTCAGTAGATCCTGAAAGTTGTTGGGCGGCTTGGCCGTGCTTTCTGCCTGTCGGCGAAATTTCTCGACGGCATTCGCAAGTTCCTCATTGTCAATGGGTTTCAGCAGATAATCAATGCCATTGACCTTGAAGGCACGCAGGGCGTACTCGTCGTAGGCCGTGGTGAAAATCACCGGGCAGCCCAACTCGAAACGCTCGAACAACTCAAAGCTCACCCCATCGCTGAGTTGGATGTCCATGAACAACAAGTCGGGTTCGGCATGTTGCAAGAACCAGTTCTTGGCGGTCTTCAAGCTGGGCAGCACCTCCACGATTTTCACGTCATCGGCCACCGCAGCGATTTTCGCCTGCAACTCACGAGCAATGAGCGTCTCGTCTTCGATGATTACTGCTTTTATCATGACGTATTTTTTAAACACAGCGGCACGGAGGCATAATGGAATAGAGAGGCGCTGTGCCTTCGTGCGGTTATGTTGAAATCAAATCAGGGGTATTCTTATCGTAAAAAACTGCCCATTCTCCGACACCTCCAGCTCCTTTTCCGACAGGTAACTGTAAAAAGATTTGAGGTTAGTCAGGCCCCGCTTGTTGCTCGTTTCCACGAATTTTTTGCGCTGCAAATTGTTGCGCACCACGAGGTAGCTGTCCTCAACAAACACGGCTAACCACGAGCGGATCATCCTCGTCTATAATATTGTGCTCGATGGCGTTTTCGAGCAAGTTTTGAAGCGTGACGGGCACTATTTTACGGTGCAAATCCTCCTCCTCCACCTTGAAATTGACCTGAAGGCCCTCGCCGAACCGGGTCTTTTGCAGCTTCACGAACGACTCCCCGAACTTCAGTTCCTCGGACAATGGCACGGTCTCCCGCTCGCTGCTTTTCAGGATGTAGCGGTAGGTCTTGCTCAGGCTGTCGAGGAAGCCTACGGCGGCCTTCGGGTCAATGGTGATGAGGCTGCCGAGCAAGGTCAGCGAGTTGAACAGGAAGTGCGGGTTCAGTTGCTGCTTTAGGCTTTCGTACTGCACCACGGCCTTTTCTTTTTCGAGCAGTTGGGCCTTGTTCATCAGGTCGCCCAGCTGCCGTTCTTCCGCCCGGCGTTTTTGGTAAAAACGGCCTCCAGCCAATAGGGCGAGCGCAGCAATAATTGCCCAGAACCAGTTCGTTCGGTAAAAGGAGACCTGCACCTGCAATGGCACGTTCAGGGCATCGGCATCGGATGCCCCAGCTTGTTTCACCTGAAAAGTATAATGCCCAGGCGGTATGTTGCTATAGTTCACAGAACGATTTTCCTGGCATTTAACCCATTGGTTGTCAAATCCTCGCAGCCGGTATTCGTACTCCCGTTCCTCGGCCTGGGCCAGGTCGAGTGCGGCAAACTCAAAGGAAAAATAGCGGCTGTCGGGCGGTATGGCCAACTGTCCAGCCGGTGCGAGGTGGCTGCCATGATAGCACTCGATACCGTCAATCTTGAACGATGTGAGTGCAATCGGCACGATGGTTTCTTCCACGCCGAGCGCCTTGGGGTCGAAGGTAAAATAGCCGTTGTCCGCCCGGATATGGACGTTGCCGTCCGGTCCGATATTGAGCCTGTTGGCAGCGAAGTTGAAACCGTCTTTTTTGCCGAAGGAGGTGATTTCCCCAGTGGCCTTGTCAATCTTGACCAATTTTTGGGCAATGGCCCAAAAAACCCCCTCTTTGTCCTCCACCCCGTGGATGAAATAATTGCCGGGCAACCCGTCGGCCACCGTGTATTTTTTCCGAAGACGGGGGCGTTCGCCGGAACAGTCGAAGTGCAGGATGCCGCCCTCGGTGCAGGCCCAGATGTCGCCGTTTTGCGCAGCAAAAAAACTGTTCATGCGCAGGGTGGCCCGCGCTGCCGTCACCTTGCCCTCGCCGTCCAAATACTCGAACCTGCGCTCACCGGGCAAGTAGTAGCCATAAGCCGTATTGTTACGGCTGCCGAACCAGGTCCGGCCTCGTCCGTCCACCTCCACCGAGCCTATGACGTTGGTGGCTATGCTGTTGGGGTCGTTTTCATCGGGCAGGAACTGCTGGCCCTGCCCCGTGTTGGGGTCGTACCGGATGACGCCCAAAGACGTGGTGCCGAGCCATAAGTTGCCAAGGGGGTCTTCCGCAAACTCAGTGTAAAAATTCGACACGCCTCCTTCAGCGTAATGGGGCGGCTGCACGGGCGTCACCAATTGACGGGTATCGGGGTCGTAGCGCAGTATGGTATGATGGGTCAGCACCCAAATCGTTCCGTCCCTTGCCTGTAGGAGGTCCATGACGAGCAGTGACCCACCTTCCGTTGGTGCTGCCCAAAATTTGAGCACTTGCGATTTCCCTGTTTTTTTTTCGATGACGTGCAGTCCGTCGGCGTAGTGGGTGCCGATGAACAAAAAACGCCCTTCCCGGTCTTCCAGCAACTGGGAGATGCCGAAGTTTCCTTTGGTGCTAGCGTTGACCTTTGTGAATTGAAAAGGGTTGTCCTTCATCTGAAAGCGCACCAACTTGCCTTCCGTCACAGCCCACAGGTTCCCGTGGTTGTCCGATGCCAATTCCCCAACCAAAATCGGTGGCGAGCCGCCGACCATCCGCTCTGGGTGTTGAGCAAACCAGTAATACTGTTCGGTCTTTTTGTTGAAAATGCCCAGCCCCCGTCCCTTGCTGCCAATCCAGAACTCGTCGGGGCCTTTTCTAATAAAATCGCTCACGATGTTGTCGTTAAACGACAGTGTTTTATCGGGTTTGAACATGAATTGGCGCCACTCACCCGTCTGGCGGTCAATCCGGCGAAGGCCACTTCTCCAGCCGCCCGTCCAAAGCAGTTCGCCCTCCGGCAGTAGCGAGTAGGCTTGGTCGGTAAAAACGGGGTCGGGTGATAGTTTTTTCATGGGTCGCCAGGGCCTGGCAGCACCCGTTTCAGGGTCGAAAACGTAGAGGTCACCCACAGTGCTGACCCAGAGTTTGCCACGCTCATCTTGAAAAAAACGGAACCCGATATTGTGGTTAGGCAAATCTTCGGCGGTCAGGTGGGGCGAGTTTTCGGCGGTCACGAGGTCGAACAGTTTGAACCCGCCCGTTTTTACGTCCAACCGCACGATGCCGTTGAAGGCGACGCCCGCCCAGAGGCTGCCTTTCCGGTCGAAAAACAGCCCCGTCACTGGGGCGGTCGAAGGTTTCAGTTTTTGGGTGAAAGGGTAGTTTCGGAATCGGCCCGTTGCCCGGTCGTAATGGCTGATGCCCCCCCCTTGCCAATGATAGCCAGAGGTCGCCGTTTTTGTCCTCCAAAATATATTGGACGTTGTTGTGTGCAATGCTCGTCGAGTCGCCCGGCACGTGTCGGAAGGGTTTGAAAGTGTAGCCGTCGTAACGGAACAGCCCATCTGCTGTGGCCACCCAAAGATAGCCCAACCGGTCCTGCTGGATGTCCATGACTTCGATACCACTCAACCCGGGGGCATCGGCAAAGGACTCCATTTCAAGGAATTGGCTGGATTGGGCAAGGCATTGCCACGGCAGCACCCAAAGCAGTATTGGAAGCAAAATATTCAAGGCTCGCTTTGGGTTGACGCTCATCTGGCAAATTTACGAAACGGAAAACCGGAAAGCTTTTTTTTGTGCAATCTGACAGGGCCCTTCGACATAAGTTTTTCTCATTTTACATCGCAAAGCTATCTTCCTTGCTCTGGTAAGGTAACGGGGCCAGTCAAGAACAGCCGACCGATAAGTGAACAAGCCCAATTTTTTCATCATTAAAACCTGATTTTCACAATAATACTCCCGACAACCAACACCACAAAAAGCCAAAGCATCCCAGCCAACCAGCTCATCCCATTGCCCGGCCCTTGCGTGCTGTATGCACTCAAGACTTTCTCCAAAACAAAATGTCCGGCCAATATGCTGACCACCCAAACCCGCAGCAACAGCCAGTTTTTCTCTACCGCCGGCACCCACCATAGGGAGAAGCACAGCACCGCCAGCATGGGCATATAAAGCCAGCAGTTTCCAATGAAATCGTCTATCGCTTTCGTGGGCGGCACATTGGCTTTGGCCACGAGGTGGGCAACACCATAAATGAGCAACCAAAGGAGTTCAGGGCCGAGGAGGTTTCGCATTTGCTTTTATTTTTTGATAAAAATCACCCTGCTTCCGGGGTTTAGAAATGGAGTTTTTGCCGCAAAATGCCGAGCAGCCAAGGATAGCCAATCAGGCACATCGCCCCTCCAAAAACACCGAACACAACTGGCAAAATCCAAGCGTCTGCGCCTTCCAGGGAGGCCTTTTCCGGCTCGTCGGGTAGGTACCAGATGTCCACCGTTTGGCCGACTTGATACATGTCCATAGCGGTGTAAAACGTGCTGTAATATTTTTGCTGAACGCCTTTGTTGGTGGTAAAAAGCACGACCGGGGCGAAGGAATTGGGCGTTCCAGTTTCGCCAACCTTCCTGGGCCGCCGGTACATTTCGACGACCATGCCCTGCGTCTGTTCGCCCATTTTGATGATGCGGCCCACGTTGCGCCATTCCCGCCAGGCAATGACAGCGAAAAGCGTCCCGGCGATGACGAACATCGAACAAACGGCGAGGTTGATGATTTGCTTGATTTCCATGATTTATTTGGATGAATAATAGGCTTTTATTTGCTACCAATAATGAACAAAACCGCAAACCCACCACAGATTAATATCCCGGTGGGCCATCGGCAGGGCAGGTAGCCAAAGCAGGATATTTGCTAAGCGCAGTTTGCCTGCGTTTTTCAGGCAAAAAGCTGCACCTATCACCGCCACCAACAGCAGGAGGAATAGCCACAAAAGCAGCTTCCCCTTGTCGCTGAAGCCATCCACGGTGCTATTGGTAATATCCCGGACAAGGCATTTTTCCATAAAAAAATTGGAAACATAAAAGGCCAAAACAAGGCCGTCAATGGCCAGCCCGGTGTAGAAAAAATGGATTGCCTTCATTTGATTTTGGTGTTTATGGGGGCATTGCCCCATCAAATTACACGCCCATGATTTTCTCATAAACATACAAAACCAGCATGGCCACCAGTGGCAAAGCTACTGCACTTAATGCCCATATTGGTTTTTTAAAAAACACTTGCAGCACCAGCCCCGCCACCGTGCAACCTACCAACAAGATGGCAAGCCAAGGTACGGAACTTTTATTATGGAAACTATCGGCGAAGCCTTTTCCAATGATGGCAATGGCGCAAAGCAGCAGGTTAATTATCCAGCAAATCCAGAATAATAATGTCATTGGTTCAATGTTTTTTAAGCCATTTATCCATAATACCCTTCTCTCCAAATTTAGGTTTTCCAAGGTTATTATCTTTCCATTACCCACAGAATAGTACGTTGATAATGAACGAATTACATCTATCATTCCCAAAAAATCGGGACAGACTTTGTAACCCCCGGGTTTCAACCGGGGGCTTTGAGTCAACGATACCCTACATCTATCTTCTTTACAGAACATCCACATCATAGCTTTATGTGATGTTTTGAAAAGAAGATAGATGAATTTCGTGCATTTCGCCCATCCCCTCGTTAAAACGAGGGGTTACAAAGCCTGTCCCGATTTTTCGGGAATGATAGATGTTATTCTGTGGGTAATCAACAAGGTTATTATAAGGTAAACGGCAACTCATATTCCTTGGTAATTGGTGCTGCTTTACTTCGGACTTTCACTGATACTTTGGCCTTTAATTTATCACCAATCACGAGGCTGTTTTTGATGTAAGTGTCCTCATGGTTTACCCAAGAATAATCCGAGAGCAAGTAGTCCGTTTCATTGGCCTTATGCGCTTGGTAAGCCCACCGCTCCACGTGCACATCTGTTGCTGCTCAATATCGTACATGCCATCCCAATCGCCGATTTCCTTTTTTCCTTTGAAACAAAGGTCGTTTTGCTTGTGGATGTCAAGGTGGTAGGTGACGGGGCGCAGCTTGGTGATGAAGTCGAGGCCGGGCACGTTCTCCTGTATTTTGGTCTTGATGCGGCCATCGGAGTAGGTGCCCCAGTTGACTTGCCCGCCAATCCAGGAGACGCTGGTGTTGCCAATTTCGATGCGGTTGTCAACGTTGCTGATGCCGCCAGAGCCATTGCCGATGCAGGTGGTATTGTTCAGGCCTGCATTGGTGAAATTAGCCCCGTTGCCAAAGGCGGTGTTGTTCGAGCCGGTGGTATTGACGTTCCCTGCAGTGCTACCGACAAAGGTGTTCTGGATGGCAGATGTATTGTTTTCGCCAGCCCCTGCCCCAACGAAAGTATTATTGCCATTGTTCGGCAATTCAAGCATGGTTCTTCCCCCGGCATTTTGCCTTAGTACCAGCCGCTCAGAGGCTGCCAAGTCCATGCGGATGATGTCCTCATCGGGGCTTTCCTCTGTTTGGATTTTCGTGTCGGCGTCGGCGTCCTGAATCTTGTCTGGTATCCCGCCAGTGGGCAGGTTGACGTTGCCGCCCCCGTTGGAGAGGCTCAGGGTGCTGCCAGAAAGGGAAAGCAGTTGTATCTCGTTGGTGGGTGAGTTGTCGTTGTCGCCTGTATTGGTGATGATGCCGCCACTAATGCTGATGCCAGCGCCAGCGGTGTAGCTGCCGGCTGGGCCTTGTGGGCCAGCTGGGCCTGTTGCGCCAATTGGACCCATCGGGCCAGTTGCGCCATTGGCACCAGTTGCACCTGTTGCTCCATTGGCACCAGTTGCTCCCATCGGGCCAATTGGGCCTGCGACGCCCGTTGCTCCAGTTGCACCAACTGGGCCCATCGGGCCTGTTAGACCCGTTGGGCCCGTTGGGCCTACTGCACCCGTAGCGCCAACCGGCCCCTGTGGCCCAGCCGGGCCTGCGGACAATGTGACCGTGTTGCCGACGACGATGCTAAGCTCGCCGCTCGCCGGGTCGAAGCCGAGGGTTTGCAGCTCGTTCAATGGATCGCCGTCGTTGTCGCCCTCCACGGAGCCAGCTTTTTCGGCGTAGATGGCATAGGGCACGCTCAGAATTTGCGAAGCGCCGAGGTCGGTGTAGTCGGTGCCACCTGCCGGGTCGAGTTCGACCTGGAGGAAGTAGGGGCCCCCGCCCCAGTCAATGTCGGCGAAAACGCCGCTGCTGGCAGTGCCGCTGCCGACGTTCAGGGAGAAGACCCCCGTCGGGCCGGTGAACGTGGTGTGCTGTTCCTGGTAAACGGCCGTGCTGATGGCCGTACCTTGGCGGATGGAGAGCTGTAGGCCCACATTGCCGACGACCACGCTGCCGCCGTTTCGGGCGACGCCCTGGTATTTGAAGCCCTGTGGCACGGTTTGGCCGAAGGCCGAAAGCACCATAGCGGACAGGAGGCAAAGCAACAGTAATGTCTTTTTCATTGGATTAAGTGTATTTAAGGACTTTGATTTATGATGGCAAAAGGCATTGAATACCAATGCGTTGCATTGAAGTACTCAGCTTGGAGGAATTTTGGTGGCCTTATATTTTTTGGATTTTGAATGCCTGTGAGGAGCCGTTCTGGTCTTTGAGGACAAGGACGTAGGTGGCTGCTGGCAGCTTCGCCATGCTGATGGCCGCCCGCTCTACGGGAAGGCCAAGGCTGGCCGAGCTGAGTTCCTTGCCATCCAGACTGAAAAGGCTGGCGGTTAGTGAGCCGCTTGCATCGGCACTGACATAGAGCGTCATGGAGACGGGGTTGGGGAACACCTGGACTTGGTAGGGTAGCGGTCCTTCGCTGGTTGCCGTTGCGGTAAGGCCCACTTGGTGGAACCCCTCCGACACCATCAGCCCGCCATTGTCGGCGTAGGTCTCAACGCAGGTTTCGTCCAAGGTCCAATCAACGACAAGCATGCCATTAAAGGTGCTTTTTCCGCTCGATGCGCTGACTTGGCGCTCTATGCTGACCTGACCCCATGAGGGTAGAAGCACAGCAACCATTGCTATTGCTGTGAAGATGGTTCTCATGTTTCCTAAAAATTTAGCTGATTAAAAAAATTGGCCTAATTCGCTTTATCGCAATAAGCAGGGGGGCGATGAGGCCAAGTCCCCTTTGTTTGTAAGCTAAACCTTCATGGGCCATTTGCTTATTAAATTTGTCGTTTTACCAGTGAGGCCTATCAATTTTTGGTCGTATGTTCCGTCAAATACACCATCAATTGCGTCGCCGAATCCAACACAGGCCCGGCCATGGGGTCTTTGAAAAACACATCCATTGGAGCTTGCCCGAAATAAAGCTGGCCGGATACGAGAAAGCTCAACCTGACCATGCCCTTCCGTGGTGGTTCGAGGCGGGGCTTGTCCCACGGCCCTATTTTGTTGACCACGCTGATGCTGTGGTGCCAAAGGGCGCTGATAAGGGTGTTGGTGGCTTCCGTTGGCGCATCGGCAATGATGGCTTTTTCGGTGTGGTTGAGGTAACGGGCCGTGCCGTCACTGAAGGCGGCGAGCACATCGAGGCCATCTTCCATGCCTACTTCTGCGATGACGCCGAGCAGTTCTGCCTTTGGCGCAGCCCCGCCGATGGAGCGAAGCTTATTGGCGGCCAATGCCCGAAGGCGGCTTTCCTGGTTGGTGTCACTGGCGAGCTGTAGCAGTGCGTCGGCATCTGGCGGGTCAGCGAAAATGACCGGCCACGGGTAGGGGCCGCTATTGCTGTAGGCCGCTTCGTTATCGCAAAAAAGCAACTCGTAAAGGTGGTTTAGGCCATCATTCCTATACGGGTGAAACTTTGGATTTTGCATGGCATGGTTTGTTTTAAAAATGGCGCTTTAAAGAGTTGTTCGAGTTTTTGGGCTGTTTTCGCCCTGTTTTCAGTTTGATGAACCAAAGATGTGGGCGGGGGCATGGGATGCCCTAATTTTTGGGAGCGACCCGGTGTGGAATTCAATTAAGCGGTGGGAAATGGTGATTGAACCGTATCGGGGATAACTGCTCACTCCAGCCCATTCCCCATCAGCCCCTCCGCATACGAGCTAAGGATGCACATTAACAAGCCCTACGCCCATTGATTTTAGTCATACTGAAAACTGCTTACAATCATATAATATTAGGAAAATAGAATACAAGATTTGCACTTGGATTGAAAGCAGTCCATAAATCCATAGCCATGAAAGCAGGTCTCAAAATTCTCGTTGCGCTCCTGTTCACAGGTACTTTCAACATCCTGTACGCCCAAATTGGGTTGGGCATACGAGGAGGAGTAAACTTTGCTTCGGCAGAGTTGGAAGAAAAAAACAATGGCACGTGGGAAACATCCTATAGAGATGTCATTCCCGGCCTCAATGCTACATTGCTCGCTGAAATTGGCATCACCAAAAAAATTGCCATCCAACCAGAAATCGCTTTTAATCGTAAAGGCTACAGAACTACTCTTCTCGACGATACAGAATACAGGGTTAAATTTAATTACATCGAGGTTCCCGTCCTTTTAAAAGGGAAATTCGGCTCCGGCGTCGTGAAATTCACGATGGTTTTAGGTCCCACGTTTGGCTATGCCATTAATGGCAAGGTCAAATCCGGCAATACCGAAGTTGATATTGATTTTGACAAAGACGAAATTAACCAGTTTGAAATTGGTGCCCTGTTCGGCATTGGTGTGGATTTCAAGCTGGGCCCCGGCAATGTTTTCCTTGATAGCCGCCTCAGCCGCAGTATCAACAATCTCGATACTTCCGATGCTTCCGACGAATTTCACTGGCACAACCAATACGTCAGCTTTGGCATGGGCTATATCATCGGCTTGGGGAATTACTCGCAATGACAAAAACGGATAAGAACCAGTAAATCAGTTGGCCATCCATGCGACCGCCCAAACTCTTATAATTAAAACCGAATGCCATGTCAAACAAATCATTCCCAATCGTATTTGTTTGGTTCCTGAGCCTTGGGACCTTACTGGGGCAACAAAACCATGATGCCCAATCTACAATCACATCAAAGCAGCATCAAAGTCCAACCATTACAGGCAGTTTTGAGCAAACTGTTCCTTACCGCAAATTCTCCATAAGCACTACCTTTCTGTCGTTTGTCAATTTTG
Organism: Saprospiraceae bacterium; assembly: GCA_022841745.1. Taxonomy (GTDB): domain Bacteria; phylum Bacteroidota; class Bacteroidia; order Chitinophagales; family Saprospiraceae; genus UBA6168. The sequence goes on along the minus strand of JALHQW010000026.1, from coordinate 24,648 downwards.
AATCAGAAGAAACCAATCTTCACCATTATGAAATTCATGTTGGCTATAAAATCACCCCTAAAGATAGGGTGGAACTGAAGGCAGCCACTTGGAAATTATTTGCCCCGATGGGCATTCAGTATTGGGAATCAAGTTTTCGGGAAAAGAGCAGCTACTACCCGGGTAGGTTGCGGGAAACTGGGGTTGGTGTTACTTATCAGCGCATGATATGGAGAGGTTTGTTCGCAACGGTAGAAGTCCTGCCCTTATACAAGACCTATTTGGATACTGATGACAAAGAGATTGGCAACGGGTTCAAATTATATACCACGTACCACTTGGGCTATCATATTCCATTGTTTAAAAACCGGATTTTCATAGAACCACAGGTGCATTGCAATTATTGGCCAATTGACACCAATACACCGGGAGAATTCAAGGAAAAAGAAGATCAATGGAGCAACTATTTCCTGTTTGAACCCAATTTATATATTGGCGTAAAATTTTAAGCCAATCACCTTCCTTGCTAACTTATTGAAGATTTAACCCTGCACAGATACCGCCGTTCCTTGGTATCCCTGGGTACGCTAACGGCGACTTCCTTCCTTTAACAATTAAAAACCAATCGTCATGTTACGCAAAGCAATTCCAATCATCCTTGCCGGACTCCTTAGCGTAAGTTCCATTTTGGGACAGCAAGACCAGGGAAAATGGGATTTCTGGCCCTCCTATTACAAGCGTTACGTCGGCACCACGGCCTTTATGTTGGGCAATTTGTTCCCCGACCCGCCATCCCTTGTTCAATTAAATATTGGATATTGGGTTACCGAAAAAGACGTGGTATCCTTGGAAGCAATAACTTGGAAATACCCGGCACCTTTGGGCATACCTTTTGGTTCGTCCTTCGGCGAGGAAAGCGAAGAATATCCGGGCAGCATCCGGGAATATGGTGTGGGCGTGGTCTATCAACGTTTTTTATGGAAGGGGCTTTATACCTCCTTGCAAGTCGTGCCTTTCCGCAGGATTTACTTGGACGAGGCCGATGAAACCATCCAAAAAGGCTTTCAACTTTTTTCGACGCTGCGGTTGGGCTACCATGTTCCCTTGTTCAAAAACAGGTTTTTTATCGAACCATCCATTGCTGCCACGTATTGGCCCGTCAGCACCAATGTTCCAGCGGAGTTTAAGGCAAAAGACGATAAATGGAACAATTACTTCCTCGGTGAGCCGGGACTGCATTTGGGATTTAAGTTTTAAAACAATCTTTAACTTTTTCTAAATTCATTATTGCCATGAAAAAAACCACCATTTTTCCCGTGTTGTTAATAATCACGGTATTCTTCAGTTCCTGTGGCTACAACGCCGCCATTATATCAAACCATAATCAAAATGCCACGGAGGTGCAGCTAAATAACGACAACTTCAAGGTAATTGACCAAGTGAGCGGAAGCTCGGAGGTGTCCTATATCTTCGGAATAGGAGGCGTGGACAAAAGGCAATTGTTCGAAAACGCCTATTCCGATATGATGAAAAAAGCCAACCTGATGAACGGTTCCAAAGCCATCGTCAATGTGATGACAGAGGAACAGGTCAGTGGTTTTGCGCCTTTTTTTATCAGAAGAACCGTAACGGTGAGCGCCCATGTGGTTGAATTCACGAAGTAGTAAAAAATATGGGCGGTAAGAAGTATAATAGTTAGGCGGTAATCATGGAGTTACCGCCTAACCCGAACCAAAAAAAAGCGAACGGACATGAAAAAGGCAATAATTGTAGCCATTATGAGTGTACTATTCTGCTCATCAGTTAATACACAGAACGATAATAAGGGCGGCTTTTTTGTATTCGAACCGGATAGTAGGCTGTTTACAAGCTATGCTTTTATGAATGCGGCAGGGTACAGCCATGACTGGAATAAAACGATGCATCCCATTAGGGTTGAAATTAGGAACTACCTTGATTCAATGCTGACGGATAGTTATAAAACCAAGATTCGTCAATACTTTGACAAGTTAGGTGGCGGAGATTTTTATGGATATGGCGTTTATGCCATTAATTCAAAATTTCCTCCTGAATTTGGCCTAATCTGCGATACCTGTTAGGTTGAGGGGCTTGAGAGATTTGAAAACTACGATTCCATCTTGGCTGAATTTTATAAAATAGCCCAGATTGAGCGATTGTGGAACAAGTATTATGAGCAACTCTACGCAATCAATCTACCATACAAGCCATTTGCTGAAATTGCCTTAAATCAAATAACGTCTTATTGTCGGACGGATACAGGTTATTTCAGGAATCACGCCAATGGGAAATTCTACTATCAACAAATACCATTAATGTCGCATTTCACAGCTTTTTTCAACGAGGCTGGGTCAGACTATTGGGTAATAAGCGGGCCATCAGCTGGAGAACCCGACCCAAGTGCGTTTTACCACGAACCGCTGCATAAAATCATCAATCCAATTGTTGAAAGCAATGCGAACCTCACTGAAAGGCTGGTAGTACTGGTGGAATTGGCGCAACAGCAGCTTAAAGGCGATTATAATAATGCCACTCACTTGGTTTGTGAATCATTTGTCAGAGCAATAGACCGGGTGCTGTACGGCAGGCATAACCATCTCAAAACGGACGAATTGCGCCAAATCATTGATGATGAGTACAGGCTGGGGCATATCCTCACATTTTATCTGTTAGAGAATTTGCCAGAATATGAAGCAAGTGGCAAAACACTAAAGGAATATTACCCAATATTGATATCAAATATTGATGTGGAACGTGAAAAAGCAAGATGGGATGAATACTGGAAAAACAATAAAGATGAATAGGTGAACTGCGATTGCTTCGTCTATTGATTAAATCATTAGCCTGGAACAAGGGCATACTAAACCTGTTAAAAATGAAACCAGCAATGAAAGCCATCAATTACACGACTTACGGCGGACCGGATGTGCTTAAGTTGGCGACGGTCGAAAAACCATCTCCGAAACCGAACGAAGTCCTAATCCAAATTCATGCGGTATCGGTGAATTACGGGGACATACTCGCCCGAAAGTTCAAATATATCTCTCCAAGCACATTCAATATGCCATTACTTTTTTGGCTGATGGCCAAACTTGTGTTTGGTTTAAGTAGGCCGAAAAAGGTAATTCTGGGCAATTCATTTGCTGGCGTAGTTGAGCAAATTGGAGATAAGGTAACAAATTTCAAAACAGGTGAACCCGTATTTGCCTGTACAGAAGAAAAAATGGGGGCTTATGCCGAATACCTATGTATGCCTGAAAATGCGGTAGTTTCCCAGAAACCAACCACTATGACCTTTGAAGAAGCTTCCACCATTCCTTACGGTGCAACTATGGCTTTAAATTTATTGAAAAAAGCCAACCTTAAGAAAGGGCATCAAGTGCTTATTCTTGGCGCTTCTGGCGGGATTGGTTCAGCCGCTGTCCAACTTGCCAAGCATTATTATGGTGCGGAAGTCATTGGCGTATGCAGCACGGAGGGAATGAAATATGTCAAAAGATTGGGGGCAGACAAGGTGATTGATTATAAAAAACAAGATTTTACAAAAAATGGGGAGGCTTACGACCTCATTTTTGATGTTCTGGGTAGGGCGTCATTTTCAAAAGTCAAGGCTTCCCTCAAGCAAAACGGGATTTATCTATCGGTAAGTTTTAAAATGAAGAAGCTGCTGCAAATGCTATGGACTTCCATAACGGGCGGAAAAAGGGTGATATGTGCATTGGCTGTACCCAAATCCGAAGATTTGATTTTTATAAAAGACCTGATTGAAAATGGGAAAATGACAGCAATCATTGATAAAACCTTCCCAATGGAAGAGGCAGCGGCAGCGCACCGGTATTTTGAGAGCGGCAACAAGAAGGGTAGCATTGTGATAACCCTGTAAAAAGACCGTCATTAAAAACAACGATATGAAAGCTATTACCTGTACTAAATACGGCCCACCCAATGTCTTGAAGATGGTGGAGGTCGAAACCCCCGTTCCCACCGACAACCAGGTTTTGATTAAGGTGTTTTTCACCACGGTCACGGTCGGCGATTGCCGGGTGCGAGGCTTCAACGTTCCCCTGTCCTATTGGCTGCCCGCAAAATTGGCACTGGGTTTTACGAAACCCAAACTGTCCATTCTTGGGGGCGAACTGTCCGGCGTTATTGAAAAACTGGGCAAAAACGTTACAAAGTTCAAGGTTGGAGACAAGGTTTTTGCTTTTCGGGGACATAAATTTGGCGGATATGCTGAATACATCTGCATGGACGAAAACGAATGCATCGCCTTAAAACCGGATAATTTAAGTTTTGAGCAAGCCGCCACATTGACTTTTGGTGGATTTGCCGCTTGGTTCTTTTTGCAAAAAGGGAAAATTGCCAAAGGCGAAAAATTGCTCATTTACGGGGCATCTGGTAGTGTAGGCTCGGCTGCCGTGCAAATCGCAAAATACCTGGGTGCGGAAGTGACCGCCGTTTGCAGCACCAGCAATGTGGAAATGGTGAAAAAATTGGGTGCGGACAAAGTAATTGACTACACCATGACCGATTTTACCGATTTGGGCGAGAAATTCGACACCGTTTTTGATGCGGTCGGGAAAACAAATATTCCAAAAACCATCAAAGTCATCAAGCCAAACGGACGTTACCTTCATGCCGTAACAACCCCATTCACGACAATCAAACTATGGTTTAATCTATTGGGAACCAAAATAAAACTCATAGGAGGTACTTACAGCGGCACGGTTGAGCAAACTAATTTCATTAAAAAACTCGCCGACGAAGGTTATTTCAAACCTTTCATTGACAGGCAATACAGTTTTGATGAAATCGTGGCGGCGCATGAATACGTGGACAAAGGGCATAAAAAAGGGAATGTGACGATAAAAGTGGTTGATGAAGATTAGGCTTGTTATAGACGAACTTATTGGTTTTTAAAATTAACATCATGAAAATCGAGACAATCAAAAACAAAGGCTTTGCAATATCACTTATTACATTTCCAATAATGCTGCTCGTAGGGTTTTTAATGCACCCTAATCTCCTAAGATTAGAGGCACTTCATACTGTTGAACAATTAGTTGGCAGGTTTCACAATCAACCCTTGTATCATTTTGGGCATTTAATTGTGATGTTTGCCGTTCCTGTAATCATGATAATGCTTACTGGTAACATGAATGTATTGCAAGGCAAAGGCAAACGAGCAGGTTTTTGGGGCGGTATCATTGGTTTGTTTGGCGCATTCATCTTGGCCGTTGATAAAGGAGCCTTGTGTTTGGTGCTCTCGGCGTTCGACACCTTGCCAGAAGCAGAATTCCAGGTGTTTGTGCCTTTCCTTAGTGTTATGGTAAACAAAGCGGGCTTGCTTTGGGTAGTGTGGTTATTGCCATTGTTGCCCATTGGTGCGGCGATACAGGCATTTGGACTTATGAAAGAGCAAATCATCCATAAATGGCAAGGGGTATCCACTATTGCAGGACTATTGCTATTGAACAACCCTGATATAGAGTTAATTAGCGCAGTTGGTGCTTTATTGATGTGTATCGGGTATATCCCTTGGGGTGTGAAACTGCTTCAAGCAGCATGAGTTGTTGGGTATATGTAAATAGCCAAAATAAATCTGACCATCATGAAAAAGAATTTCATCCTTTCCGGACTAATTGCAACCGTCGTCAACCTGTTGGTGAATGCGGGTGCGCATTTCTTATTTTTGAAAAACGTCTTTGAAACACAGCAGCCTGCTTCCGAAGAATTTCAGCAACAATTGGAGCGCCCTTCTGGCCAACTGATAGGGTGGGCATTGGCCGTTTCTGCCATAACAATGGGCTTTTTCATTGCAACCGTCATTAAATGGTCGAGTGCTAGAACATTTGGGGCGGGCTTGAAAAAGGGCTTCATCGTGGCTTTTCTTTTTTGGAGTTCCATCAACTTTGGGCTGTATGCTTCCAACAACCATTTTTCGTTAACCTGGATTCTTGCGGATTTACCTTGCAGCGTGGCGGCGATGACCATTGCTGCAGCATTTTTAGCTTGGGTAATGGGCAAGGAAAAACAAGTTCAGCCATGAATCCTAATAGAAAAATAGCAAGGGCATTCGGCCTGCTCTTAATCGCAGGGTTGGTATTCGGCATATTCTCATCAGTTCCTGCATTAGAGTACCCGGACTACCTTATCAAATTAGCATCAATCAGGACGCAAGTTCTGATAGCTGTATTTTGTCAATTTGCGATGGCGACTGTTTATGCGTGTATTGCGGTGCTATTATTTCCAATTATTAAGCAATACAGCGAAGTGATGGCGCTGGGTTATTTCGGATTTCGAATTATTGGTGCTATGTTTCTTTTTATTGGAATAGTCTCACTGCTGCTGTTGTTATCGCTGAGCGAAAGTTTTCTAGCGGCTGGACAGCCTGATTCATCTCATTTTCAAACAACAGGGCAACTGCTCAGACAAGGAAGGGACTGGATGAACCATGTTGCCATGATATTGCCCTGGAGCATGGGCGGGCTATTGCTTTATTTTAGTTTTATCAAAATGAAAATTGTTCCTTTTTGGCTTTCCGTATGGGGGCTTATGGGTTCAGTTCTGACACTGGTAGCGACCTTGTTGCTGCTGTTCGATTTGGTAAAGATAATAACGCCAATCTATTTTATCATGAATGCCCCAACTGCGCTGTTTGAGTTGGTTTTGGCTGTTTTCCTGATAATAAAAGGGTTCAAACCAATCGTAGTTGATACAAAATGACAGGCTGGGTTAAAATAGCCTTCCAATAACAACCACTGTCACTATGACGAATTTAAAAACTGACTCAGTAAAAATGTTCGTGGCGATTTTCGCCTTTCTATTTAACTCCTGTACCACCATGAAAAACTTAGACCGTCCACTCCCAGTCAATGAATCCGAAGGGATTTTCCACACCGTCAGCGATGGCACAAAAATATTTGTTCATACCTACCTTCCGAAAGGCGAGGTGTTTGCCACTATCTACGTAATTTCCGGGATTACAGGCATCAATCACAACAGCGAAAAGGACATCATCGAACAACTAAGCAATGGTACAAAACGAGTCGTCGTCATTCACCCCCGTGGCACGGGCTATTCCGATGGAAAAAGAGGGGACATCGTTGATTTCTCTGATTTCGTCAACGATTATGTTGAAATCATAAAACACGACAAGGATTATATTGCAAACCCAAGCAAGTTATTGCTTTTTGGGCACAGTATGTCCAGCGCCATATTATTGGCAGTTGCCGACAAATTGGAGCAGGTTGGTGGTGCGATTTTGGTCAACCCGGCCTATATTAGGAAGGAAGCGAAAGGCATGTCGCCAAGCATGGGCGATTATCTGAAATACGCCTGGTACTTTGTTTTCAGGAAGCATAAACCGATTGTCAATATGGCGGGCGACCCTTCCAGCATCGAAAATGAAGAAGACCGAAAAGAATCCGAAGAAAGAATAAATGACCCACTCTTGGTGCGGTATTTCAGCCTGTACCTGATGAATGAGTCAAAGAAAATAATGGATTCCATGCTGCAATACTGCAAAAAAGCGGATTATCCATTGCTCCTGATTTTTGGCCTGAACGATAGCATCGTGGACAAGAAAGGATGCGATTTAATATTTGAAAACTGGGATTCGCCAACGAAACAATATTCGCTCATTGAAAACGGGTCTCATGGAAAATCAACGGTTAAATTGGCGAATAATACCATTCATGATTGGATTGACAAAAATTATAAGTCATGATAATGGCGAGGCCGCTCGTCTTTCGGTTAATGGCTGTGAATGAACACCATGTATGTCTATTCTAAATCGAGGATTTAGCATAATTGGTGCATCCTCACCGCACCTTCCCCACCCCCTCCTCACTCAGCACCACCGGCCTAATCATCCCCTCCCCTTCAAAAAACATCCGCTCGATGCAGCCCTGCCGGGAAAGCTACAAATCTGTCAAATCTTCCCTTCCCTCGCCTTGTACAAAAACTCCGCAATCCGAAACTCAATCTCCACATCAATGTCCTGAGCCTCTTCCTTCGTGATTTCGAGCATGTAAGGGCGGTCACCGATGCGGTTGTGCTTGCGCATCAAAATCTCTTTGGAAAAAATATAGAGGCAAGAGTTCTCCTCATAAATCGGCGGCAGGTCTTGGGTGCGCAGCAGGATGTTCGGGTTGTGGTTCACGGCACGGGCCAGTTCGTCCCAAAGGCGGGTCTGGAGGCGGGTCACGCTGAACAGCGAATCGTAAATCGGGAAGTTTTTCAAGAAAATGTCCACGCCCTTTGCCACCGACTCGGCAGTAAGCAGCGGATTGGTACTGTGCGTTTGCAGGAAAAAATCGGCGTCAAGCTGGTTGAGGGTGTTCAGCAGCACATCGTTCATCGGGATGTCGCCTGCCCGCAGGTGTGCTGGCCGCTCCAATAGGGTGACGGTTGGAAAATGCTTGGCCGCATCTTCAAGAATGATGGGGCTGTCCGTGTCAATGACGACCTGATTGATGGCCGAGCAAGCCAATAGGCTTTCTACAACGTGGTGGTAGAGGGGTTTTCCGGCAAAATCCCGGTAGTTTTTCCCGACCACCCGCTCGCTGGAGTGGCGCATGGGGACGATGGCGGCTATTTTCATAGAAATTAAGAAATTGGGAAATTTAGTTGCGGCTATTAGCCTAAAGGCTTTATAATGTCCAATTTGGTTGACGAAAAATAGCTCTGGCCGCAGCACGGCTCAGAGCTATTTTCTTGAAAATCAATTACTTACAGGCAAGGAATAGAAATTGATGCAGAAACGAATTTCCTAATTTCCCTTCTTAACCACCAGTGGACTGAATCTCTGGGCCTACTGAACCACCGCCCAAAACGAAGGTGGCAAGTACGCAGAGGATAATCAATGCGGCTGCAAGCCCCCAAGTGATTTTTTCAATCAGGTCGGCGGATTTGGCCACACCGAACATTTGGTTGGCCTGGGCACCGAAGGTGGCGTCAACGCCCCCACCTTTTGGGTTCTGAATCAGAACGGCAGCAATCAGGAAAAAAGCCACGATTGCTATCAGAATTGACAAGGTAACTAACATGATGTCTATTTTTTTTGATGCTGGATGCTGGATGCTTGACGCTGGTAGCTAGTATCTAACATCCAGTATCCAGTATCAAGAATTAAGCTTCCGGCTCAGTTCTTCAATTTTGGCCGCAAATAAACTGCTTTTTTCTGGATATTTCAACTGTAAACGCTGATACATTGAAATTGCTTTCGGAAAGAGCTTTTGTTTTTCCAATAAAATGGCCAAGGTTTCGCTGGCAATTTCGGCGTCCTCTTCTACGCTATGCTCGGCAAATTGTTCCGGGTCTTCCTCCACAATTGGCGGCGGCGGTGGCGCATGGTGCGGGCGGTTGTTCAGCGAAATATCCTTCAATTCCGTATTCAAAAGCCCAGCCTGTGGTGGGTTGAACTGCCTCAGCCAAGAATTGAAGGAAGAACGAGGGCGGGGCATCGGCTGCACATCTTGTTCATTGGTAATTTCCAAGGAGATGGTAGGCACTTCGACAACGGCCGCTGGTACTTCGTCTGGCGTTGTTTCGCTTGCAACTGGTTCCACAACCGCTTCCACCTGCTCAGGTGCCGCTGTGGCTGCCGCTGTTTGTGAAACGGCTTCTTGCTGCTCCGCAACATCGGGTACTGCCGCTGGCTCATCCTTTTCGCCAAGCACTGCAATTTCATCCCTATCGAAATGCAGGTTCTGCAAAAAGCTGAGATCGCTTTCCTCGTCTATTTCCTCGTCAAGGTCGGGGGGCACTACCGGTGGCACAATGGCCTCTGCCTTGCCAATAGGTGCAGACGCCGTGGCAGGATTGGGTTCCTCCACCAAGTCTTCCAGTGCCGAGAGGTCTTTCAATTCCAAGAACTCCTCGCTCATGGCGTAGTTCTCCTGCATGTCCTTAATGCGGGTGTACTGCTTCACCAATTGGCGAAGCTTTTTGCGGTCGGGGCTGGTCAGGGAAGCCAATACCTGGTTGCGGTCGAAGTCCTTGCTATCCTCAAAAAGGCTCTTGAGCAGCAGCAAATAGCGCAGGTTGGGCGAATACGGGTACTGGAGCACAAGGCTCTTCAGTTCCTGGTAGCTCACCTGGTGGAGCATCGAGGGGTTCTTAACGTATTCGTGAAAATTCTCGGAGTTCATCGTTTTTTCGGTCGGTGGTCGGTGGACGGCCAGTGGCATTCCAGAGCGCCTTTTTCCAACACTGCTGTTTTTAAAAATTGCTTCAAAATCGAAAAACTTTGCAAAAATAATTTTTTCTGCTGATTTTCAATGGTTTAGACTTGTCAAAAACTTTACCAATTTGCGAACTGCCTGCCCACGGTGGCTGATTTCGTTTTTTTGCTGCTTGGTCAGTTCAGCAAATGTAACCTGAAAACCATTGGGTTCAAAGATGGGGTCGTAGCCAAAGCCGCCCGTTCCGCACGGTTCGTGTCGTATGGTGCCTTCGGCAATGCCCTCGAAAAGATGCTCCTCACCATTCAATATCAAAGCAATGACGGTGTAAAATCGGGCCTTTCGGTTTGTTTCCCCAAACATTTTGCGAAGCACCAAATCCATGTTATCCTGGGCGTTCTTGCCCTCGCCGGCATAGCGGGCTGAGAACACACCCGGCTCTCCGTTCAACGTCTCGATTTCCAGCCCGGTATCCTCCGAAAAGCAGTCAACCCCATAGTTTTCAAAGACGTAGCGGGCCTTTTGCAGTGCATTGCCGGGGATGGTGGGGCTGGTTTCCGGTAGGTCGAGCGGGCAGCCGATGTCCGGCAAACCACCTACTTCGAAGATGCCTTCCAGCAGTTCGTGTACTTCCCTGATTTTATTCGGATTACCCGTAGCAAAGATGAGTCTGTTCCCGTTCATCATTCATCATTTATCATTCATCATTACGATAGTCCTGTTTTTTGTGATTTTTGCGCCAAAATAGACAACTGCCCTGACATTCGTATGACTACAACCCAAGCCCTCAAGCATCTTGTCCAGTCCCTGTTCGACATTTACGACCCCGGGGAGGCCATCAGCGTTGCTTCCATCGTACTGGAAGACGCATTTGGCGTTAAGCCCAGCCAGGTTTCAAGCCAGACCAAGCTCGACAAAGAGCAGCTCATTCGCCTCGATTCCATAATCCAAAGGCTGATGGCATACGAGCCTGTGCAGTACGTGATGGGGGAAGCAGCGTTTTATGGCTATCGGTTCAAGGTGTCGCCCGCCGTGCTGATCCCCCGCCAAGAAACGGAGGAATCGGTGCACTGGGCACTCGAAACCTGCAAGCAGCACCCCGAAATCCGTTCCGTCCTCGACATCGGCACGGGCAGCGGCTGCATCCCCGTCAGCATCAAGAAGCGCCGCCCCGACCTCGACGTTCATGCCCTCGACATCAGCACCGCAGCCCTTGACGTGGCCCGTGAGAACGCACAACGGCTCAAGGCAGCAGTCCAATTTTACGAAGTAAATATCCTGGATAAAAAAGCGTGGAAGCAGTTGCCCAAGTTTGACCTCATCGTGAGCAACCCACCTTATGTGACAAAATCGGAGCGCAAGATTTTGCCTAAAAACGTGGTGGACTTCGAGCCGCACTTGGCCCTTTTTGCCGGCGGCAGCGACGCACAGCGCTTTGTGAAAAAGATTGCCGAATTTGGTAAGACCCACCTCAACCCCGGCGGCTGGCTCTTCCTTGAAACAAACGAGTTCTATGTGCCCCTTTCAGCTTTGATTCTTGAAAAACACGGCTATGTGCAGGTGGAAACCCGGAAAGACTTGAATGGGCGGGACAGGATGATTTGCGGAAGAAGGCCTTATTAGTTTGGCAGTTCGCCAGTTGGCAGTGGGCAGTCTTATAGTCCTTAAGTCTCTTGCGTTCACCTTGGCACTGACTGAACAACTGTCGAACTGACTGCAAACTGCCAACTGGCGAACTGCCAACTTCACCCACCTGCCTTCTTCGCCTTTGTGTAGCCTTTTTCCAATAAAAATGCAAGCACTTTGTCACGGTGGTCGCCTTGTAAGAGGATTTCGCCGTCCTTGGCGGAGCCGCCCACGCCGCATTTGGTCTTGAGGGCTTTCGCCAATGTTTCCAAGGAATCCTCGCTGCCCGTGAAGCCCGTGATGAGGGTCACGTCCTTGCCCTTGCGCTGCTTGCGGTCAAGCCAGATTTTGAGCGGCTGTTGGTTGTTCGGCAAATCCGAAACCTGTCCTTGCTCCTCCAGTTGGAAGCTGAAATCGGGGTTGGTGGAAAAGACGAAGCCGAACTGGTCGGGCTTTTTGTTCTTGCTCATTGGATGGAAGATTTCGTGCAAAAATAGGCATCAATTTGCACCAACTTACTACTCCCGAATAACAACAGGGTTTGTGAGCACCAAAGTATCTCCATCAATAACACAATCTACCACTCCAACAAAACCACCCAATGAACAAACGATGTCACAATTTTCATCATATACATCAGAGAAATCCCCTGGGAACACTTCATAAACATGGCCTATAGATGAGTTGTACCTAGTTATTGCGCCATGAATTTCTTTGGCTTTGATTTTTTCTTTTAGGCAATTTGGCAATAAGGATTCACAATCCTTTTGACAGCCAAACAAGAGAATTGTAAAGAAGGTAATGAAGGTTAGTTTTTTCATAAACGGATTTCCTCTTTAAGACACCGATAAGAGTCCCAATAGTTGGGGATATTATTTTGACAACAAATTCGCCACCCACCGCCGGATGCCAGTACCGCCACGGGCGTTCGTCCAGATATTGAGCAGCACCCCGGCCACCACGAGCAGGATGGCCAGCACGTTGCCGAAGGTGAGGTGTTCCTTGAAAAAAACGATGCCGAAAATAGTGGCGAAGATGGCCCCCAAGAAGTTCAGGCTCGACACCACGCCCACTTTTTCGCCCTGCAAGGCCAGGGTCAGATACACCTGCCCAAAATGTGCGGCTGCCCCCGTTGCTATCAGCAGCAGCCAGTCCCATCCCTGTGGCATCACGAAATTGAACAGCGTGAACGCCCCACCGACCACCGTGCCGACCAACTGGAAATAGAAGACCACCAACATTGGGTGCTCCTTCCCTTTCAGGCTGCGCACCAGCACGTAGGCCACCCCCGACATTGCGGCAGCAAAAAGCCCAAACCCCAGGTAGAGCCACGAGACCCGCTCGTCGAAGCCCTTCAGCGCCGCCACACCGAGGAACGACACGGCAAAGAACAGCCATTGAACGGGCCGCATTTTTTCCTTCAAAAACAACACAGCCAGCAGCGCCGTAAAGATGGGCGAGGTATAGCCAATCGTCACTGCCGAGGCCAGTGGCATGTTTTGGATGCTCAGGAAGAAAAAATACAGCGCTGTGGTGCCCGCCAGCCCCCGCCCAATAAGCAAAAGCGTGTGCGTTCCCTGCCATGAGACCTTGATTCGCCTGAGCCAGAACACACTGAAAACGATGGAAAAAACGCAACGGAAGAACACGATTTCCATCGTCGGCAAGTTCTCCACGCCCTTGATGGTGGCGTTCATGATGGAAAAGAACACCACCGCCCAGAACATGTGGACGACAGCCGGGGAGATGATGGAGGATGGTCGGGAAGGCTCGATATAGGTCAGTTTTCAGGCTCAGCGAACTGTCGCCAAACCACCTGCCAAAGGTAGTGCCTTGGCCGGACTGCACGCTGAAAACATTGCCCGAACGATTGCTAAAAAAATATTTATGAAAAAAAATGCCCGCACAGGCAGCGAACAAAACCCGCCATTCGTATTGGTACTGGTTTAAAGAAATAGGCGTTATTTACATGAAGGCGACCCCGTTTACTCTCACTAAAATGTAAACGAAATTCAGGGGTCGCCTTCATTTTTTTCCTACCTGCCATTATTCCTCTTTTCGTTCATACAGTACCTTTGCCCTGACCTTCAATCCTTTTTGTCATTCCCGTAGGGAACCTAATCCTTCAATCCTTGATTTTTCAATTCCTCGGCACCGGCACCTCCCAAGGCGTACCCATCATTGGCTGCACCTGCGAAGTCTGCACTTCCTCCGACCCTCGTGACCAGCGGCTGCGGTGTTCCCTGCTCGTCTCGCACGAAGGGCGAAACGTGGTCATTGACGCTGGGCCAGATTTTAGGCAGCAGATGCTGAGGGCAAGTGTGCGGCGGCTCGACGCCGTGGTGCTCACCCACGAGCACAACGACCATATCATCGGCTTGGACGACGTGCGGCCCTTTATTTTCATGCAACGTCAAGAAATGCCGCTCTATGCCACCGAGGCGGTCATCAAGGAAGTGAAGCAACGGTTTTCCTACGCCTTTGAAGAAAATCCTTATCCCGGTGCTCCGCAATTTGAGGTAAAGACCATTTCAAAGAACCAACCATTCGAGGTAGCTGGTATCCCTTTCCAACCCATCGAGGTGATGCACGGCAGCCTGCCCGTGCTCGGTTTCCGCATCGGCAACTTCGCTTATTTAACGGACATGAAAACCATTGCGCCAGCGGAAAAAAGCAAGTTGGATGGCATCAAAACGCTGGTGGTCAATGCCCTGCACTTGTCACAGCACCACTCGCACATGAACTTGGAGGAGGCACTCGCATTTATCGAGGAAATAAAACCTGAACAGGCTTGGCTCATCCATATCAGCCACAGAATGGGGCTGCACGCCGAGCGGTCGAAGTTGCTGCCCAAGGGGGTTGGGCTTGCTTGGGATGGGTTGGCAATTTGATGGCAGAAAGGCGTCCAAGTCATTTGGCTGCTCTATCCAGATGCCCAAAGCGTTGAAATCTACCGCCCCAACACCCAAAACATCGAAGAGTGCAGCGGCGACCAAATCTGCTCCGCTGAACCCGTAGTCATAGGCTTTAAAATCAAGGCAGAAGACGTTTTCAAATTGCCCTAAAACTCAATCTTCAAAAACCAGCCGATTTTTTTACCATCTTGAAAAGGATTTGTTGTTTGATGCTCATAGACAGGCAACCACCCTATCCATAAGTTGGGCTATTTCCATTTTCTCTTCGAATTTCAGCACGGGGCAAGTCAAATTCCCCAGCCATGCCAATTCGTTTTCCTTGCTTCGCAATCCCCCACCCACTCCATCACAGGCAGCCGCCCAAGCCTTGAATTTTTCAAAAACCACGTGCAAATCCCCGCCGGGGTCAAGGCGGGCATCGCCATAGCGCAGCCGCTCCCGCTGCACGATGCGGAGAATTCGCACGGCGGCGGGCAGCCAGAGCCAAACCACGAGGTCGAATTGCGGAGCAAAGACATCGCCCCAACCGCAGAGCGAACCGGAAAGCACCCAGCCTTCCGAAGTTGCCAAACGTCCGGAGAGCAATTGGCGGCGATGGTCGGGGTTGCGCTTGCGGCGGTAAGGCAGTTCGTCGTCGGTGAACCAATAGGCATCGTCGGTGTCGAAGTGGGGACAGCCGAGGTGCTGCGCAAGCGCCTTGCCGAGGGAGGTGGTGCCTGCGCCGGGGGCTCCCATGATATGGACTTTGTGGTGATTCAAGTTTTTTGTGATACTGGATGCTGGATGCTGATGGATGCTGGTTACTAGGGCTTTATTGTCTTTTTTGCCGCGCAATAATTGAATTTTGACGCTGATGGACGCTGATTTTCAGGGCTGATTATGATGGCACAAAACATGTTCTGAGTTTAGCCCCACCGCATTTCAAGGGTTTTCAGGTTGAACAATAGCCGCTTGCCCATCAGGTTGACGTTGCCAGTGCCGCTCAAATCCTTAAGCACTTCAAGGCAGGCGATATTGGCAAAGATAGCATTCGAGGCACTACTGGCTGGTGCTGCTTGGCGGGCATGATAGCCTTTCACGGTCTCGTCTTGCGAGGCAATAAGGCCCGCCCACGGTTGGAAAAGCTCGTCGTAGCCGGGCGTATCGGGGCCGAAGACGGGGCCAATCAAGCCTTGGTAGCCCATGTAGCCGCATTTCACTGCCTTGAAATTGAATGCCTTGCGGAGGTCAGAAGCCCATAGCGGCAGTTCTACGGCCTGGTCGGCGGAAAGGATAAGGTAGTCCACGGGGGCAAGTCGTTCCACAAGCGAACGGAAAGCATGTTTGGTCGAGACCATCTCACGGTAGGTTTCAATTTGACAATCAGGATTGGTGAGCAAGAGGCGCTGCTTGGCAACCTCGGCCTTAGGGTTGCCTAGGTCGGCGGCTGAGAACAGTATTTGGCGGCTGAGGTTGCTGGTTTCCACCGTGTCGCCGTCAACGAGGCTAAGCTTGCCAATGCCGGATGCCGCCAACGAAAGGGCAAAATAGTTGCCGATGCCGCCGATGCCGAGCACAGCCACGTGCGCCTTCAGGAGACGCTCTTGCCGAAGGCAGTTTTCATGATAGTCGGAAGCGGGCTGCATGGTGTCCCAAAAAAGCATTTGTCGGTCATAACGCTCATGTTTTTTGTTTTCAGCCTCGTCGAACCGTTCCAGCACGCCCATTTCGAGCATGCTGTTCACAAAACCTTGCACATCGGAGGATTGCAACCCAAGCTCGGCGGCCATGTTTTTTACCAGAGCAACTTCATCGTCGGTAACTAACAAATGCCTAAGGAAAGTTTCTGAAAAGGCTTGGGCAGGCAGTTTCACACCCTCGTCGAGGGTTTTGATAAAATCGTAGTTGACTTCGTTGCGGAGCAACTGGTAAAACCGCTTTACCCGTATGCGCTGGTTTTGCATGGTTTGAAATTTGGCACAAAAAAAGCCGTTTGGAGGCAATGCCCCAAACGGCTTGTTGTTTTGTTCCTGTCTAAATTCAACGAAAGGAAAGTTGGATTCATCTGCGATCCCAGCCTCCTCGTATTTAGCCACCTTTCATGTCACAGCTTGATGGCTCCGCAACATCAATACCAGGCTTAGGGTTCTTAGTCGGCTTGAAGTTTAACGTGCCATCACTAATGACAATGACTGCCAAAACGACAATGATAATGTTTGTCAGCATAGTAGATTGTTTTGTTCATGAAAAATGAAGCTGGATTTTGAAGTTCTTCTTAACTCAATTTAGGTCCCAGCCTCCGCCAGAACGCTTTTCTGTGCCTTTGTTGTCATAAATGGAAGGCTTAGGAATCTCTGTACCGGGCTTATTAGTAGGGGCAGGTTTGCCGGAAGAGCCTGATTGTTGGTTCAGGCCGAAGAAGGAAAGGACAAGAATCAATAAGTTTGTCAGCATAGTATTTTTTGTTTGTTAAAAGATGATGCAAGGTAATCCCTATCAGGCAAAAAATAAAGTGGGGGCGCTACGAAAAAACAAATATTTATTGGGGCAATATAAAGCGGCTGCCAAATGACTTAACAATTTTAATAGAATTATGCTTGGGGGAAAAACTTGACACCGCTGCCTTCGTTACTTATGCCGGGCAAATTGGAATAGCCGCTTGCTGACCAATTGGCTAAAATCGGTGGCAGTTCCCAAAAATTGCCCTATTTTTATCGTAAAAATCTTGGCTTGCAAAGCCGTCGCAAAGCAAATTGTTATGAAAACGACCATACGCCTTATCTTGTTGGGGATTTTTTGGCCCCTTTTTTCCGTAAAATTGCTTGCCACGCACAACCGTGGCGGGGAAATCATCGTGGAACAAATCAACGGCTGCAATAGCAATACCGTAAGGGCTACCATCAGGACGTTTACCAAGACAAGCAGTGAAAACGCTGACCGTGATACCCTGACACTGTGCTGGGGTGATGCAGCCAATACTTGTGTGCAGGTGCCCCGCAAGAATGGTGCACAGCCCGACCCCAACTTCCCGCCAATTGGCGTACCGATGGAAAATGACGTGAAATACAATATTTACGTAGCTGAATTCACTTATGACGGACCTGGCCGCTACACTATCTCAATGACCGACCCCAACCGCAACGAGTTTATCCTGAACGTGAACCCGCCCGCTTCCGATGCCGTCAAGTTCCATTTGCAAACAACCTTCACCCTGTTCAACGGACAGTTTGAAGGTTGTAATAGGTCGCCCATTCTGACGGTAGATCCCATTGACTATGCCTGCAAGGGCGAAACCTTTGTCCATAACCCCGGTGCCTGGGATCCCGATGGCGACCTGCTGACTTACGAACTCATCGTGCCGATGCAGGGGCCCAACTCCCCCGTTCCTAACTATATCTGGCCGCAGAATGTAGGCAACTTCGGCTGCTGCCTCGATATTAATAGCCAAGATGGCACCATCACTTGGAACACCCCGCAGATTGCAGGTGAATACAATATCGCTATGATCATCATTTCGTGGCGTGATGGCGTTCCGATTGACACCCTTGTGCGGGACATGCAGATTTTGGTAGTGGACTGCTTGGACAACAAAGCACCTGTCATTGCCACTGAGAATGTCCCGCTCTGCGTCGTGGCTGGCGAAGTGGTGGAATTCATGGTAACAGCCATTGACCCCAACCCCGGCGATAAAATCAAGCTTTCTGCGCTTGGCCAACCATTCGGTGTTGAAATCAGCCCTGCCGACAATATCGAAGACTGGCGCCCAAATCCTGCCCCATCGGCGGTACATGAACCCCAGCCCGTCACCAAGACTTTCCGTTGGAAGACGGCATGCGAGCATATTTCCGACCTGCCCTATACCGTTGTGTTCAAGGCCGAAGACGATTTTTTCATAAACACCAATGATCTTACCACTGGCCTGGCAACACTAAAGGCGGTCCAGATAAAAGTGGTAGGGCCCCCACCCCGTGATGTGCAAGCCGTGCCGACTGCTGATAGAATCACCGTGTCCTGGCAAAAGCCATACGTTTGCGAAGATGCAGCAGACGATTTCTTTTTCGCCTTCACCGTTTGGCGAAGGATAGGCAGCAACCCCTTTCCCGTGGAATGCAAGCCAGGGCTTGAGGGGCAAGGCTACACCAAAGTCGGCAATTCGCTCAGCGAACAGAACGGCCGCTATGTGTTCCATGACAACGAAGTGGAGCGGGGCAGGACCTATTGCTACCGGGTGCTCGGCGTGTTCACACGGCGCACGGATTCCGGCAACCCCTACAATGCAGTCGAAAGCCTTGCATCTGAGGAGGTTTGCATGCAACTCAAATTGGACGTGCCACTGCTAACCAACGTCAGTGTTTTGGAAACGGCAAGTAGCAACGGTGCCATCGAGGTGAAATGGTTCAAGCCAGTTGCCAACGATTTGGACACCCTGTTGAACCCAGGCCCTTATCGCTATGAACTGAAGCGGGCACCTGGCATCAATGGCACGAATTTTACCACCATCGCCACTTTCAACAGCCCTACTTTCTGGCAATTGAACCAATTGCAGTACCTCGACCAAGCCCCAGAACTGGACACCAAGGGCAGTCCCTACACCTACAAGATTGATTTCTTCGTGAACAACGAAAGCCAACCTGTTGGGAACTCGCCGAGCGCCTCCTCGGTCTGGTTGCAAATAGCGCCTACTGACAACCGCAACACACTCTCGTTCTTGTACAATGTGCCTTGGACGAACACCAGTTTCACGGTGTTCCGACAAAATGGTACGGCATGGGACCAAATAGACACCACCACCGACAGTGTCTATGTGGACACAGGACTTTTAAATGGCCGGGAATACTGCTACTATGTGCAGTCGGAAGGGACCTACAACATAATAGGCATTCCGTCGCCGTTGTTCAATCTTTCACAGGAGGAGTGCTCAACCCCTATTGACAATGTGGCGCCCTGCCCGCCCATCGTAGAATTGAGCAATATTTGCAACACTGGCGAATCGTGCCAAGAGGCGGATAACCTTGGCAACGACCTGAAATGGAACAACCCGATGAGCATTTGCTCCGAAACTGATGACGTGGTGAGTTACCGGGTTTACTTCAAGCCCAACGAGTCAGAAACGTTTGAATTGCTCTATGAAATAGACCAATCCGGCGACACCACCTATTTCCATGCTCGCACAAAGCTGGAAGGCTTGGTCGGTTGCTACGCAATCACGGCTTTGGATACCTTCCTGAACGAAAGCCCCTTGAGCAACGTCATCTGTGCCGACAACTGCCCATTCTATACCCTGCCCAATGCCTTCACCCCCAACGACGACGGCAAGAATGAAATGTTCATCCCTTATCCTTACTGTTTTGTTGAGCGCATAGACCTAAAAGTGTTCAATCGCTGGGGCGAACTCGTCTTTACTTCGACGGACCCCAACATCAATTGGGATGGCAAGAACCTAAAGGGGAAGGAATTGGCGGATGGCACCTATTATTATACTTGTAGGGTCTTTGAGCAACGGGTGACGGGGATTGAGCCTTCACCAAATTTGTTGAGGGGCTATATTGATATAATACGCTGATAATCAATGTCTACAAAAAAGAGGCTATGGCATTTCACCATAGCCTCTTTTTGTTTTCTACATTTGCTACCGATGAAAGCAAATATCCTCATTATAGACGATGAAAACGACATACGCAGCTTGTTGAGCAGAATCATCAGGCTGGAAGGCTACGAGGTGTTCCAAGCAGAGAACGGCACGAAGGGGCTTAAACTACTGCAACAGGAAAAAATCCATGCCGTCATCTGCGACGTGAAGTTGCCCGATGCCAATGGGGTGGAAATGGTGCCCAAAATCAAGGCCATCAGCCCGCAGAGCGAGGTCATCCTGCTCACTGCCTTTGGTGCCATACCCGACAGTGTGACGGCCATCAAAGCCGGGGCCTTCGATTATATCACCAAGGGCGACGACAACCACAAAATAATTCCCCTGCTAAGCAAGGCGGTTGAAAAAGCCCTTAAACAATTCGAGGCAAAAGCTGCCGACATCAGTGCGAACAGCAAACGGCACAGCTTCAGCAAGGTAGTTGGCCAATCAAAGCCCATGCACCATGCCATTGAAATGGCGAAGAAGGTGGCAGCCACCAGCACCACCGTCCTGCTCACGGGCGAGACGGGCACAGGCAAGGAGGTTTTTGCGCAAGCCATACATGGGGCCAGTGTGCGCAGTGCCAAGCCGTTTGTGGCCATCAATTGCAGCGCACTCGGAAAGGATCTTTTAGAGAGCGAGATGTTCGGCCACAAGGCTGGCTCGTTCACAGGGGCCATCAAGGATAAAATCGGCCTTTTCGAGGAAGCCAACGGTGGCACCATCTTCTTGGATGAAATCGGGGAAATGGACCTCATCCTACAAGCCAAACTATTACGGGTGCTCGAAACTGGCAGCTTCATGCGGGTCGGCGAAACGAAGGAAACCCATGTGGACGTACGCATCATTGCCGCCACCAACCGTGACTTGCAAACAGAAAGCGACAAGGGCAATTTCCGGCTCGACCTTTATTACCGTCTTTCCGTGTTCAATATCCGGCTGCCTTCATTGGCGGAGCGGCAGGGTGACATAAAGCTACTGGCTGAGTATTTCATCAAAATGTTCACCGCCAAAATGGGCAGCAAGCCGCTCGGCATGGAGGAGGGCTTTTTAAAGGCACTGACCAACCATCCCTGGAAGGGGAATATCCGGGAGTTGAAAAACGTCATCGAGCGGGCCGTCATCCTCGCCTCCGGCCCCGACCTCACCCTCGATTGCCTGCCCTACGACTTCCAATACACCGAGTCTGGTAACCAATTGGATTTGATGAAACTGGCGGAAATAGAGAAGCTGCACATCCGAAAGGTGCTGGCCCATACAAACGGCAACAAGACGAAGTCGGCGGAGCTGTTGGGAATTGGATTGGCGACGTTGTATCGGAAGATTGAAGAGTATGGAATTTGACAGGAAACTATTATTTTTGGTGAAAAATCGAGAAAATGTCAGTCATTAAATTGCCATTGCTATATGTAGGCTCCAAAGGAGAGGCACATCTATTATCTCTTTTTGATAGTGGGGCTAATCTCTCATGCATAAATCCTGATTTTGTAGGGAAACTTGGTAAACCCTCAAAATTAGGCCGACCCCGGTCTGTTGCTACTGCCGCTGAAGGCCATTACATCGAAATAAAGGAACGTATCACGCTTGACTTCTACCTCAACGACGTTTTGCTTTCAGATGAATTTTTGGTGGTTCCGAGCCTTAGCGAAGAAGCAGTTATTGGTGCAGCAACCATGCAAAAATGGCGCATCAAATTGGATTTTGAACATGATACCGTAAACGTTGACCCCAAAGTGGCAAAGATGCAATTGAAATAAAAGGAGGTTGTCAATTGTGAATTTCACTCCTTTTTCGCACCACCATACCTCACCCCTAAGAACACCGTCCTCGGCCTCCCCGGCCCATAAATATAATTGCTGTCCCGGTTCTTCCCTAAGTCAAAATCCGATTGGTAGGCGTTGAAAATATTCTGAACCCCTGCCGAGAACTCCAAGTCCGTTTCCGTCCCGTGCAGGTGGAGGCGGTAGTTCAGCTTGCAGTTTAGCTCCATAAAATCAGGGGAGGTGAACAGCACATCCTGCGGTACGCCGGGTGCTCCGCCAAAATGAGGCACCTTCATGCTGCCCGTGTAAACCCCTGACAATGAGCCGTTCAATTTATTTTCGGGCAAAAAAAGCAAGGTGAAAAAGCCGTACTTATTCGGGGTGCGAAGGTAGCTTCGTGTACCAGGCACCTCCGCCGACCACGCTATGGGGTCGTCGAAGCGGGCAGCTTGCACGGTGAAGCCAGTCTCCAATTGCAGTTTTTGGTCGTAGTTGAAACGACCCTCCAAGGTCAGGCCCTTCACCGTGGAATTGCCGCCATTTTTGCGCAGCAAAAGGATATTGCCAGCGGCATCCGTGCCATTTTCCTCCAGCACAAAAGCGTCCAGCAATCGGTTATGGAAGGCATCCAAGGTAAACCCATAAATGTACTTTGCAGAGGGTCGGTTGAAATCCAGTGAGAAGGTATAGCTGTTGGAAGTCTCTTGCCGTAGGTCGGGCGAGACCTGAATGACGGATACCCCGCCGCCCGCAAAGGCAATGTGCATATCGGCCTCAAAAGCCTGAGGCGGCTTGAAGCCCTGCGCCCAAGCGGCCCGCAATTGCAGGTTATCCAAGGGTTTTAACAAGGCGCTGAGTCGGGGCGTCGCCACGATTTTATCGAGAAAATTATGCTTGTTCATCCGAACACCCGACAGTAAGGTGAACTTCGGTAAGATGTCCCAGTCGCTTTGCAGGAACAACCCCGTGAGGTCGGTCACTTGGTCAATGCGGTAGTTGTAGGTCGCTATTTCATCGAAAGTATCGTCGTGCTGGTGCTCGATGCCGAGCGTGAGCGAGTTGGCACCCTGCCAATATTTCAAGTTGTGGTTGTATTGAAGGCCCCCAATCCAGGTCTTGCTGTCAGTGGTGCCCCAACCGTCAGCTTGGTCAATGCCCGTGTAGTGGCGGCGGTCGGTCTTTTGGGCAGAGAGGTAGGCGCTCAGGTTCCAGGGCTTGTTTTTTGGGGAAAAACGGTAGTCTGCCCCGCCCACCCAAACCTGCTGGAGGCGCTCTTCCGATTGGTCGGCACGGTCGGAAGGCAGGTCAAAGGCATTGCCGCCCCGCCTGAACTCATTGATGCTCCAGCCATTCAGCAACAGCCGGTGCTGCTCGTTGGGGCGAAGCTGGGTCTTGAAACCGAGCGAGCTGTTGCGAAGCTGCGGCATCTCCGAAAAACCGTCGCCATTGGCATCGAACGGCTCCCGGTTGCGGTGCGAGGAAAAGAGGCTGATGCCCGCTGTCTTGCCTTCATTGATGATGGAGGTATTGGCGTTTAGGAAATGGTCGGTCGCTTCGCCGCCTACCAGTGCCGAGTTGCCACTGAGCGACCACTCGTTTTGCGAGGGCATTTTGGTCAAAACGTTCACCGTGCCAGCAATGGCATTGGCCCCGTACAGCACGGAACCACCACCCTTCACCACTTCCACCCGCTCAATTTGCGAAGCGGGTATTTGCTCCAAACTGTACAGGCTCATAAGCGGGGTGAACACGGGACGGTTGTCAATTAGAATCTGGCTGTAACTGCCGCCCAATCCGTTCATTCTCAATTGAGTATAGTTGCAGGTCTGGCAGTCGGTTTCCATGCGCAGGCCCGGCTGGAAGCAAAGCCCCTCGGATAGCGTATTGGACTGGGTGACTTGAAAGGTGTTTTCCGTCAGCACGTTCACAGCAACGGGGCTGTCCAACCTGCGGCGGTCGGTACGGGTGCCCGAAACGACGATGATGTTGAGGTCGAATGGCATTTCCTCCAGTTCCACCACCAATTTGTTCGCTCCTTCAATGAGTTGTAGCTCCTTTCGGTAGGGCAAAAAACCGAGGCTCGTTACCTCCAATTCATACATCCCCGCCGCTGGAAGGGTAAAACTGAAATGCCCCTGCTCATCGGACACGTCCGTTTTACCTTGGCCTATGATGGAGCAATAGGCAAGCGGTACGACTTGGCCGCTGCTGACCACTTGGCCAACAAGCAGCGCTTCTTGGGCTTGTGAAACAAAACAGGTAAGGGTACAAAACAGGAATGCGGTCAATAGGTCTTTCATGAAACAGGTTTTACTGGCGCAAAAATATAAAATTATTGTCACAGTAAAATATTTTTAGACTAATCTAAAAATTTAAAATAGTCGCACTTAAAATTGATAACTGACCTATTGCAAGCCAGATAGCTTTGAAAAATGCTGACTATAACGGATTGTAGTGACGGAAAAAAGAAAGCCATCGAATCTTGCGATGTTTGAGTTGCGAAACAAAAAACGAGCAATACCCGATGGCAACTCAAAACAACGGAAAAAGCA
>JALHQW010000025.1 GCA_022841745.1 Saprospiraceae bacterium | reverse complement strand
ATCAAAACGAACAAGGAAAAAATAGACTTTTCACGAATACAAAAGCATCCTGAAATCCCGGAGCTTTCATACCGCATCGCTGCCTAATATGTTACTTTATTTTAAAACCGTTCCTAAGAGGGTACGAGAGGGGAAGAAAAAATTCGAATTAATTTTTTCCCCTAACGCAAATAGGATGTTTTTGAGGAAAAATTTAAAAAACCCATTTATCAAGCAATTATTTGAACTTATCAAAGGTATTGATGGGGAAACCTTGGTTGGTGGGATGAAAAGAAGCGAACATGACTGTTGTTGACCATGTTCGCTAATCCTTTTTTGCCTTATTATTTCAAAAACGAATCAACATCATGGTATTCCAACCCGAAGGCATCAGCGACGCCTTGGTAAACTACCTTTCCGTCAATTACATTCAATCCAAGCTTCAGTGCGTTGTTTTCATTGCAAGCTTTTTTCCAACCCTTGTCAGCAAGCTGAATGGCATAAGGAAGTGTGGCGTTGGTCAATGCAACCGTTGACGTGTAGGGTACAGCACCCGGCATATTGGCTACGCAATAATGCAGCACACCATCAACTACATAAACTGGGTCTGCATGTGTCGTAGGCTTGGTTGTTTCAAAACAGCCTCCTTGGTCAACAGCAACGTCAACCAAAACGGTGCCAGGGGCCATTTCTTTGAGCATATCTCTTGTGATCAAATGTGGCGCCTTTGCACCTGGAATCAATATGGCACCAATGATAAGGTGGTGGGTCTTGGATAATCGCCGGATGTTCAATTCGTTCGAATACATGGTGACAACATTGGCTGGCATAACGTCGGCCAGGTAACGCATCCTTGGTAGGCTTACATCGAGGATGGTGACCATGGCACCGAGGCCAGCAGCCATTTTTGCTGCTTGCATGCCCACGATTCCTCCGCCAAGAATCAACACTTTTGCAGGCTGTACACCGGGTACTCCTCCTAACAATATTCCACGGCCACCCATTGGCTTCTCTAGGAATTTTGCACCTTCTTGGACCGCCATACGGCCAGCAACCTCCGACATTGGAACCAGTAACGGCAGGCTGCGGTCAGGCATCTCTACCGTTTCATAGGCAAGACAAACTGCTTTGCTTTTTATCATGGCCTTTGTCAATGGCTCGTAGGAGGCAAAATGGAAATAAGTGAACACCAATTGGTCTTTCCGAATCATTGGATATTCCTGCTCAATAGGTTCTTTCACCTTCATGATCATTTCTCCTTTCTCGAAGCATTCTGCTGCAGTAGCCAAAATCTTGGCACCAGCCTCTTCGTATTCAGCATCAGGAAATCCACTGTTTTCACCAGCGCCTTTTTGTATATAAACGGTGTGGCCCCGTTTCTTCAGTTCTAGCGCACCCGCTGGCGTAAGTGCTACACGATTTTCGTTTGTTTTTATTTCGGTAGGTACTGCGATAACCATAAAACTTGGTTTTGATTTGATAATGGAATGAATTTGAGGGCGCAAAGATAGTGCAGGGTGCAGTAGGAAGGACAGAAACCCGTGTTTTTTTAAACCGGACAACTTAGGGCAAAAAAAAAGCCCAGGTTTTGCCTGGGCGAAAAAAACGAATCTTACAATTCTTTAACCAAAACTTACACGCTTTATAGTTTTTCAACATTCGTGCCAAAAATTAGATTTCTTTTTAATTTAAAAAAATATCTTCATTGTAATTGGGCACCACTCCCCTAGCCCTCGCTACGTCAAACATGCGTCCTATCGCAGTCCTCCCCTCCCCTCCCAAGTTTTTGGTAAACTCATTTACGTATAACTGAATATGACTATTCATCACCTGTTCATCCATCTCCTGTGCATTTGCCCGCACAAAATCCTTTGATGCGTTAGGGTTGTCAAAGGCATACTTTACGCTTCGGTACATGACCCTGTTGACGGCATTCAACACATTGGAAGGCAGTGACCTTTTGGCTACAATACCTCCAAGCGGAATGGGCAATCCGGTTGATTCTTCCCAGTATTCGCCGAGGTCTATGAGCTTTTTCAAGCCTTTCTGCTTATAGGTGAACCTATTCTCATGGATGATTAGGCCAGCCGCTACCCTACCCTCCAACACAGCTGATTCAATTTCAGAGAAAACGGTTTCAACTTTTTTGGTCGCATGGGGAAATGCAAGGCTGAGCAGGAAATTGGCAGTCGTTAGCTTACCGGGAATGGCAATCACTGCATCCTGTATTTGCTCGTCGGTCATCTCCTGGCGGGCTATCAACAATGGCCCACAGCTCTTTCCAAGGGCACTTCCAGCATCCAAGAGCACGTACTTGTCCAGCAGGTAGGCATAAGCATGGTAACTGAGTTTGGTGACATCAAGCTCGCCTGACAATGCCCGACGGTTCAAGGTCTCTACATCTTCCATTACAATTCCGAATTCAAGTCCCTCCGTGTCTATTTTGCCATGAACCATGGCATCGAAGATGAAGGTGTCGTTGGGGCATGGCGAAAAACCGAGTGATAGTTTCATGGATTCATGGATTCATTGTGAAATTGTTTCATTGTTGAATTGCTAAAGGCACCGATTCTCCTATGGAATAGGTTAACTAGGAAGCCGGGAATCAATGCAACAGTGAAACAATGAAACAAAGGACTAAATTTGCGGCATGATAAAGATTTTGTACGAAGACAACCATTTGATAGCCGTAAACAAACCGAACAATGTTCTTGTTCAGGGCGATGAAACAGGAGATGAAACCCTCGGCGACCAAGTGAAGCAATATATCAAGGAAAAGTATGAGAAGCCGGGGGACGTGTTCCTTGGCACCATTCATCGCCTTGACCGACCTGCCAGTGGTGTTACTATTTTTGCACGCACAAGCAAGGCGCTTGAAAGGATGAATAAATTCTTTGCAGAGCGGCAAATCAAGAAAACCTATTGGGCTGTGGTTGGCAAAAGACCTGAACCGCTCAACGGACACTTGACACATTATATCTTGAAAGATACCTCCAAGAACGTCGTTAAAGCTTTGGATAGTCTGAGCAACCGTTCAAAAGATGCAAAGCGTGCGGACCTTGACTATGAATTGATAGCAGAGATTGGAGAGCATTTTCTGCTAAAAATTGACCTACAAACGGGCCGTCCTCATCAAATCCGTGCCCAATTGGCTCGAATAGGTTGCCATATCAAAGGAGACGTGAAATATGGGTTCCCAGTTCCCAACAAAGATAGCTCCATCCATTTGCATTGCAGGAGTATCAGTTTTGAGCATCCGGTGAAAAAAGAAACCATTCTTATTACTGCGAGTGTGCCTAATGAACAGGTTTGGAGGTTGTTCAAGGGTCTAAATGATGATTGAGCATTTTATTTAACGCGAAAACGTTGACGTAAGTAATTGATTATTAGCTATTTTCGAAAGCAAAAAACAAACAAATTATTTTTCACCCATAAAAGGGTATAGGATAGCGAGAGGTTTCCGTGGTACATTTGCATCGGATTTTTACTTATATTACCAAACTTGCATTCAACAACTTCGAGCCAAAGGCGTCCAAATTTTCTCCATTCAAAATCTATCCAACTGGGCAATCCATGCCCGTAACCTGAAATTAGTTAAACCATACTGATTTTTCCGAAATTACACTGACAGCCAATGCTGGCTATGCCCAGTCTTTTTTAGTTTTCTTTGGAGGCAACCAGCTGCTGCATACGAATCTTAAACATTATTCTTTAACCTAAATCAGGTCCCATGACACGAGTGTTACTCAGCTTCATGGTGGCAATGCTAAGCCTTGCCTCCAATTTACTTGCACAGGATAACGTTCCACCGACATTAAATTGTCCGGGGAATACTACCCTCCAACTTCTGCCGGGCCAATGTGAGATTGTCCACAATTTCATGGTCAGCGCAACCGACAATGCCCCTGGTTGCACGCCCACTATTGCTCAAATTGATGGAACAGGCTACACATCTGGAAGCTATTTCCCGATAGGTACAACGACCCTCCGTTTTCGTGCCACGGATTGTAGTAACAATCAATCTACCTGCCAATTCAACATCATTGTAAATGCTTACGTCCCTCCAACAAATGCACTTATCTGTGATGACAATCTTCACATTTCCCTACCGGGCAGTTGTGAGACTTGGCTGACTCCTGATGCCGCATTGGAAGGCTATTACGGTTGCTATGACGATTTCGTGGTAAATGTCGAGTTCACAGGCTCCAACTACATTGGATACAATTACGTTGGGGAAACCATCATGTTCACTGTCATAAATACCAGGACAGGCAACCAATGTATGGGAGAGGCGCTTGTTGAGGACAAGTCAGGCCCTTCCATCAGCAATTGCATTGATCATACCGTGATATGCTTGGAAGATGTTCGGCCAGTTTCTGCTGGCGGTGACATACCAGACCCAATCTTTGAGGATTGCATGAACTTCACCACACAGTACGTGGACATGGTGACGCCCGGCACTTGTTCCGACCCTTACTCGCAGCAAATCATGCGTATTTGGTCGGCTACGGATGAGTTGGGCTACAATAGCACCTGCAGCCAAATGATAACGGTGAACAGGATTTCTTTGAGCGATATCACGCCAATCTGTCCAGGTGAGGTTACCATCGAATGCAACCCTGCGGTAGCTGCCAATACCTCACCTTCGGTAACTGGGTACCCAACGGTACTCATCAAAGGTATAACCTACCCAATTACGGAAGGAGCAAACTCCATTTGTAATATCACCGCCACATATAGTGATTTGATAATTCCCAAATGTGGTGTTGGTTACAGGGTTATACGAACCTGGTCCGTTTTGGACTGGTGCTTGCCGATTAACCCGGTCAACAACCCTTGGACATGTACGCAAATCATTCATTATAACGACACGACTGCTCCACAATTCAATGCCCCGGCAAATATGAGCGTAACCGCCAACCTGGCTGGTTGCAGGGCGAGGCCAGTAATCCCAGCAGTGAATATTTCAGATTGCTCTTCCTACTCGGTGGCTATCTTCACACCAGTTGGCACTATCCCAGGCAACGGTGGTCAAATCCCACAGCCTGGACTACCGTTTGGTTTGCACACCATAACAATCAAAGTTACTGATGCATGCGGCAATTCCACGTCGAAGACCTTTACTATCAACGTACTGGACAATACCAAGCCGAATGCAGTCTGCGACCAATTTACAGTAGTCGCTTTGGACGACTATGGTTATGGCTTCGCAAATGCGGAGACCTTTGACAATGGTAGTACAGACAACTGCTGCTTGGATTATTTTCATGCTCGTCGAATGACGGACAATTGCAACATTCCTGAGAACCTTGTTTTTGACGAGTACGTGGAATTCTGCTGTGATGACGTAGGCGCACCAGTACAAGTTATTTTCCGTGTTTTCGATTGCCATGGCAATTTTAATGATTGCATGGTCAATGTGGAGGTGCAAGACAAGTCAGGACCATCCATCACTTGTCCGCCAAATGCTACTTTGTACTGTGGCCAAGATTACACTAATCCAACCTTGGTTGGTACGGTGGAAACAGATCCTGCACTTCAAGGGCCACTCGATGGATTGGCAATTGACAATTGTGGTCTCGACATTGTCGTGTCTCAATCAGATGCTGGCTCGGTTACTTGTGGAGCCGGCACAGTGTACCGCACTTATGCTGCCACTGATCCTGCTGGAACTTCCAGCTTCTGCGTGCAGACCATTACAGTCATAAACAACAACCCGTTCACTGGTGGTAGTATTGTGTTCCCTGATGACATCACTTTGAATGGATGTACATCACCTACGACGCCGGCAACTACTGGGTCGCCAACCTACCCTGCTCCAAATGGCTGCCATTCTTTGGTTTCTGGGTATATTGACCTGCCACTTACCAATGCTCCAGACGCCTGCTTGAAGATCTTGCGCACTTGGTCAGTGATAGATTGGTGCCAATACGATTTGAACAACCCAGGCGCAGGTGGCATTTGGACCGATGTTCAAGTTATCAAGGTAATGGATGGGGTGGCACCAACGTTTGCCAGCTGTGCAAACAGGACTTTCTGCAACTTTAAAGACGACTGTAGTGACTTAGCTCCAGATCTTAGCGTATCGCCTACCGATCTTTGTACACCGACTAATCAAATACTACTTAGCTGGACGGTGGATCTTTATGACGATGGTGTGTCCGACCCAGGTTACGCTACCTCTGGGTCTGGACAAAACACCACAAATAACTACCCAGTAGGAACGCACCGCATCAGCTACAGAGCCACTGATGGATGTGGCAACTCCAGTTTCTGTAACTTTTTATTTGCTATTGAGGATTGCAAAGCTCCTTCCCCAGTGTGTGTCAACGGATTGATCGTAGAGATAATGGCGTCTGGGATGGTTCCCGTTAACGCCTCTTCCTTGCTCGACCCATCTTCCTCAGACAACTGCTCGGCATTTGGCGATTTGGATGTTTCGTTTTCACCTAACTTGGCTCACGTAACCAATATCTACACTTGCGATGACCTTGGCACCAATGTGGTTCAAATTTGGCTGACTGACGACGATGGAAATGCTGATTTCTGTGAGACATTTGTCGTTATCCAAGACAATATGGGAGCTTGTGCGGGTGTGCCCCTTATCGCCATCAATGGTCGCATCGCCAACGAGAGCAACCAAGGATTGGAAGATGTGGATGTTGACCTCAATGGCAACGTCAGTAGCTCAACCATCACTGGGATCAATGGTGCCTACCAATTCCCTGGTTTGCCGCTTGGACAGGACTATACAGTTACGCCGTCTTTGAACAGAAGCCCGTTAAATGGTGTAACAACATTTGACCTTTTGCTCATCAACCAGCATATCTTAGGCTCTGTCCCGTTCGATTCACCTTTCAAAATCATTGCAGCAGACGCCAATAGGACAGGTTCCGTTACGGTTAGCGATATTGTTGAACTTCGCAAGCTCGTCCTTCACGTGACCGATCAATTGCCCAACAATCCGGCATGGCGCTTTGTGGACGCAAGTTTTGTGTTCCCAAATCAAAACAACCCGTTTGCAACAGTATTCCCTGAGGTCTGCAATATCAACGATCTTTCTACCAACAGCCCAAGCGTTAATTTCATCGCTATCAAAATTGGTGATGTTAACGGAACGGCTGTAACCAATATCGCTTCTGCCAATGCAGACGAGCGGAACGCACAGGACTATTTCTTCAAAATTGCGGAACGCAAAGTCGAAGCAGGCGAATCGGTAACAGTGGACTTTAATGCCAACTTGGCCAATATGCTTGGCTACCAGTTCACTTTAAACTTTGACCAAACGGCCCTTCGCTTTGAAAAACTGAGTCCATCTGCCAACGTATCCATCGAAAACTTCGGTTTGAACCAATTGGAGCAAGGTGTGATTACGACCAGTTGGTATCGGTTGGCTGCAGAGAAAATGGGTAAAGATGAGACCCAGTTCTCTATCACCTTCACGGCCTTGAAAGCTGGAACCTTGAGTGAGTTGTTGAATATCAACTCAAGCCATACCCTTGCTGAAAGCTATGAAAAAGGTGGGGAAATACGGCCAGTAGCGCTTGAATTCACGAAGGAAAATGGTGGTTCTGTTTATGGCGCCCAGTTCGAACTCTATCAGAATGTTCCTAACCCATTCACTGGCGAGACCATTATTCGGTTCCAGTTACCCGTGGCAAGCACTGCGTCGTTGACTATCTACAACATGGAAGGAAAAGCCATGAAAACGGTGAGTGGCGAGTTTGCAAAAGGCTACCACGAAGTGACCATCGAAGCTGGCAGACTGCCATCAAGCGGGGTATTCTATTATCGCTTGCAAACGCCTGGATACACGGCCACCCGCAAGATGACCTTGATTAAATAATCTTAAAGAAATACTGCCGGACTGGA
This sequence comes from Saprospiraceae bacterium, assembly GCA_022841745.1. Lineage (GTDB taxonomy): Bacteria > Bacteroidota > Bacteroidia > Chitinophagales > Saprospiraceae > UBA6168. Next base: position 90,924 of record JALHQW010000025.1, on the reverse strand, counting down.
GACTTGAAAAAGAACACAGTTCGGCGGTAAAATTTTAGTAACTCGGTTTTTGGGATTGGTCTCCTCCTCGGTTCGCCGGGGAGGGGCTTTTTTATTGCGGATTGGGGGATTGCGGATTGAGGAGTGAGAGCTCTCAATATACTTAACTCTTGGGAGGCAGGGCACCGCAATATTGGTAGAAGCTATTCATACTCGCTATCCCATGCATTACTCATCCTCGTCTTCATCGTCGGCTCTGACAAGAATTGCCCCACTTTTTGGAAGGGTCGCCTTGTAAACCAACCTCGAACAATTTTCTTTTTTGAAAACCTCTTTTGCCACACGTTGCATTTCTTCCACGGTTACTTCTTGGTAAAGGTTTACCTCTCGATTGATGATAGATGCATCGCCAACCAATTCAAAAAATGCGAGATTAATGGCTTTGTTCAGCACACTGACTTCTGAGAACACAAGGGAGCTTTCACTTTTGTTCACGATTTTCTCCAGTTCCTGCTGCGCAATGGGTTGGTCGGTCAACTGTGCTATTTCCTCCCAAATTGCCGCCTCGGCGGCTTCCATTGTAACTCCGTTAGATGGTTTGCCCTCTACAATCAAAAGCCCGGGGTCGTTGCTTGCAGTGATGTAGCAATCAATATGGTTGAAAAGCTTTTTCTCCTTCAACAACCTGCGATACAGCCTCGAAGATGGGCCGCTCGCCAGTACATCGGACAAAAGATCAACAGCGTAAAAGTCGGGGTGTGTGCGTGCGCAAGTATGAAAAACAAGGTAAAGCGCATCAACGGGTACTTTGGCCTCGACGACCTTTTCCCTGAAAACAGGTTGTGGAGGTTCAAACTGCAAGCGTCGTAATGGTACTTCTCCGGCAGGTATGTCGCCAAACCATTTATCTACCAGCTTCAAGGTCTTGGTTGGTTCAACATTCCCAGCAATGACCAAAATAGCGTTGTTGGGACGGTAAAACTTGAAAAAGAAATCCTTCACATCATCCATCCTTGCATCTTCAACATGCTTGGGCTCCAGCCCGATGGTCGGCCAACGGTAGGGATGGACTTTGTAAGCAAGGTCAGAGATATGGTGCCAGACATCACCGTAAGGTTCGTTCAAGCAAGTCTCTTTGAACTCCTCGACGACCACCTTGCGCTGAGTCTCCAGCACTTTTTCATCGAAATTGAGGCTCAACATCCGATCGCTTTCAAGCCAAAGCGCCACCTCCAGGTTTTCAGCAGGCAATACTTCATAGAAGTTGGTCATGTCGCTGTTAGTGAAGGCATTGTTTTCGCCGCCAGCCATTTGGATGGGGTCGTCGAAATCAGGAATATTGGCAGAGCCGCCAAACATCAAGTGCTCGAACAAATGTGCGAAGCCCGTCTTTTCAGGATTTTCGTCCTTGCTTCCAATATCGTAGAGAATGTTAACAGCCACCATCGGGGTGCTTTTATCTTCGTGAAGCAGCACACGCAGGCCGTTTTTTAGGACATGTCTTTGGTATTCTATCACGGTTAATTGTAGCCAGAAAGTTTATTTCCAGGCTGTTTAGTTAATTGGTGAGGTGATTTATTGGTTATGGGGCTGCAAAAATAATAATTCGCCATTGCGAAGCGCCAAAAATAACACCAAGGGCATCTATTCTGTTGTACTCAATTTTTAAAGCTATGAAAAGTATCCACATCTCAAAGATGGAGCGCCTGCGTTCCATCAATCTCCGAATTGGCTTTGCAGCCGCTATCCTGTTTGCCATTTTTGCTTTCAATTGGACTTCGGAACGAAAGGCTATTCCGGTATTCGAGGAAGAAGCCTATCCAACGGAATTGACATTGAAGCCCTTCACGGTGAACCAACCACGCCAAGAGTCCCTTCCCAAGACGACTGTTTTGAAACCCAACGACTTGATTGTGGAAGTGCCCGATTTGGCAATTGGGTTTTTACCTTCGACCATCCCGGTTGATTCGAGCAGTAGCTCAGATGATGAGGTAGGCAATATCGGCCCACCGGTAGCCCCAAGCCCGCCAACGAAATCACCAGCGCCTGAAGAACCAGAAAATCATTCCCCTATATGGGTAATTGTGGAAGAAATGCCTGTTTTCAATGGCTGCGACCAAGAAGGGTTTTCAAAAAAAGAAAAACAGGAATGCACTACCAACAAACTATTGACCTACCTCTATTCAAAAATAAAGTACCCAGAAATCGCCCGCCAGAATGGTGTTGAAGGCACAGTTTACATCAAATTCATCATAGAAAAAGATGGCTCTGTCAACAACGCAGCCATTATTCGGGACATCGGCGGCGGCTGTGGTGAGGAAGCGCTTAGGGTTGTGAACAGCATGCCCAAATGGACACCTGGCAGGCAGCGGATGGTTCCTGTGCGAGTACAGTTCAGCTTGCCAGTGATGTACAAATTAGATTAGTGAACCTGTTTGGAAGTTGACGAAGGAGAAATTTTACAAAAGCTCTCCTTGCCAGGTAGTTGATGACAGATAAGGTTCAAAACAACAGGAGGCCTTGTGATTAAAGGCCTCTTGTTCAATTTTTTTTCTCCTGAACATACGCAAGCTTGCTGTTCTTGTATTTATCTTTTTTGAGCATTTCCTTGAACAATGCCATCGTATTTAGTGGGCCTTGGTCAGCAGCCAAGTTTATCATCCAAACTGGAATATTACCTGCGGGGTCTGAATTTAGGAAGTAATCCACTTGAACCTTCCCATTGCCAATAGGCGTGAAAACCCAGCTGATTTCACATTTTTTGATTCTGATAATCCCGTCACTTTCCTTTTCCATCCAGTGGCTCGAAGTACTGTAGGAATGCAGCGCCAAGGTCTTTTTATCTTGCCAGAACTTAGAATGAAGAATAACGTCCCTGTTGTCGAATGGCCATGGAAAATCAACCTCCGTGTAATAATGAACCTCTGTGTCGGATATCCGCTTTACGACCCTTGAATTGGAGGCGCCATAGCTCCAATCGTCATAACCTTTCACATCTGTGAGCACTGCTGCAATGGTGGTAAGCGAAGCCTCAATGGTCGTAGAAAATTTCAGCTCCTTGATGTTGGTGCCTACTTGGTCACGGAAATAAACTTTCACACCACCTTTGTTTTTCTTTAAAACCCAATCCTGGGCATGAACGGGGTCAGCAAAAAAGGCGAAAACAACTCCAAGGAAAAAGAAAAAGGGAAAAGTTTTTTTCATAAACAGGTTTGACAAAGGGTAAAAACGGTTTACGGTCATGAATGTTGAGCCATATTTTGTGAGGTTTCCTAATTTTGGCCAAATTCCTTAAAACTAACTGTTTAGGTAGCTGTGGAATTAGAGAAAAAATGGCGTTTTTCCCTATACTCACGCAGTTAATTAGTTACCTCGAAACAACTGAATAACGGGCAAACAGCGCAATTTGCAACAACGGGCTTCAGTTTTTTTCAACTTCCAAGCATTCTCCAACCAGAATTTATGCGGCAGTACCTTGATTTGCTCCAACACATCCTTGACAAAGGGACTAAGAAATCTGACCGAACCGGCACTGGTACCATCAGTGTTTTTGGGTATCAAATGCGGTTCGACCTAAGAGATGGTTTCCCGCTTTTGACCACAAAAAAGCTGCACACAAAATCCATCATCTACGAGCTGTTGTGGTTTTTGCAAGGCGATACAAATATAAAATACTTACAGGACAACGGGGTTCGGATTTGGAACGAATGGGCCGATGGACATGGCGACCTCGGCCCGATTTATGGCAAGCAATGGGTTTCTTGGGAGAAGCGAGATGGCTCCACCGTCAACCAAATTGCGGAAGCAGTGCGGCAAATAAAAGAGACGCCCGATAGCAGACGCATCATCGTAAATGCTTGGAACGTGGCCGATTTGCCAGCAATGCGCCTAAGTCCCTGCCATGCACTTTTCCAGTTTTACGTCGCCGATGGCCGACTTTCCTGCCAACTTTACCAGCGTTCAGCCGATGTATTCCTTGGGGTTCCATTCAATATTGCCTCCTATGCGCTGTTACTACAAATGATGGCACAGGTCTGCGATTTGGAGCCTGGCGAATTCGTCCACACTTTTGGCGATGTTCACCTTTACTTGAACCATATCGAGCAAGCAGAATTGCAACTCACCCGTGAACCAAGGCCATTGCCACGCATGGAAATCAACCCCGCCGTGAAGGACATTTTTAGTTTTAATTACGAGGATTTCACCCTCTTGGATTACAACCCACACCCCCACATCAAAGCCGAAGTAGCCATATGATAGGTATGGAGGTATGAGAGGTATGGAGGTATAAACTGCACAGTTTCACCCCCCCCATACTTCTCATACCTCCATACCTCTCATGCCTCTCATACCTCCATACCTCACTATGTTTCGTTACCTCCACCTTTTAAACAATAGGTTGCTGGCACGGCTGAGCAAGAAGAACTACTTGTTGCTGGCTTGCATCCTTATTGGCGTGGTGGCTGGCTTGGCTGCTGTTTTGATGAAAACAATGGTGCATTGGGTGGAGGAACAGGTGCAGCAAGGGCTTGCCACTGGGCAAACCAACTATTTTTGGATTTTCATCACGCCCATCATTGGCATTCTTTTGAGCGTCATTTTCGAGCAGCGTTTTTTGGGAGGAAAACTGAAAAAAGGGGTTACAAAAATCTTGTTTGCCATTACCCGAAAAAAGGGCGAGCTTGACCGAAGGGACACCTATGGGCATCTTGTTACCAGTGCATTGACGGTCGGAATGGGCGGTAGTGCGGGACTTGAAGCGCCAATCGTCCTGACTGGGAGCGCCATCGGCTCCAATATTGCCACTCAGCTACAACTGGGCGCCAAAGAACGCACCATCCTGCTTGCCTGTGGTGCCTCAGCTGGCATTTCAGCCATATTTAACGCCCCGGTTGCGGGGGTCATTTTTGCAGCGGAGGTACTCTTGACCGAAATCACCATCCCAGTTTTTGTTCCATTGCTTATTTCGGCGGCCACGGCTTCAGTGCTGGCGCAATTGTTTTACCACGATCGGCTTTTCATGCTCTCCGAAGAAGGTTGGAGGATAAAAAGCATCCCGCTTTACTTCCTGCTTGGCATTCTTTGCGGCCTGATTTCAGTGTATATGACCCGCATGACCCATTATGTGGAGAAAATAATGAGCAAGTTCAACTTGCGAATCCGAAAGGCCATTTTGGGTGGCTCACTGTTGGGACTGCTGATTGTCATCTTCCCTCCGCTGTATGGAGAGGGCTATACCACTATTGAAAAACTGATTTCGGGAAATGAAAGCCTATTGCTTCAACGCTCCCTGTTCGGTGAATTCCAATCGGAATGGTTGCTCTTGTTATTTCTTGGCGGCCTTGTTTTCATGAAAGTAATTGCCACCTCATTGACCATTGGCTCGGGTGGGAATGGAGGCATCTTCGCTGGCTCGCTGTTCACTGGGGCGGTCAGCGGTTTCATCTTTGCTAGGTTGATTACGCTGTCGGGGATGTTGAAAATAGTTGAATCGAATTTTGTGGCAGTAGGTATGGCGGGGGTCATAGCCGGCGTAGTTCACGCACCTTTAACGGCCATATTCCTAATTGCGGAGATTACAGGTGGGTATTCACTTTTTGTACCCTTGATGATAGTATCGGCTATGTCCTATTTTATCACACGGCATTTTGACCCGACCTCTGTTTACACCCGCCCATTGAAGGAGGATGGCACCTATTTCCAAGCCGACCGTGACAGCTTCTTGTTGAACAGTATTGACCTTCATAAACTCATCGAAACCGATGTGGAAACCGTACCCGCTGACCTCGATGCGAAGGAGCTTATCCAGCGGTTTTTGCGAAGCAAACAGAACCTTTTTCCCGTTTTGGACGAGCAAAAAAAGTTCATGGGTATTGTACTGTTCGAGGATTTGAAAGACTTGCTTTTCGACGACAATCGCACTGAAAAGCTGGTGGCAAAAGATTTGACCATCCTGCCCCCCCATACCTTGGTGCTGGGCGAGAAAATGTCGGAAGTTATGAAAAAATTTGATGAAACTTGGGTCTGGAAGCTGCCGGTCCTCAGCGAAAAAGGGGCGTTTATTGGATTTGTTTCAAAAAAGAAAATCTTCACCCGCTACCGACAATTGCTGAAGCAATACAGCCAGGGGGACATTATTTTTAGGGATGAGGAATGAGGGATGAGGGATGAGGGGCCAAGGGTTAATTTAGGCCCGAGATGTAATACATTTCTACCTCCCCTACGTTTTTTGCAGGAACCTTGCCACGGTACTCACATTTGAACTCATCCTTTACAAATGCAAAAGTCGAAGCAGAGATGTTGACTTTTCCAGCATCGCTGCTGCTTTCCATGCGAGAAGCAACGTTTACGGTGTCGCCCCAAATATCATAGGCAAATTTGCGAGAACCAACCACACCTGCTACCAACGGGCCTGTGTGGATTCCAATGCGGGCCTCAAAAGGTGACTCTCCCTTTCTCCTTTTTTCTTGGTTCCAATCGTTCAAAAAACCTTGAATGGCCATGGCGGCTTTTACAACGTCCCTTGGGTGGCCTGAGCCGTCATCAGGAATACCCCCTGCACACATATAGGCGTCGCCGATTGTCTTGATTTTTTCCAATCCGAATTCCCCGATGATGCGATCAAAATTTTTGAAAGCATAATCAAGGTCTTTCACCAATTTTTCAGGGGACAACTGCTTTGAAATAGCACTGAACCCCTTGAAATCCGTGAAAAGCACCGTGGCATTTTCATAGCGGCGAGCGGCAGCAGATCCGTTTGCCTTCAACTCGTCGGCAATGGCGGCTGGAAGGATATTGAGCAGCAATTGCTCAGACCGGTTGCGCTCTTCTTCAATGATCCTGTTCTTTTCAGATAAGACCGCATTGTGCTTGCTGATGGTCAAGTAGCGCATGAAAATGGCACCTCCCAAAATAATGGCAAGTCCAACCAAGGCAAGCAGAAGGTTCCTTTGGCTGTTGCGCAAGTCAATCTCCGCTTGCTTTTGTTGCAGTTCTGATTGCTGCTGCTGCACCACCATGTCCTTTTGGGCAAGCTGCATGGAGTCCATTGCACCAACAAATTTCATGGAATCGAGCATACGTTCTTGTTCTGAAAACAGGAGTTGCTGTTTTACCTGCGCAGCCGTCATGTTCTGAATGGCCGACTCCTTGGCGGCTATCATTTTTTGCAGGCTGGATTGTTGCTTCGCAAGATTTGCCTTCTCCTCCGATAGATTGGTCACCGCAGCTTCAAGTTGTTGATTTTGGGCTTGGGTTTTGGCCATCTCCTCCTGCGCTTTTTTACGCCTTGAAAGGAATCCTCCGCCGCCATTTGAAGCGGCCGTAGCATCGGCACTGCCTCCAAGCAAAGCTATTTCCCGTTGGATTTTCTCAAGGTCTTTTTTCTTTTCCAAAGCAGCGGCAAGCTCCTTCATGTTCAACAAATTGTCCAATTTCAAGTCTGCATCGGTCGTTTGGCTGTTGCTTTCTTCAAAAGACTTGAATGCCTTAGACTTCATCACTTGACGCTTGCCTTCCATCTTCATTTGGGACTTGCCTTTTTGGTTAAGGCTGATGGCGAGGTATTCATTGTTCTTCAATTTTTTGGCAGCGTCACCTGCCTTTTCGGCCCATTCCATCGATTTTTCATAAAAACCTTCTTTGAAATGCCATTCGGCAAGGGTCAGCGCATTGTTGACAAAATCCTCACCAGTCACTTTTTGCGTGGTCTTTTCCAAACTCTTGATGGCATCGGATTGACCAGAAAGACGAGAAATGAAAAAGAAGGCAATGAATAGCAAACAAATTTTCCTCATTTGAACAGGGTTTTAAAATGAGACCAAAATTAGGATTTATTTCAAGATTGTTTCACCACATAAATACAGAACAGGGCTTAGTTTTGTCATTTCAACGAAAAGAAAAAATGAAATACAACTGCCTTGCATTGCTAAACTTCACCTTACTACTGATGCTCCAAATTGATGACGTGCATGCACAAACCTTTGATTGGCAAGGCCATAGAGGTTGCCGTGGATTGTTGCCAGAGAATACGATTCCCGCTTTTTTAATGGCTATGGAGTTCCCGGAGGTCACCACCTTGGAGCTTGACTTAGCGGTCTCAAAAGACCAGGAACTCATTGTCAGCCATGAACCATGGATGTCGGAATCCATTTGCACAAAGCCTGATGGCAACCCGGTGAGCAAGGCGGAAGCAATGGGCTTGCGATTGATAGGCATGACTTATGAAGAGATAAAACAGTACGACTGTGGAAGCCGGGGCAATAGCCGCTTTCCGGAACAAAATGCGATGAAATTGCACAAACCGTCCTTGGAGGATGTGGTCAAAGCGGTTAGGACGCATTGCGAAGCAGCCAACCGACCGATGCCCCGCTTCAATATCGAGATAAAAAGCCACCCGCAAGGCGATGGTATTTTCACCCCAAAAGTGGAAGATTTCGCAAAATTGGTGGTAGCAGAACTGGAGCGGTTGAAAATCAGCGGGCTGAGCTGCGTCCAGTCCTTCGATATCAGGGCTATCAAGGCCGTTCACCAACTGGCCCCAAACCAGACCTTGGCTTTTTTGGTAGAGAACAAGGACGGGGTCGAAGCCAACCTTCAGCTACTTGATTTCCAACCCGCCATTTACAGCCCAGACTACAAATTGCTTCACAAAAAGGATGTAAAAGCATTGCAAAAAAAAGGAATGAAGGTCATCCCTTGGACTGTTAACGATGTGAAAGCCATGAAAAAACTGAGGCGCTGGGGCGTTGATGGCATCATCACCGACTACCCAAACCGCATTAAAGCCGCTTTGTAATTTTCTATTGGCTGCTTTTTGCGCTGTTTCCTGATGAAATCCTTCAATTCCTTCAAAAAACGCTTCAATATGTTGAGGAGATCAGAAAAAACGCTTTTTACTTTTCTGCGCCTTGACCCCACCAAATGGAATGGTTTCAACCATCTTCCTTATCTTGGCTGAAAAAAAAAACCATGCGAGCCATCGGCTTTGCCCTATCATTTTTACTGATAAACATAACGGGTTGGTGCCAGCCGGCTAAGTCTTTCGAGAAGGCAGGCGATAAGGCTTTTGCGGAAAACGACTTTTTTGCTGCTATTTCCCATTACAAGGAGGCCATGAATCGTATGCCAGAGGATGCTGGGCTTTGGTTCAAATACGCAGAAGTGGCCCGACATTACAATGCATTCGAAGTTGCGGAGGAGTATTATTCCAAAGTGGTTTCAAGCAGCGATTCCGACAAGTTTGAATTGTCAGCTTTCTGGTTGGGGCAGGTGAAAAAATGCCTTGGGAAATACCAGGAGGCAAAAGGTATGTTCGAAGTCTTTGTTTCAAAAACTGAAACGACCAGTTACTATACTGATTGGGCAATCCAAGAAATCAGTGCTTGTGATTGGGCCTCTTTGGATACCGTGCTCATGGAAGGCAAAAAGATAGGATTAGAGCACCTCGACAAGAAAATCAATACACCGTTCTCGGAGTTTGGTGCCGTAGAAGTTGGAGGAACCACTTATTTCACAACCTATCGGTTTGATATGCCCAGCGACAAGAACCGCCCCAAGCGGAAAATCTCCAAAGTGTTGTTTTCAGAGAACAAAGGAAGGGGCAAGCTGATGCCCAACAATTTCAATGATGACAAGAAATTGACGGCACATACAGCTATCAGCCCTGATGGGCAGCGGCTCTATTTTACCATTTGTGATTACGTAAATGCCTCTACCATACGGTGTAAAATCGCCTACAGAGAAAAGGACAAGCGGGGCAAGTGGTCGAAAACACCCATCCCTCTGCCAATCAATATCAACGTGGAGGGATACACTGCCACTCAGCCGAATCTTGCTTACGATTCGTTGAGCTTGGAGGAGTCGTTGTATTTTGTGTCGGACAGGCCCGGAGGAAAAGGCAAATTAGATATTTGGAAATGCGATGTCAAAGAAGGTAAGTTTAGAGAGCCTGAGAACTTAGGTGACATCAACACGCCTGAAAATGACGTGACGCCTTTTTTTCACTCAAAATCCAATAGGTTGTATTTCAGTTCAGATGGTCGAAGTGGCGTGGGCGGTTACGATATTTTTTACACCGAACGGTTTTCAAAAGACTCAGTGCTTGTTTGGGGTGAAATCAGAAATATTGGCAAACCCATCAACTCTAGTTTGCACGAACTTTACTATGCTCCAAGCGCCGATGAGAAAGGGGCCTATTTTTCATCGAACAGGCCTGGCTCCTTCTACCTTGACCCAGAGAACAAAGCTTGTTGCCATGATATATATAAGGTGTCATTTGAAGATTTGCCACCGAGTCCCTCCAGTCCGATTCCTTTACCACCAGTGTCCATCCCGCCATCGCCTCCCCTAAAAACTTACGAAAAGTTGGAAGATTTCCTTCCGCTTGCCCTCTACTTTGACAACGATGAGCCGGACAAACGAACAAACAAGACGACCACAAAAAAAGCATATTTGGAAACTTATGGTCGGTATTTTACAAAGAAATTCGAATTCGTAGAACAATACATAGCACCAGTGGCCAATGAGGAGGAACGGGATGAGGCCACGCTCAAGATTTTGGATTTTTTCGAAGGGGAAGTAAAAAAAGGCCACGACCACCTTCAACTTTTCAGTGAAATATTATTGAAAAGGCTGCAAACGGGCGAACGAGTCGAGGTCGTCATAAAAGGCTATACAAGCCCCCGTGCAAAATCGGACTACAACGACAATCTTGCGAAGCGCAGGATAAGCAGCTTGCGAAACCATTTTCACGATTGGCAGGACGCAGTGCTTGAACCTTTTTTGAGCAATGGAAAATTGGTCATCATCGAGTCCCCTTATGGGGAAAGTCAAGCGGAAACGGGAATCAGCGACGACCTTTTCGATGAGCGAAACAGCATTTACAGCGTCGGGGCGTCAAGGGAGCGCAGGGTGGAAATCGTCGAGGTCAAATAAATGCGCTACTTGCCCTTTAGGTAATGAGCCTTCATTCAAACCCGTTTGGCAAACTGGTATTAACTTTGCCGATGTTTTGTCCACGCCAGCAATTGAAGGTAACCAATTCTTTGCATTCAATTGTAAAGGCAACCAAAATCGAGAAATTCCTATGAAAAAACTGTTTTGCCTGCTTTTTTTTGCAAGTATCCTGTATGCCTGCAATGAAGAGTCTTCCAACCAACCAACAACTTCAGCGCCTGAATCTACCCCCGCCAGCAGCGAACCATCAGCGGCCACTCCTTCTGAAACTACTGCTACCCCGTCGCTTGAATCCATGAGGTCATCCGCATTGCAAGAATCTGATACCTTGGGTAGGATTAGGCAATCCTTCATTGCCCTGCAAGAAGAATTCGATAAATCGAAAGGAATCGTGCCCGATGTAGGCGATGTTACGGTTACAGTCGATGAAAAACTCAACCTGCGGATTGAGAACAAATTGGATGGCCACACTTACCTGACCGTTGTAAAAGTGGCTGACCTCCAGCGAAAGAACAATGGGATACTGCTCTTACCAGACTTCGCCCCAAGAAAACACCCTGGACTAAAAATTAAGGTGAAGCCTGGTCGGCCAAAAGTGCAGATTTACAAGGATGGCAAGCTTGACAAGGAAATGGAGTACATTGAATTTTCTTTAAAAGACCGAGTATCCATGGAAAAAGTCGTACCAGCTATCGTGCAGGCGATGAACGTTGCCAATGGGTTACCAGAGCGTTCCAACTAACAGTGGAGTTCTAGTTAAATTCAGATTCCATCCAGTTAAGAAGGAACGAAATTTAGGTTGAACTATACTTCCAGCATAACTTATTAACCATTTAGCTGTTAAGGGTTCGCCGCTCGACGAGCATGCTTGGCACAGCATTGCTTGATGCTAACGCCTAACTCGCAATAACAAAAAAACCATTTTTCATGGCATTCAAAATCTATACAAAGACTGGAGACGAAGGGCAAACCGCCTTGTTTGGTGGAAAAAGATTGCCCAAAAGCCATTTGCGAATTGAGTGCTACGGGACAGTGGACGAACTTAACTCCTTCCTTGGCTTGGTGCGTGACAGTTCACAAGATAGCCATATTCGCTCCATTCTATTCGAGGTTCAAAACCGGCTTTTTGACCTTGGGGCCAACTTGGCGACCGACCCTGAAAAGCAGTTGCCAATCCCATCCTTGACAAATGCTGACATCCAATTGCTTGAAAATGAGATAGATGCGATGGAAGGCACCCTGCCTCAACTTAAAAACTTCATTTTGCCCGGCGGGCATGTAGTCGTATCGTATTGCCATGTGGCAAGGTGCGTTTGCCGTCGTGCCGAACGGCTGGTGGTAGCATTGAGCATAGAAGAAAATGTGGCAGGTGAAGTGCTGCGATACCTGAATCGCTTATCGGATTACCTGTTTGTACTTGCCAGAAAATTGGGACAACAAGTTGGAGCTGAGGAAGTGATTTGGAAAGGGCGATAAGCATTGTCGAAAATCATTCTTCATTTTGAATGGCTTTCTGCCCAACATTCTTACCTTTGCATCCCGTAACACAAGAAAGGAAAAAGTAGATGGAACTGGGCAAAATCGCCCAAAACCTTATGCTTTTTCCTTTTTACATTTTAACTCATTTCATGGCTAAGTACATTTTCGTTACGGGCGGCGTGACATCTTCTTTGGGAAAAGGCATCATTTCGGCTTCCCTCGCCAAACTTCTTCAAGCAAGAGGCTTCAGTATCACCATCCAAAAATTCGACCCTTACATCAACGTTGACCCAGGCACCCTGAACCCTTACGAACATGGGGAATGCTACGTGACCGACGATGGGGCAGAAACCGACCTTGACCTGGGCCATTACGAGCGTTTCCTGAACACCCCAACGTCCCAAGCAAACAACGTTACAACTGGCCGCATCTACCAGACCGTCATCAACAAAGAGAGGGCGGGCGATTACCTTGGGAAAACGGTTCAAGTCATTCCTCATATCACGGATGAAATTAAGCGCCGTGCACAGCTACTCGGCGCCTCCAACAAATACGATATCGTCATCACTGAATTGGGTGGGACAGTTGGGGATATCGAGTCATTACCCTACCTAGAGGCGTTGAGGCAACTTCGTTGGGAGCTTGGCCGTGACAACTGCATGGTCATCCATTTGACGCTCATCCCCTATCTCAATGCTGCCAAGGAGCTAAAGACAAAACCTACACAACACTCGGTAAAAGAGCTGCTTAGTGCGGGTATCCAACCAGATATCCTGGTTTGCCGGACGGAACACTCCATCAATATGGACATCCGCAGGAAGTTGGCCCTGTTCTGCAATGTGGACATTGGCTCCGTGGTGGAGGCAATAGATGCGGAAACCATTTATGATGTGCCATTATTGATGGCCAAGGAAAAATTAGACGCCACCGTCATGTTGAAGCTCCGCTTGCCAGATCGCAAGGAGCCTGACCTCGCCCCTTGGAAGGCATTCTTAGGTAGGCTAAAGAACCCTGTACATGCCGTCACAATTGGCTTGATTGGAAAATACCACGAACTCCAAGATGCCTACAAGTCCATTTTTGAGGCGTTCATTCATGCCGGGGCAGTAAACGAATGTCGGGTGAAAGTAGTACCAATCCATTCCGAAACATTGATTGGAACGGCTGATGAAGTAAGGCAAAAATTGGAACAATACGATGGGATATTGGTAGCCCCCGGGTTTGGAGAGCGGGGCATAGAAGGTAAAATAAATGCTATTCGATACGCCAGGGAACATAAAATGCCCTTCTTTGGCATTTGCTTGGGTATGCAATGTGCGGTAGTGGAGTTTGCCCAAAATGTATTGAACTTGCCAGGGGCAGCTTCTACCGAGGTAAACCAGAAAGCAGAAAACCCTGTAATAGACCTTATGCCTGAACAGCGCAAAATCACCAAAAAAGGTGGTACCATGCGTCTTGGAGCATATTCTTGTGATTTGAAAAAAGGCTCAAATGCCCATAAAGCCTATCGTTCGCTCCAAATCAGTGAGCGGCATCGCCACCGTTACGAATTCAACAACGACTACCTTGAGAAGATGGAAAAAGCGGGACTTTTGCCAACTGGCATCAACCAAGAAAACAACCTCGTTGAAATTGTAGAACTAAAAGGCCATCCTTGGTTTCTCGGGGTACAATTTCACCCTGAGTTGAAAAGCACGGTTGAGAATCCGCACCCGCTTTTCGTTGATTTTGTAAAGGCTTGCTTGAAGTAATGACTAGACAAATTTGGTTTTTTGTTGCGCTCTTCTTGGTTACGTACCTTGCAAGAGACAACAACTTCTTTTGGGACACCGTGCAATTGGCGTCCAAGCAGGGTCATTATATCTATGAAACGGGTTTTCAATCCTTTATCCTACCCAACGAAATTGACAGTGGGCATCCACCTTTGTTTGGGACTTACATGGCAGTAGTTTGGAAGTTATTTGGGAAAACACTGCCTGTCAGCCATTTCGCAATGCTTCCCTTTCTTTTCGGGATTGTTTATCTGCTATTCAATTTAGGCACAAAGCTGTTTGGAAAGCAACTTGCCGCTTGGCTTTGTTTGCTTTGCTTCGCAGACCCAGTTTTAGCAAGTCAAGCCCTTTTGGTTAGCCCCGATATTGTCCTCATTTGTTTCTTCCTGATGGCCGGTTGGTCAATATGGGAAAAAAAATGGGGCTTACTTGGGTTTTCAATTGCTGCATTGAGCTTGATTAGCATGAGGGGAATGATGTTGTGCTTGGCCCTTTTTGCATTCGTCATTTTTTTGGATGATGGTCGTTTTTCTCTTCGCAATGTTCTTCGGAGTTTTGCACCTTTTTTCCCTGGGCTAGTTTTAGCCAGTACTTTTTTGGTTTACCATTGGCAGCAAACTGGTTGGATTGGGCACCATGCAACCTCTACTTGGGCACCAAGTTTTGAAACGGTTGATGCTCAAGGCTTTGCCAAAAATATCATAGTCTTTGGATGGCGGTGTCTTGATTTTGGAAGGTTGTTCGTTTGGATTGCATTGTTTGCGTTAATGCTATTTGGTTTTAACAAAGCAAGTAAAAGAGGATGGAAGATCAATCGAAGCGACAAAGCTTGGCAGTTGTTGGCTTTGCTAATTTTTGTATTCTTAACTACAGTTCCAATTCAATTGTTCTACAAAGGGCTGCTTGCCCATCGGTATTTGCTACCTTTTTTCGTGGTCTTGAATATTTTAACGTTCTACTTATTGGAACGTTTTTCTCCTCAATTCAAATACAATTGGGTTAAAAAATGCGCAAAACCATTCGTTGTCCTTGGCTTGGCATTTGGCAATTTTTGGAACTATCCTCCAAAAGTTTCCATGGGCTGGGACTCTACATTGGCACACCTACCTTGGTACGGTCTTCAGCGGCAAGCCCAGCAATATACCATTGAAAACGACATACCTTTTGAAAAGGTAGGAACGGCCTTCCCCAATATTGGGCCAAGGAAGTTCTATGACCTTAGTGAAGAAAGCAGGGGCTTTGCCGAAAAGGACTTAGAGAGTAACTGCTATGTTTTCTATTCCAATATCATGAACGACTTTTCGGTGGAAGAAACGGATGTTCTTAAAGCGCACTGGAAGCAAGTATTTACCCGGAAGGTGGGAGGCGTAACGATCATTCTTTTTCAAAACCCAAACCTAACGTCATGCGAAAACTGACCATGTACGAATTGGGCAGGCTTAACCCAGATGCCTTCGCCAATTCAAAAAAAATCCCTGTAACATTCGTGCTGGACGGAATTCGATCAGCACTAAATGTAGGCTCGATTTTCAGGACTGCCGATGCCTTTGCATTGGAGAAAATCTACCTTTGTGGTATCACAGCCACCCCACCCCACCGTGAAATACTGAAAACTGCGCTTGGTTCAACTGAAACTGTGGACTGGGAATATTTCACGACCGCCACGGAAGCACTGCGCAAATTGAATGCAAACGGTTATAAAATTTGGGCAGTTGAACAAGCCGAAGGAAGCATACTCCTGCAAGACCTTGATTTTCAAGGCACAGAAAGCCTAGCCTTGGTTTTTGGGAATGAAGTGGATGGGGTAAGTGAAGCGGTGCTACAGGATTGCGATGGCTGCATTGAAATCCCACAGTTTGGCACCAAGCATTCGCTAAATGTAGCAGTTTGTGCTGGAATTGTGGCCTGGGAAGCATCGAAATGCTACAAATTCAAGTAAAATTCAAAAATACTCTATGAATTTCTGGTTGATAAAATCTGAACCTGGTGAGTACAGCTTTGATGACCTAATCAATGATGGCAGCACAATATGGAGCGGTGTTAGAAACTACGCTGCCCGCAACAACCTCAGGGCCATGAAGATGAATGATCCCGTTTTGTTCTACCACAGTGTGGACGATAAAGAGGTGGTAGGAATTTGCAAAGTATCTAAGGAACATTATCCTGACCCTACAGCCACAGAAGGTGATTGGTCGGTAGTAGAGGTGGAACCATTGACGAGGTTGAACAAAAAGGTGCACCTATCGTTAATTAAGTCAAATTCGACATTACAGGATATTGCCTTGGTCAGAATTGGCCGGCTTTCTGTAATGCCACTCACTCAAGTAGCCTTTGAGACAATATTGGAAATTGGGGAAACGCCATTCCCGAAGTGACTTACAAGCAAATTCTCGTCTACAACATGACCGTATTTAGCGTTGTGACATGGTAAAATACTTAAATTGTTGGCAAAATGGTGATTTTCGTTAGGAAAATTCTATAGATTCAATTTTTTGTGACGTTGAAAACCATCATCAAATCTCACGTATTTCGTATGCTGTCATTTTTTTTTTCAATAATTTCCGAATGATTTTGGGAATTTCTGAAAATGTTTGACGTAGCTTTGTGACATGAAAAAGTTTGACCAGGGTTTTGTTTTAACAATTTAGTACTTATCTTTGTGACTTCTATTTGACATTCTTACTAAGAGCTGTATTTATCTCCCCGTATTTCCCTTAACCGATTCAATGGATTTTCTCCAATCCAAGAGAATTTCTCCTCTCAGGCCACTGCGTGCTACATTACCCATTCATTTACAAAGCGCAGTAGGATACATGTCATGATTCTCCCTCGGTCAATTCAGCAGCGTTCGGAAGACGCTTGTTAAGGGCATTCTTATTTCAGTTTTTAACCAAAACAGAAACGAACATGAACATCGCCAAGAAAAGGATCCTGATCATTGAGGATCACGAAAGTATTAGGCTACTGCTCGGCACTATGTTGAGTAAGTCATATGACGTTGTAACCAAAAAAGATGGTTTTGAGGGCATGGCTTGGTTGACAAAAGGCAATTTACCCGACCTCATTCTGCTCGACATGAGCATGCCACGACTCAGTGGCAGCGATTTCCTAAGAAATATTCGCCAAAGTGGGTTTTACAGAGACATACCTGTAATTGTCGTTTCTGGCAATGATGGTGAAGAGGATATGCGCAACTGCCTCATGTGGGGAGTTGATGACTACATGGTCAAACCCTTCAATCCTATTTCCCTAAAGAAAAAAATAGAAGTAGTTTTTTCGGGGGTTCAAAATTTTGCCCTGAATTGATAATGAGAACGAGTGTGTGATTGGAGGATGACAAGATTGGTCATTTACTCCCTTGGTAACAAACTAAAACGGCATTATGAACTCAAATTTACCTAAACAAAATCCATCTGATCATCTTGACGAAATTATAGTCCTAGGCTTTGATGGTTCCTTTAATGAGTGCCTCATCAATGCTTCGGGCATTGAAAATGCCTTTAGGATTCGTGATTTCGAGAATTCATTCCTGGCTTTCCAATGGCTTCACAAGGCTGTAGCCTCACATGAAAATGTTGACCTGCCCAAGGCCATCGTTTGTGAGTTTGGCTCATTGGAAGAAGAGAACTTCCTACTGCTTCAAAATGTGAAGTCACATCCCCAGTTGAAATATTTGCCACTGATTGCAATGAACCGTGATGGACTCAACCACAAGCTGGCTGCTATGGAACTTGGGTTTGATGATTATTACGATGTACCAGTTCATTGGCAAGTGCTGAAAGACCGGGTCGAATTTTTGGTAGAATTCAAGCGGGAGTTCGACGTGCTTTTAGAGGAAGAAGTGGAACAATTTGGTGTACACATCTCCACCTCAAAACGGGTTTTCGACATCCTTTTTGCGAGTACCATTATCCTGCTAATTAGTCCATTGCTCATATTGGTGGCATTGGCCATCAAGCTTGAGTCAAGGGGGCCCGTCATTTACCGCTCAAAACGAGTTGGCACGGGGTATCAGGTTTTCGATTTCTTGAAATTCCGTTCCATGTACCAGAATGCCGACCAACGCCTGAAAGATTTGGCGCACCTGAACCAATATACAACCAGTACCAACGGCCCGCTTTTCACCAAAATCAATAACGACCCAAGGGTAACCAAGGTCGGAAGGTTTATCCGCAAGACCAGCATTGATGAATTGCCACAAATGTTCAACGTGTTAAAGGGCGACATGTCAGTTGTTGGCAACAGGCCGCTTCCTATGTATGAAGCCGAGCAACTGACCCGTGATCTTTGGGCAAAGCGATTCCTTGCTCCTGCCGGCCTTACGGGGCTGTGGCAAGTGACCAAACGAGGCAAAAACGACATGTCCACCGAGGAGCGGATTGGGTTGGATATGGCCTATGCTGACAAACACTCGTTTTGGTTCGATCTGAAAATCATTGCAAAGACCCCGTTTGCGCTAATCCAAGAAGAAAACGTGTAACTACTTAGCACGGGTGTTTTGGGAAGAATTTTCAACTTTTTCAATAAACACCCAAAAACGTGGGAGGCGAGAAAAAATGAAATTTTTTCCCTCCTCCTACACGCTCCTAAATAGTTACGAAAAAGCACAATGATAACGGAATTCGAATTGCGGTTTGCAGCGGGGAGAAAGTGCTCCTTGACAATCCGAAATCCGAAATCCGAAATCCGAAATCAAACAATGGTTTCCATTATTACCGTAAACTACAATTCGCTGGATGTAACCTGCGAGTTGCTTGAATCCGTGCGAAAGTTTGGAGGGAATGACGTGGAAGTCGTTGTAGTTGACAACGCCTCGGCCAAAGATCCAGGCGATTATTTGAAAAACCATTTTCCGGAAGTAATATATGTCAGAAGCGAAAAGAACCTTGGCTTTGCAGGTGGCAACAACCTTGGCATCAAGGCAAGCAAGGGCGACTTCTTGTTCTTCCTCAACAACGACGCTGAATTGACCGAGGGCGCTATTGGAACACTCCTTAGGCTGTTCAGCACAAATTCCGGAATCGGCATCGCAAGTCCGAAAATTTGTTACCATAACGCTAGACCGGGTAGTGAGCAGGACGTAATTCAGTACGTAGGTACGACACACGTTCATCCGCTCACTGCCCGGAACAGCACTCTCGGCGAGCGGGAGGTGGACAATGGACAGTATCAAACTGCACAACCAACCGCATACGCGCATGGAGCAGCCATGATGGTGCCCCGTGAAGTTTTGCACAAGGCTGGAATGATGTCGGAAGACTTCTTCCTCTATTATGAAGAGTTGGATTGGTGCGAGCAAATCAGAAAAGCAGGTTATGATGTCTGGGTTGAACCCAATGCAAAGATTTACCACAAGGAGAGCTATTCAGTTGGGAAAATCAGTGCTTTGAAGACTTATTACATCAACCGTAACCGCTTGTTCTTTATGCGTCGCAATCGGACAAATGCACAATGGATGGCATTTTGTGTGTTCTTGTTCCTATTCACCATCCCAAAAAACACCCTGATGTTTGCCCTAAAAGGCGATTGGGCAAACCTCAAAGCATTCTTGAAAGCAATACGGTGGAATTTCACCGAGCAAAAAATAAGTCCAAGCTCTACTCCCCTTACTTTTTTACTCAAGGCAACTTGAGGATCGAACTGGCCTCGAAAAACCAAAATCATAAGCCAGTCTCTACCCCCCGAACTTTTTTCCCCCCAATTTGAAATCTGAAATCTTAAATCCATGTGTAATGAACACCGATTTATGATTCCAGATAGACGATTTTAGATTTTAGATTTTTCAAGCCTATCCCAATTACCTAAAATTTTGACCAGTCTCTACCCCCCGAACTTTTTAACGCAACCATGCCGAATTCCTCCTCGTGCAAGTCAAGATACGACCAGACTCTACCCCCCGAACTTTTTTTCTGACAATCCTTACTACACACAAAAGGGCCTGGAAATGCCCAGAAGTCCATATACTGGAAAACGATTATTTTTGCCAAAACACTGAGTAAACAAGATGGAATTCATCAACCTAATTTACATCATTGTAACTGCTGTCCTGATTTTCTTTTTGGTGTTGCCAACTTTGAATACCCTGTTTTCATTGTTCACCTCCGAAAAACTTAAGACACCAAAGCAGCCTCGAAATTTCGATTTCGGCAATATCATCACCGCCTACAAAAACGTGGACATCGCCAAGGGCCTTGTCAAATCTTTGCTCAAACAGCGCCATGAAAACCATCATATTTACCTAGTGGCCGATGGTTGCGACCTACGGAACTGGGACATAGTAGATGAAAGGCTGACGGTGCTCAGGCCCGAAGATCTGCTCAACCTTAAAGCGAAAAGTATCATCTATGGTATCGAACATTTCGTGAGGCCACATGGATATATCACCGTATTTGACGCTGACAACCTTGCGCACCCCGACTTCCTTTCAGAAATGAACCGCTATGCCAACGCTGGCCATGTAGCTATCCAAGGACAGCGCACCGCTAAAAATCTCGACACCTTGATGGCCTGCGCAGATGCTTTGGGTGAGTTTTACAAAAACTTCATTGATCGAGTGGCACCGTATCGCCTTGGTTCATCAGCTGTTATCAGCGGCAGTGGTATGGCCGTGGAGGCCGAGCTTTACAAGGCTTATTTGGCCAGCCCTGACATCGAAAAAGGGAAGCATCAATGGAAAAAAATGCTCCAGGAAGACAAAATCCTTCAGAATTTTTTGCTCCGCAAAAACACAAAAATCGCTTACGCCTGGGATGCAATTTGCTACGATGAAAAAGTAACGAACGCCGATGCGGTGGAGACGCAGCGCAGCCGTTGGTTGTTCAGCTACTTCCAGAACATCCCAAACTCGCTGGGCATCTTGCGTCGTGCAATCCTTAATTTTTCTTGGAACCAATGGTTGTTCGGCCTCGTGACCATTGCCCCGCCGATGTTCATCATGTTGTCAGCAGCAGTGGCTTTGGCCGTAGTCGGTTTGTTTATAAATCCGTGGGTATCTTTGGCGCTTATCTTGGCAGACGTGGTCTTCGTACTGACCATCTTCTGGACCTTGAAACTGAGCCGTGCGCCGAAGCAGGTCTGGCGTGCAGTGGCGGCAATGCCCACCTTCGTGTTGCGCCAGCTAAGGGGCTTGCTCAAAATGGGCAATCCGAACAAAAACTTCAAACACACCGAGCACAAGGTGAGTGTGACGATTGAGGATGTTTTGAAATAAACCGATTTAAACATGCAATACTCCGCCGAAGAAACGATAGCCATCATTAACGCTTGGGACGAAGCCACCAAGGCCCATTTTCACCGCCTCGTATCCGTGAACCTGACCATCTCCATCCGGGTGATGATGGAAAACGAAGACCTGACGGCTGACGAAAAGCTCTCAGAAATCAGCCTATTGAACGAGTTTCACCACCGGCTATTGAGCTGGTGGCGCAGCGCTGACGGGGAGTGGCAGTCAGCAGAGAAGTTGTTTGGGCTACTTCATTTTTATGCTGAGAGGATGCTGAAGCGGGGTGCCGTGGAGTTTCCAGTGGCATCGGCGTTTGAAACAGTACAAGGGTTAAAAGCGCAAAGCAACTAATGAAGCCTTTAACCTATTTCTCCTTGGCAATCAACATCTTGCTCATTGCAGGACTGTTTTTCGCCCTCCACAAATACGGCGGCTGGCGTAACCTCTGGGCAAAAATCAACAGCCGGGGCATCGAAAAAACCTACGACCATCGCAAAAACCTGTTCGAAATGCTACCTCCTAACGACAGCACCATTGTCATGCTCGGCAACAGCATAACTGCTTGGGGCGAATGGCCTGAGTTGCTCAACAACCCGAATGTCATCAACCGGGGCATCCCCGGCGACCATTGTGAAGGGATGCAGGAACGCCTTGACGAAGTGATTCGCCACAAGCCTTCGAAACTGTTTCTAATGGCAGGTGTAAACGACCTGGCTTTCCATGCTCCTGCCAAAGTCTGGCCAAAATACGAGCGGCTAGTTAACGAGATTTTGTCAAAATCCCCCAGCACGAAATTGTACCTTCAATCAGTCTTGCCCGTGAACAATATCGTCAGCCCAACTGCGATTGACAATGAGGACATAGCTGCATTAAATGAAAAAATCAAGGCTTTTGCGCAAGCAAAAAACCTGATTTTTGTGGACGTGAACAGCTTGCTGAAAGATTTGGACGGAAATTTGGATGCTGCATATACCCTTGACGGCATCCACATCAATGGAGCGGCCTACAAGAAGTGGGCGGCTGAAATCCGACCTTTATTAACCCAGTGAAAGGGCGGTCAACTATGAGAAATCTATGATTTTCAACAGCCTTACATTTTGGGCATTCATTGCCCTGTTTGTGCCCATTTATTTTGCCTTGAAGGGCAATCCCCGGCTTTGGCTCAGCCTCATTGCCAGCTATGTTTTTTATGGTTGGTGGGATTGGCGCTTTCTGACGCTGATATCCCTATCCACTTTCATTGACTATTACCTTGGGGCGTTCATCCGTGACGCAAGCTTGTTGCGCAAGCAAAATACATGGACACATGTTTTTGGCTACGGGGTGCTTATGGCGATGCTATGCCTTGTTATGAACTTCCTTTCGGCAAATTTCTACGCCAGCCTACCCTATCTTGATTATTGGTGGTTCCCTACTATTGGTTTATGGCTTGCATTTTTAGTTATGTTTCTAACCGACAAGGTGTCCAATCAGAACAATCGAGGATACCGAATGATGGTGGTGAGCATGGTGCTTAATCTTGGTTTTTTGGGCTTTTTCAAGTATTTCAACTTCTTCTCCGATTCGTTTGCCAACCTAATGAATCAATTTGGGGTCAGTGCTTCGTGGAATACATTGAACATCATCCTACCAGTTGGTATTTCGTTCTATACTTTTCAAAGCATGAGCTACACCATTGACGTGTACCGCAAGCACCTGGAGCCAGAACTTAACTACCTGAAATTCGCCACTTTTGTTGCTTTTTGGCCGCAACTGGTGGCAGGTCCAATTGTACGGGCGGCAGATTTTTTACCCCAGTTCCAAAAAGACCACGATTTCCATTGGGATAGAATCATCACCGGCACAGGAAGGGTACTTTGGGGGTTTTTCAAAAAATGCGTGGTAGCCGATTCCTTGGCGCCGTTCGTTGATCAGACTTTTGCGGAGCCAAATGCATTTACCAGTATCAACCTCCTCATCGGGGTGTTCTTCTATGCCTTCCAGATTTACTGTGACTTTTCGGGGTATAGCGATATTGCTATCGGTTTTGCCCGAATCCTTGGCTTCGACTTCATGGAGAATTTCAAGAAGCCTTATTTCAGTCAAAATTTCAGTGAATTCTGGTCTCGTTGGCATATTTCACTGTCAAGTTGGTTGCGTGACTACCTCTATATCCCACTTGGTGGAAACCGCCACGGTAATTTGGCTACCTATAAGAACAATATGCTGACCATGCTCCTTGGAGGCCTCTGGCACGGGGCCAATTGGACATTTGTCTTTTGGGGATTACTCCATGGGATGTACCTCATCGGTCAACGGCTGCTTGGAAAGCCGTTTGGGACATTGATGAACGGTCTGCGCTTCCCAGGATTCTTGAAGTTAAGCATCAATATTGCACTTACTTTTTTCTTCACCTGCCTTGCTTGGATTTTCTTCCGAGCGAGCAGCTTTAGCAAAGCCTCAGATGTCATCAGCGGTATTGCCGGGTTTGAAGGTTTCAGTTTCGTAAACGTGATGAACAAGTTTATGGTAATGAAAGGGTTCTTGTTGATTGGGATACTGCTTGCGGTGGAGATTTCGGACATTAAAATGAATTGGAACGGAATTGCATACAGAAATCCATCTTTTCGAATCGCTGCCTATGCGACTTTACTCCTATTGATAGTGTTTTTCGGAACGTTTGGCAGTGGGGCATTCATTTACTTCCAGTTCTAAAACTAAGCAATGAAAAAATCTTACTGGGTATTCGCCACCATCGCATTGGCTCTGTTGGTTGACAGGGCTGGTGGCTGGCTGCTTGGAAAAATCACGAAGGAAAGCCAATTCCGCTACTCCCGTTTGTACAATGGGAACGAAGAGGCAGATGTGCTTTTCATGGGCAATTCGAGGGGGCTTTCGTTCTTCCAACCCTATGCCGAGGAGATAACTGGCCTCCGAACCGCCAACCTCAGCTACAACGGCATGCCCATAGAACTGGCGTCGTTGCTCACCCAAGACTACCTCGACCGCCATAAGGCCCCAAAGGTTTTGATGCTGGATTTGTCGCTGATGGATAGTGTCCGCATGGACAACAAATTGGCCTACCAGTTCAACCACTACACCCCTTTTTCGGGACGACTTTCCAACTTGTTGAAAGAAAAATTCACGAACGATTATTATGCGGGCAAGCTCAGTCACCTTTACCGCCACAACAGCGAGGTGTTTCAACGCTGTTTTTTTTATTGGAAAAAATCGGACAAAGACTGGCTGCTCGACCGGGTTATTTCTCCTGAGATGGTCGCCAATGTTGGCAACCATGCCCCGATAAGGTTCCATTATGACCATAAAATGCTTGGCCACTTGGCCAATATGGTAAAATATGCCCAACAAAAAGGGACTAAAGTTGAGTTGGTCGTCAATCCTTACTATCCTGACTTCGTGCCTAAAATCGTCAATTTGGATACGCTGGTCATGGATGTACAACGCACCGCCGGCGTAACTGTAAGGAGATATACCAATGCCGTCCAAGCAACGGAGGCATTTGGTGATTACCAACACGTGAACAAGGTAGGCGCCAAGTTTTACATAGACCGGTTGGTTGCAGATGGTGTTATCCAAGCAAAACCCAATTGAGGCTCATCTGTTGAATTGTCGTAAAATTGCGGCCAAAAATCAACTGATTTGAAGAATTACCTATCTTTAGTAAAATTTAGCCACACGATTTTCGCCATGCCATTTGCCTTGCTTGGGTTCTCTCTG
Source organism: Saprospiraceae bacterium (assembly GCA_022841745.1). Taxonomy (GTDB): domain Bacteria; phylum Bacteroidota; class Bacteroidia; order Chitinophagales; family Saprospiraceae; genus UBA6168. The sequence goes on along the minus strand of JALHQW010000025.1, from coordinate 65,799 downwards.
GCTGTGAAAAATGGCATGGGGGAAGTCAGTTGGAAGCTATTCGCACTGATAGTGATTTGTATGGTTACAGCCCGCAATGCTGCGATGGCCTTCAATCGGTATATTGACCGTGAATTCGATGCCCAAAACCCAAGGACTGCTGTTCGTGAAATACCTGCGGGGGTTGTCAGCCCAAAATCCGCCCTGTTATTTACCATCGTCAATGCGTTAGTCTTTGTTGTCGCTACTTTTTTCATCAACAAAGCTTGTTTTTACCTAAGTCCAGTTGCCTTGGCAGTGGTATTGGGTTATAGCTATACGAAACGGTTTACGCCGTTTTGCCATTTCGTGCTTGGAATTGGATTGGCATTGGCGCCGCTAGGAGGTTATTTGGCTATAGCTGGGAATTTTGACTTGTTGCCCATTTTATATGCAATCGCTGTTTTTTTATGGGTCTCTGGCTTCGACATCATCTATGCCCTGCAGGATGAGACTTTTGACCAAGCCAATAAACTTAATTCGATGCCCGCCTATTTGGGTAAGGCCAAGGCGTTGCGGTTGTCTGAAGTATTGCACTTAGCTTGTGGGGTTGTGTTTATCCTTGCAACCTGGCATGCATTCAAGGAAATACAGGATATTGGGCTGTTAAGCGTTTTGGCAACCGGCATTTTTTGCGGACTGTTGTTTTATCAGCATACCCTTGTCAAGCCCAATGACCTCAGCAGGGTTAACCTCGCTTTTTTCACAACAAATGGCATTGCAAGTTTGGTAAGCTGTGGGTTAATCATCACTGACCTTTTTCTATTTTAAAAAACTTGGACGGAGGTTAAACCACCTATAGAATGCAACAACTTAAAAGGGTTCGCTGCATTTATTTGCAATGCAATTGATTTGCTCACTACCGAATTAAAAAGGATAGCCAATAGCCAATTGAAAACTCGTGTTATCTATAAATCTGCTCCAGACATCTCCAATTTTGTTTATCTCCCAAGTTTTACGATCAATAAAATAGCTGTTATTACGGTCAGGGTCTGGGTAATTGTTACGGATGGGCGTGCCAAGGTCAAACCGAACCACGGTATAAGAAATGTCAAATCTGAAGCCATAACCCACAGATAGCGCAATTTCCCTCATGAAATGGTCTTGAATGATAATGCCTTTCTCGTCGTACGCTCGTTTCGCCGCAATTTGGGAGCCAACCCTTGAAGTATCCTTCTTCATCGTCCAAATATTGCCGCCGTCCAAAAAGACTGCCCCGTAAAAATTGAACATGCCAAATGGTTTTGACATCAAGAAACGGTATTCAAGGTTGAATTCCATTTTTAAGTCCCCCGCTTGGTAGAAAAGGTTTCGATTTTCGGCGGTTGTTTTAGTATCTCGGTACAATCCTGGCCCGAGCTCACGGATGTACCAACCCCTAATGCTGGAAGGGCCGCCAACAAAGAACTGCTTGATATAGGGAACATTGCCTGACTTGTAAAATGGGGCAGCTGCACCAAGGTTCAACCTTGTGGTAAGACTTCGATTGGTGGTAAATTGCCAGTTGCGCCTACTATCAAGTTCCAGTTTCACATAATGGGAAAAGTCAAGTTCCCCAACCTTAAAACTTACGTCCTTGTCAAAAGCCCTATTGTAAAGAGCATTTATAGCCATTGCTTCGACGCCAGACATATCGAAATAGCCCCTGAAATACCAAGAAGTACCCGCTGGTTTTGGCGCACTTGTATAAACGAAGTTAATGTCCTTTAAGAAAGCTCCTGTGATGAACTGTGGCGAAAAACTTGCATTAAGTGCAGGTTGCGCTTTTAATATCAGGTCAAATAGTGAACTGTCAATGACTTTCCGCCCAAGCACGTCAACGCCAAAATGGTTGAAAGAAACCCGGTGATTGACCGATACCGGTACATCATAACCAAAAGAGATGTTCGAGAAATGCAGCTCGTAATTGCCCAGAAGTAACAGATAGTTGTAGCCTGCAGTGAAGCGGCTGGTGGCTTTTTGCCGAAGATTCTTGTTGAAAGTTGGCCCTGTGACACCCCATTTTCGTAGCCGTTTCCATATCCCTAGGTAGTCTGTGAACCTTGGGAAAAGCAGGCTATTCTGCATGTTAAAATCAAGGGAATTCAAGAAATTCGCCTTCTTGTCCAATACATTCAACTCTGCACCAAGGTTGAGGCTTGAAATAAACAATTCCGCTCCTCTCAAGAAATTCCGATTCTTCAAAGAGATAATACCACTTGGGCCAATCAGGAGTCGCCTGCCCAATATAGCTGCCGACCGTTCAGTCAAGTTTCCGTTTACTGTACCTTCCAGCTCCCATTTCTTATTGCTTATCAAATAAATGGAAAAATCCATGATGCCTTTACTTAGGGCAGTATCTACATTGGTCACCACCTTAGGAGTCCTGAAGACCCCTAACGACCCTAATTGCCGCACTGAATTATCGAAGGCTTCTTGGCTATAAACCTCCCCCGGTCTTAGGTAAATGGAATTGGCCAAGGTGCGTGGTTTAACAGTAAAAGGCTTGCCACCTGTACCAAAAAATAGCCCATCTATCAGCGTATCAGGTTTGATTCCTTGAACATTCGGATCATAGTTTGGATAGATATAAATATTCCCGACTGTGAATTTTTGATGAAAAGGTTTGTTTTGGGGAGGAAGCACTTTCATCCTGATACTGACAGTCCGCTTAACATTTGAGCTGTCAAAACCCTCCAAATTGGAAATGTTCTGTGGATAGAAATATGCATACCCATTGTCACGAAGCATTTTGGTAATCCTAGCAACTTCTTGGTCATACAATTTTACGTCAACCGGGTTTCCTTTCTTCAACAAGGAATTATCTGAGGAGGCCAATAGCAGCCTCAAAACTGCGGTATCCTGGGATTGGTACTCCAAAGAATCAATATAATAGCGATGATCTGGGTGAACCAAATAGGTCACAGTTGCCTTCGTACTATCACGGTTTGACTTTATTTTATAATCAACTTCTGCATAAAAATAGCCCCTTGTTACAAGGTAGGACTCCATTGCAGTCGCTGATCCGTTAGCAGAGATGGTATCCACAAAAACGGGGTCTTCCCCTCTGTTTCGAAGCCACCGGCAAAACGCCAAGCCGATTTTTGACTTGTCAAAAGTATCTTGGGCAACGTAGTAAAAATACTGGCGAGGAATTCTGAACATCTTCTTGTTCTCTCTTTCCACATAGAGATTCGATAGTTCAGAAACCAAACTCGACTTGTTTTTGATGCGCCCATTTGATTCATCCAACTTGATATTATTCTTGTGGAGGTACTGCTCTCCTTTCGATTTGTCCAGAAACTGGGTAGTATTGCAGCCACAAAAGAGGATTAATGTGGCAACAGCTAAAAATGAAAAAGGGTAGCGTCGAAATGGTATCATAGAGTTTGGTACTATTCAACTAAAACAGCAGAATCCAGATGAAATTATCCATCAATCAGTTAAAGTTTATCAAATCCTTGCATGAAAGGAAGTATCGTCAAAAGTACCACAAATTCATTGTGGAGGGCGTAAAATTGGCCAAGGAAGTGTTGGAGTCAAAAAAATTGGAGGTGAATATGGTCGTTGCAAGCCAGCAATGGGTGCTTGATAACAAGGGGTTGATTTATGACAAAATGAATGTACTAGCGGTAGAGGAGCGTGAACTAAAAAAAATATCGCTCCTGACCACCCCCAACCAAGTTCTTCTGGTAGTAAACCAACCTGACCAAAATTTCAATGAAAACACGGTTGAGAATGGACTTACGCTTTTCTTGGAAGACATTAGGGATCCTGGCAATTTCGGAACCATTTTACGTATTGCCGATTGGTTTGGCATACAATGGGTGTTCTGTTCACCTGGCAGTGTTGAGTTTTACAATCCAAAAGTCGTTCAAGCCAGCATGGGAGCCTTTTTAAGGGTAAATAGCATGGAAATCAGCTTTTCCGATTTGGTTTCGAAGTTTCCCAGTTTGCCCAGTTATGGGGCAATGTTGGAGGGGGTTTCCATTCATGAAGGCGAATTTTCTACGCCAGCCATTCTAGTTTTGGGGAATGAAAGCAAGGGACTCTCACTTGAAATCCAGCAGCAAATCAAACATAAAATCAGTATTCCGAGGGGCATCGGCGGCGGTGCCGAATCGCTTAACGTTGCGGTAGCGACAGGGATACTCTGCGCTTTTTTTGCGCCAAGCCTAAAATGAAACTTGCCTTGACAATCAAATTGTCAAGGCAAGTTTTTTTTGCTCCTACCCCTTTTATATGGTTGCCCTTATTTCATTTGAAAGGGATTATAAATGGCAATCTTGCCTGGACACCTTCCATTTTCACCCACTTCTTTAAGGTTTTGTAGTTCGGGTAAATCTCGTTGAGTTCTTCTTCAACAGCTTTTCCACGAATGCCTTTATCACCACCCTCCCCTGTCAGTTCGGCAATTAGTTCTTGCATAGGGTCAGGTTGGCGTGGGTATTCCATCAATCGGTACTTTTCGAGGCCTGCAAGTTCGGCGGCGGTTGACAACGCAAGCTCGATACCTCCAACTTCATCAACCAAGCCGATTTTAATGGCTTTTTCCGCAATCCATACCCGCCCTTGGGCAATATTGTGCACACTGTCCCTGGCCATATCCCGCCCATCAGCAACCCGCTGGAGAAAAATCTCATAAATCGCTTGTGTAGAGTATTGTAGCTGCTCGGCTTCAAGTGGAGTTACGTCATAAAATGGGTTTACACCTGTACTATACTTGGTTGTTTTTACGGTGTCCCAGTGTATGCCCAATTTTTCGTCAAACATTTTGGAGGCATTCGGCATCATGCTGAAAACACCAATCGAACCTGTCAAGGTGTTTGGCTCAGCAATGATTTTATCTGCATTACAGGCAATGTAGTAGCCACCAGAGGCAGCATAGTCTCCCATCGAAACCACTATTTTTTTGCCTGCTTTCTTGATTAACTCCAGTTCCCGCCAAATATTTTCGGATGCAATCGCACTTCCCCCGCCGGAATTTACACGAAGCACAACGGCCTTTATTTTCTCGTCTTCCCTTATCTCTCGAAGCATTTTAACATATTTCTGGTCAACGATGGAACCACGGGGGCCCTCGTTCATCAGGATATCGCCTTCCGCATAGACCAACGCAATCCTTTCCTTCGTCTTGAAATCCTTTTTCAAGGTTACTCCCATGGCATAGTCTTCCAAGGTGATGACATTGATTTTGTCCGTATCTTTTAAACCAAACCGCTGCTTGAAATCGCTTATGACTTCATCAACATAGCCTACCTTATCTACAAGGCCGAGAGACAAAGCGTCAGCAGCAGTTCTTACTTTAAGTCCATCAGCAATCGCTCTCAGTGCTGCAACGTCCATTTTCCTCGACTTTCCAATGTCCGCCAAAAAGTTCTGGTAAACTGGCTCCAAGAATTCCCGCATCTGCAAGCGGTTGTTATCTGTCATTTTATTTAGTCGAAATGGCTCCGAGCCACTCTTGAAATCACCTGCATAGAAGACCTCCATTTTCACCCCAATCTTGTCGAGCATGTCCTTGAAAAAAGGAATCATGGCAGAGAACCCATGAAAATCGACACTTCCCAATGGGTTGATATAGACTTGATCTGCAACAGAGGCGAGATAATAGGCTCCTTGAGAGTAGTACTTTGAGTTTGAAATAATGTATTTGTCACTCTCCTTGAATTTTTCGAGCGCCTTTCGGTAAGCGTCGGCGGTTGCCAGCCCCATGCCAAGATCGGCTTCTGGGTTGATATAAACTCCTTTTATATTGTCATCAGCAGCAGCGTGTTCCAACAGTTTGAGCACATCGTTCAAACCTAAAACGTCGTCACCTTTGAAGGCTTCTAACCCAGAAGATTCGACATTGTTGGTTTGTTCTGGTACTTGATGGTCGAACCTGAGGTGCAAGACGGAGTTTTCACTTACCGAAACTGTTTTCTTGCCACCGCTACCGGCCAATGCAGTAATGAAAAATATACCAACGAAGAAAAACACAAACAAGGCCAAGGCTACCCCAAGGCAAGATGCAAAAACGTTTTTTATGAATTGGCTCATTTATGCGCTTTATTTTTATTTAAATTACTTGGAACTATTAGAACGTCGAAGATAGATTGACGTTCAAGGACAAAGGTTTTTTATAGATGAATGCAGCTTCTATCAATACCAAGAAAGAAAATTAAAGGTCAAACAATTGGTTTTTTGAAACCAATGGATGTTGTTCAGAAAAGGATTAAAACCATTGCGCCCACCTAATCCTCTGTGACTATTTCAATGGAAGAAACACCTCTGCCATCATGCAACGCACACTGCCGCCACCGTAGGTTTCAATGGTAGGAATTGGTGCTGAAAGGATATTGGTGTGCTTACTGATCTGGGCAATTTGCGCATCGGTCAAGGATTCAAAGGCCCTACCTGACATCACTAAAAAAGTCTCGCCCTTTTCATTGCTAACTTGTAGCATATTGCCCGCAAAGTTCAACATCTGCTCCAAGGTTATTTCAATGATCTCCTTTCCTGTTGCAGCAAACTTGTTACGGAGCATTTCTTCTTCAATCTCACTTTGTACGGTTTCCATACAAATCACAACAAATGATTCCCCCAAGGCCATCATCACATTGGTATGGTAGATCTCGATTGAATTGCCATCCACCGCATGAAATGGGACTGCAGTGTATCCCATCAATTTGCAATATCGCAACAGCAAATCTGGATGTGTTCTTGCGCTTAGGCAGGCATAGACAAGCTTATTGGGCCTGTCAATGATCATGCTGCCGGTGCCCTCTAAGTATTGGTCAATCTCTTCATACTCCTGCAACTGGATTTTTTGTTCAACCCTGAACCGATCTTGTATCCCCTTGATTATGTCGTCCCGTCGCTCTAATCGCCGCACCGGTGCATACATTGGATAGGTAACAATGGTAGCGTTTTGGTGAAAAGTCACCCAATTGTTGGGGAATACTGCATCGGGCTTTAACGGACGGTTGGTGTCCTCAAATGTGATAACGTCCACTCCAACGTTTCTCAGCTTTGCTACCATTGCATCAAATTCTGCGACGGCGAGTCTGCTTATTTCGGCATTGGAAAGCAGCTTATCATTGGATTGGAAAGCATTGCTGGAGGCAGTTTCTTCATTAAAGCCAAAATTGGCCGGGCGAACCATTAGGATATGAGAAGTGGTTTGTGCAGTTTCTTTAAGCATAACGTGGATTTAGGCATTGGAGTGCAAATAACTGAGTTTTTGAAGAATTCGCACCATTTTGCATTTCGAAACAAACAGATTTTCAAGCATCCCAACAGAAAAGCCCGTACAACATCGAGTCGTACGGGCTTTCGTCATTTATTAATCAATAAGATTATTGCTTCTGTGGTGCAGTACCACCAGCGGCAGGTGCAGGTGCAGCAGCAGCTGGATCTCCAATAACGTCACCTTTGATGTAGATGATAGACTGAGGTGGGTCAGTGTTGGCAGTGATGGTTACCTGCTTGGAATTTGGTCCACTCTTGCCTTTGCTATCAAACTCTACCTTGATCTTGCCAGATGCTCCAGGTGCAATTGGCTCTTTCGGCCACTCAGGAACCGTGCAGCCACAGCTACCTTTTGCATTGCTGATAACAAGCGGCTCTTTGCCTGTGTTCTTGAAAACGTATTCGTGCTGTACTTTCTCACCAGCCTTTACCTTTCCGAAGTTGAACTCGGTCTCTGCAAAAGTCATGGTTGTCGTAGGACCAGTAGGAGCAGCAGGAGTTTCAGCGCCAGGCTGTGCTACTGCAGCATTAGGGTCAGCAGTTGGGGTAGCAGTGATTCCACCTTCTGTGGTAGTTGGAACTGCAGCGGTATCGGTGGCAGCAGTATCAGCACCATCGTTTTTGCAACTTGAAAGTGCAGCTACAGTAAGAACTGTGAGTAAACCAAGTTTGAATTGCTTCAACATCTTCTTAATTTTTTTGTGATGATAAATTTTTTTGTGCGCTTTGTATCAGCGGTGCAAAATTAGGGATTTTTTCAATTAGAAAACCTCCGCAATTGTTGTGCAAATTTAAGCGAAAGCCATGCCCAGCTTTGCACAACGGGTTTCCAACGAATGTTAACGGGGTGTTAAAAAGCAAAATGCCCGGTGAATTACCACCGGGCATCTTGAATACTTATTTTCTAAGCGCTTATCAATACTTGATTGAAAGCGTGTAATTGTCATCGTTGTCGCCAAGGCCAGTGTTCTCTTCAACATCCGTTACCTCAACAAGGTAATAAGTCTCCGTTGAGCTTTTGTACACAACGAATACGTCACCTATTTGTACAGTGCCAGAAACTTTGAAGTTACCCCACTTGTCGATATTGCCTGTGGTATAGGTATTGGCAGCTTGAAGTTCATCAGCACCATCATACAATGCTACAATAGCTTCTTTGGATGCAACGTCACCAAACTCAACTGTGCCATTGCCAGCAAAGCGGATGTTCGCACCATTGATACCACCGATACGACGACGCCAGTTGTCGCCAGAGCCAGCGAGGGAGTCAATACCCATGTCACGAAGTTCTGATTCTGTGGCAGAACTACCAGTACCATTGCCAGTGTCAAGATCTAAGCCACCAGTGCCAGCAGGGCCAGCGGCATTAAATAAAACACCAGTGAGGGTATTTTCGATAGGAGCTTCTACTGTTACATCAAAGCTCGCCTCATCTTCAAGTCCGCCGTCATCGCCTACAACCACCCTATAGGTTGCTGTACCAGCAGCAGCGTGAACATGAACACCGATTTCCCAGGTCATTACATCAGTTGGGCTGGTGATCAAAACTGGGTTTGCAGCTGCAGGAACACCATCAATAGTAAGGTCGTCAATTCCAACCTTAGTATCGCCTCCATACACAGTAACGGATTTCAAGGCGTCAGTGCCTTTTGTTGCCTCTACAGTAACTGTAACAACGGTTCCTGCATCTTGAACCACAGTTGCTGGCTCCGGTCCATCTGTAATCACAACTACTGGGCTAAGTTTTGGGTCATCTGTTCCTTCCTCTCCACAACCAGTAGAAAGAATCGCAGTTGAGAGCAAAATTGCACTGGAGAAAATCCAAAGAATTTTTTTCATGTTGAAAGTTAATTTAGTTAAATGAAAATGGTTTAAGGCTTGTAGGTCTTATTTCTGACTTTTGGGTTTGTTTGAGTGATTTCCTTTTGTCAAATACTTAATACTCTACAAGCTGTATCGTCGGTTAAGACTTGTAACCTTAGAAGAGGTCACAAACCGGTTTTGTTCATTATTTTTTGCAAATATTTTGCAGCCCATCAATTTTTTGCCTTGAAAACGTACGCAAAGGTAAGAATGATGCTTGTTACTTGATTAATATTTTGTTAACGTAAATTAAATCAATCGGTCATTGACCTATTCTGTGTTCAACTGCCAAATGTCTGCAGGAGATTCACCCAGCAAGTCATTAATTTGCAGCGTTTTTCCCCAACTCCTTTTTAATGACCATCAAATTCAACGAAAATGTCGCTAAAAATTGAACACACCGTCCTCGACCGCTTCCTGCGGTATGTGATAATTGACACCCAATCTGACGCAGCTTCCACAACCATTCCTTCCACTGAAAAACAAAAAAACCTGGGCAAACTGTTGGTGAAGGAACTCAAGTCCATGGGCGTGGCCGACGCCAAACTTGACAAGTATGGCTATGTTTATGCTACGATACCCGCTACCTCAGATAAGCAAGTGCCTGTTATTTGCTTTTGTTCCCACATGGACACCTCGCCTGATAGCAGTGGCGAAAACGTCAAACCTATTGTCCATAAAAACTACCAAGGCCAAGACTTGGTGCTACCAGATGACACGACGCAGGTAATCCGGCTAAAGGACCACCCCAACCTCGCTGACCAGATAGGCAATGATGTCGTCACAGCGAGTGGCACTACCCTATTGGGCGCCGACAACAAGGCGGGCGTTGCTGAAATTATGGATGCTGCTAATTTTTTGATGGCAAACCCAAGTTTGAAACATGGTGAAATCAAAATCCTCTTTACGCCAGACGAGGAGATAGGTAGGGGGGGTGACAAAGTGGACTTAAAGAAATTGGGAGCTAAATACGCTTACACCGTGGATGGCGAAAAAGCTGGAAGCCTCGAAGACGAAACCTTCTCGGCAGATGCAGTGCTGATTACCATACATGGTGTAAGTGCCCACCCTGGGTATGCAAAAGGCAAGATGGAAAATGCCATCAAGATTGCCAGCGAAATAGTGTCCGCCCTCCCAAAAGACAAACTCACCCCTGAATCAACCAGCGGGCGGGACGGCTTTGTCCACCCAGTAGTGATGGATGGCATGGCTGAAAAAGCGACCATCCGTTTTATCATCCGAGACTTTGAAGACAGCAAGTTGAAAGAACATGCTAATGTGCTCCGCAAAACCATGGAAAAAGTAATGAAGAAATACCCAAACTCACACGCTGAGTTCAAGGTGATCGAGCAGTACCGTAACATGAAAAAAATCCTTGACCAAGAACCTGCGATAATGGCCAACGCTATCGAGGGGATTAAAAGGGCTGGATTGAAACCAATCCCTTCTGCCATTCGAGGTGGCACCGATGGTTCAAGGTTATCATACTTGGGTTTGCCTTGCCCGAATATCTTCGCTGGTGAACATGCTTTCCACTCTAAACATGAATGGGTTTCAGTGCAAGACATGGAAGCAGCAGTTCGCTCTATTGTCCACATCGCCCTGGTTTGGGAAGAAAAAAGCTGAGCAATTAGACAGATACCCCCTGTTTTTTGTTACAAAAATCCGCCTAAATAACTTCATTTAACAGTTGCCTGGGTTTTGTAGGCGATCTTAACAAAAGCGGTTGGGAAATTAACCATTCCTTAGTAGGGCTGGGTGACTAACCTATTTACATTGCTTACACGAAACCTAATTAGTCCATCAAAACGACATAAGCCATGTTAGCAACATCATTAAAACCCGTCCTGTTTTTACTCACTGCCCTGTTGATACTGGGCAGTTGTTCAAGGCCCGAAAAATTATTGGAGCGAGGCAACTACGAAGGCGCTATTTCAGCAAGCATCAAGAAGTTGTCGGGCAAGAAGAAGAAAAAACTGAAGCACGTCAAGGCGCTGGAAAACGCATTCGCAAGGGTAACCACCCAAGACATGCGAGATGTTAAAGTGCTTGAAAAAGAGGGACGAACCGAAAACTGGGTGGAAATCAACCGAATACATCGCCGCATCAAACTCAGGCAGGAAATGATTGAGCCACTGCTTCCGCTTTATGCAAGTGATGGTTACAAAGCCGACTTCAAATTCGTCAAGGTGGAAGAATTGGAACTGGACTCCAAAAAGAAAGCAGCAGACTTTTATTACTCCGAAGGCAAGCGGTATTTGGCAGAAGCAGAGCGGGGCGACAAGCAAGCTGCTAGAACCGCATACGAAAACTTCGAGGACATTCAGCGCTACTACAAATCCTACAAGGACGAAGAAAAACTGATGTTGAGAGCCAGAGAACTTGGAACACACTACGTGCTGTTCAAAATGGAAAACGATAGCCGCACCATCTTGCCCAGAGACTTTGAGCGGGAAATAAAGCGAATCAGCGTGCGAGACCTTGACTCGGATTGGCGGCAAGTCCACCTCAATCCCGATGCAGCACGCAAGTATGACTACACGGTTGTAATGCGGTTAACCCAAATTGAGGTATCTCCTGACTTGGTCAAGGAGCGAGAGTATATTGATGACAAGACCATTGAAGAAGGCTGGGAATATGTGCTCGACTCCAAAGGCAATGTGATGAAGGACTCAGCTGGCAACGACATCAAGATTCCTAAAAAGGTACTGATTAAGGCAAGGGTATTCGAGTCCTATCAGCACAAGGCAGCGCATGTTGGTGGAAAATTGGAGTTTTTCGACAATGCAGCCCGTGAAATCATCCATACCGAGCCGTTGGCCGTTGATGCTATTTTTGAAAACTATGCAGCTAAATTTGATGGGGACAAGCGAGCGTTGACTGAAGATTCAAAAAGGAAAATAGGCAACCAGCCACGGCCCTTCCCTTCCAGCGAGGCGCTTGTGTTGCAAGCGGCAGATTTGCTGAAGCCCATTGTTAAGGAGAAAATTGCCAGAAGCCGTGTGATTAGGTGAAATGCTGTAAAATATGGGAGGAGGGAGGAAAAAATCATTTTTCCCCTCTCCTCCCACACCCTCCTATACAATTACGCTTGGACTTTTGAGGATGGCATCTTCTTGAAGGATTAGCGATACGCCAGGCTGTTTCCACCAATCACTTCCCTTTAGCTTTTTCATGGAAACCACGCCCTTTCGGTAATGGAAAGACTTGCCGGAATAGTATTCATGTATTTCTTCAAAAGCATCAACTGGAAGCAACTGCCAATCCTGAAAGCTTACATAAACGTTCAATTTGACATCTGCTGCAAGTACAGATGGTTCTTGAAGCAACAGTTTTTTGTATTCGTACCGATAATCGTATCGCAAGGCCGAAAGGTCGGCAAGAATGGCCGAAGCTGTTGGGAATCCACCTGCACCTTTTCCATAAAAGAACTGCTCGTCGGCCAAGGCGCTCGTCAGTACGACCCCGTTGTACTCATTTCTGACCGTGTGCAGCAAATGAGGTGGCTTCACAAATTGAGGTAGCACAAAAGCCGCTACCTCTCCATTCTGCTGTTTCACGGCCCTTGCCACCAATTTGATTTGTGCGCCCTGTGCCGAGGCCACTTCCCTATCAATGTGGTTAAGCCTATGGATGCCGTGGCATAGCAAAACAGTGGGGTGCGCTATCACGCCATAGGCATGGACAAGCAAAAGGCATAGCTTGTTGAGTGCATCATGGCCTTCGACATCGAGGGAAGGGTCGCTTTCCGCAAAACCCAGTTCTTGGGCCTTCTTCAATGCTTCTTCGTAAGAGAGGTTTTCGTTGAAAATTTTTGACAGGATGTAGTTTGTGCTTCCGTTGATGATCCCCTCAACGCCATGCAACAAGTCATTGTCATAGTATTCTTCCAAGTTTCGGATAACCGGAATACTTGCGCAACAGGCCGATTCATAAAGCAATGGTGTGTTGTAAAGGCTTTGCAATTCAATGAGTTCTGGCAGATGGTTTGCCACCATTTTCTTGTTGGCGGTCACTACTGCTTTTCCTTTTTGAAGGCTTTCCTTAACTATTTGAAATGCCGCTTCAGCATCATCCGTCATTTCAACTATGACGTTAATAGCTGGATTGTCGAGCAGTTCCCTACGGTCAATAGTGAACATCCCTGGCTTAATGTCCCTTTGCTTTTCAGGGTTCTTTATGCAAATTTTTACCACGGACGCCATAAGTGTAGGCGTATGGTTCAAAACATTATAAACAGCACTCCCGACCACACCATAGCCAAATAGGCCGATGTTCATTTTTTTTTGATTTGACATAACTCAGTTGGAATTTGGGAGGCGCCTGAAGTCCAGGTTCCCAGTGTTTGAAATTGTTGAATGAACGACCGTCCAATAAAAACCAACAATCTTCAAGAAATGACAAAATGTGATGCCTTGCCAAAATGAAAAAGCTCATCTGGCAAGTCGCCAGATGAGCTTTCAAGGATGGAGAATTCTTCCAGTATTTGAACAACTCACAGCGACTTATCTATCCCGAACCATCTGGTTCAGGGTTGGAATTGACACCTTATCGCAGCATTTCCAGCATTCGACAGGTTGTCAAGGCGTCATAGGGCCATTCCCTCAGCCTTTCTTGATAAGTGTTGCGGTTCAATGAACTGGTGGCAAAGTTATGGCCTCCCTTCGAATGGACAAAATCAACCAAGGATTTTATGTTGCAGTGCTTCTTGCAATAGTTGTTCACGGTTCACGGCCACAACGCCGCTGTTCTCAATTACCTGTCCACCGGCTAAATTGGCCAACTGGGCTATCATTCGAATAGGAAGACGAGCCGTCAGTGCCAAGGTTGCCATGCTGATTACTGTATCACCTGCCCCACAGGGGTCTGCCAGCACCCTGGTTTTCGTGGTTAAGATTTCCTGCGACAAGCCGTCATCATAGAAAATCCCACGTTCCGAAAGGGTAATCAAGACTGTCTTACAGTTGAGCCGCTCCCTGATGATTTTGGAGGCTTTACTAAGTGCATCTAGGTTGGGAGGCACATCATACCCAAGTATTTGGACAACCTCTTTTAGGTTCGGTTTAAAAATATCAACCCCTTTATAGGCCCAAAAAAAACGGTGCTTAGGGTCAATGGCTACCGGGATACCCAAACGCTGGGTTTCAGCAAGAATCTCGGAGATGACTTTCTCATTTAGCACACCTTTATTGTAATCCTGAAAAACGAGGCCAGTAATGCTACCTTTTTGCAAATAATCAATTGCTTTGCATACTATTTGAGCTTGGTCTTGCCTGCCTAGTTGACTCGTCACTTCTTTGTCCAACCTTAGAAGTTGCTGACCTCCAGCCATGATTCTGATCTTTTCTGTGGTCATTCGGTCTTTGATTTTCATTATTCCCTCTGATGAGAGACCTTCCTGCGTTAGCCTGTCCATCAGCAAGCTACCTGCATCGTCTTGGCCGACCACCCCCAAGGTGACAACATTGGCCCCAAGTGACTTGAGATTAAGCGCAACGTTACCTGCTCCACCTAGGCTACAAGTCTCTTTCTCATACTCCAAAACGGGTACAGGTGCCTCTGGCGAAATACGGTTAACCTTTCCAACAATATAGCGATCTAGCATCAAATCCCCGATGACCAGAATGGTTTGATGGGAAAACGATTGGAATACTTCAACGATTGATCCAGGGAAAGAAGTCATTGGCAAGTTTTAAAAAACAAAAAAGCCGACTTCCAGTGAAGGAAGCCAGCTTATTTAACCCCAAAAAACCAAATCTTTAAAGCAAAGGATTGCTTCGTATATCTTTAGTAAATCGTTACTGTCAATTTTTGGATTGCCTTACAGCAATTTTGTTTGATTAAATCAACGATGCAAAGAAAAGAAGTTTTTTGCAAATGCTCCAAACATTTTTCATTTTTTTTTAAAAATATGTAGGTACAATTGTTGAAAAAAGCCCCCGTTGCGAAAAAGTCAATTTTTCATATTTTCAACGTATTGATGTTCAGTAAATTACAATTTTACTTTTGTTTTCAAGCACCAAAAAAAAACTCAATGAACATGCAAGAAAAAATATTCGTTGCAAGCCCTACCTTTGCCAACCCAAATAGTTGGTCATTCGCCAGAAACGGCAAATGTCCTATTTTCATGAAAATTTTTTATTTCCAACTGACCAAAGAATTTCACTACAATAGAAACAACTTTATCAAAGTGAAATAGCAAAAACCATTTTACAGACTATTGCCCAAGCTAGGAAGGTGAAAATACTTTATCTAATTCCCATTTATCTTCTATTCAAAGGCTTCAATCATATTGAGGCCAAGCAAGTTATGTGCGCTGATCCGGGAATTGGCTCCCCAAAAAATATCATCCTTGTCATAGGGGACGGAATGGGGCTATCCCAAATTTCCGCAGCCTTCTATAATGTAGGTCGAAAATACAGCCTCGAAGCTTTTCCAATTATTGGATTCCAAAAAACCTACGCTGCCAATAACCTTATAACCGACTCTGCAGCAGCTGGCACGGCCATCGCTTGTGGTTGCAAAACGAAGAACAACTTCATAGGGGTTGATCCAAAAGGGAACAAATGTGAGAGCATTCTCGAAGAGGCTGAACGCTTTGGCTTGGCAACAGGTTTGGTGGTCACATCATCTATTCAACATGCAACACCAGCATCCTTTTTCGCCCACCAGCCTGCTAGGAACCTTTACGAAGACATAACGCTAGAACTTTTGGATTCAGGTATTGACCTATTTATTGGTGGTGGCAAACAGCATTTTGAAAGAAGGGAAAAGGACGAAAGAAACCTTACACAAGAACTCAAAGGAAAGGGGTTTGAGATTTTTGACTATTTCAACAATGACTTAGCTACAATTAAACCAGATACCCTGAAGCGATTTGGGTATTTCACCGCTGACAAAGAACCACTATCTGCTATTGCCGGGCGAGATTATTTACCTCAAGCAGCTACATTGGCTGCCAATTTCCTCAAGCACAGAAGCCCAAATGGATTTTTTTTGATGGTTGAGGGGTCGCAAATTGATTGGGCTGGCCATTCCAACAAGACCGAAGCGCTTTATGAAGAAATGGAAGAATTAGATTTGACCCTGCAAAAACTGCTTGAATTTGCCCGCAAGGATGGAAATACATTGGTTATTGTAACTGCTGACCACGAAACAGGTGGATTGGGGCTTAACAGGGGTACTTCAAATCTATTAGCCCCAAAATTCACAACAAACGGCCACACTGGTGTCATGGTGCCGGTTTTCGCTTATGGCCCAAAGGCAGAATTGTTCCGTGGGATCTATGAAAACACTGAAATCCATACCAAAATGCAACAGGCATTTGGGTTCTCTCAAAACTGATTGCACTTGAAAACCAAAACAGGTATTGTCCGTTAATAGGATTTGATCGCTTTCAAGTCAATTATGTCCTAATTTTAATACCTATTAAGGAGGGTATGCGGCATATTTGAGGAGCGATTTTTTCCAAAAAACACACCACTTGTTCAGTAGGTACTAATTCAAATAAAGCCATAGCATGACAAAGGAAAAGCAAGAAAACTTAGCGTTGATTGAGCAGAGTGCAAGGGATTTCACAGAAACTCATATCCGTCCTTATGTAATGGAATGGGACGAAACCCAATATTTCCCGATGGACATGTTCCATAGGATGGGGGAATATGGCTTCTTGGGAATTTTGGTTCCAGAACAGTATGGCGGAACGGGACTTGGCTACCAAGAATACATTACCGTGCTATCAGAAATTGGCAAAGTATGCGGCTCAATTGGGCTTTCTGTCGCCGCCCACAATTCACTTTGCACGAATCATATTCTTTCTTTTGGGAATGAGGAGCAAAAGCAGAAATACCTTCCTCTGCTTGCCTCCGGCAAATGGATTGGTGCATGGGGACTTACAGAACCCAATACCGGGAGCGATGCAGGAAGAATGAAATGCGTTGCCACCCAGGATGGCGACTATTTTGTCTTAAACGGGACCAAAAACTTCATCACCCATGGCAAATCTGGCCATGTGGCGGTTGTTATCGCCAGGACTGGGGAGCTTTTGGACAGCCACGGCATGACAGCCTTCGTGGTTGAACGGGGTACTCCAGGTTTTACTGGTGGCAAAAAAGAGAACAAACTCGGAATGCGGGCCAGCGAAACAGCCGAAATGGTATTCGACAATTGCCGAATCCACAAAAGCCAAGTTCTTGGAAAAGTAGGCGACGGCTTCATCCAGTCCCTCAAAATTTTGGATGGAGGGAGGATTTCCATCGCCGCACTGTCCATCGCCATAGCTAAAGGCGCTTATGAAGCATCGGTAAAATATGCCAAGGAGCGGGAACAATTCGGAAAACCAATATCCGATTTCCAAGGGATAAGCTTCAAATTAGCGGATATGGCCACAAAGATTGAAGCCGCTGAACTCCTCACAAGGCAAGCTGCCCATTTAAAAGAAAATGGTCAGAAATGCACCAAACAAGCAGCAATGGCCAAATACTATGCCTCCGAAATTTCGGTACAGGTTGCCAATGAGGCAGTCCAAGTTTTTGGTGGGTATGGGTATACTAAGGATTTTCCTGTGGAAAAATTTTATCGAGATGCCAAACTTTGTACCATTGGTGAAGGTACTAGTGAGATACAGAAGGTCGTAATTGCAAGGGACCTTTTGAAATGAAATAACATCAAAAGTACATCGCATTATAGCCAAAAAAGTAGGTCATTGAAAGTCCGGTGAAAATGAAAGGGTCATTTTTTTTGGGATTCCCATTGTAGCTTACTCCATCGAGGTAGTCGTTGAAAGTGACTCGCCAGCCAGCTTCGAAAGTTGCAATGAACATTTCATGAAAATCATAACGAAGGCCCCCAACGAATGGTATGCTCAATGATGTTGTTGTCCGTTGCGCCTCTGGGAACAAGTCTATGTCCTGTGGGTTTTCCACCTTCACATTTGGATGGAAGTTGGCAAAGCCTGCACCCACTCCTATATAAGGTGACCACTGCCGCCTGAACAAGCCTGCATTGTCTTCCCTTGGCCTACCCCATGGATGGTACTCTGCCACCGCCGTGAATTCAACGATATAGGATTCGTAGCTCCATCCTCGGTTGTTAAGCCACGGATCTTTGGCATTCTTATCTGTTCCGGAGATTTTCCCAAAAATGACATGGCCTCTTACTTTCCATTTCTCGTTAAAATGGTAACGAAGCAAGCCGCCAATGGCAGGGTTAATCTCCTTGACTTCAAAAATATCGTTTTCAGAAAGGTCGCCTTCATAGACGACTAAGCCAAGAAAGACCCCTGATTCGAGTGGAGATTGTGCTTTTAGGGCCAAAGTTGCGAGTAATAGAGAGAAAAAAACTGTGAATCCTTTCATATTACCTTAGGGTTTGATTTTGGTCTAAGTGTTGGTAAGTCAAAAGTATGAATTTTGGATTAAACCCGAAAAATTGATGCCTAGGCATTAATTATCTCGCAAGGGTACAGTTTGGCAGGGCGAGGGAAAACTTGCGGTTTGTTAAGCAAAGGCTCCATCCTCCTTCCAAAAAAATGGGTCATCTTGAAAATTTTTCAAAGATGATCCGTTTTTGTTTGGTGATATTACTTCCGTTTTTACCTTTGTCCGTCTTCATTTTCCTACCGACAGATTATTTTCCCACAACATTCTCATTGTCAATCATTTGTACTATGGATGCACTACTCTATCAAGGAGTGACGAGGCCATCCTAAAGCCGATTTACGTTTGGCGGCTGCTCCCAAAGCAGTGACCTGCCAGTTTCACGCTCTTTTTTTTATTTTTTTCTTAGATCAAAATCCTTCCGCATGGTCATCAGGGTTGCGATTGTCTCCTACTCCGTGGAGTTTCCCATCTGGCATCACCTGAATAGCTTTGATTAGCGCCATCCTGTCAACGTTTTCCAGTTTATGCCCCTTCGACCACAGTTGTTTTCTCTCAGTGCTATCTATGGCATCGTGCTCACAGGTAATCACATCTGGAAGCCATTGATGGTGAAAACGTGGCGCCCAAACAGCTTCATCGAGTGACATCCCATAGTCCGTGACGCCCAGCAGGGTCTGCAAAACCGCTGTAATGATGGTTGAACCTCCTGGCGCACCCAGCACCATAAAGAGTTTCCCGTTCTTTTCTACGATGGTTGGGGTCATGGAGCTCAGCATTCGTTTACCAGGTTGAATGGCATTCGCTTCAGCTCCTACAAGTCCAAAATAATTGGGTACACCGGGCTTAGCGCTAAAATCATCCATTTCGTCATTCAAGAAAAAACCAGCGCCTTGCACGATTACCTTGGAACCATAATTCAAGTTGAGGGTGGTAGTTACCGATACAGCACTGCCTTCATGGTCAACTATAGAGGTATGGGTCGTTTCAAAAGTCTCAACCCCTATTTTTACTTGAGGGCCAAGTGTGCCACTTGATGTAGCTTTTGTGGAATCAAAATCTTGAATCCGAGTAAAGAGATAATCGGGTTGCAGCAAGGAATCAACTGGCACTGGGTAAAAATCACTATCGCCAAGGTATTTTGCCCGGTCAGCATAGGCCCTTCTTTCCGCTTCCACAATGGCATGAACCGACTTGGCCGATTGAAAACCATATTCCGACAGCGGGAAATTTTCCAACATGGTCAATAGCTGCATGAGGACAATTCCGCCGCTGGAAGGCGGAGGCATGGTGATGATACGGTAATCCTTGTAGTTGCCGATGATGGGTGTACGCCATTTTGCTTCGTAGTTTTTGAGGTCTTCCAAGGTTATTAGGCCGCCTCCCCGCTTCATTTCTGCCACAATTTTGTCTGCTGTTTCACCCTGATAAAAACCTGTTGCACCTTTCTCAGCAATGAGTTCAAGGGTATGCGCAAGTTCTGGCTGCTTCAATACATCGTTCATTTTCCAGTCAGACTCCTTCACAAATGGCTTCGCATCGGGGTTCATTTGCTGGAATTTCTCTTTGTACTCGTTAAAGCGATCTGCCTCAGCTTGGGTAATGGCAAAACCATCCCTTGCGTATCGGATGGCAGGTTCCAATAATTTTTTCCAGTCCTTCAATTTGCTGTATTTCTGAAAAGCAAGTTCCATACCTGCTACCGAACCTGGCACCCCCACCGAGAGGTGGCCCTCTTTACTGACGGATTCCAAAACATTTCCCTCGCCATCCAAGTACATGTCTCGATGGGCAGCGGCTGGGGCTTTTTCCCGGTAGTCCAATGCATCTGAAGTACCATCGGCAAGGCGAATCACCATGAAACCACCGCCACCAATGTTACCTGCCCTCGGATAAACCACGGCCAAGGCAAATTGAGAAGCTATGGCCGCATCCACCGCATTTCCGCCAGCCAGCAAAATTTCCTTTCCAGCCATAGCTGCCAAAGGATGCTCCGCAACGACCATGGCAGAGTCTTCGACACAGCTCTGTACAATCTCGTAAGGTGGCTTTGGTTGGCTGAACTTGCAAGCGTTTGAAATTAAAACAATTGAAAATATCGAAAAAAAGATGCTCCGTTTCATTTTGGTACAGTAGTTGGTAAACATTAAATAGAAATTGAATTGGTATTTTTTGCCAAGCGATTTTCATGCAGAGGCCATGCCGAAAACTGGCTGTTCCCTCGCACTTTGAAACACTCATCACCGGGAAGCGCTGAACGGAATCCCCCCTCCAGAAAGCCTCCCGGTGATACACTTCCTCCCAACTCAACCGAAAAGAAAGTTTGGTTAATTATTTTCATGGTTATGTTGTCGTGCCATCAGTTGATGGCACTTTTTTTATTCCTCTTGCCGCCAGGTGCCGTACCGCATACCTTCACACCTCCTTACCTTTGCAGCCAAAACAAACGAGCCGATGCTAACAGCTATTTCTCCGATTGACGGCCGCTATGCGGGTAAAACAAAGGAACTTTCCGAATATTTTTCTGAATTCGCTTTAATAAAATACAGGGTGATCGTTGAAATCAGGTATTTCAAGGCAATTTGGGAGCTGCCATTGGCTCAATTGCGTCAAATCAGTGAAGAGCAAATCATACACGTAGAGGCAATTGCTACCAATTTCAGCCTTAAGCAAGCCCAATACATCAAAAGCATCGAAAAGACCACCAACCACGATGTTAAGGCGGTCGAGTATTTTCTTAAAGAAGAATTTGACAAGATTGGACTTGGCGATTTCAAGGAATTCATCCACTTCGGGCTAACCTCCCAGGACATCAACAACACGGCTACGCCCATGCTTACAAAGGACGCCGTTGAGCATGTTTACCTGCCTGACATCCAAAAAGTACGCAACCTGCTTTTCGATGCTTCGCAACAATGGGCAAATGTACCTATGCTTGCCCGTACGCATGGGCAGCCAGCCTCCCCTACCCGATTGGGAAAGGAATTCATGGTGTTCGTGGAGCGATTGGATGAGCAGCTTGCCCAGTTGTCGAAAATAGCTTGGCGGGGAAAGTTCGGTGGTGCAACAGGTAATTTCAACGCCCACCATGTGGCCTACCCTTCCATTGATTGGGTTGCCTTCGGCAATGATTTCCTCCAGCGACATCTTGGGTTGGTTCGTTCGCAACATACCACCCAAATTGAACATTACGACAACCTGGCTGCGGTTTTTCATGCGCTGAGCCGCATCAATACCATTTTGATAGACCTTTGCCGTGATATTTGGACCTATATTTCGATGGACTATTTCAAGCAAAAAACAGTGAAAGGGGAAATAGGCTCATCGGCCATGCCGCACAAAGTAAACCCCATAGATTTTGAAAATGCAGAGGGAAATTTGGGCTTGGCCAACGCTATATTCGGCCACCTTGCCGAGAAATTGCCCATTTCAAGGCTCCAACGAGACTTGACCGACAGCACCGTACTCCGCAATATCGGTGTACCTTTTGGGCATACAGTTATCTCGTTTCAATCCATCGAAAAAGGGCTTGGCAAACTGCTGCTGAACGAATCAAAACTACAAGACGACCTTGAAAACAACTGGATGGTAGTAGCCGAGGCCATTCAGACCATCCTGCGTAGGGAAGGCTATCCAAAGCCTTACGAAGCCCTCAAGGATCTGACACGTGGCAAGGCACAAGTGACCCATCAGGACATGCTTGAGTTCATTGGAAACCTCCAAGTCTCCAATGAAATCAAGGCAGAACTGAGTGCAATTACGCCCAGTAATTACGTTGGCATCTGACCTTGGTCAAAGCTATTTCTCGAATTCCACAATATACTCAGAGCAATATTTGCCCAAGTCGGAATACTTGAAGAACAACCTTGCTTTTTTACCCAAGCGCAGGGAAGTATGCTTGTTCGCAATATCTTCCTGGGTGCTCAAGGGCTGGAGGGACGGATACCACATCACATGGCCGGGTTTGTCCACTAGTAATTGAGGCTTTGACCAATCTTGGGAATTGAAACCTTCGCCAAGGTCTGTGTGCGGATTGAACGAAATGTAAAGTTCACTTCCAATCCAAGACTGCCCTTCGACCTTGCCCATCAGCATGACCCAACAGTTCAGGTGGGTGTTCCAACTGACAGATGGCCCCCAGTGAAACCCACCAGTAGGCGAAGAAGCAGGCCCGCCCCCATTTTCCATGGGTATTTGCAAGGAAGCGACTGGCTTACCAAAACTATCCCAGTCAGCATTGAAGCCTTGACCATCCCATCGTTTGGCCTTTCCTTGCGGGTTTTCCAAGTCACTTAAGGCAATTCTTGCCACGCTGATGCATTGTCCGCCCCATTCGGTCTTTGCGTCGTAGGTTTTTGCATCGTAGGTACCTGGATAACCGTATTCCCCATAAAATAGGTAGAGATAGTCATCCACAGCGACGGCGGATGGATCGCCCACCCCACCAGCAAAGGTCTTGGAAGTATTATGTGGTTTAAGAATCATGCGAGGCTGTTTATCCTCGATGAAAAGCCCTTTGTTTTCCCAACTCCAACCGCCATTGGTTGATTTCATGATGCCAATGCGGCAAACAGCAGCAGGGGTTATGCGTTCCGTGAGGCCCAGTGGCCAGTTCTTGTCAATATATCCCTCACCAGTTTTTTCATCAAAAGGCAGCGTGGCTGGATAGTTTTCATTGTGGTAAACAGCATAAAGTGTTTTCCCGCTTGCGTCTTTTGGGTCTTGGTAAACTGTTTCAAACCAAACGGCCCCATGCAATCCGCGTGTGTTGATGGGGACGTTCTTCGGCATATCCGGTGCGACATAAGCAGTAGCAGGGTTGCTGAATGCCTCATCTGCATTTCGGCCACTGGAGAACTTAAGTTCCTTTGCGGCGCCCCATACAGGGTCTTCCCCATATTTACCGGGGAAAATCCGGAAAGTATCTCCAACCCAAGCCTCAGCCATATTGCAGTCCACGAAATTGTTGAAATTGAAAGTGTCGGTTTGAATCAGCTTGAAGGAGGGTGTTTTGAAAACTTCTGTTTGCGAAGTTGCGCTATCTTCATTTTCAGGTCCTTTACATCCTGTTAGTGACAATAGCGTTGCAAGTACAAGCAAGTTTGTTGATTTGATTACCATAGGTTTGATTCGTTTTAGGGCGAAATTTACCAGCCGTTTTAGAATTTGAATAGATAAATTGTAATTGTTCCGACTGTTTTTTTTTTGAAGTAGAAAATTGGATTTGTACTTGGCTACCTTTGTTGCCCTTAGTCCGAAATTGTTTTTGGCTTTCACTAGATCAATATCCTGTTATGAAATTTACCCTATTGGCAATACTTTGCCTGTTCCTGCAATTACAATCGTTTACCCAAAACCTAAACCATGTACAAGGCGATGTACTTGTCCAATTGAAGTATGGTGACGACATCCGCCCAGTGCTTCAACAGCTTGAAACCTTCAACGGAAAGCCAACCAATATTAAGCTGGTAAAAAATGCCTCAGCACCGCTGCGCATTTGGCTGCTGAATTTTGACTGGACAACCATTGATGAAAATGCCTTCCTCGAAAATGTCCGCTCCATCCGTGGCGTGGAAATGGCGCAATTCAACCATTTTATTTCACTTCGTGAAACCACTCCCAACGACCCAATCTTCAATTCACAATGGCAATGGGTCAACAATGGCCAAGGCGGTGGAACCCCCGATGCCGATGTGGATGCTGACCTCGCTTGGGACATTACCACGGGCGGCACCACCACTACTGGGCACGACATCGTGGTTTGTGTAGTGGAGGGAACCAACCGAAACCATACTGACCTCCAGGGCAATCTATGGGTAAACAATTCGGAAATACCAGGCAATGGAATGGATGACGACAACAATGGCTATGTTGACGACTATAATGGTTGGAACATAGGTTCAAATTCGGATAATATCCCATCACAATCACATGGGACGCAAGTTTCGGGTATGATTGGTGCCAAAGGCGATAACGGGTTGTTTGCAAGTGGCATCAATTGGGACGTGAAAATTATGCATGTTGAATTTGGCGGCATCACTGAATCAAATGTGGTCGAGTCGTATACTTACCCACTCCTCCAGAGAAGGAGGTTCAACCAGACCGGAGGCCAGGAAGGTGCATTTGTCGTAGCTACCAACAGCTCTTGGGGGATTGATTTTGGCGACCCTGCAAGCTCACCGTTATGGTGTGCCTTTTACGATTCGTTGGGCGTGGAAGGGATATTGAGTTGCGGCTCTACCGCTAACAACAATGTCAATATTGACCAAGTGTTGGACCTGCCAACGGCCTGTACCAGTGAGTTCTTGATTTCAGTAACGGCCTCAAACAACAAAGATCAAAGGACATTTTCAGGCTACGGCACTACCCATGTGGATGTGGCCGCACCTGGTGAAAGCATCGTTACGCTAAGTACCAACGGCGGACCAAGCACCACCAGTGGCACCTCCTTTGCATCGCCACTGACGGCAGGCATCATAGCATTAATGTATTCTGCACCATGCTCGTCATTAGGAGATTTGTCATTGGCCGACCCTGCGGCGGCAGCCATGCTTGTTCGGGATGCCCTCTATGCGGGGGTGGATGTAAAACCCAATCTGGTTAACGAGGTAAAATTCGGAGGTCGGGTAAATGCTTTTAACAGCTTGAACATACTCCTTCAAAACTGCGGGCCATGCCCAAGGCCTTATGCTGTAGAAATAAGCGAAATCATTGATACAACTGCTGTCGTCAGTTGGGTATCGCCAGACTCCACTATTTTCAACAATATCAGGTACCGTGTTTTGGGTGACACCAACTGGGTTCTAATTGACAGTGTTGCGAGTCCATTCAGCCTAAATGGGCTTTCAGCTTGTACGGAATACGAAATTCAACTACAGGCTATCTGCGCCAGTGACACCAGTGGTTTCGACAATGTTTATTTTGCTTTCGAGACGGACGGCTGTTGTGTGGCACCTGAGAATTTGGCTGTTTCCCAAGTTGGTACCGAGTCGGCGTATGTAAGCTGGGAGCAGGTCTATGCTGCCAATAGCTATAATTTGTTGCTGACTTCAAGTTTAGGCGGCTCAGTGGCTCTTGTTTCAACAGAGAACAGCATGGAGTTGAACGACCTCGTTGCTTGTGCTGAATATCAAATTCAAGTACAAACAGTTTGCGATACTGGTGTCACCGATTTTACCTTGCCAATTTCGTTTACTACACTTGGCTGTGGGGCATGCCGAGATTTTATTTATTGCTCGTCTTCTGCCGAAAACAGCGAAACAGAGTGGATTGAAAACGTTCAAATTGGGTTCATCAACAATGCCAGTGGCAACAATGGAGGATATGGAGACTTCTCTGGAGCATCCGGACAAACAACTGAGTTATTGACCTTTACCTCCAACTCAATCACTTTGACCCCTGGTTTTTCAAGTGGCACCTATCCTGAATGGTTCACCGTGTACATTGATTTTAATCAGGATGGTGATTTTAATGACCCCTCAGAAAAAGCTTTTGACACTGGCGCAACGACTACCACAGCTGTGACAGGAAATATTGTTGTACCTGGCACCGCAGTCATTGGAACTACCCGAATGCGGGTGATCATGCGCTGGAATTCTGCCCCTTCTGGCCCGTGCGCCGCAAGTTTTAATTTTGGGGAAGTGGAAGACTATTGTATAACCATCAATCCAGGAGCAGCTCCAAACTGCCCGGTGCCCAGTGGCTTGGTCATCTCTGATACAACCACAACGACCGCTGTTTTGACATGGAACGAGGTTCCAGATGCTAATGGATATACCGTTCGATATAGAAAAATAGGGATCACTGGTTGGACGACTAAGCAGACAAAAACCAATAATATTTTAATGGATCCGCTGGAGTTTTGCAAGGAATATGAAGTGAATGTTCGTGCTAATTGTATTGGATTCAACACCGACTATTCAAGTTCCATATTTTTCAGCACCTTATGCACAACAAGTACATCTGGGGAAGCTTTGGCTTATGAGCTTGGATTTTCGATTTCTCCAAACCCTTTTTCGGATAAATTGAATTTGCGTTTCCAATTGAGCCAAGCTGGGCCGGCTTCATTTGAAATCAACGATATTTATGGAAGGGCACTATTCCAGCAAAAAATGGAGCTAACCGCTGGAACCCACGACATGGCGTTGTCACCAGATCTCGCTCCTGGTATTTACTTCCTAAACTTGAAATTGGTGGAGGGGCAAATTGTGAGGCGAGTGATTAGGCTCTGATTAGCCACCCTAGAAAAAAAAGCGGCTCCTGCATCTTCAATGCAGGAGCCGCTTTTTTTTGCCCCTCTTTCGATTAATGGCTTTACTTCCCTTCCAACCAATCAACGTAGCCTACATCACCCAACCTGAATTTGATGGGAAACCGGGCAGCTTTTTCCATCCTGACTTCCAATTTGCAGAAGAAGGCGAGATCGGCATAGCACCAAGCCTTGGGTTGGGTTACTGATAGTTTAAAGGATGATTTTGTCCCATTATTTACAGGAAGAAGCCAATTAATGGAGGAGTGACTGAATAGCCTTTGCTTTGGGTCGTATTGTAGCGTAGCATTTTGGGCCTTCGAAATAAATGGAAGACAAGAACACAATCCGCTGAATATCAGTATTTTAACAATTTTCATCACTAAATAAAAATTGACAAAATCAATCCAATGCGCATTTCCCAGCCCAAATCATTAAGCCGAGCGTAATACAGCCCTTGACTGTGAAGAACAGGATACCTGCCCACCCAAGGCGTTTGAACCAAGTTTTTTTATCTGATTTGCTTTCTACCGTATCCATTTTGCGAGGTTGAAGATTCGTTAAACTTGAAAAACTCCCACATTAAACCGCTCAATCGGGGAATGGTTTGCCATTTCTATTCCTGTCGAAATCCATTTTCGGGTTTCAAGGGGGTCTATGATGGCATCAACCCACAATCGGGCGGCGGCATAGTATGGCGTGGTGTGCGAATCATATTTGGCCTGAATGCCTTCGAGCAGCTTTTTTTCATCTTCGGGTGTTATTTCCTGGCCTTTGGCTTTCAAAGATGCAACCTGTATTTGTAGCAGCGTTTTTGCCGCTTGCGACCCTCCCATTACAGCAATTTTTGCAGTTGGCCAAGCCACAATCAAACGAGGGTCATATGCTTTGCCGCACATGGCGTAATTACCTGCCCCAAAGCTATTACCAATCACGATGCTGAACTTGGGCACGGTAGAATTTGACACAGCGTTGACCATTTTTGCCCCATCCTTGATGATTCCACCGTGTTCGCTGCGGCTTCCAACCATGAATCCAGTCACATCGTGCAGAAAGACGAGCGGAATTTTTTTCTGGTTGCAATTCATGATGAACCTTGCGGCCTTGTCAGCGGAATCGGAGTAAATAACCCCTCCAAATTGCATTTCCCCTTTGGCCGATTTGGACACCAGCCTGCTATTGGCCACAATCCCAACTGCCCATCCGTCAATGCGGGCATAGGCACAAGTAATGGTCTTACCATAGTCTTTTTTATAGTAGGTCAGCTTTGAATCATCTACCAGGCGCTTCAAAATTTCGTCCGTGTCATACTGCTTGCCAGTGTCATGCGGGAAAATCTGGTACATTTCCTCTGGCTTCAACTTGGGCAAAGCTGCGGCAATCCTGTCAAAGCCAGCCCGTTCTGTTGCGCCCAACTTGTCCACCAACTCCCGGATGGTATCGAGGCATTCTTTGTCGTCCTTCACCTTATAGTCGCAAATACCCGAAAGCTCGGTTTGCGTGGTGGCACCGCCGAGGGTCTCCTTGTCCACATCTTCACCGATGGCTGCTTTCACGAGGTAGGGCCCAGCTAAAAATATGCTGCCACTACCTTCCACAATCAGTGCCTCATCGGACATGATGGGCAAATAGGCGCCACCTGCAACACAGCTGCCCATGATGGCGGCGAGTTGAGGAATCCCCATGGCCGACATCTTGGCATTGTTCCTGAAAATACGGCCAAAATGCTCTTTGTCTGGGAATATCTCGTCTTGCATGGGCAGATAGACACCCGCACTATCTACAAGGTATATAATTGGAATGCGGTTTTCCATCGCAATTTCCTGTGCCCGCAAATTCTTCTTGCCCGTTATGGGAAACCAAGCGCCCGCCTTTACGGTCGAGTCATTGGCTACAATGATGCAAAGCCTGTTGCTAACCTTGGCCAATGCCACCACTACCCCACCTGCTGGGCAGCCGCCGTGCTCTTCGTACATTTCAAAACCTGCAAAAGCGCCAATTTCCAACCAATCCGTCCCTTTGTCAACCAAATAGTTGATCCGTTCCCTTGCGGAAAGCCTGCCTTCAGACTGGATTTTTTCTAATTTTTTCGTTCCTCCGCCAAGCCTTATTTTGACAAGGCGATGTTTCAACAATGAGACTTGGAGTTTCAGGGAGTCCTCATTCTTGTTTTTTTCAATGTCCATAATTCAACAATTAATGAGCAACAAGCATTTTTCTTAATTTGAAAAGCCATTATTGCGATGCAAATCTATCAAAATGAAAACGGCGGCAGGGCAACCCTTCCGCCGTTTTTCATTTTTTTGAATCAATGGTGGTGACCACCGGGGCCATGAACATGCCCATGTTCAATTTCAGTCTCTGACGCTGGTCTCAGCGATTCAACTGTACCTGTGAAATAAAGGTTCACACCAGCCATCGGGTGGTTGAAGTCAATCACGACGCCTTCTGGGGTTACCTCCTTGACTTGGCCATTAAGACGGTTCCCTTCATCGTCTGACATCGGTATTACAGTGCCTATCTGCAACATGCGTTCATCTACGGTACCATCAATTTCAAAGGTTGAGATGGGGAGCATAACAACGGCATCCTGGTCGTATTCACCATAGGCTTCTTCTGACTTAATGCCAAAAGAAAACTGGTCGCCAGCAACTTTTCCGGCAAGTTGACGCTCGAATTCTGGAATCATTTGACCAGCACCATACAGGAAAACCAATGGTTCGCTCCCAAATGTTTCTTCTACCAGTTCGCCCAAAACGTCATTATTGGTCAGCCGGTAATGTAGGCTAACAACGGTGTTTTTTTCAATAACCATGCTGTCTTTTTGAAAAGTGATGGATGTAAAACGAAGAATTTCGGTTAGAATTCAACCAACGGCATCCAAATATTTGCGGCGCAAAAGTAAGGAGTGTTGGTTAAAATTTATCGCTTCCGGGCACTGCTTTCTGAGGAAGCAACGCAATCTCTAATTGCGGCCACCAATTTGTCAAGCTCCTTCAACGTAGTATAAACGTTTGGCGTAATCCTAACCCCTTTTATGTTTTCCCATTCAATGGCTACCGTATGTATTTTGTACTTGCTGAAAAGGAATTCACTTACCTCAACTGGCGTTTTCCCACTGACCTGGAGCAATGCGATTGCACCACTGAATTCTGGGCTTTTGGGAGTCCCAATCTTGACGCCCGGCAAATCGCTTACCTTTTCAGTCCAATACTGTTTGAGGAAATAGAGCCTTTGTTGTTTGCGCTCATTTCCAATCATTTGATGGAAATCTATGGCATGGCCAATAGCCTGTTCAATGGCAAAAGACCTCGTACCCAAATTCTCGAATTTGCGAATGTCCTCGCTCTCTGGTTCGGATGCTGCATTCAAAGGGTAAAGGTTCTTGATTTTGTCCTTTTTCACATACAAAAGGCCGCTGCCAAACGGGGCGCACATCCATTTGTGTAGGCTAGAGCCAAAATAGTCGCAATCCAAATCACTGATTTTGTAGTCAATATGGGCAAAACTATGTGCCCCATCCACCAAGACTTCGGCCCCATGCTTGTGGGCGACCTTTGCAATTTCCTTGGCTGGCAAAAGTTGGCCGTTCCAGTTAATCATGTGGGTGATATGTACCAACTTGGTCTTGGGCGTAATGGCTTTTTCAAATTCACGGATAATCGTATCGTTGTTTTCGATGGGGAATTCAAAATTCAACCACTTCAAAACGATGCCCTCTCTGTGCGCACGCTGTTTCCAAGCGTTTAGCATGTTAGGATAATCTTGTTTGGTGATAATCACCTCGTCTCCAGCTTTTAATCTTAAACCAAAAATCACATTGGCAAGTGCTTCTGTCGTGTTCCTGACTACAGCTACTTCTTCAGTTGAGCATCCACTGAAATCGGCCAATTTGTGACGAAGTGGCTCCCTTCCAGCGTCCAATATCCTCCACATGAAATGAGATGGGCCTTCGTTGCTCATTCGGTTGTAATGCTCCACAGCATCCTGCACCACTTTGGGTTGCGGGCAGACGCCCCCATTGTTTAGGTTGATAATGGAAGGCGAAACGGTATATGCTTGCCGAACGGCCATCCAGAAGCCCTCATCCGTGACGACCTCACTGGTAGGTTTGCTTTGGGCAAGCTTCAGGCGTTTAAGTAAGTCCTTGCCTTGCACTTCGTTTACGAATGGGGAGATAGTGGCAAGGCCGGCAACACCAGCAAGGCGGTTGATAAAAGTTCTTCTATTTTGCATTTCGTGTAAGTTGATCTACGAATGGCCAAACTTACTGAATTTAATTAAGAACATAAAAAAAGCGCATAGATGAATGTTCATCTATGCGCTTTGAACTTGTAATCGTGCTGCAATTAATGCTGTACGACAAATTTCTTGGTTTTTGTGCCAACTTCGGTAGCTACACGAACCAAGTAAGTACCATTGGGCAGGTTCGACACATCGTATTGACGAGTCTGCTTGAAGGCATTCTCGATTTCATCAATTTCGATTACCCGGCCATTCAAATCGGCAATCGTTACGTTGGCCAAAGTTGGCTGCTCCAGATCAAGGTCAACGGTCAGTTCGCTGTTGGCTGGGTTTGGATAGAACATCAACGCATTGTCCGGCAAGGCAACTTCGTCAGATGAGTTGTAAAGGCTGATGGTCATCCGCAGGATAGCTGCTTCCTCGGGGCCAAAACCGGCAAGGAACCACTGGTCGCTGACGGAAATCGTGGATACCTGGAAGTAATTGATTTTGGTGTTGAACCCATGGAAAATGGTGTTTGCGGTACCGGCGTATTCCAACATTAGGAAGTAACGGGTGCCAGGCTGGAGCGGAACGCCAAGTGTACCCTCGTTGAGGTCTGACAATTGAACATTGACGTCAGCATAGTTTTGGTAAGTAGCAGGGAAAGTATGCTCACCAAAACCGAGCAACTGGAGTTGAGGATGCGAGGTAACATCCGTCTCCTGGTCGTCAAAATCTTCCCAGTTTGCAGCGACATCGTCGTTAACAGCCATGAGATAGATATTGACTGCTTTGTTTTCGATCGGATCATCCGGGTTCACAGCACAGCCAAACTCGGCCACCGTAGCCTGATAGCTGTCCACCCAATTCTGGCTGGTTGTGTAGAGGTTGCCTATGAAATAATCACCTCCACCACCTGGACGCAAGCCTCCTTCAAAGTTCTCGTCCTCGTCTTCCTTTGAGTAGAAATTGGTGGTAACTCGGAAGTTTTGTTGAACAGTGTTGTTAGTATTGTCAAAATCTGTGTTCGGGCTTGAAATGCTGTAACGCAGGACATAAGTGCCAGTTGTCAGCATATCAGGTGTGAAAAGTTCGTCGAAAGAGTAGGTCGAGTCTGGTGAGTCAGCTACTAAGGTGCCGATATTGATTTCGTCCGTGTAAACAACTGTACTCCCTTTCAATATCTGCACTTTCAGTGCGACATCATCTTGGGCAGACCTTCCGATATTGTTCACATCCACCGAGAACCCCATCGTATCAGACTTGATTTGAGTCACAGGTTGTGCATAGCTGGCTGGCGAGAAGAAGAAATCGCCAAGCTTGAGGTCGAATTCTGGGCGGTCAATGATCGCTACATCATCAATAACCCAAAAATAATAGTTGGCATCAAAGATGAACTTGAACCTGAACTGGCTAGTGTTGCCACCGCCAAAAAGTGGAATAATTTTGACATTATTGGCAGTAGTTGCGGCATTGGTCGCTATGTTTTCATTCACATTTACGGTGTCAAGCCAAGTTGTGCCGCCATCATTTGACCAAGTGACCAGGCAACTGCTCTGGAAATTACGGTGGAATTGGTTAAACCTCAAGGAGATATAACTTT
This sequence comes from Saprospiraceae bacterium, assembly GCA_022841745.1. Classification (GTDB taxonomy): domain Bacteria; phylum Bacteroidota; class Bacteroidia; order Chitinophagales; family Saprospiraceae; genus UBA6168. Next base: position 33,251 of record JALHQW010000025.1, on the reverse strand, counting down.
GGCCCGTAAGGTCAATAATGGGAGAAATCAATTCGCCAAGTTGGGGAGCAGCTGCCACGCCCATGCCAAAATTACCTTCTATGCCAGCATTATCATAAAAGTCAGAATCAAAAACGGCTGCACCGTTTGAAACGGAAGGTGATTGAATCCCCGCTGTTCCAGCATAGGCACCGAGGGCTGCCACGCCATCCTCATCCCATACCCAAAGGGCATCTGGGTCATTGGAGGCAACCGTCCAATCATTTAAACTACCATTGAATTCGCCATTTGGGTCGCCGGGGCCTCCCCAAAGCACGGTTTGTGCATAGGAAAACCCACCTACCATCAACAAGGCCAAAAGGCCTAAGGCTTTTTTTGTAAAAAACTTCATGTGCAGAATATTGGTTAAAAACTGACAGGGAGAAACAGTCGTGAACCGGAATCAACCTCCGGGAAAGATTAATTGTTGACATTCCACTTCACGACATGCCTGCTTCCTCCATCATAGTGTTAACGTAGAATCAAAAGTTTCTTAGAACTCATTCTTTCACCAGAAATGACCCTTACAGTATAAGTCCCGTTGCTCAGGTTTCCAACAAAGATTGGCTGTTGGCTGACATTTCCAGTTTCAAAATGGTATTCATAGACTTTCTCGCCGCAAAGGTCAAAAATTTCAACATTTATTGGTGCTTGATTGCCTTCAATTTCAGCAGTTAACCAGACAATTTCGCTGGATGGGTTGGGCGTCAACTTAATATCCATTGTCACCTCGACTTGATCGTCCACAGCATTGACGTAAGGGGAGACATGTAAGTTCATAAAAGGAATTCGCCTTAGTGCCCAGGCATTTGCCCGGAACTCAGTCTCATCACCCTCCCTAAGCATGGAAGTGAATGCTGGTTTGCCATCAGCGTAGGAATTGTAAAAAGTAGCCGAGTAATTGATTTCTTCGCTGGCAGCAATTGGAAAAACGACAGGTTGGCCGTTATAAAAAACGGGGTCGAGATAGCCGACCGTAACGAAATAATAAGTGCTGTCCTCTAAAATAGTCGGTACTTCTGGCTGGAAAGATATCGGTACGGTAACCACTTCATTGAACTCGTCCCCCATTACGTAGTAGTTATTTTGTGCTATGCTCTCAAATTCGTTAAGATTGGCAATGGAGTCATTATTTACGTCCCCTTTGTTATCGCCTTTACTCCAACGGTAAAGGTTGATATTCAATAGTGCGTTTTTTTGGGCGAGCAATGACACATTCCTGAATGCAAAGCTGACGGCCTCTGCTTTCAATTTGCTGCCTTTGGGTACATAATAGCAGTTGCCAATTTCATAGGTAAAATTGTCCACTGGTAAAAAATAGCCAACCGTTTCCGAGCAATACTCATTTTTACTTAAAACATCTTCTGTGACGCTGTACCGCCAATACACCCTATTGTTGAGGGTATTCTCATCGTCTTGGCTTGAAGTAATCCAGTAATGAATCAGGTAGTCGTCAGGATTTGCAGGTGGAGTCCATTTATTGAGGAATGGAACATTCGTCCAATCATCGCTTGGTTGCAATGGCGGCAGTGCAATTTCATCCTCAAAAGCCAATTCATTTGCAGCATTGAACACTGCCACATGGGCGACAGCGCTGTTGCTGGCTATGTTCCCCGAATTCCGAACCTGAACAAATAGGCTGATAGGGCGAACCTGGCTGGCTGGCACCCCATAATCAGGCGCAACATTGAAGAAAGCAGGATTTATTTCTACATCATTATTATAGGCAAGGGCAATACGGACATCGTCCACCATCCAAAAATGCGTATCCGAGGAGAAAATAAACTTCAATCTTACATTGGGCTTGCCAGCAACTTCCATTGGAAGGGGAAAGTTGACTTCACCACATTCAATTTGAAAGAATATTGACAACGGGTTGGCATCAATCGTATCAATATAACTTGCTCCATCATCTATACTGATGGCGATGGATGTTTTTGGCAACCCAACTTGGGCAGGATTTGCCAAGCCCACCAATTGATTGAATCGCAAATAAAGCCTTGTATTGCCTGCAATACCCGTCAAATTAATTTTCGGGGACAATAGGTCGTTTCTAGTATAGGGCGATGGATTGCCATACCTATTGCAGAACGAGGCATTAACTAACATGGCACCATCTTCTACCCCCGGCCAACAAGCAAGTGCAGATGCCTTATCACCAACAGGTAGATGAACCATTGCAGAATCCACCCTTACCCAGCGGCAAGAATCAAATTGGTTATTGGGCAAAACCGACCAATTGTTTGGCCCAGCCGAGAAGCTGTCTTCTTGCCAAATCACGTTGTCCAAAAATGGATTAGCATCGAGCAATTCGACATCGTCTATCATCCAAGCCAAATCATAATTCGTTGTCCATTTCCATTCAATTTGGACATTTGCCATGTTGGCAGCCACCGAAGAAATATCCAATAAGACCAACTGGCCATTATAGGATTTCAAATTGTTGATGGTCTCCGAATTCAGGTTGGGAAAAATAGTGAAGGTTTGCCAGGGTTGGTTGCCAGCCCTCACCCTTACAACGGCATTTACATCAGGGTCTAAATTGCTGGCGGAAAAAATATAGGTATTAAACCGTAGAAAGACCTCCCCCTGCTGAGAACAATCAATCAAAGGGGTTCTCAAACTAGGTTGGCTCGCTTGCGGCAAAATTCCAGCTCCGTAAGAGTTGACGAACATATAGCCATCGTGAAATCCCGGAGACTTGAACAAGGACTCCTTGCATGAAATGTTTTGGGTTGTAGCAGGTGGGCAACCCATAGGGTTGTTGCATTGTTGCCAAACGACTCCTTGCCCACTGGCATCTTCAGTGGACCATCCTGATGGAAAGCTGTCTTCAAATGTTTCATGGAAAAAAATCTCTGCCACATTTGCTTTGGATAGGGACGAAGTCAGCAGCAACACAAACAGGAAGTTAGTTTTTCTTTTCATAACTGAACGATTGAATAGTGAGCGGTAACTGGAAGATTGCCTTGGAGGTAACTCCTCCAGCCTAGCCAAAAAATAATACTACTAATGAGAACACAATATCTTAACAATTCGCTGCTATTCATTGAATTAATCCTGTTTTTTATGATTACTCGGTCGCCTGTATTGCAAAACAGCGAGGCCCCAGCACTTTCGTATTGGGGCCTCGCTGGGCTTTGGTAAAAGTGATTTCACTTTAACCTCCTCATTAACTTAGCCGAAAAATAGGGTTTCTTAATTTCCCAACATTCCTCCAGTCATCTCTTGAAACTCCTCCATGGTCATTTTTTGGTATCCTTCTGGAACCTTGAAGGCATCCTCAGGCAATTTATTGGAGACTTCAGTGGCCTTGAAAACCATGTCCATGCCTTCGCCGGCTGAGATAATCATTTCGAGTGGGTAGCCTTTCAGTGCCAGGGCCTTGTCTTTCTTCTTCATCCCAGTGGGCGGCTGGATTTTTTCGGTGATGTAAAATTTCATGACCATGCCGTCCTCTTTGACCACGGTAGCTTTGTAGCAAGGGTATCCAGCGATTTCCTTTTTATCGCTTTCGTCGTATTTCACTTCCTTCATGTCGTCAACGTTCATCATATTGTAGCTCTGCGACATTTCCTCCTCTTTCATGCCTACAATCTGAATTTTTTGACCCAACATATCCATCAAAACAACCCCATCGGCTGGTTTTTTGAGAGGGAAGATGGTTTGTATTTTCATCATGCCGCCAAGCATGTCCATGTCCATACGCTGGCTTTCTTCGGAAAAGTAAAAATTGAGCGTAGAGCCTGCAAGCATTGCCATTTCAGGGTTTGCTTCTGCATCGGCCTGCATTTCAAACTTGACGGTGCCTTCCTTGATTTTCTTTTGGGCGTTGACTGTTGTTGTAAAAGCAACTGTGGCCAAAAACAACAAACAGTAATTCATCATTTTTTTCATTGAATTGATTTTATGTGTGAAAGAACCGGCAATGCCGGATTTAGTTTAACAAAGATAGGCTTAACGGCATGATAGATGCATTTCAAGGAAGGAATCCATAAGCAATGGTTAAGACCTCCATTCGTCAATATGTTTTACAAATACCTTGGCTAAGTTTTCAGCATCGGATATTGCTCTGTGGTAAACCCCGGTGAATTCAAAACCCTCCATCTCCACGACTTTTTTCAAGCCTTTGTAATTCTGCCAGCGCTTCATATCATGATACTGCCGCCTTACGTTCAGATGATTCGTTGCTATCCATTCTGAATCCATGTTGTGCAAAGTAGCGTCTTGAATCAACATGTTTTTGTCAAACGAACCCCAAGAACAGAACAGGCAGTCCTCGTCATCAAAAACCCCTGCCCATTCCTGAAAATCTTCAACGACATCAGGGAAGAGCCGTGCCCGATTGATGCTGATCTGGTCAATGGTGGTTAATTGGCGGCAGAACGTAGATAGGTTCGGATGCAATACTGGCCTGATGAAACTGTTGAACGTCCCTTCCACTTCACCGTATTCGTTCAATTTCAAGGCACCAATTTCAATGATTTCTTGCACCATTTCTGGCGGTTTGCCCTCCCAGCATGTGGCCTCTAAGTCAAAAACAATATAGTTCATCGTGCGTCTTTCGGTATTGGTAAATGATGATTGAAGCGGGGTGAATTTTCAAAAAGAGAACCATTCCCTATCTAAACAATTCCATATATCCTTTTTGAACAGTCGTTGTTCCATTGTCCATCCATTCAAGGATATAAAAATAGGTGCCGTCCGGCAAATCAGTATCGTCACCCCAAGTGCCAGGCCAATTGTTCCGATATGTCTTAGTCTCATAGACCAAATTGCCCCAAATATTGTAAACCCATAAGTGGTTCTCTGGAAACTCCTCGATCTTGGCGATGTAAAAGACATCGTTCACATCGTCATTGTTCGGGGAAACTGCCGTAAAAATGGTCAATTCCACGCATTGTATATAAATACTAACCGTAGTCGTATCACAGCCATTGGGGTTGCAGGCCACATAGCTGAATACATCCGTCCAATCGCAGGAATTGTTTTCAGGGATATAGGTAAAGGAGTTGTCGAGGTTCAACACAACTTCGCCCACCGGTTCATCCAAAATATAGATGTCTTCAATACCGCCAAATATGGTGTCATTTGCAAGAAAATCTATGACAACAGGCGTCCCTTTTAGGGTCGTGTCTGCATCTGCCCCCAAACCCGGAGGATCAAAATACGGCTTGACCAAAATACAGAAATACGACGTATCGCAAAAACCTAACTCATCGCAAAAAATGATGCAGGCTGTGTCACGTCCTTCTGTTAGGCCCTCGTAATACACACATGGCCCAGCCAGGTTGGTGATGAACTCGACATTGCCTATCCGCTCATCAGGGCAAATATCCACAATGCTACCTTCCTTGAAACTGCCTGGAAGCTCGGAAGTGTCCATGCATTTTAAGGTCTGCTCTCCCACAAATATCGTATCGCAAAAGGTCTCAGGCGTCGTCTTGCGAACCGTGATACGCAGTTCCACTAAAGCCACATTGCCGAAGGCATCTTCAAAACGGTAACAGGCGGTATCTGTGCCGATTGCAAAGCCATTGTACCTGATTTCGTCCCCTACCTCCGTGAAATTCACATGTTCGCCATTGTTGCCTTGGCAAATGTCAACAACGCTGGTTGGAGCGCCAGCTAACCAGCCGCTTGGCAATTTAAACGTGTCGGTCTCCAACAACAAGAAGACCGTGTCATAATAGACTGCACCCGGCACCACTTCCACGTTGTAGGTTATGGTATCGCAATTGCCGAAGTTGTCGCATAATTCAATGCAAGCTATATCAGCACCAACCAACAATCCCGTGTACTCAAAGCAATTGCTGGTTGGGTCAATATCGAAGGCAACGTTTGTTCCCGATGAACTGGTACAAATATTTTCAATGGAAACGATGGGGCCAGCTAGGTTGAATTGGGCATCGTCGAAACAAAACTGTTTCGTTTGTGTCAAGGTAACCGTATCCAAAATGCCATTAGGAAACGGGTGAGAGACATTGATTTCTAAAATGGTAGTGTCGCAGAAGCCATTGGCATCGCAAACGACCATACAGGCAGATTCCTGGCCAACCAAGTTGCCCGAAACTGCCACGCAACTATCATTAAGCGTTTGATAATCAACAAATTGACCATTGAAACAACTATTTACCAAGGAAGCAATACTGCCCGACAACTCGCCGCTGCCAAAGCATATTGTATCTGCCTGCCCCAATTGAAGGCTGACCTGGGCGGTATCTGTCATGGTGCAATTAACCGTCACTGTCATGGAATCGGCGCAACCTGAGGTGGTGTCAAGGGCAATGATTTGGTGGTTGCCGGGAGCCAGTTGAATATTGCTGCCACTTGCGCATGGCGTCAGGCTTCCCGTGTAGGCAAGGCCATTGTCGGTAATCAAATAGTTGGGCAGTAACAAGGAAGGAATTTGGACACAAACTGCTCCTGCTGTCTGGCAATCTGCTACTTGAACCACCAAGTTTTCCTCCACAAAAACGCCATTTGAATTGCCCGGTACGACGATGGAAACGGTGTCAATATTCGCATTGCCACATCCCGCACGGTTGGTTGTAAGCGTGAAGGAAAGCGTTTGCCCCAAGAAATTATTGGCCCAAAAGCTCAAAGTCGGGTTTGCGGCTGCCGTATCGCTCAACATGCTATTGGTCGCCGGAGGTAATGCATTCCAAGTCAAATCATAGAATTGGGTATCACAAACTGCACCCCCAAGTACCGTGGTATGGTTGCCAGCAAGAGAGCAAAAGCTGCGGTCAATACCCGCATTTTCAAGCATGGGAGCGGGTACATTCGTCGAGACGGAGCTGCAGGCATTGTTGAGCAGGCTCTCCACTTTTAGTAATATTTTGCAGGCAACATCTGGCTGAACTTGGAGCAACTGATTGAATACCAACGGCATAGCCGGGCTAACTGGCCCAATGATTAGTTGCTGCGCAATGACCTGTTCTGTTAGCTGCACGATGCCGTCACCGTTTTCATCGAAAACATAAGACAGGGTATAATTATCAGTTGGCAAATTGGCGAGACTACCCAAACTACCAGCAACTGTAACCAATTCACCATTGGAATTGCACTCGCTTTTTACTTCACCAAAATTTATTTGCAAGGGGGAAGCTCCAGGATTTATAAGCGTCAAAGGCAGGAAATAACTGCTGCATGGTGCGTTTTGATTGGGGGTCCATCCATTTGGAATACTGGAACAGTTCCAGCCAGACCGTATGTTCAGCGCCACATCGTCGCAGGTCGTCGTGGTGGCAACAATCCGATAGGTTAGGCATTGGCCAGCTTGCAAGGCAGGTATAAAGGCGAAGTAATTTTGACCATAAGGCGTGAGCATCACTGGCACTGGGCTGCCAGGGTTGGTGATATTGGCGATGGCCCCAATATTGAGCAGACCGCTAGGGTCTTCCAATGCCAACCAATTCAATCCTGCATTTGATTGACTGGAAGTGTTGCAGATTTGGACATCCCAAGTTGCCAAGCCATTAGCCAATATTGCCGAAGCTGGCGTGAGTGAGGTCAAGGAGAAAGTTGGTGGTTGGTTATAAGCCACCGAACTGTTGGCCTGGTCGGCATGTGGGTTTACGCAGCTACCATCGCCGATAAACTTAGCGTAGTACCTGTCCGTGTAATTGAAGGAAGACTGGATGGCATATACATGGTCATTATTGATGCTTCCTGTTGGACTTGCACATGTTGGCTTTAGTTTCAACCTGAGGTCAAAGGTGTAAGCCTGAACCTGATTTAGGGATGGTACCGTTGTCAGCGTGTCGAATTTGGCAATGTAGCGGCCAGACGGAAAATCGGATAGTGGCCTGATGGGGAAATAAGTACTCCCGTGGACTGGGTGCCCCGGAATGGAAACTTCAACCTGACCACCTTGAAACGCTGAAAGCAGGCCGGGGTCAAAATCAAAAACCAGTGAATCAACCTTGGTGGCTGGCCTGAATTCGTTGCCGAACCAGTCCGTGAAATCATTATTGGGTACGAACAGCCGCCAGTTCAAGCTGCCTTCTTGGCAGCCAATGGGCAATCCGTTCAAGGTATTGGGAAAATCAAAAATCACTTCTGTTTTGGCAATTCTGAAGTTCTCCGTCAAGGTATCGCAAGAGAGCAGGCTTCCGTTTTGGGCGGCATAGCCAAAGGCTTGCAAGTTTGGCAACGGCACAAACTGTAGTGAAAGCGGCCCATTTGGGTTGATGGAAAAATTCCCTTTGAAAGAAACGGTATCACCCGTTTGAAGCGTCAAGCCGAGGCCGGTCAAGCAATCGTTCAAGTCAATTTTCAAGGTTTTTTGCCCTTGAATGGAAGCCGATGTGACCTTGGAACTGGGTACTGAACAGTTGAATTCTGAATTACCTCTAACTATCCTTACAGCGCCATTTCCATAACTTAGTACTTCGCTTGGATTCATGGAGCCATCCGGATTGCCGTAGTTGACTTGAAAAGCGAGGCTGTCGCTGACCGAAACCCCGCTGATGGTGGCAACCAAATCCATTGTCACAGCATCGCAGGCCAATGCCACTTTCTTATTGGCCAAGGCTGGGTCAAAAGGCTGTGAATAATTGGCATCAGCAAAGCCAAAACTTGTTCTATTCAGTTGAAAATCAAGAATTTGAACGCCGGGTGAAAAAGAGGTAGGCGCTGAAACTGGGGCGTCAGGATATTCGACACAGGCTTGACTCCCTTTATCTTCGCAATAAGCAAGGGAAGCAGCAGGTCGAACGTTTCCCGGATTGGCGTTGGAATTGGAAGGGTTGAAATAATTAAGCCTTAGGGAAATCAACGAAGCCAGCAAAAGAACAATCTGCACGGGTCTATCCATCTGAGGTTCATTACGAATCAGCTTGGACAATGGCTAAAACTGTACCATTTTATGGGTAGATGAACCAATCCCATTTGACCGAAAGCCAACAGAAGCGCTTTTGAAATAGTTACTCTTTTTTTACTGCCTCAATCCTGCCCAAAAATGCAGCAGCGGTAGATTCCTCCACAGGCTGAATTTCAAACTGCTCGCCATTCGGGAGCTTGATAATCCGGTCTTTCTCCTTGATTTTCAACAAGTTCTCCATAAAGCTGGGGTTATTGGAAACCAAGTTCAAAATCCCCTGCTTATAGCCTATGAAATAATACATTTGGCTTGGCGACTTCAAATAAACATAGAGTCTGTCGTCGTCGTTGGTGGGCATTTTCACTTCGATGTAGGCATTGATTATAGTGTTCACCATTTCGCCATCCATGCTCACCAGACCTATTTTGGATTTGGAGGAAACAAAGGATTGGTAATCGGTGTCCCAAGCCAATAGCACTCTATCGAACAGCATGGTATAGTTGTTCGGCTTCTTGGGCAAGTCGAGCGAGCCAAGCGAAATCCCATCTATTGCAGTCTGCATTTCGGGGCTTTCAGGGAAGAGCTGCCAAACTGCTTTGCGGTAAAACGGAATATCCTTCGCATAGACAATCGGCGAGGCGTCGAAGGTGCTGGATTTAAAATCGGCAACGATGATTTTCAGCAAATTGGAGGGGATTGGAAAACGAAGCCCCATAAATGCCTCAATGTCCATCGCCGACTTCATGGAGGACGTGCCCAAAGCGGAGTCCACTACCATATCGCCAAAAGCAGTTTTTAGCGTTCCCGTTGCTTCAACGCTTACGTTCTTGAGGCCTGAGCCAAGGCTGAACTTTCCATCCATCTCTATCTTGGCTGTTTTATTGTCGAAAATTAATTGATTGCCACGAGGGATTGTATTCCCGCTCAATGCACGAAGTGAATCCAGGAAAATGTACTTATCCGCCTTTTCATCATACTGCATAACGCCTTTCACCGACATGATGGGCCTGTCTTTCCTAAAGAACAAGGCATTCATGACCCTTGGATAACAAGTGGCAGTCTCCTTGCTTAAGAAAACCCCTGTGAATACCTGCTCACCTTCTGGGTTCAAAGGAATATCATAGGCGATAGCCAGGTCGTTTTTGTCGCCTTCAAAATTGACGGAAAACCATGTTTTATAAGGGTGCTTGTCGGCATCCAATTGGGCGAAACCCTGGAATCCAAGTTTCGGCTTCTCTGCGCTCAGGCTGATGGTACCTTGGAACTTTGTTTTGTGGTCAATATAAAAATTGGACCTTTCGTGGATTTCGCCTTTTGCCCTCGTAACCGAGCGCTTGGTGGCGTGGTTGCCCTCCCCTATCCTAGTACCAACGATTTCCGCAAATTCTATTTCTTGTTTCTTATCGCCAATATTGTACTCATAAAAGCCCTTGGCACGGTACTCCTTCCTGCCCAGCACATTTACTGTCGCTTTGTTGATGACGTGGTATTTGCTCAAAGTATCTGCGACAATTTTCGCATTCTTCAACTCGCCAATCACACCGCCTGCCGCAACTTCAATATCGCCAGTTTCCGTGTAGATATAGGCATCCGAGGCAACTATATAGGGAACCCCACCTACTTTCAGTAAGTTGGTTTTCAGGTCGTATAGCGCAGCTTTTCCCGTGAAATACAAGGAATCTTGCTCAGGGTGAATAGATGTAAACCCACCTTCCTGGCCTTCTGCTGCCCTAAAGGTTACAGTCTCTTTGGCCATGTCCCAGTCAAATTCGTTGAAAGTGGTCACATACTGGTTGTACGGCAGGGTCGTTGCCAGCACCTCTGCATTTGCCTTGAACTTGCCCATTTGCTTATCGAAATCCACATCTGCATTCAAGTTTGTAGTAGAAAGTGCTATTGCATCAGCATCCAATGCCTTGATTTTCAAGTCGGTGGTATCCGATTTCGTCGAATAAGCGCCAAAACTCAACAATTTTGAGGTCATGCTGGCCTTGTCCCAATCGAAAAGCCCTTTCCCTTTCAAGCCGCCGGGAGTCAAGATCAAAGTGCCCTTCAAGGTATGTCGCCCTTCTTTGAACAATTCGAACGGCGCCTCCTTCGAGTTCACATACATACTATCCTTGTAGGGTCGCCAATCCAAGGTCACGTCGTAGCCACGCACTTGTGGGGTCGGCACATCTCCTTCCCGCAACTCCTCCAAATCGAAGCGCTCTGCACTTCCAGTCAATTGCTTGGGCTTGAAGATGAGGTCATCTGAGTCAATGGAGGCACCGAGGTAGGTGAGCGTTCCCTTGCCAATCATTCCTTTGTTGCTCAGGTCTATCGAGCCGATGTATTGTCCTTTACCCTGGTAATTGGGGAACCCTTCCTTAGGGGTGCGCGTGACGAAGCCAAGGGAGGTGTCTTCCCGCAAGACCAAGGTCTCATCAAAATCAGGAAATATCTTAGAGGACACCATTTTGCCCTTAAATTTTATGGCATCTTTGGTGAATTTATCCAAACTGTTGAAACTGAATGGATTGAGTCTGAAATAAAACGAATCCCTCGTATAGGCGCCGCCCTGCGTCTTTTTATAATCGTAATAGACAAAGCAGTTCCGCTTACTTTCGATAGAAGGGAACATCTCTATGACCTCCCTGCCCGATTTGTTGGCTGGCGCATCAACCAGAAGCACACCGCCTAAGTGCTCAATCCTGGAAGCAATAGAATAGGCCTCAGGTGTGCCGTTTTTATCTACCTTGCCAGTGGGCAGATACAGGTCAAAATAACGCACCGAATCGAGGCCAACATGGAACTTATTGTAGTCAAAATGAAAGCTCTTCCCTTCAAATAAACCAAACCCGGCAAACAGCTTTCCGTCGAAATCCATGTCACGGTTGGTTCTCATGCGGATGTTTTCACCATAGGGCACTAAGCCTACTTTCTGCGACTGGCTCAGTTCAATGTTTTTTACCCCATTGATGGAGATGGAATTGTCTTTCAAATCAAAAACCCCGTTGGTCTCGTTCGTTTCGGAAGTGATGCGGAGGTTGTCGTAATCCACTTTCTTTTGGCTGGCCTCCGCATAGTGCAAAACCTTGTCCTTCATCTCCACGATGCCCTCGTCGGCGTCGTAGTTGATAAAGCCTTTGGCAACGAGGTCGTACAAGAGCGAATTGATATTCTCAACCGAGAACTTGGGGTTAAGCCTTTTCGCCAGCGATTCTGCCCTGATGGTCTTCTCTCCCGTCTCTTGGTAGGCCACCTTCATGATGGCGATGGGATTGGTGGTAGAGATATTTTGAAGGCGGGTGTAATCGTTTTCGTTGAAAAATTTTAGCGATTCAAAAGTGCTGGCAGCTGCCGATTTAGACATTCCCACATTTCGGCGACCGATGAAAATACTATCGGTCTGCATTTGGTAGTCAATCAGGTCTGCATCTATATTAATTTGATGAAAAGAGTTGAAAAATGGGTTGCGGTCACTGCCCCGCTTACCCCGGGTTAGCTGCAGTTCCTTTTTCTTTAACTCGTAACGCACATTGACCGAAGGGTGATAAATAGAATCCTTGCTGAAATAAAGTACCGATTTGACCCCCTCCCCAACAATGCGCTCTTCTTGTTTGATGGTAAAAAGCAGGGATTGGCCTTTGTAAACCATTTCATTTTTCTTGTTGAACAGCTTTAGTTCTGCCTGTTCCTTGCTATTGCCATAGCCATACACGGTAGTGCCCTGCAACCTGAACCCACCTTTGAAGCGCACCCCTTCGCCAATGTTCTTGATTTCGAGTACCCGCTCATTTGATTCAAAGCGGGGATAGCTGCCTTCCGTGGCTTCGTTCTGGGTAATCAACTTGTCCTCAAACTTACCTTCAATGGCCGTCTGGCCAAAATAGAGTGGGTAATGCAACTTGGCCGATTTAACTTCATAAAGGCTTTTTTTGGTTTCAAACTCGTATTCCGTCAGCTCGGCATAGACATCTTTTAGCCCCAACCGTTCCCAGGTCACCATCCCACCCTTGCCTTTCCATACTTCCTCCACCGGAGAGTAAATCCCAGCCGTTGATTTAATGACAATAGAGTCCTTACCACGAGTGGCTATGAGGTCGAGTTTGTCATATTTGACGAGCGGTTTTTTGTCTTCAAAAACAAGTTCATATCGGGAAGCCCTTGCCAGCCAAGTAGTGCCAAGGTCGGATTTGCGGAGCGCATTTTTTTCAAAAAAACCGTAGCTGAAATCAAGGAATTCTTCAATCGGCTTCATTTTCCTGTTCTCGATGCTGCCAATCATCCCATCTAATACATCGTGCCAATTCTTGAAACGGCTCTCGCTCAGCTCTCCCTTTTTCACTACCGAAAGCCCCTGCAAATAAGCCGTGAAATAAGGGTTTGCCGTCATGCGCTGCCCCAGCATCTTGTCACCAGTCTGTCGGATTCGGGTGATTTCCTCCGCAGTGAACATACCTGTTTTGTACGATTTCTCGAACTCCTTGTAGAGTTCCTCCATTTTGGGATTCTTGGAGGCGGTGAGAAAGCCTTCCAATTCCTTTAGGAAAGTGGTGGGGTCTTCCGAGAATTTTTCAAGCTGTTGAGCTGAAATGAAGAAGGGCAAAAAGAAGAAACCAAGTATGAAGCTAAACCTGAAAATCATGTTGATACGTTGATGGGCAATGGGCCAGAATCAACCGCTTGCACCAATTTTCTGCGTTTTCATTGCGAGCCAGTTGTTCTTTCGCTTTATTTCTAGGATGTTGAATCCGTGCTTTTGAAGTGCCTCAGCCATGAGTTGTTCGTCATCGAGCACAAATCCCGAAACGACCAAAAGCCCTTCTGGTTTCAGCAGCTTGTACAACGAGTCAATGGAGTCCAAAATTACGTTGCGGTTTATATTTGCCAATATTATGTCGAAATCCGTGCCGGGCACCGTTTGCAGGGTGCCGTGAAAAGGCTGGATGTTGGACACCCCATTGATGGCTGAATTTTCAATGGTATTCCTGAAGGACTCAATTTCAATGTCAACAGCCTCAGCCTCAGCAGCACCCAGCTTTGAAGCAAGGATGGCCAGCACCCCCGTTCCACAGCCATAATCAAGGACAGTTTTCCCTTCAAAATGGATGCCTTGCATAAGTTCAATGACCGAAAATGTGGTCTCGTGGTGCCCCGTTCCAAACGCCATTTTTGGGTTGATGACCAGTTCGTGCGCCATGCTCGTCAGCGGCTCATGAAAGTCGGCACGGATGCCACAAAAATTGCCCACAATGACTGGGTGGAAGTTGGACTCCCATATTTCATTCCAGTTTTGGCCGGGTATCAGCGTTTTCTGAAATTGGAAATCAAATTGCGACTGCAAATCCAACAATTCTTCATCATGCTCCTCCGATTGCTGGCTGGCTGGCATGTAGGCATTGAAGCCCATTTCCGATTCCTCGAAGGTATCGAATGGCAGGTGGCTCACCATCGCAATCAAGACTTCGTTTTGGGCGGGGTCGGTGGTAATGGTGTACTGAAAATAGTCCATTTATTTTGAGTTGGCAGTTGGGCAGTGGATAGTCATAGTGAAGTCAGTTTGCCGAAGGAAATTCAACTGTCAGTTAACTAAACAACTGTCGAACTGACTGCCAACTGCCTCCTGCCTAACTGCCAACTACCTATTCCAGTGCTTCACTGTTGAAGGTGCCACACCGATATTTTTGTCAATCTGGAAATCGGGCGACGTGGATTTCAGGCCCATTTTGATGATGGCAAGGTGATGAACGGCATGATCGTAGGCATACATCATTTCACGGCCAATGCACGAGGTGACCACGGGCCTCGACTCGTTCAAATCCGAAGAGAAGTCGGCGACGACTTCCACGTTTATCGCCTCATCCATGCCCTTCAATTTTTCATGGAACTGGCGCAGCAAAGCAGCCGCATAGGTTGGCTCCGTCTCTACCCTCGTGTCACGCTGGCGGTGGGCATAGTCCAACCTGCCTGCCTCGGCATTGTTTGCCAAACAGCCATAAAAATCAATGATATGGCGGAAATGCTGCCCAATGGAAGAGCCGTTGAAAAGCGCCAGAGGCCGGGAATAAGTCTCCTCTCCAAGCCGTTGGAGCAGGTCGGTCATTTGCTCAATAATGATTTCGGTACCTTGCTTACAGTTCATTTTTCGAGAATTTAGTTGGTTGTTTGGTACAAAGGCTCAGCTTTGGATCATAGGGTTTTCGGGTTATCGGGTTATTGGGGAAGCTCAAGCAAAAATTAACTACGAAGTCAATTAAACAATAGTTTTTCCCTATTAAAAATCATTTCAAACCTCAATCACTTAGCATTGCACCCCCAAGCCATGCAACAATGAAACAATGAAACAATGAAACAATGAAACAATGAAGCCATGAAACAATGAAGCAACCCCCATCACAAATACCGCTGTATATTCTGTAAATCAAGTTCTATCTGGTTCATGACGCTTTGGTGGGTGTATTCGAAGCTGTCCTTGGTGCTTTGGATTTTCTTCATCTCAGCATCAATCTGGTTGCCAGCGTCATCAATCGTTGCCTGCGACTTGGCTATTAAGTTTTGGAGGTTCATGATCTGTTCTTGCCAAGCCTGAATCTGGGCCTTCAATTTCACCACTTCCTCCTGCTTGTTGTTCACCCGTTTTTGCAATTGACCCTGCAAGGCCACATTAAACTGCTCTTTTTCATCGAAAAGCACCTTTCGGTAGTGCTGCCCGGTCGTCAGTAGTTTCTCCTTGGTCAGCCCCACGGTGGAGGCTGTGGCGAAGGCTGATTTATAGGCCATTTCTTCCGGCAGGTTCATCACAGCCAGCTTGCCAAGCGATAGCTTGAACTCCAGGTAATCGAAGCCAGGCAAATTGTTCTTTTCCAGGGCATTGGTAAGCGATTCGATGCTCTTGTTGTCCAACCCAGTGGTGTCGCCAAATATTTCTTTCAAGTCTTGTTGCATGTTGCAGTGGTTTAATGGCGGCAAAGATAGAAATTCAAGGGATTGGAGCAATCCATAGTGACTTATCGCCACAATTACTCGACAAACCCAGCCCTCTCATCAGACGGGGGTAGCCATCTTTCCTTACAACGGTGTCAGGGAATATTCAACAATTTATGGGTTTGAATGCTCAACCGCCAATGCGGGTTCGCCTTGCAATAGGCAATAGCCGCCACCGTGTTCCCTTCTTGCAAAGGCCCATCCATCGGCTGCAAAAAGAAATTTTCGAAGTCCATATGCTCGAACAATCCGGGCATGGCCCCCGGCTGCGGAAAGACCAATTTCAACTCGTTGCCCTTGGTCAACAGCAGGTCAGCCCCGGCCTTCGGGCTGACACAGACCCAGTCCAATCCAAGGGGCGCCGACTGTGTGCCGTTCGTTTCCACGCCCACTTCCAAGCCATTTTGATGAAAAGCTGCCACCAATGCTTCGTCCAATTGCAGTAACGGCTCGCCGCCCGTACATACGACATAGGGTTTGCCCTTGTTGGTATCGCCCCAAAGCGCTGCGACCTTAGCCGCCAATGCCTCCGACGTGTAGCGTCCGCCATTCTCCCCATCCATCCCCCAGAAATCGGTGTCGCAAAACTGGCAAATGGCCTTCTGCCTGTCCTCCTCCCTGCCCGACCAAAGGTTACAGCCCGTGAACCGACAAAACACCGCTGGCCTACCCGTGTGCGCCCCCTCGCCTTGCAGGGTGTAGTATATTTCTTTGATTTTGTACATCGCTGCGCAAAATTAGGGGCAAAGGGCGTACCCTGACCACTTGCTGCCGTTTTTATTGCTGGCCTTGATTTATTCGAATAAAAAAAGCTCCGTACTGCTGGCTTTTGTAATCAATGAATCAGTCGCTTGGGTGATGGTTTTATTTTGACAAAGGCAGGTCTATAGCTAGGAAGGTTGGGTTGGAATGATGTAGGCAAAAAAGAAGCTCAGTAAGGGAATCGCACCACAACCTCGGGTTTCCCCTTTTTGTCATTGCCGAAGGCAAACTGCGACGTCATGTGTGCCTTCTCGTAGTGACTTTCCAACATGGCGTCGCAGTTTGCCTCCGGCAATGACAAAATCGACAAAACGGGGCGTTACCCGTGACGATGCAGTTTGCCTTCGGCAATGACAAAAGCGGCAAAATGGGGCGTCCCCCGTGACGTTGCAGTTTGCAATGCTTGACAAGAAACAAGGAACCCTTACGCTTCAAAGTCTTTCCTTACTCAAACGGATTCCTAAACGCCGGATTTTCATAGTACGTCGTATCCGTCAGGGTGTGCAAGAAAGCAAGCAAGGCTTGTTTGTCGTAGTCAGAAAGGTTCAAAGGTGTAATAGAACCAATGACTACATTATCGGCATAATGCCCGCCAGAGTTGTAGTGTTCAATGACCTCCTCCAAGGTTTGAAACCTGCCATCGTGCATATAAGGGGCGGTGAGGGCAATATTGCGAAGCGAAGTGGACTTGAACATGCCATTATCCGTCACATTGCCAGTGATTGCACCGAGGCCCTTGTCGGGAAAATCGTTAAGGGTGGCTACTTCGGTGATGGCATTGTTCCGATACACTTCGGAAGTATAGAGCGCACCACCGTCGTGGCAGTGGGCACAGTGGCCAGTCGGAGCACCAGGGGCACCCAAAAGGTCATCGTAGAAGATTTTTTGGCCGTCCACTTCCAAGTCGGAAAGCAGGAAAGGGTTAGGGTCTTGCTGCCAGCGCTTTTTATCAAAACGACTATTGGCGCTGATAAGCGTACGTTCAAATTGTGCCAATGCCTTTGCCGCCAGTTCTTTCGTAATTTCCAAGCTGTTTTCAATGCCGAATGCCTGCCTGAAGCGCTTTTTATAATCTGCATGGCGCTGCAGCTTCACCTCCACGTTTTCCCAAATTTCGGCCATTTCGACCGGGTTTTCCACGGGGTGCAAGGCTTGGTCTTCCAAGGTTGCCGAGCGGCCATCCCAGAAAAGACCGTTCACCTGGAATCCGACGTTGATTAGGGACATGGAACTGCGGTTGCCGAGCAAGCCTCCCACGCCCGGGCTGATGGCCTTGGGGTCATTGAAGCTAAAGTTAAGGTTGTGGCAACTGCTGCAAGAAATGGTACTGTCTTTCGATAAAATCGGGTCATAGAAGAGCCGTCGGCCCAGTTCGATACCCTCTGAGGTTAGGGGGTTGTCGGCTGGTATTTCCATGGAAGGCAAGCCGGGCGGTATGGTCAGCGTGTGCGGGGTTGGGTCATAGGCGATGGCAGTCAAGTCCTCGCCGGGATTGACGACGGTGCCATCGTCATCGTCCTTACAAGAGATTAAGCCAAAGATGATTGCAAATGAGCAAAAGATGATTTTTTTCATCAGTTATTAGTTTTTACTCGAATCAGAATTTCAATGCCGTGGCCCAATGCCCCATCAAGCTTTTGGCCAAGGGCAGGTCAGCCAGCGACTGGGTATCTTGGTTGTCAGGGTCGGAAAGGTCGAGTGCTACACCATTTTCAACATAAATATCAAATACATCGGCCACCAGGTCCAAGTCAAAAGTTTGGCCCTCTTCCAAGGTGATGGACGTCATCTTGGTGACACGGGTGAGCACTGCGTCCATGCCGGGATGGTGCTCAAAGCCCTGGTCAGATTGGTTGAAAACGCCGTCTCCATTCTTGTCGTAAATGCCTTCCGATTTCATGAAAATATAGCTGTCCCAATCACTCCAATAATGAGAGGCAAAAGCCTGGCGAAGTGGGTTGTCGTTGGGCAGGTTGCCTGATTGCGCATTGTTCAATTCCTCAGAAACACCGAAGTCTATTTGGATACCATTATAAGTGCCAACCGGCACGTTTTCATAATTGCGTTCTAATGGCGTCTCTGCTGACACAAGATCGAGGTTGTCCTTGAAATCAAAGAACTCCACGGAAGAAAGCTGGTAGTCTGCGGTACTTCCTGCGCCGAGCAGGGTGATTTTGGATGCAAAAAAATTGAAGTTTTGAAACCTGATTTTATTGCCGCTGGGGTAGTCCAATGGTTGGAAAAGCACAAGTGGCTCTCCATTGTACTCACCCAATAAATGGAGGTTGACGGTGGCAGTTGGGGATTTTGGCGCTTCGTCCTCGCCGCAGGCGGCAAAAAACAAGGAAGCGAAAAGGAAAAATGCTAATTTTCTCATTGTTAAGATTATATGTCGCAACAAGGCAAGTTTATGTTAGAAAAAAAACAAGTCACTGGCAAATTTACAATCATTCCAACTTCAAGGAAACTGCGGAAAAAGCATTGGGCAACTGGCTGTCAATTTTTAACCAAATGTCCGCCTCCGAGTCGTTCTTGAAGTCAATGTCTTGAAACAAGACCATAAAATCAATTCGCAAGGTAACCTTCAACTTAAAACCCCTATCTACAAAAACGGTTTGCTCAAAGGGAAGTGATATTTGTCTTTCTTGCGTAAAAACAAGGTCAATGGGCGCAGTATCTGGCAACGTGTCCCGCCGGACGATGAGGTGGACTGGCATGATGCCAACCGTTTCATTGTAACTCAAGGTATCGTTCTCAACGGCCAGAGCGGTGGTTTTCAAAGTGTCCACCCATACTTGTCGAATGGTTGGCGCAAGGCCGAGCGTAAACTTTACTCCGGTGAACTCGCCATAGGCATTGAATGTGCCGAGCTTTGCAGCTTGGAAAATGTCACGGTCGTGCTTGGAAAAATTGTTCTCCACAAAAATGGAATCGCCCACCACTAAGGGCAACCAGACCGAGTCGAGCACACCCAATTCCTCACCGTTAGCCTTCACCAATTTCAGATTCGAAATAAAAAACCGGCCACGGTCTATGTAAAACAAGTGATTGGTGTCCATGGGTGAAGGATACCGAGTGCCATATTTCATGGCAAAACTGGTATCCGGCATGGTGGCGAGGGTCACGTAATGCTGAAAAAGTAACGACAAGCTTGGGTACGTGCAGCAATCGGGGCAAGGATCGTCGGCGGAAACATCGTAATTTGTAGCGTTGATGTCCAGACAGCCCTCTTCTGGCTCGTAGCAGCCAAGCGACAAGAACAGTAAGGATAATAAAAGGCAGTAACGCATTTGGATCTCGGATTGCGGATTGCGGATTGCGGATTAGGCTCCCATGCCAAAAGGATAAAACGGTAACGACAAAGGAAAGAGGTTACAGGTCAGTCCTTAGCCGATTTTGGCACGTTTGGCCAACCAAGCCTGCAGCACTGGGCGGAATCCCTGGTTAATGTCGGCTTCTACGAAGTCCACTTTGTATTGCATGCATTTCAAACGAAGTTCATCCTTGAACGCTGCCACCTGCCTCACGTATGTTTCCTTTACTTGGTTGGGTTGCAGGCGCAGTTCCTCCCCTGTTTCCATGTCTATGAAAAGGTAGGGGCGGTTGTCGTAGTTAAAGTCAATTTCCAATGACTTGTCCACAGTATGAAACAGGATGACTTCGTGCTTGGCATGTTTCAAGTGCTGCAGGGCAGAATAAAGCTCCTCGGAATTTGTGGAATGCTCGAACATGTCGCTGAAGATGACCACCAGCGAGCGTTTGTGGATGCTATCCGCAATTTGGTGAAGAGCCTGGGTGGCCGAGGTGGTACGGTTGCGCTCGTTGCGTTCCAAGGCCTGCTGAAGGTAGGTCAACAGCAGTCGGTAGTGGGAGGTACTTGCCTTGCAGCGGGTATGGGTGCGCACCTCGCTGTCGAAAATGGTAAGGCCAAATGCATCCCGTTGCTTCTGCAGCAGGTTCATCAAAGAGGCGGCGGCCAAGGCCGAAAAACGCAGCTTGTTGGTATAATTGGCGCTGTCCTTAGTCACTTCCGGGAAGTACATGGAGGAGCTGATGTCAAGCACGATTTGGCATCGCAGGTTGGTTTCCTCCTCAAACTTCTTGGTGTACATCCGGTCGGTACGGGCATATACTTTCCAGTCAATGTCCTTGGTGGACTCGCCGGGGTTGTAGAGGCGGTGCTCCGCAAACTCCACGGAAAAACCGTGAAACGGCGATTTGTGCAATCCTATGATGAAGCCTTCCACTACTTGCTTTGCCAGCAGTTCGAGGTTGCCAATATTGCGGACTTGTTGATTATCTAGAATGACCATTCAATTGCGGATTGTGGATTGCGGACTGTGGATAATGCCGAGCTTTGACAAACACCTTGTCCATAACTAATATTCAAACATGCTGAAAACGCCATCCAAGTCAAAGTGTTGCGGCATTGGTTTTTCCTTTTGAAAAAAGGAGGTCAGGCTTTGAGCGCCAGCTCGTACAGTTTTTCATAAAACGGCTGGCAACGCTCGGCTAATGGCTCCAAATCTTCGGGCAATTCGATTTGCTTTTCAGCGTATGGTTCAAAGCCATTGGAGCGATGAACGTTGTTGTACCAATATTTTGCCCAAACACCATCCTCGGGGCGTGGGCCTGGCTGCCAGGTGAGCATTTTTTCATCGAATGCCAAGCCAAGCTGCTCGCAAAGTTGCGTCAGCACCCAACGAGGGTTCAAGAGCAGCTCACGGGCATCCACCACGGCGTTCAGTTTGTTGTTTTTCGATAAAAAATCATAGACCTCCAATTGCTTCTCCACCCCAATATCCTGCATGGCAGGGTTCGGTATCACTTTGCAATAGGAATGGATGATTTCACGGGGATTGCGGATAAGCATCACGTTTTGGGTGCGCAACATGAACGACCAATCGAGGTGGATGAGGTGGTGGGTCATCTGCTTGAAAAGCACCACAGGTGTTGCGTAAGCACCAAAAATCACGTCCTGCACTACCCTATCGCCGTCATTTTCCTGGGTTGCCAGCACTTCCTCCGTGCCGGGGTGACCAGCTTCCGAATCTGTTTTGGAGAGGTAATGCGCATACAAAGGTTCGTCCACCACGGTAGTATCGGGCCGCTGCGCAAAGCTGTACATGAACGCCGTGCTGATATTGCGGGGGGATGACCAGACGTTGATTTGATTCATGTTTCAAAAAAACGAAATGATGAATGCTGGAACAAAAAAACTTAGCACCAAGGCAAGACAGGCAGCAATGAAGATGAACTTTCCGATATTCCGTCCTTTTGGGTCGTATGTGAAATAGCTCTTGCCATCCACATAAACCGATTTGTCCATCCAATAATACCAACCTAGGCCGATTCCACCTATCCATAAAAGGTTGTTGAAAAGAACTGCAGTCAAAACTACCATAGAAATATAGAAAAGGCCAGTACCAACATGGAATGACTTGCCCCGTTCATAGGACTTTCGACGCTCCTCTTCAATAGATTGCAATTTGTCTTCAGAAATTGGAATGCCTTGAACCCCCAGTAGGTATTTGGCTACCGCTACATCTTCTGCATTCCACTCATCGGGCTTTTGAACCACTTCCATTAGCTCGGAGGCCTCATAGCCTTGGAAATAGTGGCCTTCGATAAATGCTTTATCAGCAAGGGCTTTTTCGGACAATAGCTGGTTGACGGTGGTAAAATCCTTGGCCTTTATTTTTAGGATGGAATGTGGCAAGAGGCCGGCCCCTGTGATGGTACTGTCCAAAATGGTTTTGACAGGCTCAATTTTGAAGGGCACGTTATGTAAATCCAGCAGTTCGGAAAATGCAGTGGCTTGTTCTTCATTGAAGAAATCTCGAAAGAACACAAATTCGCCATTTTTCTTTGGCCCTGCCAAATGGTCATCCAGGATTTCGGACATATCAAGTGATTTGAAATCGAACTAATATCACTTCACCCTATTCAGGCCAAGTGCTTTGAGCATCCAATTGGGCAGCGGTTTACCCGGTTCTCGCTTGCGCAAATCAAGGTACCAGCCGATTTTTTTCAGGATAGGAATCTTGTGTGTCTCGACAAACTCGATGAGGGTGCCGTCGGGGTCTTCCACATAGCTGAACCGACCCGCTGCCTCGCCCATGTCGAAGCTATTGGCACTGTCCACGGTAAAGGGATGGCCTTTTGCTTCGCAAAGGTCTTTCATGTCGTTCATGCCCCAAATGTCGAAACATAGGTGGATATAGCCGAGATCGCCCCAGTATCGGTCTTGGAAAATCTTGTTGGGCTTGCGGTCAAGCGGGGCAATCAGCTCAATTTCATACTCACCCAACAGCTTGGAGAATGCACCTGTACGTTTGTTGCCAACGTGCAACAACACACGGCGAACTTTGTAGCCGCCCCCAGGCAGGTCAGCCAAATCCTCGAAGTTGCCGACCTCGTCGTACACGACTGTGTCACAGCCCAATACTTCTTGGTAGAATTTTATGGACTTGTCCATGTCTGAAACGCCAATCGTACAACCATAAACGCCACCACTCTTGCGTTCGCCAGCGGCAAACCAACTATTGCCCTCAACGACTTCAATGAGATTGTCGTAAGGGTCGGTAAGGTAAAAATGCTGTTGTCCGGCAGGGTTGCAAGTCAGTTCTCCGATGACTTCCTGGCCATTGTTCAACATCGTGCGGTGCATGGAGGCCACATCATCCGACTTTACCTTCATAATGTAGATGCCCGTGTCACCCACCAAAGGTTGGAAAGCTGCGGCCTTTGGCTCCCGGCTAGTGTATTGCCAAATTTCGAGGCCGCCGCCGCCACGCATGTTCAGCGCAAGTACGGCATGGCGGCTGCGGGGCTGTCCCCCTGTGTAGGGTAGCATGAGCTTTGCCTCAGCCGCCTCTTCAAATACGGGAACGTCAAATCCGAGGTGTTCCCGGTACCAGCGCCATGTTTCATGGACGTTTTTGTTGCCGATACCTATTTGCTGGATTCCAGCGATTAATGGGCCTCCGTTGGTCATTGTAATTTTTGAATCTGCTTGGCTTTTGGGAGAAAGCCTGCAAAATTGACATTAATTTGGGAATAATGTGGGTATGGGGTTGAAATTGCCAATTTAATCCAAAATCGAAGGGGGGAGTATTCCAATATGCTTCAAATAGAATGTAGAGCTAAGCCTATTCTCCAATTTGTTTGATTATGCCTGATGCATCGTAGATTGTCAATTGCTGCGCTGACGAAGCAGACTTCGACAGTACGGGGGGCGGTTTCAGCCGTATTGCCGAAGTCCTTTTCGGCAACGCAGCGATGATAGGATTAGGAGGTATTTTTAGGGTAATTACAACTTGTTGAAAATCTGCTCATTAACCATCAGCCATCTTCACTATAGTCAAAAATGAGTTATGAATCTCCACATTTATGCGATATTGCCGCCTCATTTGAATACAGGCAAAAGCTTGTATTTAACTAAATATTTCAATGAAAATCAACGACAAATACGACCCGGGCCTTTACCGTGCGCACGAATCCCGTTACGACCGAATGCAGTTTCGACGCTGTGGCCAAAGTGGCCTTTTGCTCCCGCTGCTTTCGGTGGGGCTTTGGCACAACTTCGGGCATACCGATGATTTGGAGGTGGCACGAGGCATCCTTCGCACCTCGTTCGACAACGGCATCACGCATTTCGACCTCGCCAACAACTATGGCCCACCTTACGGCGCTGCTGAAGAGAATTTCGGTAGGCTGTTCAGACAGGATTGGAGGCCGTACCGTGACGAACTAATCCTCTCCACCAAGGCAGGCTGGGATATGTGGCCCGGCCCTTATGGAACACTTGGTTCCCGCAAATACCTCATCGCAAGCCTTGACCAAAGCCTGAAGCGGATGGGCGTTGACTATGTGGACATCTTCTACCACCATCGCCCAGACCCTGATACCCCGCTCGAAGAGACGATGGCTGCGCTCGACCATATCGTTCGGCAAGGGAAAGCCCTTTACGTTGGCATTTCGCAATATAAACCTGCGGAGACGGAAAAAGCGGCGAATATCCTGCGTAGCCTTGGAACACCGCTGTTGATACACCAGCCCCGCTACAGCATGTTCGACCGATGGGTAGAGGGTGGTTTGCTCAATGTGCTGGAGCAACAAGGTGTCGGTGCCATCGCCTTTAGCCCATTGGAACAAGGCATCCTCACCGACAAGTACCTGAAAGGCTTGCCCAAGAACTCCCGCTTGGTAAAAGATGGACGCTACTTGAAAAAGGAGTCGCTTACCCCAGAGCTGCTGGAAAAGGTTCGCAACCTGAATGAAATTGCGAAGCAGCGAGGCCAAACCTTGGCACAAATGGCTATTGCCTGGCTTTTAAAAGACCCACGCATCACGACCGTACTGGTTGGTGCCAGCAGTGCGAAGCAGATAATGGATAATTTGGGCAGCTTGAAAAACCTACAGTTCAGTCAATCGGAATTGAAGGAGATTGAGAAGTGGATTTGATTCGAGGTTTGAGCACAAAAAAAAGTTCTTATGAAACTCAAATGCATAGCCGTTGACGACGAAAGCCTAGCCCGCAAGCTGTTGGAGGAGAACATACAGCAGTTGCCTTTTCTGGAATTGGTGGCAACGTGCAAAAATCCGTTCGAGGCAATGGAAGTGCTGCAAAGGGAGTCGGTTGACCTCATGTTCCTCGACATACAGATGCCTGGCATGTTGGGCACCAAGTTCCTTTCAAGCTTGCGGGAAAAGCCTTTGGTGATTTTCGTGACGGCTTATTCCAATTATGCCGTTGAGAGTTATGAACTGGAAGTAGTGGACTATCTGCTAAAGCCAGTGAGCATGGAACGGTTCGCTAAGGCCGCTTTGAAGGCTTTGGATATTTTTCAAAAAAAGCAACCCGTGCCGTTACAGGTTGAGCCAAAAGCGGTTGTAGCAAACCATTTTTTCGTGAACGTTGAGTACTCGTTGGTTAAAATAATGGTAGATGAAATCACCCATATTGAAGGGATGAAAGACTATGTGAAGATTTTCATTGTGGGCACAAAGCGACCTATACTGACCAAGTCCACCTTGAAGGGCATCGAAGAAAAATTGCCGGAGAAGCGGTTTTTACGGGTGCACAAATCTTTTATCATCAATGTGGACAAACTCCAATCCATCCGCAACCATCAAATCACCATTGGTGACCATGAAATACCCGTCAGCGAAGCGAACATGGAAGAGCTGATGAAGTTGATCAACCATCAGAAGTAGTAAAAAGCGTTTGAATCAAGTCAAGGATTTTCCGACTCATTACCTAGGTTGCTTTTCCAACCTTGTCAAAAATGATTTACGATTAGGTTTTGCCCTAAATCCCAAAAAACATAGAACCTTAAAACTTCACGAACCATTGACATTCTATGAATGGAGCCATAGATAGCGGATTAAATGCGCTCCAAAGCACTCTCAGGCACCCAGCCAATTTCGCCATTTTCCAAACTCACCTGCCACCACCCCTCCAACTCGGTAAGTTGCTTTAGCTTGGTGCCTTCGGCAATGGTCTCCACTTCCTGCGAGCCATCATTTGGGCCAGTTCGGAGTATGGCCGTTTTTTGAATTAGAATCGCTTGGCCAGTATTGTCTTGGTACATAATTCGGCTCATGCTGAGTGCGAATGGCAACACACTGGTTATTAGCAAGGCAACTCCGGCAATCAGCCCCCATTTTTTCTGTCCCCTCGTCTTTCCCATAGCCCAAATTGCCAGACCAACAAAACCTGCCCACCAAAGCAGCATCGCAAAGATGCCCATGGTGGATGCACCAAGTGCCATTCTTGCTGATCTCCACCATCGAGTCATGAAGAAATCTGGCAATGGCTCTATATCGGCGTTTATTTTAGCACGAAGAAATTCCAGGTTCTTGATGGTCAGTGCATGATTGGCATCGAGTACCAAGGCCCGCTCGAAGTGAAGAACTGCCTTACCTACACTCCCTTGCCTATACCAGGCATTGCCTAGGTTGTATTCCAAATCGGCAGTTTTATAACCTTGATTGACCAATTCCTCATAGGCAGCTATGGCCTTGTCATAGGCTTTTTCTTTGTAGGCTTTGTTGCCTTCGGCAAAAAGGGTTTCTGCCTCGCCCGCCAGCAGAGAAGTCAATTGGAACAAAAACAGCAATGCAAAAAAAAGTCTTTGCTTCATAATAATTCATCTCTTAACGCCACACGGGAATCACGAGTCACCAATCACGAATCACGAGTCACCAATCACCTAAACCGCTCATTTTCAATCCTTTCCAAATACTCCATACAGACAATATCATCTGGATCATCGCTGGGGGCGGTAGCGAACCAAGCCTCCAGAATCTCTTTAGCAATCTGCTCAGAAGTGCTTCTCAGGCTCATGGCCAACACGTTGGCGTCGTTCCATTTTCGAGCGCCAGCGGCAGTTTCGGCATCGTTGCACAGGGCGGCCCGAACGCCTTTCACCTTGTTGGCGGCAAGGCTAATGCCAGTACCCGTCCAGCAGAACAGCACGCCCATTTCGAAATCCCCGTTGGCAACACCTTTAGCAACCTCTACGGCCACTTTTGGCCAAGGAGCGGTCTTATGGTTGAACGCACCAAATAGGACAGGTTCATGTCCCATTTTGCTGAGCATTTCAGCAACCATGTTTGGCACATGGCCCTCCATATCAGTTCCGAGTGCGATTTTCATAAGACTTGGATTGGAATCAAACAGCCTACAAGGTGGGAATCAGGAAAGGGTATTCAGTGTAAGTTCTACTTGGAACCAGTCCCCTTCTTTACTGATTTTAAGCTCATGCCTATCAGGGTAAAGCAATTCCAAGCGACGCTGCACATTCCGAATCCCGATGCCCGAGGCGCTGTCCTTGTCCTCGTTGGACTCGCCCGACACCTTGTTTTTCACTGCGAAAGAAAGGGATTTTTCAGAAATCGCCAACTGAACATCAATAACAGGGTCTGGCACCATGCCCACTCCGTGCTTAAAAGCATTTTCAACGAATGGAATCATCAGCATGGGTTCGATAAGTTGAGGGCCGGGCGTGCCTTTTACCTCAAGGCGGATATCCACATCTTCCTCGAACCTGATTTTTTGCAAATCAATATAGTTCTTGAGGTATTCCACTTCTTTTTCCAAAGGCACTTGCTTATCGGTTGACTCATATAGCAGGTAACGCATGAGTTCAGAGAGCTTTATCGTAACGGGTTCTGCATGGCTGGAATTTGTACGGATCAGGTACACGATGCTGTTCAACACGTTGAAAATAAAATGAGGGCTGATTTGAGAACGCAGGAAGGAAAGTTCCGATTTGAGGCGCTCTTCCTGTTCTTGTTGCCGCATTTTTTCCTGCTCCAACAAAAGGGTGATGAAGCCATATCCAGTGCTGATCGCCGTTACAAAAATGACAGGTACTACGGCCCAAAAAATATTGAAATGGTGCCTAATCAGGTGAGGAGGAATGATCCACTCTTTCAAGAACATTTGAAAAACGGCATAGATAAGTATCAAGGCCAATAAAGAGAGCAAGTAGGCCGGCATTCCCTTTCGCTTGAATATTTTTGGAACGAGCCATTCTGAGTTGATGAGGAAGAGTGGGATGTTCGTCAGGGTAACTGGTATAACAGCCAAGGAAAACTGGTAAGCTCTTTCATTATCGCTGGAATTGATGATGGGCAAGCCAATCCAAACCGTCCACAACACTACGTGGAAGATGAAGCGGAAAAGGGTATTGGATGGTATTTTCTTTGCCAAAACTTGCAGATTAATTCCTGAATAATTTCTGTACCATGCAAAACTATGGTGAACCGAATTCACATGCATTGCGAAGCGATGAATGATTGGAATGTGCAGATAAATCGGCGGGATTCAACTCTTTTAGCCATATAGTTAGGAATATCTGCTTTGCACATAGTTTCATCTTCTCAAACCATTCGATAGACGATAACCAAAACTTTATTCAAACGTTTAGCCTTCATTTGTATTCAAGAAATTTTTCACCTACTGTTATCATGAAAAAAATGACCCGCATTCAGCAACAAAAATCGTTCGGTTTACTCGCTTTTATTTTCCTTATGTTTTTCGCTCCGCAATTGGGTGCCCAAAACTGGCCAGGCGCATCAGCTGGTGGTGCTCCCGGTGCAGTCAAGGGCGGCCCGCCACAAATGAACATAGGCCGATTCTATGGAAAAGTGGTGGACGAAAACAAGAAAGGCGTGGGCTATGCCACGGTGGAACTGTATGGAATGACCTTCGATACCGTTACCAAGTCGCTAAAGGAAAGCCTTATCGCTGGCCAAATCACCGAGGAAAACGGCGACTTCAACCTTGAAAAACTGCCCATCGTTGGAGATTTCAACTTGAAAATCTCTTTTATTGGTTACGCCGAAATTACCCAAAAAGTAAGTTTCGGAGTAAAACCCCCAACTGCTGGGTCACCCGGAGGTGGAATGCCGTCTGGTGGAATGCCCGGCGGTGGGTTCCCAATGGGTGGTGGCTCTTTTGAAAAAGATTTGGGCAATATCCGCCTGTCGGCTGAAGCAACCACCCTCAGCGAGGTGACCGTGACCGCACAAGCTGCCCAAACCACACTTGCGCTCGACAAGAAGGTATATCGAGTGGACAAAGATGCCTCTGCTGCAGGCGGCAACGCACAGGACGCTTTGAGGAACGTACCCTCACTTAGTGTTGACCTTGACGGCAATGTTTCGCTCCGCAATGGTGCCCCGCAAATCTTCGTGGACGGTCGCCCGACCACCCTCAGCCTCGACCAAATCAGCGCCGATGCCATCGAAAGCGTAGAAGTTATTACCAATCCATCCGCCAAATTCGATGCGGGTGGCGGCACAGCTGGCATCATCAATATTGTATTGAAAAAAGAAAAACGCCTCGGCTACAACGGAAACGTACGAGCTGGTACTGATACCCGCACTGGCTACAACGCTGGTGGCGATGTGAACGCAAGGGCAGAAAAAACCAACCTGTTCATCAGTGGTAATTTCAACCGCATGAAGGGTTATTCAGAAGGGGAAACCTTTCGGGATAATTTTGCCAGCCTTGCCACTCCACGGGTCTATACTACCCAAATCATTGACAACACGATGGAAGGGTATTTCATAAACGGAAGGGCCGGTTTTGATTGGTTCATGGACAACAGGAACACGTTGACACTTTCTGGAAGTTTGACCCGGGGACATTTCGAGCCATTCGATGAACTGACGGTCAGGGCCGACACCTTTGCAGCGGACAACAATGAAATCGTCAACTATAGCGCATATGTTCGTAATTCTTCACAAAACCGCAACTTCCGCAACTTGGGTTCATCGGTACAGTTCAAGCACCTTTTCCCAAAAGAAGGAGCTGAATGGACTGCCGACGTGAACTACAACCGCACCAAGTTCTTTGGTGAAAGCGATTATGAAACCGATTACGAGGGCTTTACCAGCATCGAAAGGCAGGAAGGGGATGGCCGGGGTTCTTTTATGACCGTTCAAACTGATTTTGTAAACCCCCTCAACAAGCAAATGAAATTGGAAGGTGGCTTGCGCGCCTCGCTACGCCAAAACATGAACGAGCAGACTAATATTAACAATATTGACTCTGTTACGAATATTGGAGATACCATCGTCAGCCTTGCCGATAAGTTCAAATTCAGCGATGATGTGTATGCGGCCTATGCACAGTTCAACCACCAGTTTCCTACATGGGGCTACCAAATTGGCTTGCGGGCAGAGAGCAGTATTTACAAAGGTGCATTGATAGACAATGATTCCTCTTTTACCATTGCTTATCCCTTGAGTTTGTTCCCAAGCATTTTCTTGACCAAAAAACTGAATGACGAGGACAATCTCCAGTTTGCCTATACCCGACGCATCAACCGACCGAACTTCTTCCAGACCATGCCATTCACGGATTTCTCCGATTCGCTCAACCTCCGCCGGGGCAATCCAGAACTGATTCCTGAGTTCATGAACTCATTGGAATTGACGTACCAAAACATTTTTGCCAAAGGGCATAACCTGTTGGTATCCCTCTATTACAAACGAGCCACCAACTTGATCAGTAGCTTCCTCAAAACGGAATACAATGAAGACCTAAATCGGGAAGTAGTAGTGACCACGTATGCCAATTCAAACAGTAGCCAAGCCTACGGGGCAGAGGCAACCATGAAGAACAGCCTTTTCAATATGCTCGACCTGACGACAAATGTCAACGTTTATCAATCAAATGTTGATGCCACCAACGTAGAACCAGGACTTAAAATTGATCAATTGAGTTGGTTCGTCAAGGAGATGGTTCAATTGAAACTACCCAAAGGCTTCACTTTCCAGCTTTCTGGCGAGTATCGCAGCAGGGCCTCCTTTACACCTGACAGTGGCAACCGCATGCCTTGGATGCCTGGCCCAACCAACACCGCCCAAGGCTATACCCTCGAAAACTGGTTCGTGGATGCCTCCATCCGCAAAGAAGTGTTGAACAAAAAAGGTACGATTACCCTCAACGTCAATGACATTTTCAAGACGAGAAGGAGTGGTGCCTACACCGAGTCCGATTTCTTCATCCAAGAACAATACCGGTACCGGGACGCCCAGATTTTCCGCCTTAACTTCTCCTATCGCTTTGGCAAGATGGATGCCTCGCTTTTCAAGCGTAAGAACATGCGCATGAACATGCAGGGCAATGATATGATGGGGTAAGAGGTTTGGAGGTATGGAGGTATGAGGTATGGAGGTATGAGGTATGGAGGTATGAATGAGCATAATTACTGGAAGTGTGGCGGCTGTTGGTGAGAAATGGATTTGTCTTGTGTCGCCACCTTTCATTATTTAGCTTTGCTGGCAATATTCGTCCATAATTGACTTTCTTTGTGAAACTGAAAAAATAAATGAGGCCATTTTGATTTGCAAATGCCTTCAAACCAGCGTTTTGCAATTTCACATCTCATCATTCATCTTTCACTTTGCTAGTTTGGCGCATGAAAAAGAAAATCCTTCTCGGTTTATTGGTAGTATTGGTCATTATCCAATTCATCAAACCTGCTCGAAACCAATCCAAGGATGAGACATTCGGCATTTCAACGAAATACACCGTCCCAGAAGATGTCAAGTCAATACTAAAGGTCGCTTGCAACGATTGCCATTCCAATAACACGGAATACCCTTGGTACGCAGATATACAACCAACCGCATGGTGGCTTGGGAGCCATGTGAAAGGCGGTAAAAAGAAACTCAATTTCTCTGAATTCACCAAACTGCCCATAGCCGTTCAGAACCACAAGTTTGAAGAAACCATTGAATTTGTAAAAGAAAAGAAAATGCCGATCTCCAGCTATACCTGGTTTGGGCTGCACCCTGAAGCCAAGCTGACGGATGAACAGCGGGCTGTTTTAACGGCTTGGGCACAGTCCAATATGGACATGCTGAAATCAACCTACCCTGCCGACAGCTTGGTTCTGCGAAGAAACAAAGGCTGAAATAAAACTCCATTAAACAGAAGCCCAACTCAGCAGCCGACGACAGAGTTGGGCTTTTTTTGTCAAGGCCATTACTTTTTATGATTTTTTAAAAAAAATCAAAATCGAAAGTAAATCAAGATTTTGGATAGGATTCCAAAACAATCGTCCGAATAGATGCAATTGTTGTTTCAATTTTTAATTTATATTCTGAATTACTATTCATCCACTTGTTGTTTCCAACCATTTTCCAACTCGTTTCAGACATTTATTTTGAAAAAAATCCAAAGTACGTAGGGGTCAGGCTGCGAGTCTGTGTCTATCAAGTCGTAAACCCAGTTTTGTTTTCACAGTAAAAAAATTGAGCGACATGACAGCAGTAACTACACAAAATAGCGTAGCACCAATCACAGATTTCCCACTTTTTGATTGCCTCACGGAAGAGGAAAAATTCAAGCTGGAATCAATGGTTGAGTATAAGATAAAGCCGAAGTTCAGCTATATCTACCTTCCAGACGAAGCATCCGACCAGATTTTCTTCCTTGCAAAAGGTATCATCAAGATTGCCATGCATTCCGACGATGGCAAGGAAATCATCAAGTCTTTGTTCCAACCTTTGGCCATGTTCGGTGAGCTTGGCATCATCGGCGAAACGAGGCGACAAGACTTGGCTCAAGCCTTGAGGGAAGAGGTTCACATCTTTTCTTTGAAGGTGGAGGATTTGAAGAAATTGATGCGACTAAACTTCACTTTGTGTGACCGCATCATGACCCTTTTCGGAAACCGCCTGATGCGGGCCGAGAGCAAATTGGAGTCCCTGATTTTCAAGGATGCCCGCACCCGCATCGTGGAGTTCATCAAGGATTCCGTATCGAAAAGTGGCCGCAAGGTTGGTTTGGAAATGCTCTTGAAGCATTCCTTGACCCACCAAGACATCGCCAATATCACCTGCACCTCCCGCCAGACCGTGACACTGGTGTTAAACGAACTGCGCAAGTCCGACCTGATATACTTCAACCGTGGCAAAATCCTGGTAAGGGACATGACCCGGCTTGCATGAGATAATTCGTTTTGCTCTCTACATATCTAAAAACAAGAAAGGCTGCCCAAGGGCAGCCTTTTCTATTTGATAACTCTGTGAATTCAATTTGTATCTCGCTGCTTCCAAGAAAAGGGAAACGAAAATTTTGCTCCGCAAAATTTTCGTTTCCCCTAAAAAAAACGCCTCGGCGGCTGGTGGCTTCGCCACCAGCCGC
>JALHQW010000024.1:92275-98808 GCA_022841745.1 Saprospiraceae bacterium | reverse complement strand
AATCAAAACGAACAAGGAAAAAATAGACTTTTCACGAATACAAAAGCATCCTGAAATCCCGGAGCTTTCATACCGCATCGCTGCCTAATATGTTACTTTATTTTAAAACCGTTCCTTAGGCATGGTAAACAACCAAAAATGTGGGAGGAGAGAGAAAAATTTTCATTTTTTCTCTCTCTTCCCATTCCTTCCTAAATCGTTACAAATCCTTACGATTTGTCCCTTCCCACAAACCGCTCCTCGCCCAGCAAAAACTGGATAGCCCTCGCCACGTTGCGTTCCACGCTTTCCTCGCTTTTCAGGTGGGCAATGTACCGCACGATTTCAAGCTGCCGTGACGGGCTGAGCTTTTCAAATCCGGCCTTGGCAGCCGGGTTTTCTTCCAGTGCCGCCGCCAGCTTCGGGTGCATGGCGATGCTTCGATCCCCGGGGTCGTACTCAATGCCCACTTCTATCTCTTCCCCTACCCTTCTGGGCGAATCCTTAAGCATGAGCATGTTGATATACAGCCGCCACTCCCCGGCGTATTTTACCAGTGTTTGTCGGTAGGCCATACCGTTTATCGTGCCACACACGGGCACTTTGCCCTTGTGCTTACCAGCTTGCGTAAGGAGCGATTGCAAAACCTCCTCCTGCAGAAACACGAAGGGGTTGATGCCGATGATGTCTATGGTTGCTCTGAAAATATTCATAGTCGGCAGTCCGCAGTCCACAGTTCACAGTCCGCAGTCGGCAGTCCACAACCAGTGCCAAGGTAGCAGTTCAGGCCTGCAAACTGCAAACTGCGGACTGCGGACTGCGTACTGTGGACTGTGGACTGTGGACTGCCGACTTTAGACTACAAAACCGGTTCCCTCAAAATCGTCCTCAGCTTCTCCGGCTCTGTGTTGCGAAAATCGGACAAATAAAGCGCTTAAATTCAGCTTTCCCATATTTCTCTTTTTTTCTTGTTTGTAAAATCTTTGGGGGAAAACATTGAATGAGTATTTCGTGAATAATTTTCTTAAAATTCACAAACTCCACTGACAGCCCTATGTCAGTGGCGGGGGAGATATTTGTCAATGGAAAGGATGACTATCTTGCGCCATCGCATTTCACCATTAAAACAGCGCACATGGAAAAGCATGGATTCACTTTCGCCCTGGCCACACTGCTGCTGGCCTTGACCTTTTTATCGAAAACCAGCGCCCAGAACGGTTGGGTGGAACTCATCAACGGCAAGGACATGGCAGGCTGGCGGGCTAACGAGCACACCGGCACCTGGACCGTGCAGGACGGCCTGCTCACCGCCTACGGAAAGCGCTCCCACCTGTTTTACGAAGGTGAGCACCTGCGTGATGGCTTCAAAAACTTTGAACTGGAAGTGCAGGTCCGCACGTTCAAGTTGGCCAATTCGGGTATTTATTTCCATACCAATTTCCAGGAATCGGGCTGGCCAGGCACCGGCATCGAGATTCAGGTGAACAACACCCATATCGGCGAGGGCACCTATATCGAACTCAAGAAAATGGGCAGCCTCTATGGCTACCGCAACCTATTCAAGACCTTTTCCAAGGATGACGAATGGATGACCGTGAAGGCAAGGGTGGAAAGCGACCGGGTACAGGTCTGGGTTAATGGCCTCCAGACGGTGGACTACCGACAGCCCACCCGCACCTTCCACCATTTGCGGCGACTCTCAAAAGGCAGTTTTTGCCTCCAAGGCCACGACGACCACAGCCGGATGCAGTACCGCAGTTTTCGGGTACGCCGCCTGCCCGACGATGCCAGTTCCGGCCTCGTCGCACCTGATTTCGGCGTTTGGCACGATAGCCTGATGGCCATGCAGGGCCGCAATTATCCGTTCATTGACCTGAACCCACCCACCAATTTGTCAGCGCTGGAACTGGCTGATTATGTTCGGGCCACGGGCATCAATGCTGCCTTGGTGAGAAGCGTTATAAAATGGCGGAAACTGGGCGCTGCCAATGGCCTGCCGCTGTTCGTCGGGATGAAGGTTACGGCCAAGCACAATACCACCCAAGGCCTCTCAGGTGCAGATTTTTTCATTGGAGAAAGCACCGATTTGGCATCGGCAAGGGCATTGCTGAACGCTCGACGGTCGGTCATGCACGTATGGTCAGACAAAGGCAAGGCGCTGAATGAACAAACAGCCGACGAGCTTTTGAGCATTGCCAAGGAACGGGGCATTGCTATCGAAATTGACAACGAGGCCAAACATCCCTCTGTGCAGGTACTGAAAATGGCGAAGGCCAAGGGCTGCAAGTTCAGCCTCAGCGGCCTTGTTCCGAAGGAGAAAATGGAGCAGTCGAGCTATGTTTTTGATGCCATTAAACAGGCGGGGCTGGACTATAGGGACTTTTATGTTCCAGGAATGTAAAGCATTGATTTTCAATTGATTTAATTTTAGATATAAGATAGACGATTTTAGATTTTGAGCACGTCCCCCAATCTTAAATCTTACGTCTTAAATCTTATATCTTAAATCAAATTCCACCCATTTTCATCAACCAGAAGATGAATAGAACCGACCGACTCATGGGCATCGTCGCCCACCTGCAAAACAAGAAATACCAGACTGCCGAGCAGCTCGCCGAGCATTTCGGGCGCAGTGTCCGAACGGTCTATCGTGACCTGCGGGCGATGAACGAAATCGGCGTGCCCGTGGGTTTCGAGGCAGGGCGGGGCTACCATATCGTGGGTGGGTACTTCCTGCCGCCCGTGTCCCTGACAGCGGAGGAGGCCAATGCGCTGGCCCTCATAGAGCCGCTGGTGGTGCGCTTCGCCGACAGGAGCATCCAGCAGCATTACGGTACGGCCATTTCAAAGATAAAACAGGTGCTTGGCAGTACGCAGCGCCGCAATTTGGAACAAATTCAGCAGCAAGTCGCCCACTATATCCCCGACGACTATGCCCACCTGCTGCCCAGCACCGACTACCTGACGACCATCCAGAAGGCCATCATTGACCATCGCATCCTGCGCATCGAATACACCAACCTGAAGGAGGAAATCAGCACCCGTGAGGTGGAACCCATTGGCCTCACGTTCTACTCGCTCAACTGGCACCTCATCGCCTGGTGCCACCTGCGGCAGGACTATCGGGACTTTCGCACGAGCCGGATTCGGTCGTTGAAATTGAGCCTGGAGCCGTTCCGCATCAAGGAGCATGTGTCGCTGAACGTTTATTTGAAGGGGCTGGAATTGGAAAATCGGCATTGGCGGGCTTCTGCAATTTTACCACCTCCATAGCATGCCTCATGTTCTCTAAAGCAAACTTCATCGGCGATGCTGTCATGTCCCCCACACTGGTGCACTGCTTGACTTGCCGGAAGAATCCTATGATGGGGGAAAAATTGAGTTTCCGCTTAGTTCTCATGGGGGGTGAAGATGGGGAAAGATGGGGGAATGCCATAGATGGCACCGTGCGGATAGCCCATTACTTCACCCCTATCACCAGACCGCCTCGCCTCATGTTTGCTTAATGAACATCTCCCGCTGCAAAAATTTCAGGTCACCAGCCTCATAAAATGGTGCGTACCAAAGATTGGAGGGATCGCTTAGGTCGTCGAGATCGAGGCGATCCTCCTGCTGCCGGTTGCGCCAATGAAAATGGTCCACCAAGCGCATCGCCTCTATGGCAAATGCGGTGACGACGTCACGGTCACGGATTTCCAAGAGGTTGTCGCCATTGCGCTGCTCAGGGGTAAAGGCCAAGTTGCTGGAGCCGCAATAGACGGCGGGGTTCGGCCCCTTGAAGTCCACCACCACGAATTTGTGGTGGATACCATAGCCGTCAATCTTCGGCACATTATTGAATGGCGGCGGCAATATGTTGATGACCCCAGGCCCCCTTGCAGCGATGCGCACCCCACGCTTGCTGCCCGGCTTGTAGAGGAACAGGTCGGGGTCGGTATTGCTGATAACGTCTGTGATCCCGTAGGTGAAAAGGTTGGCTGCCTTCACTTGGGTCATCACAGCGGAAAGGATGCTGCTCTTGCTGCGATCTTTCATGATGGCAAACAGCACGTCGCTTTTGGCATTCAGAATTTTCAGTGAAATATCTTCAAACAACTGGGTGGCCACGGGCTCCGAGTGAGGCGAAAACCAAAAAGTGATGTCAGGCTGGCTCGGTAGCACATGGCTCAGTGTTGCTAAATCGGTCGTTTTAAATTCCTTCATGAGCTGGGAGCCAAAGCTCGCATTGAACACCCGTTCGTACAGGGTAGCCACGGCCGGGTCGTTGAAGACGAGCACATGGTTTGCGTTCACATAAAGGCCATTGGTGGTGAAATTGGTGGAACCGGTCAACACCTTCTTTGCCTGGGTGCCTTTTTTTTGAATGAAAATCTTGGAATGGCTCAGCGACGAGAACTTACCCCTGAAAATACTATGTGGGTTCTGTGCCACGCCTTTGTACAATGTTTCAAATTGGCCTTCGTAGCCATTGGCGTGGCCGTGTTCGCCCGCATTGTCGAGGATGATGCGGATGCGGCCCTGTTGGCCCAAGGTCAGCAGCCGATCCACGACTAAGGGTTCGTTCAAATCGTAAGCGAACACGTCGAGGCTGAGTTCGGGGTTGCCCACAACCTCGTCCAAGAACTCCAGCACCCGGTCACGGACCTGCCAACCAGTGTACTTGTGCTGCTCCAAATAGGAGTAGGGCACCATTTCAAATTGCCCCGTCACCGGGTTGAAGCGAGATGCCGTTCCAGAGTTTGAATTCACGTCGAACTGTAAATTGTTGCCCTGGGGGCGCATCTGGTTGTTCATGCCGAACCGCCGGACATATGCCTGCGACGAGATAAAGGCACGGGTAAAGCCGACCTTTAGCCCGTTCTTTTCAAACGGGCCAACATTCAGCTTCACCTGCACAAGTTTGCCCGCATCCATCGGCTGCAGTATACCGTTCACCAGGTACCTTGGCGTGACGGAGTAGGTGTACTCCCCATAAAATGGCGCATTCACGTTGTGATCGGTGGCGGGGACGTGCACCCAGTTGAACTTCTGAAATGGGGAATAGCGGCTGCTCAATTTTTCCCTGTCGTCAATCCCATTCAGGTCGAGGATGTGCTGCGGGAAGGCCAAGCGGTTGAGCAAGTAAAAGCCATGCTTTCCCTTTGGTTTAACGTGGATAGTGAAGCCCACAAAATTGGCGAGCATGGAATCGTGGAGGTCGAAGGCCAGGAAGGTCATAGCGTCTCCCCTATAGGCCCTGACGCTGACCATTGCCGGGCCGTTGGCGGGAATAGAATTGAATTCTTCCATATTCTTGATTTTAAGTTTTGTGCAGCATATTGGTTCAGTACCAGGCCGTTAGGTCTATCCGTCAAATATAATACATAATGGCAGTTGGGTAGCGGAATAGCGGGTTGGTTACAGAAAATAGGAATGGGAAAATGAAAGGAATGCGCTGCACCTCACGGGAATGTTCTAATTAGGTGTCAAGTAGATTATCGCTACAAATGCCCAACCACTTGGCGACTTCCATTCCCTTCTCAACCTCCTCCGCATTGAAAAGCAGAAGGATTTCGAGCAGTTCCAAGCTCAAGTTCAATGGTTACCGTTGCCGAAGTGGGATTGGAATTGGAACATCGGCAGCTACAGGGTGTCCAGCATGGCGTTTACGCCCGCTCGTCAAAGGCCTTTACGCCGAAGGCATCTTATTACCTCAATCCAATTTCCGAACCTCATCCAAGCCCGTATCTGTGCAGTTGAAGCAACTCACCCAACGCTCATCATAGAGCGATTTATAAAAAATGGAAAGACTGAGTTTTGGCAAGAACCGCTGGGAAGTCGTTTCCTTGGGCGGCGCACCATTGAACTGGTGTTCGAACTTCATCCAGTCCACCTTGGCCTCGGCGGACAGTACCGTGCCGTGGGCCAATTCATCGAAGGCGTAATCCAAGCTCTTGACGGAATCCAGTTGGATGTTTTCCGCATAAAGGCTGTCCATGAACACCTCATAAGGCATCGGCTTCCCATCCAACTGCATTTCCACCCGCTCGACGATGGCAGGGCCGAGGCCGTTGTTCATCACTTTGATGCCCCAAACCTGCTGCTCCGAATTGGCAGAGCCATAGCCGTTGATAGAGACGTAGGGCCACACGGATGCCAATTGCTGCTGCCTCGACAGTTTGGCCTGGTACAGCGACACGCCCAGGGCGCAAACGCTGATGAACGAGGCCATGAGCGCCACACTGGTGCGCTGCTGGATTTGCCGGAAGAACCCAGCGATGGACGGGAAGATGGGCTTGGGCTTTGTTTTCATGGGGTGAAGATGGGGAAAGTTGGGGATACGCCGTACTCCGAAACCCCAGTTTCGGAGGCCCACAAAATTAGTTTACCTTTCACAGAACTGGGGTTCCGGTGTACGACGCCCCACGTACTCCGAAACCCCAGTTTCGGAGTTACAAAACCAGTTTGACACCGGAACTGGGGTTCCGGTGTACGACGCACCCTCGTACTCCGACTCCCCAGTTTCGGAGTCATAAAACCAGTTTGACACCGGAACTGGGGTTCCGGTGTACGAC
>JALHQW010000024.1:0-92265 GCA_022841745.1 Saprospiraceae bacterium | reverse complement strand
AAAACCAGTTTGACACCGGAACTGGGGTTCCGGTGTACGACGCACCCTCGTACTCCGACTCCCCAGTTTCGGAGTCATAAAACCAGTTTGACACCGGAACTGGGGTTCCGGTGTACGACGCCCCACGTACTCCGAAACCCCAGTTTCGGAGTCATAAAACCAGTTTGACACCGGAACTGGGGTTCCGGTGTACGACGCACCCTCGTACTCCGACTCCCCAGTTTCGGAGTCATAAAACCAGTTTGACACCGGAACTGGGGTTCCGGTGTACGACGCACCCTCGTACTCCGAAACCCCAGTTTCGGAGTTACAAAACCAGTTTGACACCGGAACTGGGGTTCCGGTTTACGAGGGAGGCACTAGCAAAAATCAGGATGGCAATAAGAAAACGGCCAATCCTGCCATGCCTGCACCAGCCCAGCTTTGACAGGATTGTTGAGGATGTACCATAAAATCCGTTCAAACTCCCCCGGCGAGTACTCCCGCACCAAATGGTCATAACTCTCTGATTCCCAGAAACTGCCGCTGCGGCCCAA
Source organism: Saprospiraceae bacterium (assembly GCA_022841745.1). Classification (GTDB taxonomy): domain Bacteria; phylum Bacteroidota; class Bacteroidia; order Chitinophagales; family Saprospiraceae; genus UBA6168. The sequence continues at coordinate 91,729 of JALHQW010000024.1, read as the reverse complement.
CAGTCCGTTACACTTGCGCCCGCTGTACTTTTTCATATCCTGCATCACCTTCCAGAGGATGGGTGCACCCGGATTCAGGGTAATCAGCAGGTGGACGTGGTTGGCCATGATGCAGCAAGCCCAGAGGGTAAAATACCGGCCCGCATAATGGTGGTAGTTTTCGAGGTTGAATTTGGCGAGCGCCGGGTCTTTCAACCAATGCGGCTCATTCAGGTTACTATCCAAAAAATCGTCGAAACGCTGAAAATGCCGCTTGGCAGCATCGTATTGCTTGCGGTGCAAAACACCCTCCAACGTCTGCCTCGTTTCGATGGACATACTGCGTGCTACCAAGTCCAAGGAAGCCGAATGCTCCTGTTCCAGTTCGTGCAAGGCAGCTTGGTATTCCGATTTCAATCGCTCGATGACGGGCTTGGGAATGGAACCGTAGAGTCGGTCGGTGATGAAGAATGTTCCTTCGGGCGGCTGCCAATGCGGCAGTTTGCGTTTGTAGAAGTAGTCTCTCATGGTAAGTGGTTTTTGTTTCTCATACTTCGAAACCCCAGTTTCGGAACCGAAAAATAACAAAATATTGGATTCCGTCATGCCTGCGGAGCTAGGGTTTTGAATTAGGGCAGACCCCAACGTACTCCGAAACCCCAGTTTCGGAGATCTACAAAGTTAGTTTACATGACACCGGAACTGGGGTTCCGGTGTACGAGGGGGCCTGCAAAAACAACAGACCTAACATATTACCATCCCATTCTGTAAACTATCTCTGTGGGTTTGTACACGCTACCTACCTTGACCTATCTTCAAAAATCTTCCTTTTCTTTGCCCCCCTTATGCAAGACCCACACCACGAACTCCACTCCCTCCTCGAACTCCTGCGCCTCGAAAAGCAGAAGGACTTCGAACAGTTCCAAGCCTACGTGCAGCGGCTGCCGCTGCCGGAGCGGGTGGCGGAGGGCTATGCCTGGCACCCGGTGGAGGTCGAGAAATCGGGCTATACCTACGGCGAGCGGGCCTTCGTCACCGTGCAGCGCACCAAGGCGACGCTCGTGCCGCACCAGTTCCGGGCGGGGCAGCCGGTGCGGTTCTTCACGGCGGCGGCGGTGGACGATAAAAGGCCAGAGCAGTCGGGCGTCATCCACTCCATTGCCAAGGGCAAGATGAAAATCGTGCTGAACGCCAAGGACCTGCCCGACTGGGTCAACGCTGGCTCGCTGGGCGTGGACCTGGAGTTCGATGAACGCAGCTATGTGGAGATGGAAAAGGCCATGAAACGGGTGATGGAGGCCAAGCCCAACAGCCGTTTGGCGGAGCTGCGGGCCATTTTGTTGGGACAAAAACCCGCCCATTTTCAGAAACTGCCCTACGTGGAAATCCCGAAGCTGAACGATGCCCAGAACCGGGCCGTGAACGAAATCCTCGCTGCCTCGGACGTGGCGGTGGTGCATGGCCCGCCCGGCACGGGCAAGACGACGACGCTGGTGCAGGCCATCCGGCAGCTTTGCAAGACGGAGAACACGGTGTTGGTCTGCGCTCCCAGCAACTCCGCCGCCGACCTGCTCACCGAGCGCCTCAGCGATGAGGGCTTGCAGGTGTTGCGCCTCGGCAACCTCTCACGGGTGGAAGACAGCATCGTGCGGCATACGCTGGAGGCTCAGATTTCGGCGCACCCCGAAAGCAAGAACATCAAAAAAGTGCGGATAGAGGCGGCGGAGACGAGGCGGCAGGCGCAGCGGTTCAAGCGGCGCTTCGGGCAGGCCGACCGGGACGAGCGCAACCACCTCTTCCGGCAGGCAGGAGAGCTGAGCGGCTGGGCCAACCGGCTGGAAGACCTGCTGACGGAGCAGATACTGGATTCGGCGCAGGTCATCACCTGCACGCTCGTCGGCAGTACGCACAAGGCGCTGGGCAGCCGCCATTTCCGCACGGTGGTGATTGACGAGGCGGCACAGGCGCTGGAACCCGGCACCTGGATACCCATCACCCGTGCCAACAAGGTCGTGCTGGCGGGCGACCCTTTCCAGTTGCCACCTACGGTGAAATCGGAGCAGGCCCGGCGGGCTGGACTGTCCATCACGATGATTGAAAAATGCCTCCAGCGCATCCCCCGCACCAGCCTGCTGACGGTGCAGTACCGCATGAACCACCGCATCATGGAGTTCTCGAACCAGTGGTTCTACCAAGGCAAGCTGACCGCCGCCGAGGACGTTGCGGAGCACTCCCTCGACATCGAGGCGCACGCCCCCGTGCTGTTCATAGACACGGCGGGCACGGGCTTCGAGGAACGATTTAACGAAAAAACGCAAAGCCGCTTCAATCCCGAAGAGTTCCAATTGCTGTGCGAGCACCTGCTGCTGCTGCTCGCCGCCCACGAGGGCAAGGAACTGCCGAGTATCGCACTCATTTCACCGTACAAGGAGCAGGTGATGCACATGCAGGACACCGTGGCAGAGGATAACACGCTGAAAGACAAGGGCTTGGACATCAACACGATAGACGGCTTCCAGGGCCAGGAGCGGGACGTGGTCTATATCTCCCTTGTGCGCAGCAATGCCAAATGCGAAATCGGCTTCCTGACCGATTACCGCCGCATGAACGTGGCCATGACCCGTGCCAGGAAGCTGCTCGTCATCGTCGGAGACAGCGGGACGGTGGGGGCTGATTTATTTTACCAGGCGCTGTTGGAATATTGCGAGACACATGGGGGGTACCAGACGGCTTGGGAGTATATGATGAAGTGAGGGGGACTAACCGTTTTGAGCAAGGTTTTCTATGGCAATGATAAAGCTATCAAAATGGGGACAAGTCTTTCTGATTTTGTCAAGCCCAATGTCTTTGGCGATGATTATGCCGTCCTCCACTTTGTCATACGACTATCGGTAATGGCCTTAATGCGCTTTGACGGAGCGGTTAAAGGGTTGTCGTTGATGTGTTCAGGCGTTTCAAAGGCATTGCGGATATCTTCAAAGCTGCCTTTTGAAATAGACAAATCCAAACTGAGCCAATCTTCCATCAGTTGTGGGTCAGAAAATAGCAACGCCTCAAATTCATGCAATTGAAAATATGGGATAAACTTGTGGTTGTGTAGGTTTGGTGACGAAAGTACATCCTGCCTCACGGCATTTTCGATGGCCAATACTTTGTCAATTGGATTCAAGTGTTTGCTGTCATTGTAACCTGGGTATTTCTTTGACATTCCGTACAAATCAACCATAGTAGTGAGGTAGGCGTCTTGGTCGTTGTTCAACCACTCAATAATATTGTACTTCAAACGACCATAAGTGAAGCCACCATCCAAACTGCTGCCAGAAAGAACTATAGCTCTTTCAATAAAGTAAGGGTAAAGGATACCGTGACACAAAGAGTTTTTCAGTAATTCCTTCACACAGGACATTGACTCGTATCATAGGTTTCCTCCAATTAAGTTTTTCTGCCAAATTTCCCCAAGCGAGTACTCATCAATCCACTTTTCCAACTTTTCCTCGTCAAGCCGGGCAAAAGAAGATGCACCGTCTTTATGCTCCACTACAATAATATCGTTTGCCTCAAACTCTGAAACCAAGTTGGGTGATTGGGTGGAAACAATAAGCTGTGCAGCATGGGAAGCCTTCCTGAACAGCCCCGCAAGTATTTGAATAGCCATTGGATGGAGGCCCAATTCGGGTTCATCCAAAAGAATAAGGCTCGGCAGTTTGGGTTGAAGCAGCAAAGTGGCAAGGCAAATAAACCGTAAAGAGCCATCAGACAAATCGTCGGCAGTAAACTCCATATCGGAATGGATGTCCGTCCACCTCAACAGAATAGTATCCTTATTTTCGGCATCGGGAAGCAGGTAGAATTCTTTGAAAAAAGGAACGACCAACTGCACCGTCTTGACAATCCGCTGGTAATGCATGGGGTGCTGTTTTTGCATTAGGAACAGAAAAGCAGCGAGGTTTGAAGCATCTTCCCGTATGTAGTCAGCTTCTGTAATTTTACCCTTTTTCTTTACCAAAGCGGAGTCGCTCGTATCATGAAAATGATAGACACGCCATGTTTTCAACACATCGTGAACGTACCTTCCAACGCTCCATCCTTTCTGGCGTGTGTATTCGGCCAAGTCAGACTCAATTACATTTCTATTGATGTTTTCAGGGTATCGCTTGCCAGGCTGCGTGTCAAATCCCACGAACTCCTCCTCAAAGAGCAGTTTATCTCCTTGACCGGGCACTAACCGAAAAGCATAGTGATTCGGGGAAACATCAATGTCAACAAATATCCGTTGAGTAACCTTTGAACCATAATGTAGGAGTTTATTTGCACCTCCTTTGCGGGCAACAAAAACTTGCATACGCTCCTCGACAAGCTCACGGATGAACTTGAAAAGGCCAATAAAATTGGATTTGCCAACCCCATTCGCACCAATCAGCACGTTCAGGTCGTGGATAGGCAAGTCCAATTCCTTGATTGACTTAAAGCCAAGAACTTTGATATTATTCAACCGATGTGCTCTTTCCATTTTTATAACAAGCAAGAAATTTTAGCAAAGTAACTGCTTTTTGGATAACGAAGGTTCAACATTGGGTAAACAATAGGCCTTGGTTTTTCAATTTCACGCCTCCGGCAACATTCTTTTTCAAAAGAAATCCGAGATTTGACACCCAAACACAACTTTAACTATACTATGGAAAACACCTTCACCATCAAGCTCCGCTACCGTGGCCGCCTCCGCACCCCCGCCGAGGTCTACGTCCTCATCAACGAGACCGAGGACATCTGCCGCTCCAACGGCTGGAAGTACCATACCTGGGACGAGGACTGGGCGCTGCCCAACTCCCTCCGCTCGGAATTCACGGGGAGCGCCCTATCCTTCAAGGGCCATGCCCCGCTAAAGGGCATCAGCTTCGGCACGGGGCAGTCCGAGACCGTCTGGCTTACCTTCACCCCCGATGGCGTGCTGCATTCGCTGATGACCCTCGTCGAACCCGAGTTCACGGGCGACGGCGTGGACATGCCCTGGGAACGGGTGAAGACTTGCTACGACGGGCCTGCGACGCACCTCGCCTTATGCAAGCTGTTCCGCTACCTGGCCGACCGCTACTTCGAGGTGTTCGAGGTGAGGGACGAGTCGGGCTACTGGGTGCACGGCGACGATGCCCGGTTTGAAACCTGGCTGGGCGAAACCACCCGCAACATGCGGCAGTTCGAGGAGGAACTGGCCGCACTTGAGGAGGACAAAAGCATCAGCCCCAAAGAATACAAGGAGCGCATGTATAAATTGGTGAAGGAGTTTGGGGATAAATTGAAAGCGCCTTCCAATGACGAATGACCTCTATTACCCAATAATAGCCGTATGATTTCAAACTTCAAGACCTTCCTTCAATCCCACGCACCTTTTGCGCAAGCAGATTTGGAAGCTGCCATGCAGTGTTTTCAGCCAAGGAGTTTGAGGAAGGGGGAAGTCTTCGTCCCTATCGGAAAAGTATGCAGGGAGGCTGCCTTTATCGTACGCGGCTCTTTGAAGACCTACTACCTGAACGCCGAAGGGGAAGAAGTCGTCTCCTGCTTTTGTGCCGCAGGTTGCATGACCACCGCCTATCGCAGTTTCGTTCAGCAAGTACCGACCGAACTGGGGCTGGTGGCCATCGAGGACACGGAATTGCTGGTCATTGGCCACGATGATTTTCAGTCGCTGCTGGCAAAAAGCCCTATTTGGAAGGAACTTGCCCTAAGGCTGCTGGAGAGCGAATACCTGAAAATGGAGCAGTACGCCAGCATCTTGAACAACGAAGGGGCAAAGGAAAAATACCTGCTGTTGCTGCACCAGACTCCCAACGTCCTCCACACGGCCACGGTCACCGAAATTGCCTCCTACCTTGGCGTCACCCGACGCACCCTGAGCCGCATCCGCCGGGAGGTGGCCAATGGCAGTTGAGGACATTTGTCCTATGAAACTCCCCAGCAGGGCGGCCATTTTTGCACTTTCATTCAAAACAATTGTCACATGGAAGCTGCAATACTCATCACCACTATTTCGCTGGCCTTGTTTGCCATCTTGGCCGTTTTCGACGGCTTTTACCTCCATATTTTCAAGTACAGGTTGTACCTACACCCCGACAGCAAGACGGAGCATTTGACCCACACGCTTAGGGCGGTACTGTTCCCCGTTATTTGCTATTTCCTTTTTTTGGCACAAGACAGCGAAACCTGTTTTTACATCGGCTTGGCGGCGGTAACGGCGGACATAGCCGTGCTCGGCTGGGATGCCTTCCTGGAAAAAGACAGCCGGGCCTATATGGGCGGCCTGCCACGTTGGGAGTACATCCTGCATTTGTTCGTCAATGGCTTCCACTTCGCCACGATAGCCGCTTTTTTGTCTATGAAGCTCGACTATTCGGCCACGGGAATCGAAGTCGTGCCGGGGTTCGCTGGCATTGCCAATTTCGCTATTTTCCATACCCTCGTGGTAAACCTGCTGCCGGGCGCCGTGCTACTGGCGGGCTTGCACATCATGGTGGCGTTGCCGGCTTCGGCACGGGCCTGGGATGGGTGGCGGGAACGGGTGCGGTGTTGTTGATGTCATAATGGGCATAAAAAAACTTGATAGCCTGCTATTACAGTTGAGGGAGTCCAGGGAGAAGTTCAGGTCAGGAAGAGCTTGAACTGAACTCAACGGTTCAAATTAATTGGCCCCCGCCCCACAAATTATTATCATGCTTTGTAGTGACTTTCAGTATTTCAAATCTAGCCAATTATGGGTTGCTTGCAAACTTAAAAAGTCCTCAACGCCATGAAAAATTCAAGTCTTTATACCGCGGTAATCGTATGCCTTGTCAGCTTAGCCCAAGCCCAAAACACTTTTATAACTGGGGGGGCGGGGTTTCTGCTCAAAGGTCCTGACAAAGAATTTTACGATCAATATTCTATAAGCGACAATTCCAATTTCGGATCTTATCATAAGATGATTGGCAAGTCAGGTTTTAACGTATTCTTTGGAGCAGGAAAAGATTTTCAATTAAATAAGTATTGGTCAATTCAAAGTACTGCTAAATTCCAATATTGGGAAAACCCCATGGCACAAGAATGGGAAGAAATTGAAACAAACATTATCAAAGACTTAATATCAACCCAAAAAGAATGGTCAGTATTGCAGCATGCCAGCTTGCAGGCGTCGGCTTCTTTGAACCGAAGCTTTCATTTGTTCAAAGGGGATTGGCAAGTCTTTGGCGGTGGATTCATTCGCATGACTGCCTGGGAAAAGGAACGAGAATGGAAAGAAGATACTCGTTATTATGAAATTATCTATGACTACTATGTTTATGATAGCATCGGTGGAGGATCAACAATAGTAAATCTCAGTGGTGTAAAATTGAACGACCCATATACTTTAAAAAGCAATTATGTTGATTTTTCAGATGACTATCACAGGTTTCATTTTGGGATTCATGGAGGCATTACATTTCCAGTTGTTTCATCAGAAAAACTCCATTTAAAAGGACAAATAATAGTGGCCCACGATTTAAACACTTCGTTCAGGGAGTACCATAATGATAGGCCAAATTACCGCCTAACTTCAATTTCGACTGGGCTTCTATACCAACTAAATAATAAGAAGACATCACACGCACCAGCAATTACTGACGAAAAAAAGGCGCATCCAGACATTCATGGACAGGAAAAGAAAGCGAGGAAAAAGTCAATGAAGAAGATTCCATTAGAAGGACTGAATGCAGGAGTTTCTAACTTAGATGTATTACTCACCTCATTTAACGCTGGCTACTTATCAAAATACAAAATAGGGCTTGATATTTCATACAGACATGTCTTTTGGGATACTGGATTTTTGGAAGAAATGAATTCGTATTTCATCGGGGCAGTTTATCAATTACGTAATCCACGCATTTTTGCAAAAATTGGCGTTGAAAGCGTTTATTGGGTAAATCAAGAATGGAGTGATCTTAATCATGATTTAGGTGTGTTCGCTGGCGGTAAATATTTACTCCCATTTTCTAAGCGTTTTGGTCTTCAAATGGACTTTGGTGCTTATTTTTCCTCTAGTAGTGACCATATTAATTTCAGTCCAGCACTGGGCGTTGGTTTAGTCTTGGCCCGTTTTGGCCCGAAAACTTAGTGCATCACCCCAAGGCCACGTCCAACACCATCATCAGGCTAAAGCCCAACAGTGTGGCGGTCGTGGCAGTGTCGGTGTTGCCCGCCTGCTGCGATTCCGGTATTAATTCCTCCACCACCACGAAAATCATGGCACCTGCGGCAAACGACAGGGCGTAGGGCAGCACTTCCTGCATGGACAGCACGGCCCAGGCGCCGAGCACCCCGAAAACCGGCTCCACCGCACCCGAAAGCTGCCCGTACCAAAACGCCCGCCCCCGGCTCATCCCTTCCCGCCGCAGTGGCACCGAAACCGCCGTGCCTTCGGGAAAGTTTTGTAAGCCAATGCCAATGGCCAGCGCCACGGCAGCGCCAATCGTTGCCGCAGGCAGCCCCTGTGCCACCGCCCCGAATGCCACGCCAATGGCCAGCCCCTCCGGGATATTGTGCAGCGTAATGGCCAGCACCAGCAGTATGCTGCGCTGCCAACTGGTCGAGATGCCCTCGGCCCGCTCCAATCCTGGGTGCAGGTGAGGTAGCAGCTTGTCAATAGCCACCATGAAAAGTCCGCCACCCAAGAATCCGGCAAGCGCCGGGAACCATTTTGGCAAACTGCTGACCGTTTCGCTCATCTCTATGGCGGGTGCAAGCAACGACCAAAAGCTGGCAGCAAGCATCACTCCCGCCGCAAAGCCCAACATGCTGTCCAGCAGTTTTTGATTGAAATTTTTGAAAAAGAAAACCAAGCTCGCTCCAAGTGCCGTCACGCTCCAAGTGAAAAGGGTCGCCAAAAGTGCCTGTTTGACCGGGTGCCAGCTTGCAACATGGTTAATCAACTCTTCCATCATGCCTCAACGGGTGCTTTGTGAATCGTAAAGGTAAGTAGTCGGTACGACCCTTCACCAAACTTGAACTGAATCACTTCTCCACAAGCCAAACATCATTGGCAATAAAAGCGGAAGGAGTCAATTTTGTGGTAGCAATTCTTCATGGCTTTGGATTTTTCCCAATGCTTTTCATTGTTGTTTCAACAGAATGTTGACCATATCCTTCTCCAACGAAACAGCTGGCGTTTCCACAATGCGCCCCACTTCTTTGTCATTCTTCAAGAAGATAAAAGTCGGCACATACTCAATGTTCCAGCCCTTTTCCGCCCCATCGGGACTGGTCTTTCGGCGGTCGGGGTGGTTGTCGAGTGCGACGACCCGAAGCCGCTTTTCAGGGAAGCCGAGGTGGTCGAGGATTTTGTAGAAATGGGGGCAGTTCCCGTTGGCTGTCCTCGCACCAGGTGCCCATGAAAACGAGGAGGTCAACGCCCTCCAAATGGGCATCGGCGAGCGCCGCTCTGTCCACTTGGTAGGCTTCGTATGCCGTACGGAACCAATCGCCAAATGGGGCAGCTTCCATGCCTGCCCGGTTCACCTCGCCCAAGAGGATGGGGTCGCCTTTGTGGGAAATGACTTGGAGGTTAAGTTGGGCGAAAGCCATGAACGGCAATACGATGAAAATGGTTGTTAGCGCTTTCATAAGGACGAATTATGGCATTTATTTCCCCGTTCAGGGACGTTGATTTGATTAAATGACAGCTTTCCGAAAGTTGCGAACTTTCGGAAGGCTGTCATTTAATCAAATCAACGCCTCCTCTGCCGTCGGCGATAGGCACCGAAGTACTACTATTACCCTATCGGCAATATAGTCCTCCCCCTCGTCTCATTCAGCACCTCCGCCATTGCAAGATAAATGGCCGATGTGCCGCAGAGGATGCCCTCCCAGCCTGCAATGGTGCCGATGAGCGCCGACCCCGTCCAATCACGGATGGCCAGCAGGAAGAACAGTATCCAAAGGCTGAGAAAGATGAATTGCAGCACCTTGTTTTTACCAAAAGTGCCAAGCCACATGAAAAAAGTGAACACGCCCCATAGGAACAGGTACCAGCCCATATAGGCGACCTCGGTGGCAGCGCCCTTGGCCCAGCCGAATTCCGGGAAGACCCAAAGGGCCACGAGCGATATCCAGAAAAGGCCGTAGGAGGTAAAGGCCGTGGTGCCGAAGGTGTTGCCCTTCTTGAATTCGAGGATGCCAGCTATGATCTGCGCCACGCCGCCATAAAACAGGCCCATGGCAAGTATCATGGCGCTGATGGGAAAGAAGCCCGCATTGTGGATATTGAGCAGGACGGTCGTCATGCCGAAGCCCATGAGGCCCAATGGGGCAGGGTTTGAAAGTTTTGCTTCCATGTTGTTTTGATGAAATGTTCAAACGACGTGGTCTGCCATTTAAAATTCCAGGAAAGCAATTTGCGAAGCAAGCCCCATCGTTTCAGGGGTCGAATTTCATGGATACCTGATGTGGGAGGCATGATTAATAATATCCCAATCGGTGAGTTTGGTCACGGCTGCCCTACCCTTCCCACACCACCTTCCCTTCCATCTCGTACCACCCCATCATTTGCGAAGCAAAATGCGCCTCCAAATACTTGCGGCGCAGCTTCATGGAAGGCGTCATAAGGTTGTTCTCCACCGTCCACGCCTCCCGCACCACCACCAATTTTTGCAGGCGCTCGTAGGGTTTCAGGGTTGGGTTGATGGCGTCGAGGCTGGCCCTCAGTTGCTCCGCAATGTCGGAGTTGTGGACGCCCTTCGCCAGCTCGGACAGCACCACGAGGCCCACGGGCTGCGGCAGCCCCTCCCCTATCACGCAGATTTGTTCGATGTAGGTGTTTTGAGCAAAGCAAAGCTCAATCTGCGCCGGGGCCACGTACTCGCCTTTGCTGGTCTTGTACATTTCCTTCACCCGCCCGGTGATGCGCAGGTAACCATCGGCGTCGAGTTCGCCCTTGTCGCCCGTGTGCAGCCAGCCGTAGCTGTCAATGGTGGCGGCGGTCATTTCAGGCTCGTTGTAGTAGCCAAGCATATTGCTCGACGACTTGGTGCAGATTTCCCCGGTCTCGGGGTCTATCTTGATTTTGGTGTTCAAAATGGGCTTGCCAACACTGCCAAAGCGCACCCCATTGCGGGGCGTGATGGTGGCGATGGCCGTCGTCTCCGTCATGCCATAAGCCTCTTGTATGACGATGCCCAGCCGCTCGTACCATTCCAGCAGGCTGACGGGCGTGGGTGCTGCCGCAACGAGATAGACCTGCACGGCATCCAAGCCGAGCGCCTGCTTGATTCTGCGGCGTACAAGGTTGTTGATGACGGGTATTTTCAAGAGTAAATCGAGCCTCGACTGTGGCATCTTGGCCAACACGCCCTGCTGGAACTTCATCCATATCCTTGGCACCCCGCCGAAATGGGTAGGCCGGGCAGCCGCCAGGTTTTTGCCGAAGGTATCCAGCCGCTCCACGAAATAGACGGTGGCGCCAGTCGCCAGCGCAACGTTCACCAGCACACCCCGCTCGCTGATATGGCAAAGCGGCAGGTAGGAGATAACCCTGATTTCCGGAATGTCGCAACGAAGGTGCTCCTGCCCGTAGTAGAGCAGCGCCGCCATATTGCGGTAGCTGAGCATAACGCCCTTGGGGTTGCCCGTGGTGCCGCTGGTGTAGATGATGGTGAGCAGGTCATCGGGGCTGGGCATGGGCGAGTCGGCGAGCGGCTCGTGGCGGGCCATGATGTCGGCCCACTGCACATGGTCGGGGTCGGGGTTGTAGGTGGGGAAGGCAACGCAAGTGACGCCCGCCGGGATGCCGGGCTTCATCGCCGCCCAGTCGTCGAGCTTGCCTACGAGCAGCACGGTGCAGCCGCTGTGCGCCATCACGAGGTTGATTTGCTCGGCGGTGAGCGTCGGGAAGAACGGCACGGACACATGCCCCGCCATCATAATGGCGAGGTCACAAATGAACCACTCGGCGCAGTTTTTTGATACCAAACCGATATGGCTGCCCTCCGGCAAACGCAAGGAGCGCAGGTAGCTGGCCAATCGGCGAGCCTGTTGGCCGGTCTCCTGCCACGTGAAGCCCCTGAAACTATTGCCAAAGGGTTGGCGCAGGAAGACCTTGTTGGGCGTGGTTTTTTCCCAATGGTAGAAATGTTGGATGAGCGGGGTTTCGGCGGTAAAATTTAGCATAGGCTTAGTTTGAGGCCAAGTTAGTGTGCGCATAGGATTCTGCAAAGCAAACCCATGATTTAGGTGGGGAGTGACAAATGTTTTCATTTCTGGGCCATACATCATGGCATAAATCCTTGCCTTTGATTGGGTATTTATGAAACCTTGTGATTGATAAAAAAGATTCTTTCACTAAAACAACATGTCATGAGACTTCTAAAAAAAATCTCCCTGCTGGCAGCAATCTTCATCGCTGCCAATGGCCTCCTCATGGCTCAACTTTCATTGGGTTTAAGGGGTGGCGTCAATTTGGCCAAACAAACCTCAGAAGGGGATGGCATTGAAATCACGACCGACAATATCATGGGGCTGGCGTTTGCAGGCATCGCCGAAATTGGTTTGACCGAGAACTTTGCCATACAGCCAGAGTTGGTTTTTGTCCAAAAAGGTGGAAAAACTGAAGTTTTCGATGAAGAATTCAAGCTTGTCCTAAACCATTTCGAAGTTCCGATTCTCTTGAAATACAAGTTCGGAACGGAGATGATTGGAGCTTTCGTGTCAGTAGGCCCAAGTTTCGGCTATTCACTTAGCGGTGAAGCTGACGGTGAAAAAATTGAGGACTGGGAAGCATACAATCGCTTTGAAATAGGCGCAAACTTTGGTGGAGGGGTCGGCATCAAAATGGGCGCAGGCATGGTCTTCGTGGATGCCCGCTACCTTCTTGGCTTGAGCAATATTGCCGACAACGAATTTGACGAAGATTTCAAATCGCACAACAAGGGCATTGGCTTGAGCATAGGCTATCTGCACAACTTAGGCGAATAGCTCTATTAATCTTTGAAGAGCGAAGCCTCCGACTGCAAATGTGGTCAGAGGCTTTTCTTTTAATGACCTCTACAAGGATGGTTGTGAAGTTTTGCATAGGCTTAGTTGGAGGCCAATTCAACATGGTCATACCGACGCTACAATTACCTGTTAGCGTTCCCTTGAAAGCGAAAATTTTTTCTATCCCAGGGTATCATTAATCATTGGATTTCTCACGGTAAAAGGCAATCATTGCAAACGATTAAGCATTTTTCACTTAAAAATTTTTTAGCCATGACACTTATTAAAAGACTTTCGGTTGTGGCGGTATTTTTTATCGTCACATGCGGCCTTCTCACTGCGCAGATTTCGATAGGTGCAAGGGGAGGTTTCAACTTTGCGAAGGAGTATGCTAAAGTCAGTTACGGAGGCGAGAGCGAATCCGAGACCTCGGAGGTAATGACAGGTGCTGCATTTGCTGGGATGGTGGAAATTGGTTTGTCAAAGTATTTTGCCATCCAACCTGAGCTCGTTTTTATCCAAAAAGGTGGTTCGGGCAAAAACGAAGACGAAGACGTAGTATTCAACCATATTGATTTCCCTTTATTGGCCAAGTTCAAATATGGTAGCGAATACTTCAATGTTTATGCGGCTGCAGGTCCGACTTTTGGCTACGCCCTTAGTGGCAAGAATGGCGACTACAAATTCAAGGACGAGGACTGGGAGGGCTACAACCGCTTTGAAATAGGCGCAAGCCTTGGTGGCGGACTCGGCCTGAACCTCAAGAAAGGCACTGCTTTCTTGGACGTCCGTTACCAATTTAGCTTAAACAACTTGGCGGAAGTATCAGCTATTGAAGAGGATTACATTGACGTCACTATAAAAAATAGGGGTGTTGGCTTGACCTTCGGCTACCTGCACCGCTTGGGCGAATAATTCAATTAGTCTTAGAAGTGAGAAGCCTCCGACAGCAAATGTGGTCGGAGGCTTTTTTAATACCCTCCACAAGGGTGGTTGTGAAGTTTTATGCATAGGCTTAGTTGGAGGCCAATATACCGAGGTCAAACCGACGCTACAAATACCTGATGGAGCTCCCTTGCAAGCGAAAAATTTATTATCCTATGGTATCATTTATCATTGACTTTGTAATGGCAAAGAGCAACTATTGTATTTGGATAAGTATTTTTCACTAACAAATGAAGTCATGGTTCGCCTCAAGAATTTTTCAATAGTTGTAGTATTTTTTACCCTTCTCAGCAGCCTTCTCACAGCTCAGAATTTCATAGGCATAAGGGGAGGTCTCAACTTTGCTTGGTACAATGAACGTGGTGTTGAGTTTTACGGATTGGGTAAAAACTACTCCGAAAATTCAAAGGTGTTGACGGGCAGTGCCTTTGCAGGCATCCTAGAGATTGGGGTGTCGAAATATTTTGCCCTACAACCCGAGTTGGTTATAATACAAAAAGGTTGGGGCGGCGATAGCAACGTTGAAAAGTCCGTCGTCAACTGTTTTGATTTTCCCTTGTTAGCTAAGTTGAAAATCAACGAAAGGTATTTCAATGTTTATGCTGTATTTGGGCCAACTTTTGGATATGCCCTTAGTGCACTAAACTCCAAAAAAAACTGGGAGGAGGAGTGGGGAGATTATAACCGGTTTCAACTAAGCCTAAGCATGGGGGGAGGCTTAGGACTTAACCTCAAAAAAGGCATTGTATTTATGGACGTCCGTCACCTTCGCGGCTTGAACAGTTTGAAAAAAACATCAACGCTACCCCCTTACACTTACCAAGATCAGCGAGCAACAAGCCTGACTTTCGGTTACTTGTACCGCTTGGGTGAATGAGCTTTTTAATTCTTGAATAACTGCCACCATTGGCAATAGCAATTTCGCCATGCCATCGGAAAACCTAATCGGTAGAAGGATGCCCCTGCCTGTATTTACGGGCAGGGGATTCTCATTTCTAATTCAACGCCCCTCCTTTTTCAGTGCCGACAATGTCCAAAGCCCAGCCGCTGCATCAATCACGCCGAACAGAATCAAGGGCCACTCCGACCAGCCGAGCACCACAAATACGATGAAGAAAAACAGCACCCCGATGCGGTTGTAGGCAAATACCTTGTAGATGCTGTGCAGTTCCAAGCGGGCCGCATTGTAATAAATCACCCCCAAGAAGAACACCAACATGCCGACCACCCTAATCCAAACCTCATCGGTTGGGGGCAGCATGAAGGTCTTGAGCAAAAAATTGGGAGCCAGCAGAAGAAGGAGGCTCAACGGAAACAGGTAAAGGGCGAAATAATAGATTGTTTTCGAGCTGTTCGACATGGCGGGTTGGTTTTGTTTTGTGATGAAAAAAATGACCATGCAATATGGTGGAAAATCACTTAACTTTTCCCTGCGTTCACTGTTCCTTTGCGAAAAAATATCACAGATGAAAGACCTCAGCTACATGCGCGATGAATTCGAGATAGCCGGCCTCCGCCGTGAAAACCTCGACGCCGACCCCACCAAACAGTTCGAGAAATGGTTCGAGGATGTGGAGCGGGCGGGCTTCCGGATGCCCAATGCCGTCACCCTCGCCACCGTGGGCGAAGACGGGCAGCCCTCCATCCGCATGGTTTTGTTGAAACAATTCGACGGGCATGGCTTTGTGTTCTACACCAACTACGGCAGCCGCAAGGCGCAGGAAATGGCGCACAACCCCAAGGTGGCGCTGCACTTCCCGTGGCACGACCTGGAGCGGCAGGTCATCATCACTGGCACGGTGGAGAAAGTGAGCATGGCCGAATCCATCAAGTACTTCATGACCCGGCCCAAGGGCAGCCAAATCGGGGCATGGGTGTCGAACCAGAGCAGCCCCATCTCCTCCAAGCAGGCGCTGCTGATGAAATGGGAGGAGATGAAGCAGAAGTTCGGTGAGGGCGAGGTGCCGCTGCCCAGCTTCTGGGGCGGCTACCGGGTGGTGCCCACCAGCTTCGAGTTCTGGCAGGGGCAGAAGAGCAGGCTGCACGACCGGTTTTTGTATAAAAAGGACGAGGATGCTACGTGGGTGATTGAAAGGTTGCAGCCATGAGGGTGAGTCCATGAATAGCGCATTTGCTGGCATCCCAAAAAAAAGGCCTCCCTTATGCATTCCTTCCACCCCGTTGCATCATCTTCCCTCAACGCATCACCACCATTTTTTCACGCTTAAAAAGCCACAAGATGAAGCAACAGCCCGTTACCCTCGCCATCCCCACGCCCTGCCATGAAGATTGGCAAAAAATGACCGCTGCTGAGCAAGGCCGATTCTGCCAGAGCTGCCAAAAAACCGTCATGGACTTCACGGGCAAGACCGACCGGGAAGTGGCCAAATACTTCGAGCAGGGCAGCTCAAATACCTGCGGTAGGTTCAGGGCCGACCAATTGCAACGCCCACTCCATGTCGTGCAGCCCAATGGCTTCGGCAATCGGCTGCGGGCGCTGGGCATCATGGTGCCGGGCTTGCTGCTGGGCGGCTGGGCACAGGCGCAAAGCACAAAACAATTGATGGGAAAAGTGGCCTGTCCTCGGCCAAATACAACCAACGTCCGGCAAGTTTTGGGAGATGTGGACGTGGCCCCTGCTACACCAAAGGCACTTATAGGTGATACGATTATTGTCGAAAATAAGAACCGAATTATCACTGGCAAGGTGACAGATTTTGAAACGGGCGAAACGCTGATTGGCGTAATGGTACTCGTCCAAGGGACGAGCATTGGCACTATCACGGATATTGACGGCAGCTACAATCTTCTGATACCTGATACCATCGAAGCGCCAGGTCTGGAGTTCAGCTATACAGGTTTTGCATCGCAAGCGCTGTACCTTGCCCCAGGGCAGCTTATTGCAAATCAGGTAATGCAATACAGTAAAGCAACGGTCGGAGAAGTCGTCATCATCCAAAGAGACCAAACACTCTACAATATCATTCGGCACAAGGCCCGCCGATTCATGAGCAATTTAATAGAAAGCATCGCCGACCGCCGAGCGGAAAGGGCCATTGCGAAGCAACAAGCAAAGCGCCAAGCCCAGCCGACCTTGTCCATTCCAACAACACCAGCGCCCTACCAACCGGCCTACCCTACCCCGCACGAGGCGCTGGCCGTGGAGGTTTTCCCAAATCCGTTTGACACCAAACTCAGCCTTCGCTTCGATAGTCCCTTGGCCGAACGCCTCACTATCCGATTGGTGGACATGCTGGGCCGCACCGTCCTTACAAGGCAATATGAAGCTATGAAAGGCCCACAGGTGCTGACGCTTGAATCGTCGGGCGTACACCTGCCGCCGGGTCAATACCTGTTGGAGGTGAGCAACGGCGAAGTGCTACGCTATGCTGGCATGGTGGTGAAGGGTGGGGCATGATTGCTTTATACAGTGTTTTCTATAAGAAAAAAGGGCATGGCGGATATATCCACCATGCCCTTGCTTTTTAGCTGTTATTTATCCTAATCAAAAAACGAGCATTTTCTTCGTCACGCCCATGCCGTTCTGCACCACTTGGTAGAAGTAGGTGCCGCTCGGCAAGTTCGAGCGGTCAAACCGCACCTGATGGAGGCCGGAATTGTAGCTGCCTTCGGCAATTTGAAGGATGAAACGACCCTGTGCATCCATGAGGTTGATGACCACATGGGCATTGTTGAAGGTGCTGAACAAAATCGTGGTGTACGAAGTGACGGGGTTCGGGTAGTTGCTCACACCGAAAATGTCCCGTTTGTCCTCCTTGGTATTGGAGGTGCCCTTGAAGATGGGCAGTATGTCGAAGTCGTTGAAAAGGACGCTGTTCATGCTCGTGAGGCCGAACCAATCCTGAATCACGCTGGCATAGACCTGCCTAAAATCGTAGGCCATCGGCACGTCCCCGCTGATGGCAAGGTCTTGCGGGATGTCTGGGTTGTTGCCGATGATGCCGGGGTTCACGCCCTTGCCGAAGACGAAGAGTGGTGCGGCTGCACCGTGGTCGGTACCCGTGCTGAAATTGGAGGCAATGGTGCGGCCAAACTCGGAGAAGGTCATGCCCGCTACGATGTCTGCCTTGCCCATGCGCTCCATGTCATCTTGAAAAGCGGCAATGGCGTCAGACAGTTTGCGGAGCAAAAGCGCATGGTTGTCCTCTCCCTTGGAATTGGTACCCTCTACGTCCACCGAACCTTCAATCACCTGCTCGCTGTGCGTATCGAAGCCACCGATGGACACCACATAAACGGGCGTTTGCATGCCGCCTCCAATGAGCCGGGCCACCACCCTGAGCTGGTCAGCGAGGTAATTCTCGTACATGGGCGGGTACAACGGTGATAGGTTGTCCGGCTGTGCCTCGGCTGCCTCTTTGATGACCTCATAGTAAACCTGTGATTGATGCTGCATCAATCGTATATACTCCAATTCGTCGCCATAGGGCGTGGCTGGGGCAGGCTCCACAAAATCGTTGATGAAAACGTTGTCGAAATCATTGGCATTGCCAAGGGTCATGCCCATGGAATAGCCCGACCCCATGAACGCCAGCGGCAAGGTGGAACCAATCTGGATGGCCAATGGGTCTGGCGTGTCCTCGTTGGGGTAGCCATTCGGGAAGGCAGGGTACTCGCCCTGTAGGGTTCGGCCCATCCAGCCCGTGTCGAGGTACTGGTCGCTGGCACTGGCCGAATGCCAGATGTCCATCGAGCGGAAGTGCGAGTAGTCCTGCTGAGGGTAACCTACGTCATGCACAATGCTCATGAGGCCGTCATTGAACAGTTGCTGCATGGCGCTCATGCTGGGGTGCAGCCCTGTGTCGGCATAGCCGTTGAGGGGCAGTACCTTGTTTTCGGGGATGAGCACGCCGCTGCGGTGCAGGGAGAGCTTGCTGTACTGGTCGAGCGGGATGAGGGTGTTGAGGCCGTCGTTGCCGCCGTTCAGTTCAATGAAGACCATGATTTTGCCGCTCATTGCGGCAGCAGCGCCCAAGGAACCAAACATGGAGCTTTTCGCCAAAGGATTGATGGCAAAGCCACTATGGAGGAACGGCGTGAGGGCTGCGGTGGCCCCGGCCGTGCGAAGGAAGTTTCTTCTTTTCATTTTAAGAAAGGATTGATGGATTGAAGGATTGAGGGATTGAAGGCATCAATGCGACCAGCCCCTCAGTTTCCTATGCCAATTGGTATTCGGGCAGCAGCAGCATGTAGGCCAGCATATTGGTCAAGCGGGTGTTGACAATGCTGTAGTACATATCGTTGCTGGGGTCGTTGACATAATCCGACCAGGCAATCGTCCAGTAGCTGTCGCTCGATTGGCCAGAGAGCAGGATGTTCTTCAACAGCCATTTCTTGTTGTCGGACAAGGGTTGAGGCAGCAGGATTTTCACCATATCATCAATCATCACAACGGGGTCGTAAGGGTTGCTCATCTGGGCGGCGAAATCCACGGGGATTATCTGTAGCCGGTTGTCGTCGCTGGTGGCTATAAAAGGTGAGAAGAGAAGTGCAAGGTATTCGTTGCGCCTGCGCACCGTGGTGCTGTTGACCCACATGCGGTAGTACAAAGGCACTTGGCGGAAGGCCTGCCAACCAGCCACGTTGGGAGGGTCGCCGGGCACCATCTGTTGGCCAATCAACATATCGGTGAGGAAGTACTTCATCTCAAAATCGTCCCAATAGGTCTGGGAGGGGATGCCCAAGTTGAAGCTGCGCAGGGTTCCGATGACGATGTCCACAGGTGTCTTGATATAACAGCCCTTGTTCACGGCATCGAAGAAATGGGTGCTCTTGAGCAGGGTTTCCAGCACGGGCTGTATTTCATAGCCGCCGCTGCGGAAGATTTGCGCCAGCGGCTGTATGACGTTGGCCTCGGTGGTGGCGTCAATATGGTAATAGACGAACCAGCGGTAGAGCTTGCGGCAGAGGTATTCGGCCACCTCGTTTTTGGCAAAAATCATGTCGAGCAAGGCGTCCAGTTCCACCTCGGCGTTCACGTTGCCAGGTATGACGGTGTTGTTGTAAAATGCGCTGAACTGCTTGTCGGTATTGTCGTGGTCAACGGCGTAGTACCACATCGTGGCTTTCTCGTAGTCAATCTTCCAGCCCGTCAGCACCCTGGCAGCAGCCACCACGTCCTCTTCGGTGTAGTGGTCGGGGTTGTCCTTTCCGATGGTGAAAAGCTCCTGCAACTCGCGGGCGTAGTTCTCGTCGGGTGCCCATTTGGTGTTGTAAACGCCGTTGAGGTAAATGAGCATCAGCGGGTCGAGGGTGACGGCCTTGGTCATTTCCTTGAAATTGCCGAGTGCCTTGGAGCGCAGTAGTTCGTTGTGCTGGTAGCAGCCCTTTCCGTTGAAATAAGAAGCGGTTTGCGTTGCAAAATGGTTGTGCCAAAAAAGCGTCAGCTTCTCCAGGATGCTCGCCCCTTGGTTCACCATCTGCTCCAGCCACCAGCCCCGGAAGCTCTGGATGCGGTAGCCTTCGGCGTCACCGTTGAAATCATAAGGCTCCGTGACCCAGGTCTCGCCTAATTGCAAGTTCGGCTCCTCGTAATCGTAGGGGTTGTTGGGGTCAGTATCTTCGAAGTAGTTGTAAACGGGTTTTGTCTGCGGCAGGCTCGTGTTTAGTACATGGCTCACAGCCTCATCCACGGTCATGCCAAGCAACAAGTCGAGGTCTGCCTTCTTCACGCCGAAGCAGATGCGGCGGAGCAAGTGGGTAGCTTGGTCAACATCCCAAGGGCCGTTGTAAGGCTCCAAGCCCCCGCTCAGGGAGATGGTGGTGGTGGGCGGCGGCACCAGCGGCAGCTCTTGGTCGCTGATGCGGAACGGGTTCAGTTTTTCCCCAGCCTGGCCCTGCTCGCCCGCCCCATGGGGCATGGCCTTGCCAAGTTTTTGGAAAAACGACCGTCTGTTAAGCGTTGATACAGTCATGTTGGATGTAGTTTGGTGAAATGGCTTTTTGGTGTCGGAAAATCTTCGGGAAAATTAGAGGATGTGCCGGTTTTATGGAAAGTTTACAAATGAACGAACTTAACAGAAAAAACCCTACCGGAATTTTCATGGCTGCATGGTTTCATGGTTAAATTGTTTCATGGCTTCATTGTTACAATGTAACAATGAAGCCATGTAGCAATGAAACCATGTCTTACCTTTGCCCCATGGAACCACTCCCGCAAAAAAACGTCTGCCACGAGCCTACCTATCGGGAACTCTTCTATGCGCATAGCCGACACGTGCGCAACTTCCTTTGCTACAAGGGTGCTGCAGCCAGCGAGGCCGAGGACCTGATGCAAGAGGCTTTCTTGCGCCTCTGGCGCGATTGCGCCAAGGTGCCCGTCGAAAAAGTGAAGAGCTACCTGTTTGCCGTTTCCGGCAATTTGTTTTTGGATGAAAAAAAGCACGAACAAGTGGTGCTGAAATTCCAGCGGCAAGCCCCCATGGAGGAAGCCTCGGAGGAAAACCCCCATTTCGACCTCGAAACCAAGGAACTGCAGGACCGACTGGAAACGGCCATTGCGAAGCTGCCCGAAAATCAGCGCATCGTCTTCCTGATGAACCGTATGGACAAAATGAAGTACGCCGAAATCGCCGAGCGCCTCGACCTCTCGGTGAAGGCCGTCGAAAAACGGATGCACTTGGCGTTGGTGGAGCTGCGGCAGATTTTGAAGGGAATTTAGCGATTGCGGATTAGGGGATTGCGGATTGGGGCAGTAGGGTAAAACACTGGCCAGTCGTTTAATCAAAAGAGAAAAAGAAAAATGGAAAATAACGACCACGATAATATCCTTAAGCCGGAAGGCAGCGACGACGACACGTTGTTGGCCCGCTGGTTGGCTGGCGACCTCTCGCAAGAGGACTTGGAGGCGCTCCGCAACCTGGAGGAGTACCCCGATTACGTGGAGATGTTGCACGCCCTCGAAGGCATGGAGATGGAGGAGTTCTCCCCTACCCTTGCTTGGCAGAAATTGAGTCCGCAGTTGGCAGTCGGCAGTCCACAGTCCGCAGTTGACAGCCCGCAGTCCGCAGATTTTGTCCCAACCCATCGGGATGGCAGTTTGGATGCTACCCAATCCGACGAACAGAAAGAAGAAGCACCCGCCCCATTGCCGGTGGCACCCAAACAGCCCGAAGCCAAAATCGTCGAAATCGGAGCAAAACAAGCCGCAAACCCGACACTCCAAACCGTCCATCGTCAACCGTCTATCGTAAATCGTAAATACTTAACTATGGCCGCAGCAATCCTCTTAGGCGTGGTCGGCATTTGGTGGTTCGCCGGGCGCGACCAGTTCAGCTTTACCGATACCGACTATGTGACCAAGGCAGGCGAGAAAAAGGAAGTGAAGTTGCCCGACGGCTCGGTGGCGACGCTGAACGCCATGTCGAAGCTCGGCTTCACGGCCAGCGACTGGACGGATGGACGCACGGTGGTGCTGGAAGGCGAAGCTTATTTCAAGGCAAAAAAAGGCAAGACCTTCTCCGTGCGTACCGAACAGGGCACAGTAGAGGTGGTGGGAACAGTGTTCAATGTCTATGCCCGCGGCAACGAACTGGAAGTGAAGTGCGCCGAAGGCAAGGTACAGGTCATCAACCCAGAGCAAACGGAGCGGGTGTTGCTGAAGAAGGGCGAACAAGTGTCCATATTGGGGGGCAAGATGCAAAAACGGCAAGGGCTAGCCTCTTATCCCAACTGGTTCAAGGGCGAGAGCACCTTCCGCAGTACGCCACTGGGCCGGGTCTTTGAGGAACTGGAGCGGCAGTACGGCGTGCTCGTGCTGGCCGATAGCCTTGAGGGGCGCACGTTCTCCGGCAAGTTCGTGCATGGTAGCCTTGAAAAGGCCGTGCAGATGGTATGCAAACCAATGGATTTGAACTGCGAGGTTAGGGGGGACACAGTGTGGGTGAAATAATGACCGACGGTCGTTTTTAACCCCTTCAAATTTGATGGGTCAGCCAAGTCCATCATTTAAAGGAAAGCCACAACAAAAAGATGTCGAACAAACAAACAACTATCAAGGTACAGGATATTGAGGTGCGGCTCCAACAACACGATACCGGTGCCTATATCTCCCTTACCGATATTGCTGCGCATGGCCGCTCCCCCGCCAACGACATCATCAAGAACTACCTACGAAACCGAACCAATATTGAATTCCTGGGCCTGTGGGAAAGTCTGAACAACCCTGGTTTTAATTCGGTGGATTTCCACCGAATTAGAACGGAGACTGGCCTGAGCGACTTCATTCTCTCCGTCAAGGACTGGATTGACCTCACCAATGCCATTGGCATAACAGCCAAGGCGGGCAGGTACGGCGGTACCTACGCCCATCAGGATATCGCCGTGCAGTTCGCCAGTTGGCTCAACCCTTCGTTCTACCTCTATCTTGTACGGGAATTCCAACGGCTGAAGGACGATGAGTCTGGGCGGCTGCAAACGAACTGGGATTTGCGCCGACAAATTGCCAAGACCAATTGGCACATCCACTCCAGTGCGGTGCGGGAAAACCTGGTGCCAACCCTCGACTGGAACACCAACCGCGAAGCCATCTACCAAGCTACCGAGGCCGACCTGCTCAACCTGGCTGTTTTTGGAATGACCGCCCGCGAATGGCGGGCTGCCAATCCCGATGCCAAGGGCAATATTCGCGACCATGCCAGCGTAGAACAGCTATTGGTGCTTTCCAACCTGCAAAGCCTCAATTCCAAATTGCTTCAATGGGGCAGCCCTAAGGACCAGCGGCTGGAAATCCTGAACAACACGGCCCGCGAGCAAATGGAAATCATCACCAAAACCAGCAGTTTGGACGAAATCAAGCGGCTGGAATAGTTCCTGAAAAATTTATGCGCTGCCGAAATGCTCCTATGTTAGTGCTGTCCTTTCTGTTTTGGGCAAATATCCTGTCCGCCCAGCAGCCCTCCCCCACCCTTTCCGCCAATTTTCGCAACACCGACCTGCGCGCAGCGCTCGATTTTTTTGAAAAAAACAGCGGCATCTCCTTCTCCTACGACGACGAAGCCTTGAAAGGCGTACGCGTCACCGTGCAGTTTCAAGCATTGCCATTGCGAGAGGCCATGAAGCGCACCCTGAGCGGCACAGGGCTTGGTTGTGAGGTGATTGATCAAAAATATGTTTTGATAAAGAAACTGGATACTTCGCAAAGCAGCAGCAGCCCCCTGAAATCCCGAGAAATCGGGACAGGCTCTGAAACCCTGAAACCTGAAATCCTAAAACCTATACCTTCCCTCGCCCTCTGCGGCACCATCCTCGACGCTGAAACCAACGAGCCACTGCCCGGTGCCACCGCCCACATCAAGGACACGCCACACGGCACGGCTACCGATGCGGATGGAAAGTTTAAATTGGAAGGCGATTTCTCAAAAGACGACTCCCTGATAATCAGCTATTTGGGTTATCGGCAGCAGGCTTTTGTCGTTCGGCCATTGCTCGTTAAACCATGCCAAACCTACCGCCTGAAGTACGATGCAGTGAACATGCCCGATGTTATCATTAGCGAGTTCGCAACGGACATGATCCGGCTTTCGGAGAGCGGGAGCTATAAATTTGACCGAAAGAAAATGCCCACCCTGCCCGGCTGGGGCGAGCCGGACGTGCTGCGCAGCCTGCAACTGTTGCCCGGCATCGGCAGTGCCGACGAGAGCGGCTCGCGCCTCAACGTGCGCGGCGGCACCCCCGACCAGAACCTCGTCATGCTCGACGGCATACCGGTGTACCATACGGGGCATTTCTTCGGGCTGTACGACTCGTTCAACCCCTTCGTCGTGGACCAAGTGGAGGTGTGGCGCGGCAATTTCGGCGCGGAGTACGGCGGGCGCAATTCCAGCGTGATTGATATTTCATCGAAAAAGGATTTTCCATCGAAAACCCGCTGGGGCATCGGCATGAACCTGCTCAGCACCCAAGCCTACGTTGATATCCCCCTTAAAAAAGAACGCATAGCGTTGCTAATCGCCTTTCGGCGCAGCTATATTGACGGCTTGCAGGCAACGGCCTACCAAAACTTCTTCAAGCAACTCTTTCAAAATGGACGGGTGGACTTCGGGCAGCAAGCCACTGCACAGGACCAGCGCTACACCTGGAACCCCTTCCTCAATTTTGGCGATGCCAATATCAAGCTACGGTGGCGCACCAGAAAAGCGGCAGAAAACGCACTGACCCTTTTCGTCTCCGGCGACCACCTCGACTATCATTTTGAGAAGAACGACAGCACCGATTATTTCAAAACCGACGATGTCATGGACACCCAGAACACCGGGCTTTCCTGGATGCACAAGGCGAATTGGTCGCCGAAGTTCAAGGTGCGCTACCATGCCTCGCTCAGCGGCTTCTCGAATACCTATGCCTTCCTTTGGAACGCAACCGACCCCAACCGTGATTTTGCCTATCGTTTGAACAGGGACAACCGAATGACGGAGTTCAGGTCCAACTTCCACCACGACTGGCAGCGGAACGAGCGCCAGCGGCTATCGTTTGGCTACCAATACAACGCCCAAGAGGCCGTCCTGGCCTATTCCGATACCAATGCCGTGGAGTTGACCAGCCATATCCTCTGGAACGATACGGTGCGCAGCGCGCAACATACTTTTTATGCGGAATTTGGCTATCAAGCCACCGACCGGCTCAACATCTCGCTTGGCCTGCGCGGCACGCTGTTCCCAGCGCGGGGACTGAACTACACCGAACCTCGCATAAGTTTCAACTGGTACCCTTGGGGCAAGCAGCAAGCAGGCAGTTGGCAAGTGAAGGGCGGCGTCGGGCGCTATTGGCAGTTCGTCTTCCAGATGCTTGATTTCAACGAACTCGGCATCGGCGAGCCGCTCTGGGCTTTGGCAAGCGAGAACACTCCCGCACAGGAACTTTGGCAATATACCCTCGGCATCGGCAAGGAGACCAGCAACACCTTGCTCGATTTGGAAGTTTATTGGAAGCGAAACCGCAACCTCACCACGGCCAACCTATTGTTGGAAAGCAGTTTCGGCACCAATTTTTTCGATGGGGAAAGCAAAGCAGCAGGGCTGGACGTCCTATGGCGAAAACGCTGGGCCAAATACAGCCTGTGGCTTTCCTATTCGCTCAGCAAAGTGGAATTGAGGTTCCCGGAACTCAACCTCGGCTTGCCCTACCCTGCCCGGCACGACATCCGAAGCCGCATCAATTTCGTCAACACCTATACCCTTAGAAAATGGGAGTTCTCCGCCAACCTGCACCTCCGCAGCGGCATCCCCTATTCCCCAACGCCCAGCATCTTTGAAACTCCTTGCGCCAGTTGCCCCGACGGAATAGAACGCAGGCTCTATTTTGAGCGACTCAACACTAACCGGCTCGAAGGGCTTGCACGGCTCGACCTCAGCGTCACCTGGAAATGGCAAAAGCGCCGCAACAACGGAAAGCTCGGCATTGCCATCTACAATTTCACCAACCGTCAAAACATCCTCGACAAGGACTACTTGCTCCAATCACCACCCGATGACCAGTCACCCTATACGGTCAAGGAGCTTTCGCGCATTGCTGCAAGGTCAACCCCCAGTTTTTTTGTCATTTCGCAATGGTGATAAGCGGATGTTTGCTTTGCAATGAAAACATCCTATTTTCGCAAATGCTTCATTCAATCCGCAATCCGCAATCAACTAATCCGCAATCATCATGACCTCCCCTTCCATCGGCCTCGTACTCTCTGGCGGCGGCGTGCGTGGCGTTGCCCATCTTGGGCTGCTGAAAGTCCTCGAAGAGATGGGCATTGAACCTACGGCAATTTCCGGTACCAGTGCTGGTGCAATTGTCGGTGCCTTGCGGGCTGCGGGGCACTCGGTTAGCACCATCCTCGATTTTTTCAGGAATACCCCCATCTTTAAGCTCGGCCTTTTTGCTTCCCGTAAACCCGGGTTCCTAGATACCGATAAGTTTTATCCCGTCTTGAAAGAGCTGTTGCCAGACGACGACTTCGGAGCACTGAAAACGAAGCTCTACGTCACGGCAACCGATATGGTGAAGGGCAAGCCGCGAACTTTTTCGAACGGTCAACTCATCCGCCCGATTTTGGCCTCGGCGGCCTTCCCCGTGGTGTTCACCCCCGTGGAAATTGAGGGACAGCTCTACACCGACGGCGGCGCGTTGAACAACTTCCCTGTGGAGCCGCTGGCTGGCGAGTGCGAACTGATAATTGGTTCAAACGTCCACCCATTTAAAGACCTGCAACTAAGCGACATCAGGAACACCCTCTCGGTCATGGAGCGGTTGTTCCACTTGAGCATCCACCACCACACCATCCACAAGTACCACCTGTGCAACGTAGTGGTAACACCTGACCTCAATAACTTTGGCACCTTCGACCGTGGGCATTTCGATGAAATGTTTGAGCTGGGATACAAGGCAGCGCATGAGAAGCGGGCGGAGTTGGCGGCGCTGGTGTAACACGGACTGGCAGTCCGTGCTTCCGGTGTAACACGGACTGCCAGTCCGTGCTTCCGGTGTAACACGGACTGCCAGTCCGTGCTTCCGGTGTAACACGGACTGGCAGTCCGTGCTTCCGGTGTAACACGGACTGCCAGTCCGTGCTTCCGGTGTAACACGGACTGCCAGTCCGTGCTTCCGGTGTAACACGGACTGGCAGTCCGTGCTTCTGCACTTTCATAACTTGCTCGGAATCCTTTAATGGGAAAGCACGGTCTGGCAGACCGTGTTACTTGACGGGGTTGATGCCTTTCTTGGTGAGGTATTGCCCAACGTTGAAAGCGATGCCATCCAGCACTTCAATATCTTCGTTCCAATCAGACCACGGCCAAGTTGGCTCACCCTTTTCAGCAACGATAACTTTCTGGATATTGGACAAAATCCAAATGACCTTCTCAGCGCCAAAACTGAACAACGCTTGGGTTTTCAAGTTGATATAGCCCGTTTCGCCGATGTCGTCCACGTTGGCACGGATATCCACTTCGATAAATACCTTGGCAGGGACGCTGACGTAGTGAATGTCAACCAAATCCGGGGTCAGCACATTTACATCGAAAATGCCGATGTCGGAAACAGGGTTGTTGCGGTGGTCAATATGAAGGCCGATTTCGTTGGAAAGTATCCAATACTTCTCATTATCAAGTTTAAATAGCGTTTTCATCAAGTAACTGACCATGATAGATTGTAGTCCGCTGGAGCCCATGATTTCCTCGATGGTTTTTGTTTTGTTGAGCACCTCCCGATAGCCTTTTCGATAGAACACCCGCCCGGCAATGGTTTCATAAACCAATTCCTCCGGCAGGGTTTTCGCAGGTCTTTTCGTTATTGGTTTGGTGGCAATCGCTTCCATGACTTATTTTTTTCAAAGTTAGTTGAAATACGGATTTTTGCAAAAAGCATTTCCACTCAGTTTCACTCAATACACACTGACATGCGCATCATTTTACCATTGTTCCTCCTCTTGAGCCTTTCGCTCAATGCCCAACAGTTCGACAACGGCTTCCATTTTTACATGCCGCCCGGCGACAGCTCAGCACAGCGCTTCCTGCCCGAGTTTGCGAAGCAGCCCATCACCAATTTCGTGGGCATTGACGCCAATGGTCACTTCCAGTCGGGCAGCCAACGCCTGCGGTTCTGGGGGACGAACATGGTGAAAGGTGCCTGTTTCCCAAAGAAAACCAAAGCACCCTGGATTGCGGCCCGCTTGCGCAAGCTTGGCTTCAACCTCGTCCGCTTCACCGAAATGGACAATTACTGGGCAGGAGAGAACGCCTCCCTTTTCCTTGAAAACGCTGGCACTACCCAAGTGCTCGACTATTTCCAATTGGACAAGTTCCACTACTTTGTCCACCACCTGAAGCAGCAGGGCATCTACTCTTGCATCAACCTGCAATCCCAGCGGCAGTTCCAAGCGGGCGACGGCGTGGCCGGGGCAGACAGCATCCAGGACAATGGCAATGCCGTCACAATATTCGACCGCCAGTTGATTGCACTTCAAAAAAGCTATGCGCAGCAACTGCTCACCCCCGTCAGCCTCTACACAGGGCTGTCGCTTACCAACGACCCAGCTGTGGCCATGGTCGAAATCACGGACGAGAACAGCCTCTACAGCTACTGGCGCGGCGACCGCCTCCAGCATTTCAGCCACAGCAACGGCCAACTCATGCAGCGCCATTGCGATACGCTCGACCTGCGCTGGAACCAGTTTTTGCAAAGCAAATACGGCGCTCAAGCGGCCCTCGCCACGGCCTGGAACGCCCTCGCCAGTACCCCCGGCGCCAACCAGCAACTCCTCGACAACAATTTCGAGAACGGCAACCCCAACGACGACTGGAAACTCGAACTTCACGACGCCGCTGCCGCCACCCTCAGCATTGTGCAGACCAACCCCTACGAAGGCCAGGACTGCGCCCGCGTCAGCGTGACCAACGTGACGGGCACGGGCTGGCATATCCAGTTCAAGCAGGAAAACCTAAGTGTGGAGGCGGGCAGGGCATACACCGTGCGCTTCGCCGCCCGTGCCGACCAGCCGGCCAGCATCTGGGCCTACACCATGCGCAACCTTGAGCCTTGGACCTGGTACGGCGCCAATTACACCGAACTGACGACCCAATGGCAAGAGTTCAGCTATACTTTCATAGCGCCTGAAGACAACACGGACTTCGTGCGCTTCGCCTTCAGCTTTGAGAACAACCTCGGCAATTTTTATTTCGATAAAATAACCCTCGCCGATGCAGGCGCCACGGGCGTCGCCGCTGGCGAAAGCCTTGCCAACGGCACCGTCCGCCGCTTCAACTACAGCGACCGCACCAACTACACGGGTGCCCGAATCGCCGACATGACGGAGTTCTACCTGAAGCTCCAACGCGATTATTTTAACGAAATGAAGAATTACTTAAATAACGAAATCGGGGTGAAAGCCCAAATTGGCGGCTCCAACGCACTGGGCGGCCCCTCGGATGTTTACACCCACCAGGACATGGACTACATAGACGACCACGGCCTCTGGGATTACACCGCTTGGAGTTACGATGGCACCAACTGGGTATGGGAAGTGATGAACACGCCGATGGTGAAGAGCGATTGGTACACTTCGCCGAATGAACTGTTCAGTGGGCTGGCAATGAATGGCAAGCCTTTCATCATCGGGCAGTATTACCAGGCCTACCCGAATATTTACCAAGCCGAGATGATGCCCTGGATGTCGGCCTACGGTGCCTTCCACGACGCTGACGCCATCCTTTTCTACAATTACAACTACGACTACGACGAATGGGAGCGCGACATGGTGGACGATAACTACGCCATGCACCGCAACGCAACGCAGATGGCCCTCTCGCCCATGTACGGTTATGCGTTCCGCAATGGGCTGCTGGCTTCGGCCAGCAACCCCATCGTGCTGAACTACCCTGACAGCTATATTTTCCAACAAGTCCCAATTGAGGACGACGCAGGGCGCTGGGGCACGCATATCCCCTACAACAGCCGCTTGGCACTTACGACGGCCATCCGTTCTTCGTTTTCTGGTACCAGCGAGCCTGAGTTCAGCCAACTGCCCGACGGGCCTGGCATTCAGGCTACGACCAGCACGGGCCAAACGACCATTGACGGCGAGGCTGGCATCCTGACCACTGCAACGCCCAAGTTTGCCAGCATCACTGGTTTTATCCATGAAAACGGGCCGCACGAAGCCGGGCCATTGAAGGTGGTTTCGGGCAACGATTTTGCCGTGGTCAGCATGCTCTCCTTGGACGATAAGCCCCTCGCCGAGACCAATGAGGCCGTGCTGACTGTGTCGTCAAGGGCGCAGAACACCAATATGATCTGGAACGGCAACAGCGTGCAGAACGGTTGGGGCCAGCAGCCGACCGAGGTGCAGCCCATCGAGCTAACCTTGGAACTGGCGCATACCAACAACCAACTGCGCATCCATCCGCTATCGCCAACGGGCGCCGAGGGCAGCTATTCGGTGGTTGCTGCGCAAAACGGCAAGTTCAGCTTCACCATTGACCAATCCGACGACGAGACGCTTTGGTACGGGCTTACTTTCGGCAATATATCCGCTACGGATGATTTGGCCACAGCCAACACCGTCCGCATTTCCCCGAACCCATCCAGCGAGCGCAGCTTCGTGGAGGTTTCGATGAAAACGGCAAGCCCACTCGCTATCCGACTGCTGGACGTGAACGGACGTTTGGTGAAGGCTGTTTATCAGAACGAAAACCCCGTGCTGACGGTTCGGGAGCGCATCGAGTTTGGCGGCTTGGCCAAGGGCGTCTATTTCGTGGAGTGCAAGGCAGGGGATTGGGTGAAGCGGGAGAAATTGGTGGTGCAGTAGTCTAATGACTGTTGTCAAACAACGCAGGCAGGGTTTTGAACCCTGCCTGCGTTGTTTGACAACAGTCATTACCACGCTGGTTCCACCTTCACCTCCATTCGTTCGCCCGTCTTCGGGTGGTCAAAAACGAGCCTGTGACAATGCAGATAAATCATCGAAGTATTTGATTTTATTGGCTTTGCGCCATATTTCTCGTCGCCAACCACAGGGCAGCCCATCGCTGCCATTTGTGCCCGAATCTGGTGGTAGCGTCCCGTCAACAACTCCACCTCTACGAGGCATTTCCCAGCTTTTTCTTCCAAAACCTTGTACCGCAGCTTGCACTGCTGCGAGTGCTTCGTCTGTGGGTTGACGACCACGGAGCGCTTCTGAACGTCGTCTTTTTTGAGCCAATGCACCAGTTCGCCCTCGGCTTCGGGTGGCGTTTTTTCCAACAAAGCCAGGTAAAACTTGCCCACAGTGCGCGCCTCGAATTGCGCCAGCAACGACTTCAAAGCGGCGGGCGTCAAGCCGAAAAGCAGTACGCCACTGGCTGCGCGGTCGAGGCGGTGCGCCAGCCCAGCCTTGAGCTGTTTTTTCCAAGGGTAGGTGCGCTTGAGGTAGTCGCCAGCCCAATCTTCGGCGCAGAGGTTGCGACGGCGGTCGGCGTCGGATTGGAGGCCCGATGGCTTGTTGACGGCTAGGAGGTAGTTGTCTTCTTGAAGAATTTGCATGAAACTCGTTTTTAGCACGGACTGGCAGTCCGTGCTTCTTGAAAGAAAGGGCAATTGGGACTTGAAAAGTGCGGAAGCACGGACTGGCAGTCCGTGTTACTGCGCTTTGTACCACTGTTCGCAATACGCTTGCACGCTGTTTTCGAGCAGTTGCTTGTAGTTGGAGGCCGTCTTGAAGCCCTCAAATGCGTCTTGGCGCTCCTTGCGGATGCGCTTGTAAACATCGGGGAACTCCTTCTTGAAACTATCAAAACTAAACACAGCTTTTTCCTTTGGCACGGCCACAGGTGGCGGGGCTGGCGTGTCCATTTTGGGGGTTGGCGTGAAAAGGTCGCCTCCCTCCCCTGCCCTGTTCATCCGGCTGGCTTGCGTAGCGGTTTTCCGTTGGACGGAAAAAGCAGGTTGGGCTGTTTTTCCAATGGATTTCTCTTCCTCCAGCAAGGCCCGGAACTCTGCGGCGGTAATGCCCTTGGCGCGCTCGCGGTTGGCGCGCTCGTCGTCTTTTAGGCTTTTTTTCCTCGAAACGACTTGTTCGAGCAACTGAGTATAAAGGTTAGGTTCTTCAAATCGGCGGTTTGTAACCCAGCCGCCAAAAGCCTTCACCTTTTCCTTGGGCCCCTTAACGTTGGTCTTTTTCTCGAAAAAAGCGAGCATAAACAGCACGAAAAAGTCCTCATATCCCAGCAATTCGCTGCCCTTGATGATGGGCAGTACCTCGTCGAGGGCAAAGACCATGCTCACACCGTATTCGGTTAGGGTGTTGAAAGCGCGGCGTTGTGCCTCGGTCAGCGACTCGATGCGCGATTGCAGGTCGTTGGCTGGTTTAGAGGTGGCCTTCTTGCGAGCAGGCTCTGGGGCGGGTGTTTCCTCTTCAATTGGTTCAGGGGTAAAATCGGCTTTTTCGTTAATGACGATACGCAGGTCGGTGATGTTGCGGCCTTTCTTGATGAAATCAAAGTCAATGCGGAGGTGGGTCTTTTCGTTGATTTCCTCGCGGGCCACGTCGAGCACCTTGCGGCGAAAGTTGCGAAAGTCGGGGTATTTGTCCTGTATGCCAAGGCGCGATTTGAACTCTTTAATGCTCACCGCAAATACGTTGCGCCCGTGCCGGATGTTCTCGAAGTAGTAGGCCTTGCACATCTGGTATATGCGGATGCTGAAACCGCTCTTCATCTTGGCCACTTCCAGGAACTCGAACCGGGTGAACCGCTCTTTCAAGCCCAATAAAAAAGGCTTCATTTGTGGCGAAAAGCCGAATTCGACGCAAAGGATGCCGTGCTCGTCGTACTTTGGCACGGCTCCTGCCACCCAGTTGATATGACCGCGAAGGCGGTGGCCGTCCACGGTGAAGTCGGTTGGGAAGGTGATTTTCTTGTCGGTGATGCTGTCGAGCAAATCATCGAGGCGCTCGTAGAAGGAGCCGTGCTTCTTGGTCTCATCCGATTTGAGGATGTACTCGATTTCGGAGACGGGCACGAGGTAGGTCTCGAAGTCGCTGTCCTCGGGGCGCAGCAGCGTGGCCATATAAAGGATGAGCTTCTGTTCGCGGGGCGATAGCTTGTACCGGGCGTTTTGGATAAACTGGTTGGCGATGGCCGCCACTTTTTTAGTCTTTTCCACTTGCATGGTCATATTCTTTCCTTTTTAAGGTCTGCAAGCGGAGCTTTAAGGAATTTACATCTTCCAAAGCTCCCGACGGGTTAGGGGATTGGGAAAAAACATGAATTTCGTCCAAACCAGCTAGCCCCTGTCATATTAAGAGCGGCAAAATATTTCCTCGCGTGTACGTGTGCAAACAGAGAGGTACACTTTTTTTCAACATCTCCCACAGTGGGGACACGCCAATGAAAGAAAAGTGTCCTTTTGCCAGAAAACAACCCCACGATAGGTACACATGAGGTTGAAAAAATTGAGACGCTCTTATTTTTTACTTGAAATACAAGCGCCGAAACGAGCCTTAATCCCGGTAACACATCAGGAACACACCAAGCCTTAACAACCACGCCTGTTTACAAATCGGGTACACATCAGTGAAACAAAACTGTTGTCATTGCGTAAAAAGCCCCCACTTTATGGACACGATTACCCACTTTACGTACACACTTACCTATGCTGATAGCCTAAAATACTGGTTATCAGCAATTTACAAAATCAAGCTATAGATTTAGTGCAGAATATGATTCGCCAAAATGCCCACAACGGGTACACAATTAACCTGTCTATGTGTGTCCATGATGTGTAATTTTCGGGCTTGGGCGACCAAAAATATTCTTGGTTGCAGCCAAATTCGGAAGGTCAGCTCCCATCCAATCTCACGAAGCGTTTGAATCAAAATTAGCTAACTACCTCATAATGAGTAGATTATGGTCTATTCTCTTTGATTTGGATATGATTAGTTGTATTTCAGGGCAGGCAAAATGGAGCTGAAGCGCAGACAAAAAATGAGGATCGCCTGATTTAACGACCAATTATCCCACATAAGGTACACAACCCACAACGGGAGCACATCCAGCCCACATTGGCAACGCGGGTATCCCCAAGCACGTACACCCCTACCCCACCCTGCGGACGCGGGAGACCCACAATAACGACACACCTCACCCACAGCAGGTACAGTTGGCACCCCTTCAAAGCACACATTTTACCCACAGCAGGTACACACAAAAATTTGCAATCAATTGAATTTCAATTTGTTATAATGGCATAAACAATAAATAAAACAAACCATAAAATCAAAACACATAAAATTGGAAAGGGAAAAAGAAGTGTTTTTTTATTTTTTTTGATGATTTTTTGAAAGCCGCTGCAAGCGGCTTTCTGGGACATAGAGGAATGAAGTAGTAGTAAAACTATACGCGAAAACCCTTTATCCGGCTGATGTGTACCTGTTGTGTGATAGGCTTGGGAGGTTTTATTGATGAATGTATTTAAAATTGCGAACCCCTCCTCTCGACGGCGGCTGCCAAACAGATAGAATAAAGCCTTGTGATCCTTTGCCCAGCAAATATTAATGTAAAGGGTTGAAAATGCTTTGAAGTCAAATGATTCCTTTGTCTTCGCGCTTTATATTTCGTTAAATAACGAAATCGTCATTTACTTTTTTATATAAAATTCACCCCTACCCTACCCTACTTGTCATTCCTGTTTATAGTTTTGCGGCGGAAATGCCCAGGGGCGTTAATTCTTTATTTCGTTATTTCTACATCAAAAACAAACAGAATGGCACTCGTAATCGGAGTAGTATCACAAAAGGGCGGCGTGGGCAAGAGCACCATCGCACGGCTTACCGCCTGCAATTATGCCGCCAGCGAATGGGCAGTGAAGATAGCCGACATGGACCTCTCACAGGGCACCTGTACCAACTGGAACCGCCGTCGGATGCAGAACGAAATCGGCCCGACGGTGGCCGTGGAGCAGTTCGTCAACGTATCCGATGCCCTCAAGCACGGCGACCGCTACGACCTCATCGTTTTCGATGGTGCCCCCCACTCCACTTCCAAGACCCTCGACATCGCCAAGGTCAGCGACCTCGTGGTGCTGCCAACAGGCGTCTCCCTCGACGACCTGGAGCCGACCATCAAACTCGCGCACGAACTCAAGAAAAATGGCATCCAAGCCCAGAAAATAGCCATCGCCCTCTCCCGCATCGGCAACAGCGACGCCGAACTGGCCGAGGGCATGGAATACGTCCGATCCAGCGGCTACCACCTCCTCGACGGCGTACTCTTCGAGAAGACCGCCGTGCGCCGTGCCTCCGACGAAGGCAAGTGCGCTACAGAGACTGGCTTCAAGACCATCAACGAGAAGGCCGACGTGCTCGTGCAGGCCATCGTGAACCGGGTGGAGGAAGTCAAATGATTTCGGATTGGAGATTGCGGATTTCGGATTGGGGCACTGCTCTAATATTCTGCTGTTGTATAATTCGTTAAAGCGTTATTTCGTTATAAATTATTTTGACAACAGGTGAATCTGGAAGAGTAGAATTCGTTAAAGCGTTATTTCGTTATTGTACTTGTTACGCAGGTTGAGCGTATTTGTAAAATGGAATGCACTGAAGGCATGAAATGAAATCCAAGATAAATCCGTGCTTACCCGCCAAATCCGTCAATCCGTGTGACCATCCTGCAGAATGAGAAAAAACGAAATCGTTAATTCGTTATTTATACCTTCTAAGCAAATTGAACGCAGCAATGGAACAGACTGGAAAAATGACCCAAATTGAAATCTGGGAAAAATCCGTGCAAACCCGCCAAATCCGTCCAATCCGTGTGACCATCCTGAACAAGGGCAAAAAAAAACGAAATCGTTAAATCGTTATTTCTATATCTTTGCAGCTGCTCCAAAGCATCCAGCATCCAGCATCTAGTATCCAGTAACAAAAGCATCCAACATCAACCATTATGGCAAAAATCAGCAAACCAGCCACCAACCGCAAGGGAGCGCCGCCGCCAGAGTTCGAGGCGCCCGCCAACCTCAGCCGCAGCTCCGACCAAGACCTGCGCCCCCTCAACTTCAAGGTGCCAGCCGCCTTCAAGCGGGAGTTCAAGGCGTATGCCAACGAAATGGACATGAGCATGGTCACCCTGCTGTCCACCTGCTTCGAACATTTCAAGAGCACACGGTAACGCTTTCGTTTTATCGTTAAATAACGTTTTCGTTATTTCGTCTTATCGTTACTGAAATGACTTCCTATCATCTTTGCTCTGCCAAATTCTGTTTCTGGTAGCAGGGTAGGGGAGCGGCGCTTTCCGATTTTGGCCATTTTCCGCCGCTCTGCCGGATTTTGCCCATTCAACTCCGGCATCGGGTGGTAATGCATGGAAATCTGCGCCCATATCCGCTTAAAATCGGGTGGAGAGCAGTAAGCCATTTTGGATGGATGTGGAGAAATGCAGAAATAACGAAAAAACGAAATCTGCATTTCGTTTTTTCGTTACCCAAATATCTTTGAAACCATATTTCGCCACCCCATTTTTCTTTATTTCGTCATTTCGTTAATCTTCAGCAATCATGGAAAACAACCATCAACATTTCCTTGGCCTCCGCACTGTCATATATGTGAACACCGAACTTGAAAAGGCAAGGGACTGGTACGCCCGAGTGCTCGGCTTTCCGCCCTATTTCGACGAGCCGTTCTATGTCGGCTTCAATGTCGGCGGCTACGAGTTGGGCGTTATGCCCGCCGACGAAGTGAACCAGCCGGGTGGGGGAGGGGTGCTCGCCTACTGGGGCGTAACGGATGCAGATGCTGCTGCTTCGAGGTTGCTATCGCTTGGCGCTGTGGAGCGAGAGCCAGTCACGGAAGTGGGCGGCGGCATCAAGGTGGCGACGTTCTTCGACCCGTTTGGGAATGTATTGGGCGTCATTGAGAACCCGCATTTCAAATAACACGGTCTGCCAGACCGTGCCAAAGTAAAGCGGTCTGCCAGACCGTTCGCTTTAATTGAAAAAGCGTCAGCAAAGGGGAAGCACGAATGCACGGACTAGCAGTCCGTGTTACGAAGAATTCGTTATTTCGTTAAATCTTTATTCAAAAGTCATGGCTATCCTCATCAGTCTATTGCTTGTTGCCATTTTCATGGCGCTTTCCCTCATCCACGTTTACTGGGTGCTCGGCGGCAAATGGGGCTTGGCTACGGCAGTCCCGACCAACACTGATGGGCAGCCCTTGTTCAGGCCCGGCCCTGTGGCCACGCTCGTTGTGGCTTTCGGCCTGCTGTTGATGGGCTTGGCCGTTCTTATTAGGGGCGGACTGGTTCAAATTGACTGGCTGCCCGATAGGGTAGGGGAGTGGTCGGTCTGGGCGATTGCAGCGGTTTTCCTTTTCAGGGCGGTTGGCGATTTCCGGTATGTGGGTTTTTTTAAGAGGGAGAAGGAGTCGTTGTTTGCGAGGATGGATACGAAGTGCTTTTCGCCACTGTGCCTTACCATTGGATGTTTGGCTCTTTTACTGGTTTTTTTTGTTTGAAGAGATTTATAGAATTCGTTATTTCGTTAAATCTGTAATTCTTTCTCAAAACAAACACTGTTCTCCACCCCCACGTACTGCCCAAAATTCTCCGTCCTTAAATAGCCGTTCTTGGTGTAAAACGCCACCGCATCGGGCATCCGAAGCCCTGTCTCCAACAGGCAGCTACTGTAGCTGAGTTCTGCCGCCCAGCGTTCCAGTTCTGAAAGCACCTGGTTTGCCACACCCTTGCCACGCCATTCGGGCAGCACGTACATCCGTTTCACTTCCACCGATTTTTCATCGAAAGGCTTGAAGGCACCGCAGCCAATGGGCGTGTCGCCTTCAAGGGCTACCACCACATTTTGCAGGGCTGCAATCTTGTTGTATTGGGCGTAAAAAGCGTGCTCGTCGCCGTCAATATGGGCGAGGTAAGCATCGAGGTGCCGCACAAGGGCAACGAAGCCGGGGTGGGCGGAAGTGGTGCGAAGGATGGAAATCATGTTGTATATTTCGTTATTTCTTTAAATCGTCATTTGCTATCTGCTGGAGCTTTTTCCCAGCGTCGTACCGCATCAGCAGGTCCATTTGCTCGATGGCCCTTTCGTTGAGCAGGCGAAGGCGCTCTGTACTGTTAAGTCCGTTTTTGAGGTACTCGGCGTTCAGGTTTTCGAGGTTGGCCAGCACTAATAATTGTTCGGTGGAGGCATGGTCCCGGATATTTCCGGGCAGGTGAGCGTTTTCGAGCCGCCATTGGGCAGCAGTAATGCCGAAAAGGGCGAGGTTCAGCAGATCGGCTTCGTTGGCATAGCGGAAGCCCTGCTCGATATTGCCCAACCGGGGCGGCATCACCTGCTTGATGGCCTCGGTATGAAGGCGGTAATTCACCTTCGACAATTCCCGGCGCACCTTCCATTGGATGGCTTCATTGCCGTACTTCTCTTCTAATAGTTGCAGGTATTGCCCGACTACCAACATGTGTAATTTTGGCGACAGCCACATGTCAAAATGGAAGGCTACTTCCAACACGCCATACGTTCCGCCATACCTTCCTTTGGAAACTTGCAAGCAGCGGACACCGCAGGTCTCGACAAGGTCTCCCGCATATACGTGAAAAGTGTTCAACCCTGCTTGATTCTCAAAACCAGCGAATTTGCTGGTTTTAAAATTGGGGTTGTTCAATTGCTCCCATGTCTTAATGTACTCAAGTGTGTTCCTATTGCGGAGCCAATCACTTAAAAGATTTGTTCCCCTTGGGAAATGCTTGCACATATCCGTCAAAGAAATAAAGTTCTCGTTCAGCCGGATGGCCGTGCCTTCTACTTGCAGGGTGTTTGGTTGTTGATTCATTTGAGCAAAGATTTGGCAGCTTGCGCAAGCTCGGCTGCAAGCTGTGGTGATAAATGGCCATGTTGCTCTGGAAGAATGAATTGAACGGAACGCAAATTTAGCATAGCTGTGCAAAACGCCAAATTGCTTAGCGAAAAGCCCATGATGAAATCTTTATTTCGTTATTTCTACATTGCCTTCTACCACTTTCTTCCTGCGCTCCCGAACCGCCCTGTTCACGAAGTAAAGCTGCACTCCCGTGATGAACATCGCCGCTGCCACCACGATGCCGAGCAGGGGGTAGTTTTCCAGGAACCCGTCCGCTCGTTCCACCACAATCATGCCCGCAACCGCCGCAGCGATGCCGCCGGATACCTGCGCCACGCTGGAGTTGATGCCCATGAAGGCCCCCCGGTCGGCGGGGTCGGGCACGGCGGAGGTAAGGGCGGAGGCGGTAATCATGCGGCTGCCCACCGCCGACATCATCACGGCGCTGAGCAGGGTGACTGCCCAAACGGGCGTGATACCGAGGTTCGTGTAAATCAGCACACTGATGATGGTCGTCAAAGACCCCACCACAAAGACCTTATAGGCTCCCAGTCGGTCGGCCAGCTTGCCGACGAGCGGCCCGGCGGCCATGGAGCAAAGCCCGGTCACAAAGTAAATGAAAGGCAATTGCTCCATCGTAAGGCCAAGGTTGCCCACGGCAAAGGCCGCCCCGAAAGGCATGAGCATGAAGCCGCCCGTGGCCAGTAGGGTAGTGGCAAGGAACACCTGGAGGTACCTTCGGTCGGTGGCGACCCTTGCCATGTGAACGCCCGCAGAGCTGCTGCGCTTTAGCGATAAATGGCTGTCAATGGGCCGCAGTAGGAACACGATGGCCAGTAGAATCGGGATGCAAATGCCGACGATGGCCAGGAAGGTGGAGTTCCAGCCCCACTCGTTGGCGAGGGCGAGGCCGATGGGCAGGCCCAGCACCTGGCTGGAGGCAAAGGCCATCTGGAAAAAACCCATGACCCGGCCCCGCTGCTCGAAGGCAAACACGTCGGTGATGATGGCCGCGGCGGTGGACCCCATGACGCCCCCGAAAATGCCCGCAACAGTGCGGGCAGCCAAGAGTTGGTGGTAGGTGCTGGCAAGGCCGCAAAACAGCGTCCCGACAATAAAACCAATATAGAACACCACAAAAAGCCGCTTCCGGTCGAAACGGTCGGCAATGAACGAGGACAGTAATCCCGCAGCGCCCGCACTGAAAGCATAAGCAGACACGACCCAACTGAATTGCTTGGGTGTGATGGACATGTCCTTGGAAATGAACGGCAACAGCGGGTTCAGCACCATGAAGTCCAGCACGATGGTGAACTGCGTGATGGCCAGAATGGCGATGACGAATTTTTGGTAGGGGGAGAAGGTGGGTGTTGTTGTCGAGTTGGTCACTAATTGATTTGTTTGATGAGTTTGGTTTGTTTGATGGGTTTGATGAGTTTGATTTGTTCGAGGCGTTATTCGAGGCAGTCAATTAAATCGCATGAAACGGGTTTTGGTTCGATAGGGTAGCAGGTGTTTTTCAGCAATGCATCAGGTGAAGGTGCTGTTTTCTTCAAATATCGTATGTTTCGCCTCAAATGAAGCACCAACCATGAAAATCATCAATTTCGATACGCATCTACGGGCGAAAAGCCGGAGGGCTTCAGCGACCGACGGGAGCGCCTCCACCAAACTGTATTCGAGTCCGACACCCGAGCGGGGCGGCTCTTCGACATCGTGTTATTGTGGATGATCGTGTTCAGCATCGTGCTGCTCATGCTGGATACGGTGCCCTCCATCCAGGCCAAATGAGGCAAAACCTTGTATGCGCTCGAATGGGCCGTCACCGTGTTTTTCACCATCGAGTACCTCGTTAGGCTGTACAGTGTTTACAAGCCGATGAAGTACGTGACCAGCTTCTATGGCCTTGTTGACATTGCCTCCATCCTGCCCGTTTACCTCAGCCTGTTCATCCCGGGTGCTCATTCCCTGATGATAGTGCGCTCGTTGCGGCTGCTGCGGTTGTTCCGTATCTTCAAGATGAACCTGTTCCTCAATCAGGGCAACCAAATCCTACAGGCCATCCGCATGAGCAGGGAGAAAATACTCGTGTTCACCTTCTTCGTGGTGCTGATGGTCTTTGTCTTCGGCTCCATCACGTACATGGTGGAAAATAAGTCCAACCCCAAATTCGATAGCATTCCCACTTCAATTTATTGGGCCATCGTGACCATCACCACGGTCGGCTATGGCGACATCAGCCCCGTCACGCCGCTCGGCAAGTTCTTCGCCTCGTTTGTCATGCTGCTGGGCTATGCCGTCATTGCCGTGCCCACGGGCATCGTCACTTCATCCTTGGTGAATTTGGGTAGGAAACAAAGCGCCCAGCATTGCCCCGGTTGCAGTAAGGAGGGGCATGAGGAGGATGCGGTGTATTGCAAGTATTGTGGGACGGGGTTGGGGGGGTGAGGGGGCTGCCGTCGGCAGCAGTCATCTGCATTCCCTGCCACCAAGCCGAACACCCAATGGTTTATCCCTATAAAGAATAAAATGATGAAAAGTCCAATCACAGGCAAGGCAATGAAAATGGTGGAGGAACGCCGCTCGTTTTCCTTCTGCAAAGAAGATTTTGAAATTTGGCACCACTACTACCGCTGCGAAGACAGTGGGGAAGCGTTCGAGGACGAGCAGTGCCTCCAACTCAACCTGATTCAGGTACACAACCTGTACCGGGAAAAGTACAACCTGCCATTTGCGGAGGTTTTCACCTCGGAAGGACTGTAAGCGCTGGAACAAGTGGCACAGCGCTTCCGTAAAACAAATACCCAAGAAATCATCGAACTGAGCCACCAGGAAAAGGGGTGGCTGGAACGGGTGGAGGGGAAACGGGGGCGGAGTATTTTTTTTGGTGGGAGTTGAAAGATGAGGCTATTTATAGTCTTAAAAGTGAGCTATTTTCAGGCTAAAAAAAGAGTAACATAAATTTTTTAATACCTTAGCTCCAATTGCTCAATGCAAGTCTATGAGAAGGCTACACGTCAAAATGTCACAATAGACTTATGCCAGTTGAGCTACCTAATCACCAAGCAGGATATTTCAATCAAGAACTCCGAAACGAACTTATAGAACGCTACGGGGCTGAAAAAATGGAGCCATTGCTCCGTTCCTTGTCGCTATTTACTGCCATCTCTAACTTTCCGCAAAGGTTAGAAAATATATCTTCCGAAATCGCTGTTTTGCACAATCTGCTCATTAGGGGCTTGCCCACTCTCTGCCCACTGCTTGTCGAAGAAGCACTGACCCGACTTGGCTTTACAGAAAGGAAGGAAGACAATGGCGGCATCAAATTCGAATTGACTGAAAAAGGGAAAAGTAAATTGCCTATCTTTTTCACAGCACTTCATGTTGCCGATAAGCGGTTAAAAATAACAAGGGAAAGTTTCCCTTTCAATGCGGACTTCGGAAGCAATTTTGAAAGAGCATTTTACTACGATGATGCTGGCAGCTTCCCTTATCTCCAGCAATTGTTTCAGCCGCAAGTAAAGTTTGAAAAAATAAAAGGCTTTCTTGCCCCCGGCAATGGCGGCTTTCACGAACAGAAAGTTGACTTTGCCTTTCCTGTGCCTTACCACCACAAAGAAGTACAAGGAGATAGGGAGAGAACAGGCTATAAAAGTTATGTAGTCGAAGTGGATGGCCGAAACTACCATTGTGCCCTCGACCAAATCCTGCTTGATGAACGCAGGAATGAAGCTGCGGAATTAAGTGCGTGGAAATGCCACCGGTTCAATGATATAACCCAAGCGGCGGCAGTGTTGAGAAGGGTGAGTGAAGATGCTTACGTTAAAGAAGTCGGCGAACATTGTAAACAGTCATTTGAAGACCCAGAATGGTTGGAAACCTTACAGTTTGCCCTGACCCCATTTGCTATAGCGAGGGTTCAAAAAGCTATCATTGAGGCTGTCCTGAGCGGACATTTGAAAATGGATGCGGAAGAATGGAATATAGTAGTGGTTGAACAAGATGTGCCATGCGCAAGGCTTGCAGTCAATAGTCTTCAAGAGAACTTCGATGCAATATTTGCATTAGCCGACAAGCCCAGACCACCCCGTATCCGATTAAAGAAGATGTTTATTTCCAGCGAATTTCGAAATGCTGGGTTACACGCTGGCGCAGATGTCACGGTTGGAAAATATGACAATACCCCATGCGATTTGCTGATTGATGTGTCAATGCTGCGCCGCACAGGTCTTGAGGCCCACCCGGGCTATCCCGGCAATTTTGCCATCCTGCGAACAGCCAGATGGTTTGAATTCGACCAAAGACTCGTTTTTGCACCGCTTGTGGCTTACAAGGAAATTGCTACTAAAAATGGGGAAATGCAGGCTCCTGAAATTGGTTTTTTCCTTAAAAACCTCTTTCGCAAGACGGGTTTCCGACCTGGGCAACTACCCATCCTCCGAAGGGCACTTCAGGGGAAAACAGTCATCGGGTTGTTGCCAACGGGCGGTGGAAAATCATTAACCTACCAGTTGGCAGCGCTCTTGCAACCAGGCGTGACCTTGGTCATTGACCCTATCCGTTCCTTGATGAAAGACCAAGTGGATGGGCTTATACGCAATAGTATTGATGCCTGCCAGTTTATCAATTCAACACTCAAGCGGCATGAGAAAACGCTTGCCCTGCACGACCTCGAAAAAGGAAGAGTGCTATTTTCTTTCGTATCTCCTGAACGCTTTCTTGTGGATGAATTCAGGGATACGGCTAAGAAAATGGCAGACAAGAAAATCGCCTTTTCTTCTTGCGTGATTGACGAGGCACATTGCGTTTCTGAATAGGGACACGACTTTCGGACGGCATACCTTGCTTTGGGTCTCAATGCTATTCAGCATTCCAAAGCATACGAGCCAGAACGTGAAACACACTTGGTAGGACTGACGGCGACTGCTTCCTTTGACGTACTTTCAGACGTAGAGCGGGAGTTGCTCATCAAAGATGCGGAGGCTG
The DNA here is from genome assembly GCA_022841745.1 of Saprospiraceae bacterium. GTDB lineage: Bacteria > Bacteroidota > Bacteroidia > Chitinophagales > Saprospiraceae > UBA6168. The sequence goes on along the minus strand of JALHQW010000024.1, from coordinate 47,502 downwards.
TTGTACGGCATGAAAACACGGTACGAGAGGAAATTCAATACAGGGTTAAAAAAGTGGAGGTTGAGTTTAATAAGGACGATGGTTTTGAAGTAAATGGTTTTCGCCCTCGACCAGTGAATTTGGATGAGAAATCGTTTAAAGCAGCAGTTGCAGAAAAGAAACTGGCGGCCTTGAATGAATTGTTGAAAGAAATCCCAAGCACTTATGAGGTTTTGAATGCCGAGGAATCCATTAAAGGAATACTGGAAAATGCTTGGGAGCATTTGTTTGATGAGGAAACGAAAAGGACCCTCAACGAGCAAGATTACAAGAAAGAAAAAGCAGTGAGAATACTCTATAACGATTACTCCCCATCGAAATTGTTTGCGGAAAACGGAGGGTTGATTTTTGCGCCACACCGGAAAGGGCATTTTGGGGTTACAGAAAAATTTGAATCCCAAAAAGATGAAAACGGGCAAATTATAAGGGATGCGGCGGGCAAACCTGTTCCAACACCAAAAACCAACCGAAAAAGCGTTGCCGACTGCCTTTCTGAAGCAGATTTTACAGAAGCCATACCTGAAGTAAATTTCACTACTGATACAGACCTATCCAAGTATGTGGGCACTTTCATGGGGTCTTCCGATGATTCGGAGGATAAATCAGGGCGTATAGACTTTGACAGTTTCCGAAACCAAGATTTGTTCCTTGCCAACAGGCTAAAACTCATGGTAGCCACCAAAGCCTTCGGCATGGGGATAGACAAGCCCAATATCCGGTTTACAGTGCATTTCAACATTCCTGCTTCCCCAGAAGGCTTTGTGCAAGAAAGCGGTCGGGCAGGTCGTGACGGGCGTTTGGCAATGTCCTATATTTTGCTGAACGACCAAAAGCTATATGGGTTTGGCAGGCGTCAAATCCGTTGGTGGAAAGCCGAGAAAGGGGTTGATATTCCAAATACGCTGGCAAATAAGCTCTTCGAAAAAGATGATTTTGATAGACTGTTAGAGCATTTGGGACTGGATAAAAGTTTGATACCAGAAAGGAAAGCTGCAAAAGCTATCCATGTGGACAGGGATATTTTGGAGTTCTTTCATTTCAATTCTTTCAAAGGCGTAGAGAAGGAAAAACTGATGGTGAGGCAGTTGTTTGAGGCAATTACGTTTCCAAGTCACACACATCATAAAGACTGGGAAGAAGAAGTCTTCCATGTGATTGGAAAGGATATAAAAATTAATTATTGGACATGGACACCTCCCAATGGCAATCCTTTGCACCGATTATTCATAGATAATGTCGAGACTGGAGAGAAACTTGGCTATATAAATTTGCTTAATTGGGGCTCGAACGCCCCAATTGGAAGCCTTGAGGTTCATGATGCTTTGAAAGTAGTCATTTTCGAAGAATTAGGTGAAAACCCAGCTCTCCAAAATTTCCTTGCAGCCTATAACCGACAAGTTGCCCAACCTATTGACGAGGGTATTTTACAAAGGCTAATCAACGGCGAGGAAGAAGAGTTCAAGTTGATTGTTGGGTTTTCAAATCGTTTCACCGACGAACTGAAGCACAAAGAAAAGATTCGTGATTTTGTTCACGCAAACATCGGAGCTATACCACAGCCCGAGTTCGAATCTGCATTCAAGTACGCAGAAGGCTTTGAAGATTTTTGCAACAGTCTCAACGGGTGGTCGCATAACACAATCAAAGCTCACCTGGGGCAGGAAAGGTTTGAACGGTTTAGGGAGTTCTACCATGCCCGCCGCCAGAAAGCCGATACGGACAAAGCCATTTTCCGCCTGACCTGTATCGGGGTCGTGGATGATTTCACGGTGGATTACAACAAGAAAATGTACTACCTCACTGTCAAGCGCAAAACGCCGGAAGCATACGTTATGGCGCTGTACAACTACATCTGCCGTTACTATTGCCATGAACGGGCAAAAGCTGAAGTGAATTCCTTGAAGTGTGTTGGATTGAAAGATGACAACCGTCCTGTCACTGATGAAAATATTAGTTTGAATTACAATGAACTAAGCACCGTTTTACCTGAATGTGCGAATTTTTTAATTGACTTTTCTTATCGGGAAATTCAGGTAAAGCGACATGCAGCCATCAAAGACATGTTCGATGCTTGCAAGGAGTTTCTTAATCAGGATGATGATTTTCAAGGTAATCTTGTGATGAAAGAGTGGCTGCACCTTTACTTCAATTCCAAATATGCGAAAACGGGCTATGAGGCAAAACTAAGCGATAGCAAAGCATCCGTCAGCTATTCCTTGTGGGATGAAACGCATGGTGGCAGGGAAGAATTGAAATTTCCTCGTGTGATAAAATACCTGGAACTCATGGCGCTTGACCAAAGTGGAGGTGAGACGGACAACATAAAACACCTTCGTGGCGCCAGCATTCGCTTGCTTAGGGATAACCCTGGCAATGCCTCCCTTAAACTCCTGAAAGCATTTACCTATCTGGTACTTGGGCACGACAGCGAGGCGCTTTTCAAAGAAGCACAAGAGGATTGTATCAGTGGATTTGGCGCATACCTTAATGACGATGACGATGCACTCGTTTGGAAAGTCAAGGAGTATTCAAAAAATGTGCTGCAATATTCCCCATCTGAGGGCAGGGATAAAATCAAAGACTTTCTTGACAAGCTATTGGATATTTTACGCCTCGAATACCATAAAAACTGGCTTAAAGACTTCAACCAAAAATTCTTAACAGACTTTTACGATGAACCCAACCGAAACATTACAAGACCTGCAGAAGCAGTTGTCACAGCTTAAACCCGCTGTCACCATCTACAAAGAAGTGGATGAGGTAGCCAGAAAATGCCAGACTGCGGCAGAGGAGGCTACCAACTTATTGGAACGCTTGAACCGTGCCTATCCACAGTCTTTGGATGATTTGGAAAAAATGGCGACGGAAAAAATAGAAGGTATGGCAGGTCAAGCGCGCCAAGCCCTAAAAGCTGCCGAAACAGCTATTTCCGAACACCAAAAGTACATTAATGGTCAGATAGCCATTTTGATAAAGCAATCCGAGGACGCCATTGAGGATGCCAAAAAATTGATGGACGGGCACATGGCGGCCACCAAAGTCCAAATGGAGAATTTGGTTCAGGAAACCGAAAAGAAACTCCAAACGGAATTGAGCAGGTTAAAAGAGGTAATCGAAAAGGAGATATTGGCATATAAACACCTCGTTGATATATCGGAGAAATTGATTGGAAAAATCAACGCAATTGATTTCCCTCAACGGCTCGATAAAATAGACGCTAATATCTCCGCAATCAACCTTGGCATTCAAAACGTACAGACACGGTTGGAGAATGTGGAGCGGAATTTAAAGGATGAAATCAAGGCAACCCGTGAGGAGTTGGCAACTCTTAGCCCAAAGATTGAACAGCTTTCTCATAAGCAGGGCAGTAAGTTCCAACTCGTCTTTAATTTGCTCATTATCAATGCGTTGCTGGCAGCAGGTGTCTTGGTTTTTCTGCTTGTTCGATAATTGAGGTGAAAAATTGGACTGTTAGGCTAATCTAACAACTCCACCATCACCCCACCTCAGTATCATCGCCCCTATCTCCGCGCTCAACGACTACAGCTTGTACCGCTGCTGCCCCGCCGCGTCCGGTTTTTCGATGACACCCTCGCCGACGGGCAACCGCTCCCGTCCAGCGGCGGTCGCGAATGAGGACGGGCAGGCTGACGGTGACTCACCCAATCACCTCCTTCAGCACATCGCTGTGGTAAGTGTTCACCACGCCATATTTGGCATCGTACGCTTTGCCAACGGGCAGCTTTTTCGCACGGCTTTTTTGGGTGGCCGAATAGCCCCATTTCTGTGCCTTGTCCAAAGGGCAGGCAATGGCGTGGAGGGCGCACCAACCCGAAACGGAGTAATAATTTTCATCAATGGAGGACACCTTCGCTTCGAGTTCATCAAGCCTTTCCGAAACGATGTCCAACTCTGCCCGGAACTGCGAATTGGTTTTCTCCTGTAGTTCCAATTGGTCAACAATCATGCGCAGGCTCTTGATGATGCCGCCGCTTTGGTGGTGCGGTATTTCCGTTCTCCCGGTCGTCAGTAGCTCATGGATGCGGTCGTAAATCCACAGCTCGAAGAATGGGCTTAACCAGGCGGCGAATTTCAGGGCGATTTTTTCATGTACCCAAGTGCCTTGTGGGAGGTTGCCGCCTTTTACGACCCTGATTAATTCCGGGTAGATTTTTGCGAGGTTTTCAGTGCTTAGGCTTCTGATTTGACCGATGGGGGAATTCTCCCATCGGCTCATTTTCAATGACTTATGAAGCACATCAATGTATTCTGCCGTCTGTTGGAGCCGAAAAAAATCCTTCAGCAGCTTGTTGAAAGGCTTAGCCATTTCCGTTGCATTGACGAGTTTGCTTCCGTCCCCGAAATCAAAAGAAATGGGGAAGCCTTCGTACTCGAATTTGACAATAGGTGTCTGTTCCATTGATTTTGTCTTTGGAAAAAGTATGTGTTGTACGGCACGTTCCGGGTAAGAAAAATGAAGGGATAAAAGTAAAAAAGTTCTTCAAACATTAAGTGGTTTTTGGGAAAAACAACCCTTGATAACTTACCCCTCAGTGGCCACGCCACAAATCCCAACTCCACCATCACCCCCCCCATTCCGTATCATCGTCCCCATCTCCGCGCTCAACGACTACAGCTTGTACCGCCGTTGCCGCCGCCGCCAATAGGCGTCCCGTTAATATGCCTGGCCAAGAAACCCCATTGCCCAATGCCCAAAAAAAACACCTCCGAATGGTGATGATGGCCGCTTGGTGATTCAGCCCAAGGAACTCCAACAAGGCTTGGGCTTTGACGATGCCCTGCGGCTTGGTAAAACGGACTTAAGTTCGATGCGCTCAAACAAGCTGTACAGTCAAGGGCTATTTTCCCCCAACCCTGACCTGTCCGCTCAAGAACTGCTCTATCTTCGCAATCTGCAAATCAATATCCTTAATGCCCTTGATGTAATGAATCAAGCTGCGCTTTTTCCCGTCTGTCAGCGCATCGTAGGTCGCTTTGGTGGCGGCGTCCTGTTCCAGCAAGACCAGCAACACTTCCGGCACCTCGACGCCAAGCGGGTTCGGGTCTTCCGATATTTCAAAATCAACCTGTTCGCCCACTGGTTTCCCCAAAGCCTTGAACAACTTGGTGGAAATGATGATGAAGAAATTGCCGTCGCCGAGGTGGTTCAGCCCGCATGGGAACTTGAGTTTGTCCTTCACCGAGCAAATGAGCCGGGTGGACTTTTTTCGCTCGAACAAATTGACTGTTCCGGCTTCAACGACTAAGTAGTAATAGCCCCCTTTCCGTTTTTCCAATTGCTGGATTGGGACGGATAATTTTATGCTTGGCATGGGTGGAATGTAGCTAAAGGATATAGGTAGCATTGGTTTTTGCGCTGCAATTGCAGGTTAGCCAGCTGCGATTGCTGCACAAAAAAACAACCTTAAAGTTCAACCATCACCCCCACACTCGGAATCGGCGTCCCCGTCGCCACGTCCAGTATTTTCACTTTGTAGCGCTGCTGGCTGGCAGGTGCGTCCGGGTTTTCGATGACGCCGCCGCCGATGGGCATGTTGTTCTCGTCCAAAGGCCGGTCGAGCAGCAGGCTCGGAATCCCAGTGGCGTTGCCCGTGATGTTTTCGATGTCGAGGTAAACATTGAGGCTCATGCGCTTGAAGAACCATTTTTTGTCAATGCGGAGGTCAATCGTATTGCTTGGGGCGCTGCGCTCGGTGTTGAGGCGGCTGTAGTCGAAAAGGCCAAACCCGCGCACGTCCCAACTGGCCACCAGTGCCGATTCGTCGGCATAGGGCGAGTAGGGTAGGCCGCTCTGGAAGCGCCAGTTGACGCCCACTTCCCAGTTTTTGCCAAATTTTTTGCCCAAAGCCATGTTGATGATATGGCGGGAATCCCAGGACGAGGGGGCGTAATCGCCATTTTTGTCCTCGAACTCGCTCTTGCCCAAGGTGTAGCTGGCGATGCCATAAAAGCCCTTGAAAAGTCGCTGTTGGAACAAAAACTCGATGCCGTAAGTACGACCTTCGCTGCGGCTCACGGCAGGTTCGTTGCCGATGATGCCAAAGTCGCCGCCCAGGTTGGCCAGGGTGAGGCTGTCGCGCAGCAGGAAGGGGTAGTCGGCGTATTGCTTAAAATAGCCTTCCACCGATATTTTGCCGTTCGTCTTGGTATTATAGGCAAAGCCCGCCACGGCATGGTCGGCACGGATGTATTTCACGTCGTTTTCCTTGTTCACAAAAGCGCCGTTCTCCTGGTAGCCCAGCACGGTGTAGGGCGGCAACTGGAAATAGCGGCCTGTGTTGAAATTGAACGAAAGCTGCTCCGTAAACGAATAGGACGCTGAAAACCGTGGCGAGAACTGCTCCAGCGGGTTGTTCATGTCGTCGGAATAGGAATTGGCGTCCATGCGGGCACCGAGCGAGAGCACGAGGCGGTCGTTGAGGTAGTTGTGGCTGACCTGCCCGAACAAGCTGTATTTGCTCATGTCGAACTCGGAGAAATAGTCCACCGTCTGCGGCCCGGCTGTCGTGAAAATGCGGTTGAAGGTCCGGTTGTTGTACTTCACGAACTCGTAGCCGATGCCGTAGTTGACCTTCAAATCACCGTAGCGGCTGGTGTTTTCGAGGCGCAGCTTGTTCTCTATTTCCTGCGATTTGTATCGCAAAATAAGCTGGTCTTCCGAGCTGTCGTCGTTTTTGAAATACTTCTCCGACTCGTTGTTCAGCATATTGCGGCTGGCCACCATCGTCCAATAGCCTTTATCGCCATAGTGTTTGTAAACCAGGCCATTCGTGTAGTTCCACTGCGAATTGTAGGGGATGTTATCGAGCAGGAACTGTTTTTCTTCCGTGTCATTGGCGTCCTCGTTCAGCACGAAGTCGTCAATGGCGCCCAGGCCTACGAAATAGATTTCATTCTTCTGGTTGATTTTATGCTTCACCTTCACCTGGAAGTCGTTGTAGGTGGGCAAAAACGGCAGTCCCAACACCGAGAACAGGGCCTGCAAATACGACCGCCGGGCCGAGAAAAGGAAGGTCGTTTTTTCGCCAATCGGCCCATCGAGCGTCAGGCCAGCATCGGAAGCGCCCACGAGCAGGGTCGCCCCCAACTTGTCGCTGCGGCCATCGGGCTGCCGGAAATTGAAGGCGGAGCTGAGCGTATTTCCACGATTGGCGGGGAAGGCACCGCTGTAGAAATCCACTTCGGAAATGAAATTCACATTGATGAGGCCGACTGGCCCGCCGCTGCTGCCCTGCGTGGCGAAGTGGTTGATATTGGGTACCTCCACGTCGTCGAGGAAAAAGCGGTTCTCGTTCGGTGCGCCGCCGCGGATGATGAGGTCGTTGCGGAAGCTGGCCGTCGTCGTGACGCCAGGCAGGGTCTGTACCACTTTGGAGATGTCGCGGTTGCCGCCGGGGTTTCGCTGGATTTCCGCCACGCCGAGGGTGCGCAGGCTGAGGGGGCTTTCCTCCGGCTTTTTGAAGGGCGAAGCCTTTACCACCACTTCCTGCAAATCAGCACTTTGTTCCTCCATTTTGAAATTTACGACGGCGGGCTTCGAGTTCGTGACCTGAATTTCCGCTTGTGTCTGGTCGTTGAAGCCGACGAAGCTGGCTTGCACATTGTAGAGGCCGGGGGCGAGGCCCGTGATTTCATAGTTGCCGTTTTCGTCGGTGGTGGCTCCTGCGTCAGTGCCAACTGCGATGACGTTGGCCAAGAAGACGGGTTCGTTGGTCAGTGCATTGGTGATGGTGCCGCGGATGCTGCCCGTTTGGGCAATGGCTGCCCACGCGGCCAGCAGCATGACTAAGTTGGTTAAGCTGAATTTTTTCATTTTTTTGGTTGAAAACTGATGAAGAAATGAACCGTTTTCCTTTTTGTTCCTTTAAACATCGAAAACGATGCGACATAAAAACAGAATCGTTTTAATTGTTCATAAAAATAGCAAGATTTTTTTTGACCATTTTTATAAATAATTGATAATCAATGATTTTGATAAAAAAATATTTTAACGAAAACATTTTAAAATAAAAACGATTTCGACTTAAAAAGAATTAATGTACTTTGCCCATAAGCCAAAACGCTATGACAGATGGTAATCAACTTCACTTAGCATGACATCTTACTTACCACTTATCGAAAAATGGGAATCCTATCTCCAAGGAGGGGGCACCGAATCTTTGGAGCATTTTGCCCTTTGGCTTATCCAGCACAAGCAAGGCGAGCGAAAAGCTCCAGATATACTCGATGACCCTGCCCTGCAAGCCTATTTCAGCGCCAATTCAGGGGAAGGTTCGGGCTACCTGAGTTCGGAGGCAGCCTATTTCATCGGACGGCTTTATAAATACGTCCGTAGCTATACTCGGCCTATTTTACTTACTGTCGGGCTTTCCAGCCTTGATGATTTCGGGATACTCGCTCATACCGATTTTGAAGGCGAATGCACCAAGAAATCGGCTATTGAGGAAAATATGATGGACACGACAACGGGTATTGATGCCATCCGACGGCTGGTAAACAAAGGATTGCTCCATGAGAAAGTCAATGAAAATGACCGCCGGGAGCGCTTAATTTCCCTAACCCCAGCAGGTAAGACGGTCTTGCAGCAGGTCTATGTAGGTTTCGGTGGTATCCAAGACGTACTTGCCGACTTGAGCGGTGAGGAGCGACAGCAATTGATGGTTTTTTTGAAAAGCCTTGATGGGTTTCATAGCAAGTTGTACCTCAAGGCTTTGGAAAAATGAGGTATTCATGTGCTCAATAGCAGGCTGTATCGGCACCCAAATCTCCTCCTCCGAGTCCGGGCTGCCCTGTTTGTACCGCTCACCGAGCAACTCAAAATGTGGCCTTTCGTCCAGCGTGTAGCCAGATTGTGGCAGCCATTCGGCATAAATGTATTGGAAAATGGCGGTGTCCATGCCTCGGTGCGGGAACACGGCGTACAGCCCGCCCGGCAGCGTGAAGCCTTCCATTCCATCGGGGATGTTTTCAAAATCGGCGACCTCCAAGGCAGCCCATTTCACGAACTCATTTTGCGGAGCAAACCGCTCGAAATACCCGGCGGGATAGACTTGCAGCGAGTACAAATCTGTGCCAATGGCGTACTGCACTTCCCGACGGCGGGGCATGAAGCTGCCCCAGAGTTGCCCCGTCAGGTTGTTGGCGAGGGATAGCGTGAGGTGCTTGCCGACGAGTTTTTTCTCGGTCAGGGTGGTGATGGTTGGTTGCATGGTTTTGATTTTGACCGCAAAATAAAAATGCCCACCAGAATGGCGGGCATCTCAATCGGGTGATTTTCATTTACATTCCTTGTTCATCGGCACTCGGCCCATAGCTGCCGGGTATCGGGATATTCAATAGCCGCAGGTAAACGCCCAGCTGCGCCCGGTGATGAATCACCTGGCAGAGCGCATGGCGGGCAACGCCGGCCCTGTCCGTTGACCAGATGATATGCTCTCCTTGCCGCAGCAACCAAGTTTCGCCAAGGCGGGCGGCATTTTCTTCCACCAATTGCGTCCTGCCATTCACGAGGCTTTTTTCAAAAATGTCCAGAATTTCCTGCGTGCTTTCCGCTTTGGTCGGCTCCCAATTGCTTTCATTGAAGTCCAATTGGTCGGCTGTGAAGCCCATCGTTATCCAAGTGGGCAGCTCGGCGATGTGGGTGGCCAATGGCCCCAGTTTCATGCTTTTTTCGTGCGGTGCCCAGTCGAGTTTGTCAGCGGGAATGCGGGCGAGCATCTTGCGGGTGGTGAGGGCTTCTTCTTCCAACTCCCTGAGAAACAATGAGATAATCGTCATGATGAGTTAAGTTTTGATGAATAATGGGGCAAAGGTGGAGTAGGGTACTGACAGCTGTGTGTCAGTGGGGTTTTGGATTTTTGAAAAAAAATGTTTGAAAAAGAAAGAAATATTTTCACTCCCCCAATGCCTTCTCGATTCCCCTATCCGGCACCATCCAAGCGACTGCAACCGCTGCAAATAAAAAGAAGGAAATGCCCGGTTTCCAAAAAGCAATCGGTATGGAGACAAGGTAAGCGAGTTGCGAGAGGATACCCTTTATCCTTACCTTTTTTAAAGCCATCCTCAGTTTTTTGTCGTGTTCTTGGCTCATTGCAATAACCTGCTGCAAGGCAAAAAACGCCAATGCGCAAAGCTCGAGTACGATAGCATAAACCACTACCGTATTCGCCTCAAATTGGTTCTCGCCCATCCAAGCAGTGGCGATAGGCACCAATGAGAGGAAGAACAGCAATAGCATATTCGTCCAAATAATGCCGGAGTTCACTTGCTGAACGGTGTGAAGCAGGTGATGATGGTTGCCCCAATAAATGGCAACATAAATAAAACTGAGTAGGTAGCTAAAAAAGGCGGGCCATATCTTCAGGAGTTCGTTCCATTCAGGGCTATGTGGCACTTTGATTTCCAAAATCATGATGGTGATGATGATGGCGAGCACGCCATCGCTGAAAGCTTCTAGTCGATTCTTTTCCATACGGGCTATTTTGGGCAAAGAAAGGGGTTTTATGGGTTGTGCAGTTTGCCGAATTATAAATCCCTTGCAACACCAAGCCAGCACATACAGCACAACCTGAATCCTGGACGATTGACGGTGGCATGAAATAGCCAAACGACGAGTTCTTGGCGGAAGCGTAGGAAAATATGATGGATTTTACGTCAATTTGTGGCTTAAAATCGAATACAATGAAAGCCACCATCCTACAATTTCTGTTCATCACCATGCTGTTCACCCAGTTCAGCTGCAAGAACGAAGGGCAAGCTCCTGCCGGGGAACCCATTGCGGACAGCACACAAGCACAACCAGAAGCGGGCGTGCGCATGATACCCATCGAAACGGCGGCAGGCACCTTCAATGTCTGGACCCGCAAGTTCGGCGATAACCCCAAGGTGAAAGTGCTGCTGTTGCACGGCGGCCCGGCCATGGGCTGCGAATACATGGAGTGCTTCCGGGACTTTTTCCCGAAGGAAGGCTTTGAGTTCTACGAGTACGACCAGCTTGGCTGCAACCGTTCTGACCAGCCCGACAACGACGACCTCTGGACGACGCCCCGCTTTGTGGAGGAGGTTGAGCAGGTGCGCAAGGCACTTGGCATGACAAAGGACAATTTCTACATCCTCGGCAACTCGTGGGGCGGCATCCTCGGAATGGAGTATGCCCTGAAGTACCAGGACAACCTAAAGGGCCTTATCGTGAGCAATATGCAGGGCAGCATACCCGAATACGCTAAGTACAACGCCGTGCTCCGCAGCCAGATGCGCAAATCGCTGATTGACAGCCTCGAAGCCTTTGAGAAAAAAGAGGACTTCAAGAATCCCGTTTACATGGACTTGGTGATGAAGGAGTATTATACCAAGCATATCTGCCGCTTAGCAGAGTGGCCCGATGCCGTGAACCGCTCCTTCTCGCACATGAACGAGCATATCTATGTGCTGATGCAAGGCCCGAGCGAGTTCAAGGTAGGAGGTAGGTTAATTGATTGGGACATTATGAAGCAGTTGAAAACCATCAAAACGCCCACTTTGATGATTGGCGCCAAATACGACACGATGGACCCTGCTGCCATGGAAGCCATGAGCAAAATGGTGCAAAAAGGCCGCTACCTCTATTGCCCCGAAGGCTCGCACCTGAGCATGTGGGACGACCAGCAGCACTATTATCCGGGTATTATTCAGTTTATAAAGGAGGTGGATGGGGGGAAGATTTAGTTGGCAGTTCGACAGTGGGCAGATCTTGTCCCGACCACTCGGGAGGGCAGTCAGTTTGACAGTTGTTTAGTCAGTGCCGTGGGATATGAAAGAGGGTAAATAGCTTTAAGGATGCACTAAGACAGCCCTATCGAGGGGCCGGGACAAGATTTGCCCACTACTGAACTGCCCACTTAAAAAATCTTATCGAGGCCAAGCTCAAAGCCTTCCAAGGCAACGCTTTTCACCGTGCCGGTGACTTCCACGAAGTCGAGGAGTTCGTAAGTGCCATCGGTGAGGCGGAAGATTTCAACGCTTTTATAGGAGGGGTCAATTACCCAAAATTCTGGCACCCCGCAGCGCTCATAGACTTTGCGCTTTGTGATACGGTCTTTTTTGATGGAACCGGGAGAAAGCACTTCTACCACAATATCTGGTATGCCAATAACTGCTTGCTCTTCCTCATCGAGAATGTATTTTTTCTCAATGCCGACAAAAAAAACATCAGGCTGCGGGGAATTGAATTCATTTAAGACAACATCAAGAGGAGCGGTAAACACCTCTCCAATTTGTTTTTCTTGAACAAAAGACCGCATCCAAAAATAGATGTTACCAGTAATTCGCTGGTGTTGAAGGGTAGGGGATGCCTTTTTCATTAGTTCTCCGTTTATCAGTTCGTACTGGAAGTTGTCGTCGTCGTCGAACTCCATATCACGGTATTCCCGGTAAGTCAGCATTTTTTCCAAAACTTCCATTGTCGTCAATTTTTATGCAAGATAGGGCTTTTTGTAAAAAAATCCAGCCGCTATCCAATCACTTTGCCTTCCACAAACGCCAAAAACTCTTCCCGTTTTCCCTTGCTCACAGGCAATAGTTCCTTGCCGATGTGCAGCAAGTTGCCCTCTATTTTTTGTACGGCGTCAATGTTTACGATATAAGTGCGATGGATGCGGATGAATTTTGCCGAAGGCAACTCCTCCTCCAGCCGCTGCATGGCCAGCCTCGCCACGATGCGCTGCGTGGGCGTGTGGATGCGTACGTACTCCCGAAGGCTTTCGATGAAAAGGATGTCTGCGAAGTTCACCTTCACGATTTGGTGGTCGGTTTTTACGAAGAAATAATCTGAGATTGCGGGTTCGTCGGCCTGATTGCCATCCCGAGGAGTCGGGACAGGATATGCTGACTGCCGCTTACCAACTAATTTCGACACCGCTTTGAAAAACCGCCCGAACTCAATCGGTTTCAGCAAATAATCCAGCACATCCAATTCATAGCCTTCCAATGCGAACTCCGAATAGGCCGTTGTCAGCACCACGGCGGGTGGGTTTTTCAGCATCCGCAAGAGTTGCAAGCCTGTCAGGTCGGGCATTTGAATGTCGAGGAAGAGCAGGTCAACGGGTTTTTCCTGCAAAAGGGTCTTGGCGACAATGGCGCTGTGTGCCGTTCCCACCACCTCCAATTCCGGGATTTTAGCGGCGTAGGCCAGCAGCAGTTCCACGGCTGGCTTTTCGTCGTCCACGATGAGGGTCTTTAGTTGAAACATTTTGTGATAATATTTTTCGAAAAATGCACGAATTTGGTTGCGTGGGTTTATATTCGCCACTCAATCACCCGTTATGCCGACTGTCAAATTCACCTACGCCTTGCGGCGGTTTTTTCCTTCGTTAAAAGACACGGAGGTCAACACCACCAGCCTGCCCGACCTCTTGCAAAGCATTGATGCCCATTACCCCGGCATCCGCAGCTACGTCGTGGACGAGCGGGGCGCATTGCGCAAGCACGTCCTGATTTTCATTGACGGCGAAGTTATCAACGACCGGGATAATCTAAGCGATGCAGTGAAGGAAAACAGCGAGGTGCATATCATGCAGTCGTTGTCTGGAGGGTAAAATGTCATGAACTGGAATTTGATTTCAGATATAAGATTGACGATTTCAGATTTCAGATTTTCCCGGCACCCCCAATCTAAAATCGTATTTCGTCTATCTGAAATCTGAAATCAAAACAAAATCCATCAATCAAAATCACCCTACTGAAATGAAACAAACCCTCCTCCTCGGCACCCGCAAGGGCCTCATCGTTTGCCGTAAAAAGCACGGCAACTGGAAAATCAGCGACCTACACTTCGAGGGCGTGCCCGTCTCCATCGCCTATGCCGACGAGCGCAACGGCACCTGGTGGGCTTGCCTCGACCACGGCCATTGGGGCGTGAAGCTTCATCGCTCCAGCGACGAGGGCCGCAGTTGGTCGGAAGTCACTGCCCCCGCTTACCCCGAAGGCGCTGAAATCAAGCCCGGTGAAGCAGCTACGACTCGCTACCTCTGGTCGGTGCAGCACGGCGGCGTCCATAACCCCAACCGCCTCTGGATTGGCACCGAACCCGGCGGACTCTTCCGCAGCGACGACGGTGGCGATAACTTCCAGCTCATGGAAACCCTCTGGAACTACCCTGACCGAGAAAAAACCTGGTTTGGAGCAGGCCGTGACACGCCCGGCGTCCATTCCATTTTCGTTGACCCTCGGAACGAGGACAGGGTGCTGGTCGGTGTGAGCGTGGCCGGGGTTTTTGAAACGACCGACGCCGGAAAAACCTGGGTTGCCCGCAACAAGGGCATGAAGGCGGAGTACCTGCCCGACCCCGATAGCGAGGTAAGTCAAGACCCGCACATCCTCGTGGCAGCACCTACCAACCCCGACGTGATTTGGGTTCAACACCATTGTGGCATCTATCGCTCGGTGGACAGTGGCCATAGTTGGCAGGATGTTTCAGATGTGAACGGCATCGCCAAGTTCGGCTTTGGCATCGCAGTGGCACACGACAACCCCAACCAAGCTTGGGTCGCCCCCGGCACCAGCGACGAGAAGCGGGTGGCCTTCGGCAATGCCCTCTGCATCTGCCGCACCGACGATGGCGGCCAATCGTGGCAGACCTTTCGCAAAGGACTTCCTCAGGAAAACTGCTTCGACATCGTTTACCGCCATGCCCTTGCCGCCGCTGGCGACGACGTGGTTTTTGGCACGACGACGGGCAATTTTTTTACCTCCAACGATAGGGGTGAATCCTGGGAACTGCTGAGCAATTATTTGCCGATGGTGTATTCGGTGCAAATGATTTAACGCGAGGAGGATGGGACCACAGATTTGGCGGATTTGGCGGATGAACACAGATTAAATCAGTTTGAATCAGTCCAATCCGCCCAATCCGTGTAACCATCCTCTTCGTGTCTCAAAGCGCCAGCTTTAGCTGGACTGAATAAATCCCGCCTTCTGCTTTTTGCGAAAGCTCATAACGCCCCGGATAGGCCAAATCGAGCAGCCGTTGGGCGCTTTTCAGGCCAACGCCTTCGCCTTGATTTGTCAACGCTGATTTATCCCCATGGGAAGGCAATCCAAAACTGTTCTCGACGGTAAAACTCAGTTGCCCATCCTCCACTGTAAGGCCAATGCGGATAAAAGCATCGGGATTGGCGTCCACGTCGCTGTGCTTGAAGCTGTTTTCGATGAAATTGATGAGCAGCAGCGGCGCTATTTCATGTTGATTGTCAATACCTTCCGTATAAAAATCCACGTCCAGTGCATCGCCGTGCCGAAGGCGTTGCAGCGCAACGAAATCCTGCAACAACTCGGCCTCTTTCATCAAGCTGACCCGTTCCCGACTGCCGTCGTAAAGGTGGTAGCGCATGATTTTGGAGAGCGTTGCAATCATGGGGGCGGCGTTGGGGTGCTGGCGATAGGCGAGGGAGTAGATATTGTTCAGGGTGTTGAAGAGGAAGTGCGGGTTCACTTGTGTTTTCAGGAATTTCAGTTCGCCTTCCAGTTTTTCTTTTTGCAAAAAAGCGGTGCGTTCCCTGTCCCGAAACCACTGCATGAAGCCACCGAACATGGTGCTCAGGATGAACAGCGCCAGTATTTGCATGGACATGAAAAAGTAAGCCGGCCAGCCATAGCGTTCTGTTACGTGGAGGCCGAAAAGGTGCTCCGTCTGGAATCGCAGCAAAATATTTACCGACATGAAGCCCAGCCCCAGCATTGCGAAGCGGCTGTATTTCTTTTCCAGTAGGTAGGGCAGTATGAAAAACAGGTTGCCGTAAATGACCAGCCCACCGAACACGATGCTGTTCCAAACGAAGGCCCAGCCTTGCGCACGGTCGGCGAGCAGCGTGCCGCCCGTGCCCACGACCGTCAGGTAGAAGAGCCAAAAAACCAGGTGGCCGATGATGGATGCTTTGTTTTTCATGTTTTAGTAGCACAAATCTAACTTGCTCCGCAATGCCATCTGCAATTTTGCAACGAATCGCCGTTTTTCCGCAACGAGCGTACTGCTGAACCCCAGTTCGGGAGCGTACATGCCGAACTGGGGTTCGGCAATACCATTCGAAGGAATAATCCCGCCATTCGTTGCATTTTTCTGAAAAGGACGGACATACGCCCCAGTTTTGTCCCCGAAATTAAAAAGAACATGAGCGCAACGGTCAGAACCATACTACTATACGCATTTTTGGTTTTTGGGCTTTCAGCCTTCGGCCAAACGGGCACCAGCTTGGCCGATTGCTACCGCCTTGCCGAGGCTAATACGGCCATTGCCCAAAACCCGCAGCTCTTCGAGAAAATCACCGCCTTGAAATTAGAGAACGTGGACGCCAGCCGCCTGCCCACGCTGCAATGGAACGCCAAAGCCACTTGGCAAAACGAGGTTTTTGGCTTGCCGTTCAGCTTCCCTGGCGTGGAGGTGAACATCCCAAAGACCAATATCGTCACCAATTTGGAGGCCAATTACGTCGTGTTGGATGGTGGCCTTGCTGAGGCAAGGAAGACAGTCGAAAAAGCGAAATTAGCCGTTGACAATCGGTTAGTTACAGTGGAGCTGAACAAACTGCGGGAACAGGTGGACAAGTTCTTTTTCGGAGCCTTGCTGCTCCAAGAACAGACCAAGTCGCTGGATGTGACACTGAAAGACATACAAGCAAAAACCACCCAAGTCGAAGCAGCCGTGAGGCATGGCGTCGCACTCGAAAGCGAGGTGTTGAAACTGCGGGTGGAGCAACTGAAAATCCAGTCGAAAATCGAAGAAGTGCAAAGTGATAGGCGGGCGCTGCTGTCTTTATTGAGCAGCCTCATTGGGCAAAACTTGGATGAAAAAGCACGGCTCGAACAGCCTGCTTCCCAATCACCAATCACTAATCACCAATCACTTAGGCCAGAATTGGCCTTATTTGATTTGCAAAAGCAGCAAGTCCTAGCCTCCGCCGACCTGATTGATGCCCAATGGAAACCCAAACTCGCAGCTTTCGCCACCACGGGCCTCGGCTACCCTGACCCGCTGAATTTTTTCGATGATAAAATCAGCCCGTACTTCATCGGCGGGGTGCAGTTCCAGTGGAAGTTCTGGGATTGGAAGCAGGCTGACCGAGAGCGGGAAGTGCTGGCCGTGCAAACGCAACTGATTGAAAATCAGAAGCAAACGTTCACCCAAACGCTCCAGCACCAGGACGGCAAGTTCCGGGAAGATATTGCGAAGCTGCAAAACCAAATCCGGAGGGACGAGGAAGTGGCCAAGCTGCAAGCGGAGATTTTGAAACAGCTTTCCAGCCAATTGGAAAACGGCGTGGCCACTGCCACGGACTACCTCCTGCAATCCGACGCCGAACTACAAGCTAGGCTGGCGATGGAGGCGCACCGGGTGCAATTGGCGCAGGTGGAGGCTGCGTGGCGGACGCATTTCGGGATTGACGAGTGATAGATTATGATTAGAGCATGTTGGGCAATGCTATTAATTCAACCATTTTTTAGGTTTGTCCATATTGCCATAAGTTTATTTCGAAATAAAACAGCATCAAAATGGAAGTAGAAATGAAAGACCCCCTATATGCAAAATACCTTGCATGGCTTATAAGAGCCTTTCCAGATTTTGATTTTTCTTTTATTAAACCTATCAGGGAGAAAGCTGCAAAGCTGCTTAATTTAAAGGAAGGCAATCGGGTAATTGATGCAGGTTGTGGCGTTGGTGGGAGCTTCCCTTTTCTTTTAAATGGTGTTGGAAAAACGGGCGAAATAGTCGGTATCGAGATAAGCCCATCAACAATAATTAATACGAGAAAGCGGATAGAGAAGAATAAATGGAAGAACATAAAAATAATAGAAGGGGACGCTAAGAACATAAATTTAGCTGGTAAATTTGATGGATTACTGATGTTTGCTGCCGCAGATATTTACGCTTCTGATAAGGTATTGTCGAATATTTTGCCTTATTTAAATGAAAATGCTCCGATAGTATTTTTCGGTGCTAAAATATCAAATAGAAAATTTGGATGGCAATTGAACAGCCTACTGCGATTTGCCTTTTCCAAACTTTCTTTTCCCTCAACTCCGGGATTTGAAGAAAAACCATGGAATGTCATTGAAAATCGTTTGGAAGCCTTAGTTGTAGAAGAATACTTCTTTGGATGGATGTTCTTGGCTAATGGTTCTTTAAAACCAACAGGCCGTGCATAGAAATCACTAATGCTTTCTAATCCAATATATTTCAAAACTGCGGGTCATTGAAAATTATAGAAATGAATGCCTTTCAAAAAATACTCATTTTCAGCATTTTAGCCTTTATTTCTTCTTGCAAAAAAGAAGAAAAACGCTCCGATGCCTACGGCAATTTCGAAGCCGTGGAGACCATCGTCAGCGCCGAGGCAAACGGCAAACTGCTGTTCCTGCACGTTGCCGAAGGCGAACCCCTGAAGGCAGGCGAACTGGTGGCGCTGGTGGACACGACCCTGTTTCACTTGCAAAAGCAACAGGCCGTGGCCAGCCTCGGTACCATCGGCAAAAAGCAGCAAGACCCCAACCCACAAATCGCCGTGCTGGAGGAGCAACGCCGCAACCTAACACGGGAGCGTGACCGGGTGCAGCGCCTGCTCACCGACAAGGCTGCCACGCCCAAGCAACTCGACGACCTGAACGGCCAAATCGAGGTGGTGGACGCCCAAATCAAGGCTGCACGGCGCTCGGCTGGCACGGTGAACACGGGCATTTTGGGCGAAAAAGACCCTGTGCTGGCGCAAATCAAGGTGCTCAACGAGCAAATCCGCCGCTGCTATGTGCGCAATCCCGTTGACGGCACGGTGCTAACCAAAATCGCCGAACCCGCCGAGGTGGTGGGCTTTGGCTCGCCGCTCTACAAAATCGCTGCACTCGACACGCTGGAACTACGGGCCTACGTTAGCGGTGCGCAGTTGCCGGGCCTGAAAATCGGGCAGCAGGTAAACGTACTGGTTGACCAGAACGGCGGCGGTGTGAAGCCCATGCCCGGAACGGTCAGTTGGATTGCGAGCAAGGCGGAGTTTACGCCTAAGACCATCCAGACGCAGGAGGAGCGGGTGAACTTGGTCTATGCTTTTAAGGTGAAAGTGGCAAACGGGGAAGGGGAGTTGAAGATTGGGATGCCGGGAGAGGTGGTTTTTAGCTCGCAGTCGGCAAGCCTTGTCCCGATTACACAGGATAGCGGTGAAAACTAATCGGCCTTAGGCTATGGGAATGCCTGTGCGCTTTATTTCGTCTATAAATGGGTCTCCTTCTTCAAAATCGGAAGTCTTGAAGGTGTGGAACTCGAACATAAAATATGGCTTTTGGATGGAAACATCAATGAATTTTTTTACGTCTTCAAAACTGACACCTATAAAATCATCGGCTACTAAGGCAACGTCAATGTCTGAATATTCACGTTGCTCTCCTTTGGCGTATGAGCCGAAAAGGAAGGCTTTGCGGACTTTGACGCCATGTTTTTTTACGTCATCCACAAATTGGCGGACTTGGTTGACTACAGGCTGTTCTCTAACCATTGCTTAACTTTTTCGATTTCGTCTAAAAGCGCTTGAGTATATGACTCAGTAGCGATTTTGAACATGTTCAGTTTGTAATCTGGGTAACGGGCATCCAATTGAAATTGGTTCATTTGGCTCAGCAACCGCAGTTGGTCAACCGATGGCAACAACTTGGTTTGCGAGGATAGAAGTAGGAGATTGTGCGTTTTGGGAGGAAAATCTACCGTGTTGTCTTTCACAAAATGTGCTTTTAGCAATTTTTCCAAAACCAAGTGAGCGAAAAATAAGCTGTGCAAATAATCGCCTTTTTCAAACAAATGGCTTGCCGCTTCCCAATCTTTGGAAGCGGTTGTCACCCAATATTTGACATAATCAGCTTTGTTCATTTATTTGATTATTGGACAAAAATAATGGGTTAAGTTGACTTTTTGATGCAAGCAATTGAAATTCAAAATATTAGCAAATCCTTTGGCAAGGTAAAGGCCGTGGACAACGTCAGCTTCGATGTGCGCCCCGGTGAGCTGTTCGGCCTCATCGGGCCGGATGGGGCGGGCAAGACGACGCTGTTCCGCATCCTCGCCACGCTGCTGCTGCCGGATGCGGGCGAGGCCACGGTGCTGGGCTTTGATGCGGTGAAGGATTACGTTCAAATCCGGCGGCGGATAGGCTATATGCCGGGGCGCTTCTCCCTCTATCAAGACTTGACAGTACAGGAAAATTTGGAGTTTTTCGCCGCTATTTTCGGGACGAGCATCGAGGAGAACTACCATTTGATTAAGGAGATTTATTCGCAATTGGAGCCTTTCAAAAACCGCCGGGCAGGGGCACTCTCTGGGGGCATGAAGCAGAAGCTGGCGCTGAGCTGTGCCCTTATCCACCAGCCCGAACTGCTGCTGCTCGACGAGCCGACCACGGGGGTGGACGCCGTGAGTCGCAAGGAGTTCTGGGATATGCTGGATAGGATTAAGGCGCTGAATATCAGCATCTTGGTGAGCACTCCCTACATGGACGAGGCGAGCCGTTGCGACCGTATTGCCCTCATCCAGCATGGCCGGATACTGTCTTTGGACACACCTGACGGCCTGTTGCGGAGCTACCAAAAACCATTGCTGGCCGTGCGGACGGCGAGCATGTACCAGTTGATTCTAGACCTACGGAGCTATGAAATGACGGACACGGCCTTCCCCTTCGGCGAGTACCTTCACCTGACCACGAAGGGTAGGGTAGCGGAGGGCGCAGTCACTGAATTTTTGCGCAGCAAAGGGCATGAGAAAATAGAGGTCAAAAAGGCGGAAGCGACGGTGGAGGATTGTTTTATGGCGTTGATGCAGTGATTTTATTGCTTGACAAACTTGAAGGGAAATAGCTGCCCATCGGCCACGGCGTTTCCAAGATAGATGCCGTTTGGTAGCGACGAAACATCGAGGCGGTGGCTGGACGGGAGCGTCTTTTTGACAAGCAATTTGCCCACAGCATCAAAGATGGAAACGCCAATTGAAACCGTATTTTTTCCATGAAAATCAAAAGTGATTTCATCGGAAGCTGGGTTGGGAAAGACCGACAGATTGCCGTCAGGTAGCTCATTTTCCACGGAAGGGGTGAGGCCGAAGCAGGGGCCGTTGCCGATTTCGGCCAGCGGGAAGCTGTCGTCTTGGTAGCAAAGCAGTTGATAAGAAAACCCATCAACGGCCACTCCCCACCAATTTTGGAAAAAGCCAAGTTCCGGGCCGAAATGCTCGTAAATTTTGGTCTGGTCGAAAAAGTTGCCATCGCTTTCAAGTGTGTATTGCTGGGTTGTTTGCCCGCCGAAATCAAGGGCTTCCATGGCAGTGACCGTTAGCGGGTAGCTCCACAAGATTGGGAAATTGACCGTTTCGTTGAGTTCGAAATTGTTTTTGAAACAAAAGTAGCCTGTATTTGAGCCGTCCCAAACCAGGAAAATGGAGTCGGCGGATTGCCGGATAAAAACATCATGGTTATCCACTTTTACGAGCGAGCTGTCCAATATCGAGCCTTTTAGCTTTTTGCAATGGTTGTTGCCGATGAGGGTGTCCTTCTCGTATTTCAACACCAAAAAACCATTGAAACTGGTCCAAAAAGTTTGAAATGTATAGCTCCAAGTAGCGCCGGACGGGGCAAATTCGGTTTGGGCCAATGATGGCAAAGCTGGGAGCAGCATTGCAAAAGCGAGTAAAGCATTTTTCATGGATGGCGTTTTTTCGATAGACAGTGCATCAAAGTTAAATGGTTTGTAAATATCCTCATGGGAACTGCAATAACAGCCAATAAATTAACCAAGAAATTTGGCGCCTTCACCGCCGTGGACGCCATCACCTTCGAGGTGCGGGAGGGCGAGGTCTTTGGCTTCCTCGGCGCCAACGGGGCGGGCAAGACCACGGCCATGAAAATGCTCACGGGCCTGCTTTCGCCAACAAGCGGAGAGGGGAGCGTGGCAGGCTTCGACGTTTACAAAGAGGCCGAAAACATCAAGCGTAACATCGGCTATATGAGCCAGAAATTCGCCTTGTACGATGACCTCACCGTGCGGGAAAACGTGCGCTTCTTCGGCGGCATCTATGGCCTTCGGCGACGGGAGGTCTTGGATAAAACGGAGCGGCTGTTGGAGGAGCTGGAACTGCAAAGCGTTGAAAAACAGCAAGTTGGCTCGCTGCCGCTCGGCTGGAAACAGCGATTGGCGTTCAGCGTTGCGCTGCTCCACGATCCCCGCATCGTTTTTCTTGATGAGCCAACAGGGGGCGTGGATCCCATTACCCGGCGGCAGTTCTGGGAGATGATTTACAAGGCGGCTGCGCAGGGCGTCACGGTCTTCGTCACCACTCACTACATGGACGAAGCCGAGTATTGCGACCGGGTGAGCATCATGGTCAATGGCAAGATAGAGGCACTGGACACGCCGGGGAACTTGAAGCAGACGTACGCTGCGGGGAGCATGGATGAGGTATTTTTGAAATTGGCGAGGGGGTAGGGATTTATAAATCAAACGGATTGATGAAGTTCAATCCTGGCAGGTTTTTGAAATCCTTTTCGTTCCTTGAAATGAGTGTAAAATCCTTCAAAATGGCGGCGGCAGCTATGATTGCATCGGCTATTTTGGTCTTGTTTGCCTTTCTGATTTGGATGGATTTATCAACCACATCCTCGGTTAAATGAAAGATGGGCAAACTCTGAATGAACTTCACCGCTTTTTCCTCTTGCGAGACATCGGGGAAGGGAAAGCCAAGCACCTCGATTTTTGAAATGACGGAAAGCGAGCATTCTTGTTTTTGGAGGGCGTTCAACACAAACTCGAAACCCGTGGGCGAAAGCGTTCCGTCCAGAAGTAAATCAAGGTGTTTGTGTCCAGAATGTATCGCATAGCTTAGTCTTCCCGCATTTCAGCGATTAGGCGGTCAACGGTCGTGATGCCCATTTGTGGTTGGATGCAGCCCCAAAATTCACGGTAGTCGGTGCGTGGTACAACGGGTTGATTCGGCGTATTGAGGTCTAAAACCAGTTCAGTATTAGCCTTTTCGCTCGTCTTTTTCCAGACCCGCACACCGTTCAGCCACTCAGCCCGGCGAATCAGGTCGAGCAAGCGGTTGAACATGCCAGAATTTTTGACCTCAATAATGATTTGCATGGATTGGATATTTTTCAAAACAAACTTACACAGATTGCCTCAAAAAGGCGTCACGCCATGAAAAAATTCCTCGCCTTCGTCAAAAAAGAGTTCCGCCACATCCTCCGGGACAAGCGGACGCTGCTCATCCTGCTGGGGATGCCCGTGGCGCAGGTCATCATTTTTGGCTACGCCATCACCAACGAGTTCAGGAACGCCGACATCATCGTGCTCGACCAGGCGAAGGACGACCTCAGCTTCAAACTGACCCAAAAACTCACCGCCTCCGGCCACCTCCGCCTGAATGGCACGGTGCAGAACTATGCAGACATCCACCGACAGTTCCAGACGGGAAAAGTGAAGATGGCCGTCGTCATACCCCCCGGCTTCGACCAAGCAATTAAGCGGGGCACCGCCCAAGTCCAGCTCATTGCCGACGGCAGCGAACCGAACTACGCCAGCACGCTGGTGGCTTATGCTTCGCAAATGATAGCCACTTTTCAGCAGGAGCAGGCCCCAGCTTCAATCCTTCAATCCTTCAATCCTCCAATCCTAGTGGAAACGAGGATGCTCTACAACCCCCAACTCGTCTCCGCCTACCTCTTTGTGCCGGGCGTGATGGCACTCATCCTGATGCTGATTTCGGCGATGATGACCTCGCTGACCATCGCAAGGGAGAAGGAGCTGGGCACGATGGAACTGCTGCTCGTGTCGCCGCTGCACCCGCTGCTGATGGTGGTGGGCAAGGTAGTGCCCTATGTGTTGATAGCCTTCATGGACGGGGTCTTGGTACTGGCCGTCGGCAACCTGGTTTTTGATGTGCCCATCCGTGGGAGCATGGCTTTGTTGCTGATAATGAGCGTGTTGTATGTAGTGGCGGCACTGTCGTTGGGGGTTTTCATTTCCACCAAGGCCAAGACGCAGCAGCAGGCCATGATGATGTCCCTGATGGCGCTCATGCTGCCGACGGTGCTGCTTTCGGACTTTATTTTCCCCTTGAAATCCATGCCCGTGCCGCTGCAGGTCATCGGCAATGCCATACCTGCCAAGTGGTTTATCGCCATCCTGAAGGACGTGATGCTGAAAGGCGTTGGCTGGAATTTCATCTGGCAAAAGGCGGCGGTGCTGGGGGGGATGTCGCTGTTTTTCTTGTTGCTCGCAATGAAGAATTTTAAGACACGCTTGGCGTAGCTATGCACGCATGGTTTTTTCACGCAACGCCGCTACGGACGCAACGCTTGATTAAACACATTCCGTCCGCAACGCCCCTACAGACGCATTTTTAGTCACATTGAGTTCGTTGGCAAGACGAGAAAAATAAAGTTTCACGCAACGCTGCAACGAGCGCAACGCTTGTTTAAACACGTTGCGTCCGTTGCGGCGTTGCGTGAAAAATAAATAGCGTCAAAATGGCGTGAAACAACCATGCGTATTGTGCTGCTTTTACTGCAAAAAGAATTCCTCCAAATCTTCCGGAACCGGGCGATGCTGCCCATCATTTTCGTGTTCCCCATTATCCAGTTGGTCATCCTGTCCTTTGCGGCCACGCACGACGTGAAGAACATCGCCCTCGCCGTGCTCGACCAAGACCGCAGCAGCACCAGCCGACTGCTCGTGAGCAAACTGACCGCCTCCGGCTACTTCACCCTCGCCGGGATGCCCCTCAGCGACCACGAAGGTTTCGAACTCATCGAAAAAGACGCCGCCGACGTTTTCCTCACTATCCCCGCCCATTTTGAAAGGGATATTTTGAAGAAACAACCGACTCAACTGCAAGTCCAGGTGAACGCCATCAACGGCCAAAAAGCCGGCCTCGCCGCCAGCTACGCCGGCGACGTTTTCCAAAGCTTCAGCAGTGAACTCATGGCGAATATTTCCCCAAGGTTCATTGCGGGAAATTCGGCGACGCCCCAATCCTTCAATCCTTCAACCCTTCAATCCTTCAATCCTTCCGTAAGGTACTGGTACAACCCCTCCCTCGACTACAAGACCTTCATGGTGCCCGGCATCCTCGGCGAGCTGGTGGCCATGCTGGTGCTCATCCTCTCGGCCATGAACGTGGTGCGGGAAAAGGAAATCGGTACCATCGAGCAAATCAACGTGACGCCCATCCGCAAATGGCAGTTCATCTTGGGCAAATTGCTGCCCTTCCTCTTCATCGGCCTCTTCGATTTGGCGCTGGGCCTCACGGTCGGCAAGCTGCTCTTCAACATCCCATTGGAAGGCGACCTCTGGCTGGTCTTTGCTTTTTGCGTAGCAAATATCTTCGCCGTGCTGGGCATTGGCTTTTTCATCTCCAATTTCGCCGACACACAGCAGCAGGCCATGTTCATCGCCTGGTTCTTCATGGTCATTTTCATCCTGATGAGCGGACTATTTACCCCCATCGAATCCATGCCCGAATGGGCGCAGGCGATGACCGTCCCGAACCCCATCGCCCACTTTGTGACCGTCATGCGGCTGGTGCTGCTCAAGGGCAGCGGCTGGGTGGATATTCGCTATAATTTCTTCGTGATGATTGGGCTGGGCGTACTGTTCAATGCGCTGGCGGTGTGGACGTATCGGAAGACGGCGGGGTGATGCAGCCCGCCCCTTGTTGATGCTGATATTGAAGCCCGTCTGCATGGCGGGCTTGCCCAGCGAAAAGGTTGGCACGAGCGAGAAGCCGTTGCTGTTGGCATTTATGTAGCCACTGAGGTTGATGGTGGACTTGGTGCTGTCCGCCGTTTGGTCCAAGGCCGACTTACAAAAATGAAGCAGTGCAAGCAGCAGCGGGGGTTTGGTTGTTCGTTTTTTCATCCAATGATTTGACCCCCATGAGTTAAGGCTAACAGGAACGGAATCAGGACGGTTTGCAATAATATTTTTCAAAGCAATGCTTACGAAAATCAAACAGGGGTGGGGTAGCGCAGCCATTTTTTAGAAAAACCAATGCTTGTCCGGCCATTTTGCTCCATTTTTGCAGAAAAAACAATGACTGCAAACCCGACCATCCTCGAAACCCGCTATGTACTGGCCGTGCAGAACCTCGCCGCTTCCGTTGAGCATTACCAGCAAAAACTGGGTTTTACCACCGATTGGGCCTACGACGGCTG
Organism: Saprospiraceae bacterium; assembly: GCA_022841745.1. Lineage (GTDB taxonomy): Bacteria > Bacteroidota > Bacteroidia > Chitinophagales > Saprospiraceae > UBA6168. Next base: position 21,235 of record JALHQW010000024.1, on the reverse strand, counting down.
GCATCAACTCCGCCGGGGCAGCTTCGTCGTCATGCTCGGCGTTTGCGCCGACGACTGCTCGGCCCACGAGACCCGCAACCATTCCTACTTCGCCTACGTGCAGGTGGAGGGCGTTGACGAACTGTACAACGAGCTTTTAACAAATGGTGCTGAAATCCACTATCCGCTGGGCAGCAAGCCTTGGGGGATGCGGGAGTTTGGCGTCATCACCATTGATGGGCACCGGATTATGTTCGGGCAACAGGTGTGAGTTGCAATGCCGGAATTTTTGATGATTGCAATTCGTTGTTTCCCAAAAACACATCCATGAAAGCAAAAATCCTCCAACGCCCACTGCATGATTTGGGCCTCCAGCATCTCCCTTCGATTTTGGCGGGACAACTGCCCGGCAGCACCCTGAACTCCGTTTTGCTGGAAATCTTCCACTTGAAAACGACCCAACTCCAGCCCGCCGACGTGCTGCGGGCCTACGCTGAAAACCGGTTTGTTCGACCCTCCAGTGCCCCCTTTTTCAAATTAGTTGCGATAAAAAACGACTTGCTCCAACGGGCCGCCTCGGCAGGTTTCGAGCCTTTGCAGTTGTCGCCGGCCTGCCCGTTGGGCACTTGCTCGGTGGTGGCACTGGCCCATCAGGACAAAGTGGTTTCGGCCACCCGTGGCACGGAACTCGTTGCCGATGCCACCAATGTGCTTGCCTTGGAAACTGCCCTCCGCCGGAAAGGGCAGGGGCCTGAAGATTTAATCCGGCTTTGCGCATCCCACCGTCATATCCGTACACAAGTTTTTGATTTAGAAGGGTTTACACCGCATTTTGATATATTCTGCATGACCAGTGCAGGACGTGATACCGGGCATTTTTCCTTTGAAAAAACGACAGTGGCGGAGCATCTGCTTTTTTACCATAGTTGGGCAAAAACGCTGCCGGGGGCGTCCGGCTTCCGGGCAGTTTTTACGCCGTTTTCTACGGAAGGAGTACGTTTTTGCGAAAGCACCTTGCCAGACATCGTGGCAGGGATGTTCCCCATCGAGGTAAAGCCTGCCGAGCCAGAAGGCTACTATCGTTTCCTGCGCTGCAAAATCCTGCTGACCCTCGGCACCAAGGAATGGGAAATCGGCGACTGCGGCTTTACCAACTGGACGGCCCGGCTCCTCAGCAACCGCAAGGAGCGGTTTTTCATCAGTGGGTTGGGAGTCGAAATGGTCGCAAAATTGGCAGATTGAACGGGTTCCTTTTTAGATTCAATGCCCGTTTGTACATTTGTCCAAAATCACCTGACATGGGAAAATCACTCGCCACCGCCTTCTTCCTCTGCGGCCTTTTCACCATTTCCTTTGGGCAAAAAAAGCTCACCGAGCACACCTTCGAATACGACGGTACTACCAAAGTATCCGCCAACATCAACGACCTTGACTGGCTCAAGGGACGCTGGTCGGGCGAGGGCTTCGGCGGCTGGTTGGAGGAAATCTGGTCGCCCCCTGCAGGCGGACAGATGCTCGCCACGTTCAGGGTGCTGGAGAACGGTAAGCCCGTTTTCTCCGAAATCTGCCAGATAGGAGAGGAGAACGGTACGCTCACCTACAAGGTCAAGCACTTCAACCCCGACCTGACGGGCTGGGAGGAAAAGGACGAGTACGTCACTTTCAATTTGGTGAAAACGGCGCCCAACGCCGTGTATTTCAGCGGACTCACGATGATTGAAAATGGTGGAAAATGCGACATCTGGTTAGCGTTGCGGCAGGAGGACGGCAGCCACAAAGAGGAGTATTTGGTATATCGGAGAGACAAGCCGGAGCGCCCATTGCCGAAGGTGCATATCCCGCAGGACGCCGAAAACCTAGCCCGCCTTCGGGAAATTGACCGTGACATCTGGGCACCTTTCATGGAAGCCTACGCCACCGAGGACGCTGGCAAGTACATCAACCTCCACACGCCCGACCTCGTCCGGGCTACTGGCGGCAAGGATGCAGGGGTGAAAGACTTGGCCAATTACAAGGCCAATGTCCAAGGGCAGTTTGAATGGACGAAGGGACAAAAAGCCAAGCCAAGCATTGCCTTTGCTTTTTTTGAACGGGTAGCGGGTGCGGCCACTGCTTCGGAGCGAGGCATTTACCGCTATACGCTCACTTATTCGGACGGGGAGCAGTTCCATTATTACGGCAAGTTCCATGTCATACTTCGGAAAATGGACGGCACTTGGAAAATCGCCGTGGACTACGACAGCGACGAGGACGGCGGGGTAGGGGAGGCCGATTTTGCGGCGGGGCTGCCGCCGGGAGTTTTTGCGAAATGAACAGCCAAATGCGTTGCATGGGCACTTAGGAACAAAGGAACAGTTCAGCGACAAAACTAATTTCTCACTAAACTTGCGCATCACAAACCAAAACCTGAAATCATGTCCGCCACAAAGCAAATCGCCGACCGCTTTCGGGAGGTCATCCTGAACGGCAAATGGATCGCCAACACCAATTTCAAGGAACAAGTCCAGGACCTCGACTGGCAACAAGCTACCACGCAGGTCGGCTCGCTGAACACCATTGCGTTGCTCACCTTCCATATTGACTACTACATCGCTGGCATCGTGAACGTGCTGAAGGGCGGCTCGCTCGACATCCGGGACAGGTTCAGCTTCGACATGCCGCCCATCCAATCGCAAGAGGACTGGGAACGGCTGCGGGACAAGCTGTTTTCGGACGCAGAATCCTTTGCCGATTTGGTGGAACAGTTACCCGACGAGCAATTGGACGCCCCTTTCGTGGATGAAAAATATGGCACCTACCGACGCAATATAGACGGCATGATTGAGCACGCCTACTACCATATGGGGCAGGTGGTTTTGATTAAAAAACTGGCTGCTGCTGCGGGCGACCAATGAAGGCATCGAAGGGTTCGGGGTTGCATGGCATAAAGAAACAGGATACGCTACGCAACGGTTGGCAATTTGGTCAATCTTTATAAGTTGTTACCCCCAAACTTGGGTGCATTTCTATTTTAAGTCCATGAAAACTTACCTAATTGTATTTGCCTTATGTTTCGCTGTTATTACCCCCAAAGCCACGGCACAATCCACAGCGGACATGGCCCGGCGTGGTGCGGGAGTTTGCGGAAGGCAAACGAAGGCCGGGGGATTTGTACCGGGTGGCGTTGGAAGCCTTGGAAATTGGGAATTAAATGAAATTGGGAAATCGAAGGTTCACCACAGTAAATCGAATCTGAGGCCAGGATACAAGGTCTTGTAATCAATTGATAATCAGCTTCGGTTGAAAAGGAGCGTGCGAAAATAGTTATGCAGTCATCATTCGAATACCTTGAGGGTTACTTCTGTTGGAACAATCCGTTCATCTAATTTAAAATGCGATGTACAATAGCAATAGCACCTTTGTGCTAAATTCCTTCGAAAATTTTGAGCAAACTGTTTCTTACCTTGCCAACCAAATTACCTTTTCAACCAAGAATAGTGACTGCATGGAAATAGGATTGATTTTTACCATCGCCTTGGCCATCTACGGGGTTCACGTCATGCGCAAGTCTTTGGACACAGCCAACCGACTCCCGGTCTGGGACAAGGTCTTATCGAAGGTTTGGCTCGGCTCCATTATTTATTTCGGGCTGGCGCTAATACCGGCGTTGCACATCCTTCAGGAGAGTTTCACCGAGCTTTTTTACGTCGTCGTACTCATAACGCTCTACCTGCTCCGGGACTACCGCCCAGCCCTGTTCGATGCCGCCAAAAGCTCCTCCAACGACAAGGTTTACCTGCTCCATGACTACCGCCCAGCCCGGCTGCTCTTGCTCGCTATTTTGCCCATCGGCGTTGTGTATGTATTGGCCTTCATTTTAAAGCGTTTGGCCAACAGCTTTGTTAAAGAAAACAATGCGTATTTTGACACGGCGGCGGCTTTTGCTTTCCTCTGGCTCATCGGCTTTGGCATCTACGCCCTTACCCGCATCAAAAAAGAGCGCAAGCTACGGCTGAAATTGCAGGAGGAGGCTCAAATTGCGGAGGCACGAAAGGCGGAACTGGAGCATTTGGTCACGGAGCGCACCAACCAATTGACCAAACAAAAAGAAGAACTAGAAAAGGCGCTCACGGAACTCAAGTCCACCCAGGCGCAACTCATCCAGTCCGAGAAGCTCGCCTCCCTTGGTGAACTGACGGCGGGCATCGCCCACGAGATACAGAACCCCCTGAACTTCGTCAACAACTTCTCGGAACTAAACCTTGAACTGGTGCAGGAACTTCGGGAGGAAATCGGGAAGCCCGACCCGGACAAGGCGCTGGTGCATGACCTGATGAACGACCTCAGCCAAAACCAAGAGAAGATAAACCACCACGGCAAGCGGGCCTCCAGCATCGTGAGCGGGATGCTCCAGCACGCCAGGGACAGCAGCGGCACCAAGGAGCCGACCGACCTCAATGCCCTTGCCGACGAGTATTTCCGCCTCGCCTACCACGGCCTACGGGCCAAAGACAAGGGGTTCAACGCCACCATGAAATCAGCATTCGATGTGTCGGTTGGCAAGGTAAACATCATCCCGCAGGACATCGGGCGGGTAGTGCTGAACCTGCTGACCAACGCCTTCCACGCCGTTGCGGAGCGCCAAAAACAAGAAAGGGAAAACGGACAAACTGGCTACGAGCCAACGGTCATGGTCAGCACTCAGCGGCAGGGCAACAGGGTGATTTTGAGCGTGAAGGACAATGGAAACGGTATCCCACCCGCTATTTCAGACAAGATTTTCCAACCTTTCTTCACCACCAAGCCTACCGGGCAGGGCACGGGGCTGGGGCTTTCGCTGGCCTATGATATTGTGACCAAAGGGCACGGTGGAGAGCTAAAGATGGAGACCAGTACCGAAGCTAGTAATCCGAAGGAGCGTGGGACAGTGTTTACCATGATTTTGACTGCATAAACCTTGACGAATGAAGATCTTAGTAGTTGACGACGAGCAGGACATCCGCACCCTTTTCGAGCAGCGTTTCAGAAGGGAAATCAGGGCTGGGGAGATGGAGTTCGTGTTCGCTTATTCGGGTGAGGAAGCCTTGGCCTGCCTCGAAAATATGCGCCACGAGGCAGTGCTTATTCTCTCCGACATCAATATGCCCGGCATGAGCGGCCTGGTGCTGCTGGGCAAGATTAAGCAGGAATACAAAGTGCCGCCGCCCGTGGTCATGATGATAACGGCCTATGGCAATACCGAGAACCTCAAGGCGGCACAAGACCTTGGCGCCGACGATTTCCTGACCAAGCCGATTGATTTCATCGCTTTAAAAGAAAAACTAAAGAACAAAGCCTGATGACTAAAATATTGGTAGCCGACGATGAGGCCGACCTCGAAATGCTAATCAAGCAGAAGTTTCGGCAAAAAATCCGGGAGCGGGAGTACGAGTTTGTCTTCGCTTCAAACGGGAGGGATGCGCTCGAAAAACTAGCGCAGCACCCAGATGTGGCCATTGTCATCAGTGACATCAATATGCCGGAGATGGATGGCCTGACCCTGCTCCACCGACTCAACGAGTGCAGCCCGCTCATCAAGTCGGTCATTGTTTCCGCCTACGGCGACATGGCCAATATCCGCACGGCTATGAACCGGGGCGCATTCGACTTCCTAACCAAGCCCATCAACTTCCAGGACTTCGCCGTGACGGTGGAGCGCACCATCCACCACGTTGCACACCTACAAGAAACGCTGCGGGCCATCAAGGAGAACAACATCCTGAAAATGTACGTGGACGAGAGCGTGCTGAACTTCATGGCCAGCCGGGAGTTCGAGAACGCCCTCACGGTAAACGAGACCATCGAGGCCACCGTCGTTTTTATGGACATCTGCAGCTTCACCTCCATCAGCGAGAACGAGGCTCCGGACACCGTGGTGCGGCTGCTCAACAGCTATTTTGAAATCATGGTGGCGGAAATCGTGGCCCAGGGCGGGCACGTGGACAAGTTCATCGGGGACGCCATAATGGCCGTGTTCCGGGGCGAATTCCAGTTGGACCGGGCCATTGACGCCTGCCTCGCCGTCCGGGAAAAAATAGCGGCACTGCCTGCCGTCAACGACCACGTGGCCTTCAAGCCCAATGTCTCCATCGGCGTGAACAACGGCGAGATGATTTCTGGGAACATTGGCGCCGCCAGCCTGCGCCGCCTTGACTTTACCGTTATCGGCGACACCGTGAACACGGCGCAGCGCCTCCAGTCAGTCGCCAAGGCTGGTCAAATCATCATTGCACAATCCGCCTTTGAGCAGGTAAAGGAGTCTTTCAACTGCAAAGCGGTGGGGGAGGTGAGCCTGAAAAACAAGGCAGTGCCAATGGTGCTGTACGAGGTGGTAGGTTAAAAACTCATCAATATCCAGCATAAAATGAAACCACACCATTCCCCCTCCCGCCGCAAAGCCCTCAAGCAAGCGGCCCTCCTCGGTAGTGCCGCCTTTTTGTCCCCGACGCTCTTGGCCTGCGCCAAAACGGAGGAGAAAAAACTCGGCATCGCCCTCGTCGGCCTTGGCAATTATGCCACGGTGCAGCTTGGCCCGGCCCTTCGCCAGACCCAGTACTGCGAGTTGCGGGGCATCGTGACCGGCACACCGGAGAAGGCTACAAAATGGCAAAAAGAATACGGCATCCTGCCAGCCCATAGCTATAGTTACGAGACTTTCGACCGCCTGCGGGACGACCCCGACATTGACATCGTGTATATCGTGCTGCCCAATTTCATGCACGCCGAATACACCATACGGGCGCTGGAAATGGGCAAGCACGTCATCTGTGAAAAGCCGATGGGCATGGATGCCGCCGAGTGCCGTGCCATGATTGCGGCAGCAAAAAAAGCCAACCGGCTGCTGCAAATCGGCTACCGACTGTTCTACGAACCGCACCACTTGGAGATGATGCGCTGGGCGCAAGAGCCGCACGAGGGCCGCATCAAGCTGATGGAAACCAGCCTCGGCTTCGACATGGCCCGGCCCGGCCTCTGGCGCATTGACAAGCGCATGGGCGGCGGCGGTGCGCTCATGGATTTAGGGCCTTACGTCATACAAGCGGCCAGGCGGGCAGCAGGTGCCAACCCCGTCAGCGTCAGGGCGCAGGGCTATGTGGACGACCCCGAACTTTACAAGGGTATCTACGGCACTTACACTTGGCAACTGCGCTTCCCCGACGATGCGCTCTGCAACTCGACCGCCAGCTTTTCGGCCTATATTGACCGCTACCATGTGGCGAAGGGGCACCATTATACCGAACTGAAGCCCGCTTTTTCGGCCAATGCCAAGCTATCCCTCCGCACTTGGGACGGCGAGCGGACGCTGCCCAGCGCCGAGTTCCAGCAGGCCACACAGATGGACGCCTTCGCCCGCAACATCCTCGATGGGACGCCCGTGGTCGCCTCCGGCGAGGAGGGGCTGATTGACATGCAAATCGTGGATGCGATAAAACAGGCGATTGAGAAGGGGCGGGAGGTGGAGATTGGGTATTGAGGGACGCAGCCCCTGATCCCTAAAGGGGAACCTAAACCCATTCAATTATCGGTACTTCAAAAATGCCAAAGTTCCTAGTCCATTGCCTCTGTGGGTTCCCCTTTAGGGCTGCGAAGGCTTGCGGAGCAAATAGCTGAGCAGGGGCTGAGAAACGCTGTGCGCCCCGCTATGCGCCGCCTTTGTCATCTTGAAAAGACCCGTCCACGCAATAAGGGAAGCCCCGCTGTGCGAAACGCTGTGCGCCGCTTTTGTCATCTTGAAAAGACCCGTCCACGCCATACGGGAAACCCCGCTATGCGCCCCTTTCAACATCAAGCCCTCCCTCGCCATGCAGTCTGCCCTCAAATTTTGGTGGCCACTCCCCGCAAAACTCCACATTGAAAAACTTCCCTTCAGGGTTCATTTCTCTAATAATTGCCTTCTTTGCTTCCCTTTTCATCAATTTGACATCCTTCTCCCTGCCGATAGCATTGTACACATATTGATGCCATTCGTAATAGACTAGGTTGTAACAGTAATATTTGCCAGCGAAAGTGTCGGGCTTGCCCCGATTATCGTAGTGCTCTCTAAGTCGTTGGGGCAGGTTGTTGGTCATGCCAACGTAGTAGGTTGTCTTTTTCCAGTTGGTGACGATATAAACCCAGAAGTTGTAGGTTTTCTCCATAGTAGTTGTTTTGTGGTCAAAAATAGGTTTTAGCGGGTGATTTTTTATGTTTTATCGTTGGGCGGGGCTTCCCGCATTACGTGGACGGGTCTTTTCAAGATGACAAAAGCGGCGAGTACCGAGGCGCCCACCGGCAGTAACACGGTCTGCTAGACCGTGCTTCCACACTTCCCAAAACGGCAGCCAACTTGCCAGCGCAAAAGCACGGACTAACAGTCCGTGTTACTGCTCTGCCAAAGCCTCCTCCGCCCATTCCGAATTCGGCTGAAACTTCATATACCCCGGTGCATCCCGCACCAGTTCTGCATTGTTACGACCCATTCCTTCGACATCATCGAGGGTGTGTGGGCGGCCCGCCAGAAATACGTTTGCAAAAGAAATTGAAACATTTAACTGGGGAAAAATTGATAGCTTCACCCGCTCAAACTCATATTTTTTCACCTGACAAATTTTTTCAACATGGTACAAACAAACGCCATCAGTTGGTTCGAGATTCCAACCAACGACATCGAACGGGCAGCCGCATTTTACGAAGCGGTTTTCTCCGTGCAACTCACCCCGCTGGATATGCCCAACATCAAAATGCGGATGTTCCCCGTGCAAGACATGCAAACAGGCGTGGGCGGTGCATTGGTGCATTCCGAGGGTTTCTACAACCCCTCGGATAGCCACGGCCCACTGATTTACCTCAATGCCAACCCTGACGTGCAGGGCGTACTCGACAAGGTGGAGGCTGCCGGCGGAAGAGTCACCGTGCCGAAGACGGAGATTTCGCCCGAGTACGGGTACATGGGGGTTTTCACCGACACGGAGGGTAATCGCATTGCGGTGCATTCGGTGCCGCAGGGGTAAATTGTCAAAGCATGGTGATTTCAAAAATCACCATGCTTTTATTAGGTCTATAACCTCACTTTTTCGCCCGAAGGGCAAACGCTTTTAGGCAACGAGATGAACGGGAAGGTACAGGTTTGGCGGGCGGGGATAGAGTAGGTTGGGTAGCGATATGTCAAAACTAATTCCCACCTTCGCAGTAACCCAACGGAAAGGCATGCAAACACATTGAAAACAACATGCTAAGATTCTTCCGAAGCATCCGGCAGAAATTACTGGCCAATCACAAAATCGGCCAATACCTTAAATACGCTGCTGGCGAAATCATCCTCGTCGTCTTAGGTATCCTTATTGCCTTGCAGATTAACAACTGGAATGAAAACCGAAAGGAAAAAGCTGCCATCAAAACCCACCTGTTGAACCTCGTCGAAGACCTGAAATCCGACAGTATTGTTTTATTGTTTCCACCTGAAATCACAACACTTCGCCCCATTGGCAATCGTGCCACTGCGCACCATCTCCAGTCCAGCCAACGAGGCGGTGAGCTTATCCACTTCGCAAAGGATGGGGACGTACTTGCCCGCCCCGTACTTGTTGAACAGCTTGCAAATGCCGCATTCCAAAATATCAACTCCATAACCAAGGCCGAAGGTAAGGGAGGGGTCGGTGAGCAGCTTCACCCGGAACCCGTCAGGGTGGCCGAGCTTGGTGGTTTTCTTTTCCATGAAACGGGTGAGCAGCCCGGCCAACGGTGAACCGATGATTTTTACGGGAAGGCGCTTGAGCCATGCCTGCAAGCTGTTTTTGGGCCGCAAATATGCCTGCGTGATTTCGAGGCAAACCTCCCGGATGCGCTCGAAAGGCTCGCCCTGTTTTTCCAAAACTTGTATCGTGGCGAGGAAGTAAGCCGAAAAATCCAGCCGCCTGTCCATTGGGTTGGAGGACGTTTTTGCGAAGCCAACATCGGGTTGGATGGCTGCATAAAATGCATTCAAGTCCAGCATGATGACTTGGTGCGCTTCGGGGTAGCGGTGCCTGATGGTTTGCTCGAAGTATTTGCGGTAGCTCATTTTCAAAATGGTTTTAACAGCCATAAACGCAACAAATATACCCATCCGTGACACATCCTTCATGAAATCAGAATCCCGGCGTGACGCTCCTGTGATACTTCCCACCCAACTTTGCAGCATATTTTATAACCACAGTTGCGGTTGAAAAGGAGCCTGTGCTGGTGTACAGGGTAGGCCATTTTTTGCCCAATTGCTAATCAATTACATTCATGAAAAACATCCGCATTTTGCTCCCAATCTTGGCCTTGACTATCACCCTCGCCGCTTGCGTGAAGGAACCACTCACGCCCACAGCCGCTGTTTCCGTTGATGCCGACCTGCTGCAAATTGACCCAGCCGAGGGCTTGCTGGACGAAGCCGGGCTGCTCCGGCTATTGGGCGAGGAAGAAATTTCCACTCGCTCATCCGGCCAGTCGGCGGTTTACACCATTAGCAATGAAGTCGCTTCCAACCAGGTCATTGCCTTCAACCGTAACAGCGACGGCAGCATTTACGAAGCAGGCAGGTACGCCACGGGCGGCACTGGCACGGGCGGTGGCCTCGGCAACCAAGGCGCACTGGCCATCAGCCCCGGCGGCAAGTTCCTCTACGTGGTAAACCCCGGTAGCAACGACATCAGCTATTTCCTCATCAAAAACGATGGCTCGCTCATGCTGCTCAACAGGATTGGCTCAGGCGGCATGACGCCCATCAGCATCACGGTTTACAACAGCTTGGTCTATGTGCTGAACGCTGGCGGCACGGGCAATATCACGGGCTTCGCCTTCAACCAGCAGGGCCAGCTTTTCCAGCTTCCCAACTCGACCCGTGACCTCAGCAGTTCGGCTGCAGGTGCTGCGCAAATCTCATTCAAGCCCAACGGCAAGGCGCTCGTGGTCACGGAGAAGGCGACCAACATCATTTCCAGCTATGCCGTACTGAACAACGGGCGGCCCAGCGCCATCCGCACCTTCCCAGCTGCCAATGCAACGCCATTTGGTTTTGCCTTCGGCAACAACGGTGACTTTCACGTATCAGAAGCCGTGGGCGGGGCGCCGGGTGCAAGTTCCGTCTCCACGTACGATGTCAGCAACAACGGCCATGTCAGCTTGGTGAACGGCCCATTTGCCCTCAACCAAACTGCCGCTTGTTGGGTCGTGCTCACGCACAACAACCAGCATCTTTACACCACGAACACTGGTTCAAACAACATTTCAACGCTAAATGTATCGCAGTCTGGCAATCTTAGCTTCGGCAATGGTGGCAACCCCACGCCCTCCATGTCCGTCCCATTGGATGCTGCCATTGACCAAGGCTCCGACTACCTCTACGTGCTGGCTACCGGCAACAATGCCATCATCAGCTATAACATCGGCAGCAATGGCCAGCTTACCCAGATTGACATTGACGACAACAACCTGCCCGACCGTATGAACGGCTTGGTGGTGAGGTTCTAAGGAAAGGAAATCCTGTTTTACAAAGAAAGTTTTTCATACTAAACGGGCCTGCCATGATTTTGGCAGGCCTTTTTTTAGTCCCAGCGGGGCGCATTATGAAAATATTTCCCCTATAGATTTCGCTCCTCTGGAGCTTGAGACCTGGGTAATCTGAATTCCTACAAATATTTCGCCCCGCTGGGGCTATAATCCCAATTTTATGGGACTTGATTAAGCTAACGTGAGGTTTGGATTGAAATTGAATTAAATGCTTGATTATCAGTCCCGTAGGGACTCAACATAGGTAGAACCGAACGTTTTCCGAGATCCCCCGTCCCGTAGGGACGCAACATGGGTAGCAAACGGGCACGAAGCCTACCTATGTTACGTCCCTACGGGACGGATACCGTAATTTTATTGCCTTTCTACCCATATTTCGTCCCTAACGGGACGTTCTTATGCCAAGTTTTATACAAACCTCACGTTAAGCTATATCCTCCTATTTGGGAGGTAAAGAGTTATGGCTGACCGTTCTGGCAACTTGTCAAATAAATGCAATACACCTACCTGTTTCCTTTCCCAAACAGCGCCAGCGCAATGCCCGCCACTATCATTAACCCAGCGATGAGCAACCTTGTGGTCACCGCTTCCGACAGCAGCGCTACCCCGCCAAGTGCCGCTATTATTGGCACAAGCAATTGCAACAAAGCTGCCTGGGCAATTCCCAGGCCCCGTAACGCAGCATACCAGGCCACATAGCCCATGCCTGATGCCACCACGCCGGACAATGTTGCATAAACCGCTCCCTCCCAGGTAATATTGGCACCAGAAAGCATGAAAAAGCAAAAAAGCAGCACCATGGGGACGGAAAAAACAAAGTTCAAGGTGGTGGTTTCGAGCGGACTTTTTTGGCTGCGCTTGCCCCTGAGCGTGTAAATCCCCCAGGCAATACCAGCCACTACCATCAAGGCCGAGCCGAGCGGGTCGGGTGCCGATAAACCAGGAAGCGTCAGGTATGCCAACCCGCTCACGGCGATAGCCAAGCCTACCCAAGTGGCCACGGTTGGTCGGTCGCCCTGAAAATAGGAAGTGGCGAGCATGGTCGTCTGCACAGTGCCAAAGAGGATGAACGCACCCATTCCTGCTGCCAAGCTGAGGTAGGCAAACGAAAAAGCGATACCGTACAACAACAGCCAAAAGGCGGAAAGCAAGCTGCCCTTTACTACAATAGCATCCAGGTCGGCCATCGGGTTCCATTTTCGGGAGGCACTGGCATGCATGATCCAAAGTGCCGCAGCCCCAGTAACCAACCGCATGCCGATATAGGAGGATGCATCAATTTTACCGCCGCCCAAAGCCATGCGGTTCAGCACGGAATTGGCGGCAAAACAACCCAGGGCGAATACGGTATAAATAGGGGTCTTCCATTTTTGGCTAAACATAATTACAGGTGGAGTTCAAACGGGCGCAGGTGGGAAAGCATAAGGCAAGCTTGCGGGAGTCCGTCATTTCTTCTTCTTGCTCGACTTCGCCTTCGGGTTGAACTCCATCGCCTTTTTTATCCAAAAATCAAGGTCGGCGTCGCTCTCATAACCCAGGGGTTCAATCATCAGGAAGCCGGGCATGGCCTTGCCGCCGTGAATCATGGCCGAGGCGCCGAGCTTGGCAGTTAGGGTTTCCTCTTCGGCGGGGTCAACACGGGCCATGATGCCACCTTTGTAGGTGCCCATGAGCATCTTGTCGTCCACCATGAAGCAGTCGCCACCAAACATTCGCTTCTGCTCGAAAGGGATGTTTTTGGCCGTGAGCATATCTGTGATGCGGGCTGCGGTGATGTGGTTTGAGTCCATAATTTTGAATTGTAAGGATGAAATGCCCATGCAGGTTCTGGGCTTCAAATATCATACAATTCATCCAAATTTTGAGGTGACATCTTTTTGCCAACTACACCTTTGGAATTGAAGCAGGATTTTCAAAGGCAAAAAGGTGTCATCTCAAAACCGTGACCTCAAAACCTCACCCCATATTCAATGCCCAGCACATAGCCCCTCGTCAAGCCATCGGGCCGAACGTCCCGCACCACGAAGGGGGAGGCGAGGCTCAGTTGCAGATTGCCCTTTTCTCCCAACTGGTAGTCCACATAGACGTTCCCGTTCAGCGTAAAGCCCTTAGAGCCTTCGATTTCCTTCTGAACGCTCTGCACGTTAAACTTGTCGTTGGAAACATGGTAAATCGGCAGTATGCTGGGCGTGATGCGCAGCTTTTCCCCCAAATTGATGGGGTAGGAGAGGCGCAGCAGCACATCACCTGCCCGCTTGAATAGGTAGGTGGAGGGGATTTCCCGCAGCTTGGAGTCGGCGGAGAAGGCTTCCGGCACGAACACGTTATCGTTTTGCGTCAGCGGCTGCTGGTAGCCCACCACCGCCTGTAGCTTGCCAATGTGGTGGCTCACGCCAAGGATGAGGTCAAGCGTCCCGAGGCTCGATTGGTAGTCCATCGGCAGTCCAATGCCGTTCTGGCGGCGGTCGGCCTTGTTGAACGGGATTTTAAAACCCATAGTAAATCCAGTGGTTTCGGAATACCTGTAATTGGCATTCAGGTACATATCCGACATCCCGAAAACGGAAATGCCGTTGCCAGACTGCCCCAGCGCCGCCAGCTTGGCGTCCACGCCAAACTTCTCCCCGAATCGGCGACCGTATTCGAGGTACGCCCCATTCACACTGATGTCGTAGTCGGCAAGGCCGTTGGTATAACCTAATTTGAGGTGGTTGTCGGTGTCCGTTTCCGAGCCGGGCTTGAAGGCGTTCAGGGTGCAGACACCAGCATCTGAGCAACCTTGGGCGGTAGCCTGATTCTGGGCGAAAATGGCAATCAGGAGGAAGGGTAGGATGGTGATTTTTTTCATTTTGCTATTATTTTACTGGCAGTTGGGGTTCAGAGGTGACATCTTTCTGCCAACTAAACTCTTGGAATTTTAGTAGTATTTTGAAAGGCAAAAAGGTGTCACCTCATCGGCTTTGGGCTTACTGAAAAAACTTGTTCATCAGGGTAAAATCAATATGGTCTGCTTGTCCGTGGCAGCCATTGCAGCCACTGCCCTTGCCCGTGGAACTGGACAGTACGGAGCCATTGGCATTCAGGTAGGCCCAAACCCAACCATTGGCGTCAGCGTTTGGGTCGTTGGCGCTTTTGTACATGACGGCGTAAATGGCCAACGTGGTGGGGTTGTTGTTCAGTTCCTTCACGATGAGCGAGCCATCGGCAAAGGTAGTACCAGCCTTCACCTTGCCGTCCGAGTCGAGAGCAGCGGCGGCCTTAGCGTTGTAGCGGGTGCGGAGCAGGGGTTGGGCATGGCCCGAACCTGCGCTCATGTCCAGAAAGTCATCGGAATTTTTATACCAAACAAAGCCGGATGTGGACTTTGCCAAGTCGTACAGCTCTTCGTCGGTGATAGCCGCCGAACTGCCGCTGTCGTCGTCATTTTTGCAAGCGTTGAGCAAGGCCAATGCTGCAAAGAGTAGGGTTGAAAGCAGTAGGATTTTGTTCCTTTTCATAAGTTGAAGTATTTGATTAAAAGGTTTGATTTTCAATGAGAGGTGAAGGAAGATTCACCTCACCCCCGGCCCCTCTCCTCGCAGGAGAAGGGCCGGGGGTGAGGTATGCCTATCCCACCGCCACCGGCAACTGGAACATGAACGCCGTCCCCTCGTTCAGCTTGCTCTGCACCCGAATCGTGGCATCGTGCAGTTCTAGAATCTTCTTAGCAATGGCCAGACCCAGCCCAGCCCCCGCCGACTGTTGCATATGGCCAGTTGATGCCTTGCGGTAACGCTCGAAAATGGCCAACTGCTCGCTTTCTGGTATGCCCGGCCCCGTGTCGGCGATGCGCACCTCCACGTTGCTGTCCATTGCCCGTAGGGCGATGCTCACCTTGCCGCCAGACGGGGTGAACTTTAGGGCATTGTCCATCAGGTTCTGGATGACCCGCTCCACCAGGCCGAGGTCGGCGAAGACCATGGGCAGGTCCTTCGGTTGGTCGAGTTGGAGCGTGATGCCTTTTCGCTTCGCAATGATTTGGTACTTCTGGTGGACGTCCTGCGCCAGTTCTGCGATGAAAAACGGCTCCTTGCGGGGCTGTATTTGCTTGGCCTCCAGCTTGGAGTACTCGAAGAGTTGGGAAATAAGCTTTGCCAATTTCTCCGAACTGCCAAGTGTAGTTTCGAGGTACTGCTTGCGCTCGTCGGGCGTGAGGGTGTCGTTCTTGATGAGCAGCGTCTCCACGTAGCCCTGCATGATGGCCAGCGGGGTGCGCAGGTCGTGAGAGACGTTGGCGATGAGTTCCCGACGCAGGTTTTCGACCGATTTCAGTTCCTCGATATTGGCCCCGATGGTGTCCGCCATATCGTTGAAAGTGGTGGCCAGCAGGGATAGGTCGTTGCCCTGCGCATTTGGCACACGAGCCTTGTTATCGCCCTCCTTGAAGCGCCGCACCACTTCTATGATGTTCTGTAAGTTCCTCGTAATCAGCCAGATAGCGAACAATCCGACCAGCAGCGATGCAATCAGGGTGGCGAGGAAAATGAGCGAACCTGTTTTTAAAAAATAGCTGCCGAGCAGCGTGGCACCCACCTCCTGCTGCGCCATGCCAGCGAGGATGATATAGGCGTAGCCCGTTAGTTTTTCCCCCTCAAAAATTGGCGAAGCCGAGAAGATATTCTGTGCGCCGGGTGCCTTCGGACAATCGCCGAGGATGTGCAGTTCGCCCTTGGCTTCAATGAACTTGTGCACGGGTTCGAGGCTAACCCGCTCCCGTTTCACCGTGCTGAACGGCACCACGTAGTCAATGATGCGCCCAGTCGTGTCGAGTAGATACACCTCCACACTGGGGTTGATGACCATCATGGAATGCATGATGTCGTGCGTGGCGGTCGTGTCGGGCTTGCCATTCACGAGCGGCTTGGTTTCCTTCACGAGGTGGTCGGCGAGGTGGGCATGGAGTCTTTGGCTCGTCTCCAAGGTATAGTTGCGGTAGGTGTAGGCGCTCACCAGCACATAGACTACCCCCAGCACCACCATCACGAGGAGGAAAGTGGCCGAGATTTTCCAGTATAGTTTATTTGAATTGGACATGATTTGATTGCGGAATTCGGATTGCGGATTTCGGATTGGGGGAAGTGCGGAGTTGATTTTCACTGTCTTTTTCAGTATGAAAAGGGGTCTTGCAATTTGGCAATCGCCCCAATCCGCATTCCGCAATCCGAATTCCGCAATCGTCAAAGTTCTTCATTAAACCGATACCCCACGCCCCAGGTGGTGAGGATATAGGTCGGTTGGTGGATATCGGGTTCTATTTTGCTGCGCAAACGGTTGATATGGGAATTGACGGTGTGCTCGTAGCCCTCGAACTCGTAGCCCCATACCAAGTCAAGGATGCGGGCACGGTCGTAGCTCTTGCCGGGGTTGGAGGCCAACAAGCTGAGCAGGTCGAACTCCTTGGGCGACAGCTCCACCCGGCGCTCTTCGATGGTCACCCGGCGCATGTCGAGGTTGATTTGGAGGCTGCCAAACTGCATGGCACTACCAATTGGCTGCTGCGAGGAGCGTGTGCTGAACAGTTCCATGCGGCGGAAGATGGCCTTCACCCTTGCAATGAACTCCCGTACGCCGAAGGGCTTGGTCAGGTAGTCGTCGGCACCCATTTCGAGGCCCAGCACTTTATCAATCTCCTCGGTGCGGGCAGTGAGCATGAGGATGGGAAGGTGCAGCTCCTTTGCCCGTATGCGGCGGCAGACCTCCAAGCCGTCCATTTTTGGCAGCATCAGATCAAGTATAATGAGGTCGAAAGGGCTGCCAAGTGCTTCCCGCAGGCCCGCTTCGCCGTCTATGGCCTTGGTGACGGTGCAGTCGAGGTCCTTCAGGTGGATTTCCAGAAGGTCTATGATATTGGGGTCGTCTTCCACGACAAGGACTTGCTTGGACATTGGGTTAGTGATTGTTTTGATTGCTTGCTCCTTTGGAGTTTGATTGCTGAATTGTTTGGAGAAGGCATTTACTGCTCCGCAAAAATACCCCTCAACTATCACAGAACTATCACAGCATTATGGACAATTATGACAAGGGTATTGCGAAGCTCACAAAAACATCATGATATGGATTGGGTTTGACCATTTATCTTCAATCAAAAACCAAGATAAGCCATTGATTAACAACATCATAAGTTGCAAAACTAAAGATTTAACCACACTTATATAAAGTGACAAAATTGTAAACAAACCGTGACGATTGGCTGTCGGAAGGGTCGGAAATTTGTCCCCGAATATTCAAAGAAGCAACGCCGCAACGGGGGTTGGACAGACCAACGGGGCGGCGTTTTTCAAAAACTCGTGAACCCCGACCAGCCCAACGGCGGCCCAGCCTCCGGCTTCGTGACAGAGAGCGGCAGCAGCCAAACGCACAACGTGCTGGCTATCCCTGCTGATGCCGACTAGTCGCCGCTGTGGTCAGTGAACGTGTTCGATAATGCAAATTTTGCGAGGTGAGCGACCTTATGACAGCCCAAACTGCCAATATCCTTGGCAGCGGGGTGGCTTTGGTCAACTGCCCAGTGGTTGGGCAGTAAATACCAATCAATTTGATTGGTCAAAATTGGGCGGCGGCTTTCGGGGCGCCGCCCATTTTTTTTCATTTAAAGGGAACACAAATCAATCCATAGCCCGGTTCAAGAACGCATCAAACGGGTGCAGCGCCTTGAACACCGTGGCGCAATGCTTCAAAAACCCATCGGACAACACTTGCTCGTCAGTCAGTTTATGCGAGGCGAGGAAGCTCTTGTGTTTGAGCAATTCAATGGCAGGGTGGTCGGGGGCGTAATCCTTCGGCGTGGTCTTGAGTTTTTCGCCTTCCATTTCACCAAAATACTGTTTGAAATCCTTGCCGCTGAGGATGGCGTTGAAATCAGCGGTATTATAGGCAATTTCCTGTCGAATCGCTTTAAGCCATTGACTTTCAGGCAGATACGCCCCGCCAGCTAAGAAGCTTTCGCCGCCGGGTTCGAGGTGGAGGTAGTAACCTGCTTTGGTATGGATTTCCGATTTCTTTGCGGCGGCGGTCACATGCGCCCCGAAGTGGGTCTTGTACGGCGATTTGTCCTTTGAAAAGCGCACATCCCGGTAAATTCGGAACACACAGTCTTTCGCCGTGTAGTGGGCGATGCTGGGGTCAAATTTTTGGATTTCACCAATCAAAGCATCCACGAACTGGTGGAATTCCTTGTTGGCGGCCTCGAAGCGAGGCTTGTTGGCAGTGAACCAATCCCGGTCGTTGTGCGCCTTGAGGTCGGTGAGGAACTGGAGGGTAGGGTGGGAGATATTTACCATAATTTTCGGATGATTTCAGTTTGAAAATATGGTCAAAAATATCAAAACTATTGATTTCCTCACTTGCCATATTCATGGATATTGGCCAAGCTCACCTTTATCATTGTATTGGCTATTTTTGCGTTTCACCGACTGCTAAATCATCCATCATGAAATCACTCACCCTGTTTCTTCTGCTTTTACCGATGACCATATTTGCCCAAACCAATGCAGAATTGCCCTACCGGGAAATCCCTGCGTACCCAGACAGCTTCACCGCTGAAAACGTGGCTGCCCGTAGCATTGACGGGCTGGGCTTTCGCTTTTATTGGGCAACGGAGGGTCTTCGTGTTGAAGACCTCGCCTTCCGCCCCACACCGGAGTCCCGCAGTTCCGAGGAGACGATTGACCATATCATGGGCCTTTCCACCATGATGCTGAACGCTGTGAAAAACCAGCCAAATATCCGTTCAGGAGAGGAGACATCGCCGTTGAGCTTTGAGGTAAAGCGGCGGAAAACGCTGGAAAACCTGCATGAGGCCAGCACGCTCTTGAAGCAGCCGGGCACGAAGTTGGAGGGCCTGCACATCATCCGGCAGAATGGGGAAAACAGGACGGAGTTCCCGTTCTGGAATATCATGAACGGCCCACTTGGCGATGCGCTCTGGCATGTCGGGCAAGTCGTGTCGTTCCGGCGGTCTTCGGGCAACCCGTTCAGCTCGAAGGTGAGCGTGTTTTCAGGAACGGTGCGGGATTGATAAAAAATGCCGCATTTGAAACCGTTTCAAATGCGGCATTATGCCCCTTTCTATTTGGTGCCTTAGAAGTCGGAGTTCATGCTCCCATCTGTTTCTATTTTGCCGTTTTTCTCCTTGATAGTGCCTTTGAAAAATAGGCTGAAATCGGTCTTAAGCGGCTGGTCATAGTATTTTTCAATGCCTGCTTTGTACTTTTTGAACAAGGCATCGGAGGCGTTTTTGCCGTCCACGTTCAGCCCTTTTTCATCGAAAATGATGCGGGCCTTGCCATTGAGGGAGGAGATAAGGCCGTCTTTTTTCAGTTCCTTAAAGAACCATGTCATCATCTGGTGGTGCTTTTCGCCCATTTTCTCCCCGTACTCGCCCATGATTGCGCCCAACTTGCCCATCTGCTCGCCAAGGGTGTTCATCTTGTCGCCGAGTTCTTCCATTTTCTTCTCGGCGGTTTTTGACTTGCCTTCGCTTTTTTCCAGTTCGTCCCCGTATTTTTCCATTTCTTGGCCATAGCTCTCCATGATCTCGCCTAGTTTTTCCATTTCTTGACCGAGGCTTTCCATTTTCACCTCAAGGGCGGCCATGGTCATATCGTCAGCAGAATTGGATTGCGAAACAGCCAAAAAGGGCGAAGCGAACATTGGCAACAGGCTAAGGAAAATCGTTTTTTTCATGATGATAAACAGTTTGGTGATTGAAATAAAGTTTCAGGAATAATGACCAAACTGCCTTCGATTGGTTGCAATGTTAACACCTAAAACTCATCGTGCAGGTCGTAAATCTTCGCAATCTTCGCCACCTCGTGTCCCATGTCGAGGTTCAAGTCTTTCAGTAGCCCATTATGCAGGTCATAGACCCAGCCATGTACGGTCGGGTAGCCTTCGTGGTAATAGCGCTTTTGCACAGAAGCAACTTTGACCACGTTGATGCACTGCTCCCGAACGTTCAGTTCCACGAGGCGGTCATAACGCTCGTCGAGGTTGGGGATGTCATCCAACTCGTCTTGGTGCAGGCGGTAAACATCCCGGATATTGCGCAGCCAAGGGTTCATCAGGCCGAGGTCTTTGGACATCATGGCCGCCTTCACGCCCCCGCAGCCGTAGTGGCCGCATACCACGATATGCTTTACCTGCAAATGCACTACGGCATAGTGAATGACCGATTGCACGTTCAGGTCGGTGTTCACCACGAGGTTGGCGATGTTGCGGTGGACGAAGACTTCGCCCGGCTCCAGTCCCATGATTTCGTTGGCGGGCACCCGGCTGTCGGAGCAGCCGATGTAAAGAAAGTCGGGCCGCTGGTCCTTTGCCAATTTTTCAAAAAAATCGACGTCGTGGGCGACCTTGGATTCGACCCACCGCTTGTTGTTCTCAAATACTTGTTTGTAAAGTTCCATTTCTTCTTAATGTGATTGTGGGGGATGCTGGATACTGGATACTGGATGCTGGATGCCACTACCCATTACCCACTATTTTGCACCAAGCGCAAAAATGTTGATTTACATCGTACTGAGTGCATCATTTTTGAAACATAAGCATATTTAAGTCATAAAACTATCCAGCATCCAGCATCCAGCATCCAGCATCCAGCATCCAGCATCCAGCATCCAGCATCCAGCATCCAGCATCCAGCATCCAGCATCCAGCATCCAGCATCCAGCATCCAGCATCCAGC
>JALHQW010000023.1 GCA_022841745.1 Saprospiraceae bacterium | reverse complement strand
CTACTGCATCATCCGGTCTATCATTGATACAGCTATCAAGAATGGGCAATCAGTATTTAACGTACTGACAGCTATGGCAATGATGCCTAACCCAGAGAAGGCGGCTGTATAGTTACGAAGTCTTTATATTTGCGCAGAAACCAAAGAAAATCACAAATTAGTATAATTGAATTCGCTCTCTGAGCCTCTAGCGGCCAATTCGTGCTAACGCTTCGAACCACAACGAGATTTTCCCCTCTGACTCAGTCAGGGGAAAATCATAGTCGTGAGGTCTGAAGTGAAACGAATTGGCCGCTTTTTTTTTTGGCTAAAACTGACCGAAAGAGGTTGGTTCTATATAGTAACCAAGATATGGTGGGACATTCAAGGATGCAAAAAAAGGCATCCACGATGGACACCTTTTATTTTCTCATCAAATTTTTTTCAAATGAAAAAAAATCATTTGCAAAAAGTCAGCAAGTTTGAAAAGCTAAAGAAAACTGCTGACGTT
This sequence comes from Saprospiraceae bacterium, assembly GCA_022841745.1. Lineage (GTDB taxonomy): Bacteria > Bacteroidota > Bacteroidia > Chitinophagales > Saprospiraceae > UBA6168. Next base: position 107,846 of record JALHQW010000023.1, on the reverse strand, counting down.
CTCGACGTACTGAGGAAGTTATTCCTTTTCGTGCGTCAACTTTGGATAGAGTTTAGTAACTATCCATTGGAATGGCTGTTAGGAAGGTACTGGCTCTTAGAATAACCTGACCTTCCGTGTTTTACTAGGTGGCCGGCTGTTCCAGAGTCGGCCACTTTGTTTAACGCTTACAAAGATACAGAATTAATAAATTTGGTAACATTTTTTTTATAAAAGTGGCACACTACAACCCTGCTTAGTTAAAGAGAATATGTCATAAAATTTTGATTTTCAATATTTTAGACACATGTGGTGCGTACCTCGGAGATTTTTGAAAATCCTCATGCCAGTGTATGTGCCTATGGTGAAAGCAGACCCATAACCCTCATTTCATCACTCTTTCAGAAAAGATGGACACCACGATTATCAAAAAAGGTAATCAGGTGGATTGTAGTCCCATCAACCCTATAAATCAAGGATATTTGTCTGTTCACTGTGCATTTACGCAAGATGGGCCGCAGTTCATAAGGTGGGCAAAAATGCTTGAAGGAGCGCAGTTTTTCGAGCAGTTTCTCGACTTCCTCATCAAACTTGATAGCAGCGTCAAGTGAGTAGTTTTCCGTGAGATAATCAGCGGTATCGTTAAACGAAAGGTAGGCCAAGTCCGACCAGACAATCGTGTTCATTGCTGTTTCTTGTAAAGCCGTTGCTCAATCCGTTTCCTCACCTCCTCATGAGACATCACTTGTCCCTTTTCGATTTGCTGGAGGCCGATTTCCACCATTGCCAACTCTTGGGCTTCAAGAGTTACATCCGAAACTGGCTCGTGCTTGAGCAGCTTGAAATAGCGGCGCACCTTTTCCAATAACTGCGTATCGTCAGTTTCCATCAAAAGGCGAAGCAGGTCGTTTTTTAACTCCAAACTGTTCATTGGCGACGTATTTTTCTACGAAAATAAGGGTTTTTCATGAAGGCAACCAGCTTCTATAGTATTCTTTGTCCTCAATCCCCGCCGCATACTCCGTCATCTTCAGTGGCCGGAAAGTATCCACCATCACCGCAAGTTCAAGCGTCTCTTTTTTGCCGATGCTCTTCTCCACCGTGCCGAGGTGCGGCCCGTGCGGGATGCCACCGGGGTGCAGGGTGATTTGGCCCCGCTCCACGCTCTTGCGGCTCATGAAGTCGCCGTCCACGTAATAGAGCACCTCGTCGCTGTCAATGTTCGAGTGGTTGTAAGGTGCAGGGATGGACAGCGGGTGGTAGTCGTAGAGCCGGGGCACGAAACTGCAAATGACAAAGGCACGGGTCTCGAAGGTCTGGTGGATGGGCGGCGGCATGTGCAGGCGGCCCGTGATGGGTTCAAAATTATGGATGCTAAAGGCGTAGGGGTAGAGGTAGCCGTCCCAACCCACCACATCGAAGGGGTGGTTGAGGTAGTGGTAGGGGTAAATCAGGTCCTGTTTTTTGATGTAAAACAGAAAGTCGCCCTGCTCGTCGTGGGTCTCCAATTGCATCGGCTTGCGGATGTCCCGCTCGCAGTAGGGCGAGTGCTCCAGCAACTGGCCGTAATTGTTGCGATAGCGTTTAGGCGTAGTGATGGGGCTGGTGCTTTCGACAATGAAAAGGCGGTTGTTCTCGTCGTTGAAGGTCAGCTGGTAGGTCGTGCCACGAGGCACCACGAGGTAGTCGCCGTAGGCGAAGTCGAGGTTGCCGTACATGGTGCGCAGCGTACCCGTGCCTTCATGGATGAAAATCACCTCGTCGGCATCGGCATTTTTGTAAAAATAGTCCGACATGCTCTTGCGAGGTGCAGCGAGGGTAATACGGCAGTCGTCGTTGACGAGCACCGGCTTGCGGCTGCGCAGGTAGTCGTCCTCTGGCTCAATGCGGAAGCCCTTCAAGCTTCGGTGCTTCAACTGTTTATCCGAGACCAGCTTCGGTGCCACGCTGTACGGGTCGCCCACCTGCACGATTTGGGTCGGCGGGTGCGTATGGTAAATGAGCGAATAGACATCGCTGAAACCCTCGGTAGAGAACAACTCCTCGGCATAAAGGGTGCCGTCGGGCTTGCGGAACTGGGTATGGCGCTTGGGTGGGATGGTGCCGAGATGGTGGTAATGCATAGGTTAGGTTGTTTGATTAATTAAGCCAATTTTTCGATTAAGGCTTTGAAATCAGGAAAGTCATTCTCTAATTTATCGGCGTCCAACAACTGGAGCAGTTGAGTGCCATCTTGGACTTTGTGGTATTTGCCTTTCTTGGTATTTCTGGTAATATTGGCCAATAAATCTGATGGGTCATCAATATCTTTTGCAGGTTTTGCAGGTATTTTTTTTGAAATCTTATCCTTGTAATACTTGTCAAGCATTGCAGGTTGCGATAAAAACCAAGCTTCCATTTCTTGTATCATAAAGAATATGCAGTTTTTATGTTCATAAAGTTGATTTTCCTTTAGGACGCTGTCTGTGTTTTCATCGCTCGTATCCAAATCAATCAAAAGAAGGCTTGTTCGGCCAAGTTTATTGTTCTTGAATTTCTTGATGGCCTGTGTTTTTCCTTCCCCCATGTTTATCCGAGGCATTTTTCCGGCCAGCTTTTTACTCAAGAGTTTATTAAAACCTTGACTAAGAACTCCGTTGGTTGTATCGTCCGTACCTTCAATAAACAGTATAGTACCAAAGTCTTTCTTCATAAATCAATCTATTGAATTACCAGCGTTTTCCTCCAATATCTCCAGCCCTCCACATGCGCCCAGGGTTGAATTCGTCATACCAGCCATCAAATTCATCTTCACTAAATTGGTGGATAACGGAGCAGTTGGTTTCATCTTTTTCAAACACCCTGACGTTTTCGACCTTGAAGGCATCAAGGATGTTTTCCGAATGTGTGGCAATCAGGAAAGTCGTGTCGTCCGAGGCATCCTTTATTGCATTAGCTATGTTAAAGATCATATCGGGATGCAAACCAACCTCTGGTTCATCAATGCAGACGAACTTTCCTCGCTGGGGGTTGAACAAAATAGCGAGTAAGCATAAATACCTTAATGTTCCATCTGATACATGGGTGATGTGGACAGAACTATTCAATTCATTCTCATCCAACATAAGTTCAAAGTTGCCAGACCCCAAGAAATTGAAGTCAAAACCTGAAAACATCGGATTTACGTCCCTAAGTTTATCTTGGATAGCTTTGAATGAAGGTTTTGAGTTGATTTTTATGGTGTTTAAAATCTGAGGTAGGTTGCTGCCGTCAGGAAACAGTTTTTTTTCGCCCGATGTGGCGTTCATTGCTTTTCTCAATTTACTTTCGGCAGTCGTGTCAAAATAGTTGTAAACAACCATGTCCTTTATGGCCCGCTTTATCAAAACCAATGGAAGGAATCTGTCTTTATCAAAATCGGAAATTTTTGCAAGTGCCAATTCTTGTGGGTTGTAATCGTCGTAGCTGATGAAAGGGACTTGTCCATCTCCTATCCTTTCCCTGACCTTACCATTGCCGTTGATAAAATCCAAGTAGATGTAGCCTCCTTCATCACTAATTTTCTCACTTACGTAGTAGTTATCTGTGCTTGGTTTTCTTATCAAGATTATCTTGTAAACTACATCTTTCCTGAACTCGTAAACGCCTTGACCATAGGATGATAAAACTGCCCCATCAAACTTAAATTCAATTCCTAGAGAATTGTCATGTTTTGTATCTCGTAAACTCTTGCAATAAACATTTTCAAAACCGCCCCAAACATCAATTATCAAATCCCTAAGGGCAGTGTCTTTGGTGCTACCTTCAACACCCTCTTTCAACAAACGGATAGCTTTAAGGAGATTGGACTTGCCAGACCCGTTGATGCCTACAAGCAAATTGACGGATGGGTCAAACACAATTTCTTCATCTTTGAAGCTAAAGAAATTAGTCAGCTTGATTGATTTTATCATGCTAATTCAAGAGTTTTAAGCCTCAAAACTAATACTTGTCCAGCGAATAGTTCGATTCATTTTACCCCTTTAATATCGCATCATACCTCGCCTTATCGCCCAACAACTTAACGGCCTCCTTTATCTCCACATCATTGCGCAGGCCCACCTGTATGCGCCCTTTTTCATAGAAGAAACGGCTCACGATTTCCTTCTCGATCATGTCGGTGATGCGCTCCTTGTGTTTTTCGATGTCCGCCTTCTTGGCTGCCATGACCTTGGTTTCCAAGGCTTGCAGGTCAGCAGCAGTGAGGTAGCCGCCTTTGGTTGATTTTTCCTTCAAATCCTTGAGCAGCTTCTCCGTCTCGGTATCGAAATCGTAGTTCTGCTTGTTGAGGAAGGCAACGAAGTCGTCCCAGGCTGTGAAATGGAAATCCTCCAGGGTTTTTACCTCCGGATTGCGCAGCATCCACTCCGTCACGTATTTGAACACGACGTTTTTCTCCTCCAAGGTTTGCAGGATATTGCTGTTGGCGTCGTGGTCGAGCAGCACGTCGGGGGCCACGCCGCCACCGTCGAGTACGGTACGGCCGTTGCGGGTCTTGAACTTGGCCCGCTTGGCGTCGGCGATGTCAACGGGCTTGCCGTCTTCGTATTCCACGGCCTGGATGCAGCGCCCGCTGGGGATGTAGTACTTGGCCGTGGTGAGTTTCACCTTGGCGTTGTATCCGATGTCACGGGTGTTCTGCACGAGGCCCTTGCCGTAGCTGCGCTGGCCGAGCAGCACGCCCCGGTCCAGGTCCTGAATGGTTCCCGACACGATTTCGGAGGCCGATGCCGAGCCTTTGTTGATTAAAACGATGACCGGCACCTGCGGGTCGTTCGCTGGGCTTTGGGTGCGGAAGCTGCGGTCCCATTCCTGCACCTTGCCCTTGGTCGTCACCACGAGTTCGTCACGGGGGATGAACACGTTGCAAAGGTTCACTGCCTCGGCCAAAAGTCCACCACCGTTGTCACGCAGGTCGAGGATGACGCCCTTGAGGTTGGGCTGCTCGGTTTTCAGGTCGGCGAGGGCCTTGGCCACGTTCTTGCCCGCATCACGGGTGAAGGTGGTGAGGGCAATATAGCCCACGTCGCCGGAGACCATGCCAGCGTAGGGCACGTTGGAGACGGAGACTTCGTCCCGAACGAGCGTGATTTTCAGGGGCTTATCTTGCCCAGGGCGGCTGATGGTCAGTTCCACTTCGGTGCCGGGGTAGCCCTTCAGGAAGGCGCTCACCTCGTCGGTGGTCTTGCCCTTGGTGTCCTTGCCGTCAATGGCGATGATTTTATCACCCGCCTTGAGGCCTGCCTTTTGCGCTGGCGCATCCAAATAAGGCGATACGATGGTCGGCAGCCCATCAATAAGGCGGATGTCCGCCCCGATGCCGTTGTACTTCCCCTCGGTAATGAAGCGGTAGCCCTCGATTTGCGTCTCGCTGATATAATTGGTGTAGGGGTCTAGGCTCTCCATCATGGCGTCAATGCCCGTCTTCATCAGCGTGGAGGGGTCAAGCTCGTCCACGTAGTAGGTGTTCACCTCCTTGTACAGATTGGCGAAGATTTCGATGTTCTTGGCAATTTCGAAGTAGTTGCCGTTCTCGATGACCGTGGTGGCCAAGCCGCCGAAAGCGATGGCCCCGATGGCGAGGAATTTGGAAGTACGTGATTTGAAAAATTTCATTGCTATAATATTGAAAATCAATGGCTTGAATGCAAGGTTTCAAAGGCCGAACCGCTCCCCTTGCGAAGCGATGCCAAAGCCGTTATCAAGAACATGCTTTGCCGCCGCACTGTTTTCCCGCATCACGGGATTTGTGTGGTTAAAATGGATGAAACGGATTTTTGCCCGTTCCATTGCGGACAGCTGCGAAAACCTCGCCATGCTTTCCTCGATGAACGGGTGCGGAATCTCGGACATGTCACGGCCCGGGATTTCTCCGTTTTGGTAGAACGTGCCGTCGAGCAGGGCATAGTCCGTGGCCTTTACCACGGCGTTGATGTCCCGTTCCCAGCGCTCCCATTTGTCAATATCGGGTATGAAAACCAGCGACCTGCCCGGCCCTTCGATGCGGAAACCGACCGTTTCGGAGAATTCCCCACGGTGCGGCACGGGCATGGGCACCATTCGCAGCCGTTCGTTCAGCACAGCTGCCGAGCCGGGCTGCAAGAGGTGCAACTCGATATTGCGGAGCGACACCAACTGGCTCCAAGGCCCGTTGTTCCCCAAAAAATCGGTCATGCGGGGCATGGCATGTACGGGCACTGCTTTTGCGCCCATTGCCTCCCGCCCAAGCTGCATCAGGCCCGTGTAATGGCCTATGTGTGCATGGGTGAGAAAAATGCCTGCCAATTTCAATTGCCTACCCGGCAATACGTATTGGGCGAGGCGTTGTTGCTCCGCAAAATCGGGGGTTGCGTCCACCATCCAGAACTGGTTGCTGGCTGGGTCAACCACTGCGATGCAAGAGACCATCCGGCGATGCTGGGGTTGCTCCCAAGCCGTTTTGCAGCAATCTTTTTGGCAATCGGCTTGCGGGTAGCCAGCGTCTTGGGCCACGCCGAGCACAAGCACGAAGGGTTGGTCGGGCAGGGCAGCCCCCGTGCATTTTGACCCAAAAATTGCGAGAAAAAGGAAGATTATTTGAGAACAAAGCATGAGAAATTGAAAAGCTGTTGGCTCAAAGTAAAGCAGTTTCAGCATTCTTTGCTACCGCAACTTCAATATTGAAGCCCCCTTCCTACCTTTGCGGCCTTTGTTTGTGCTCCCATGCAACAATTTGGGAGCGCAAAGCATTTGTAAGCGGCCTAAGATTTGTCAAATCTCCAAGATTTGCCAAATCTCCAGTCAACACCCGTTAGCTTCATGTCATTTGAGCGGTTTCCAAGACGAGAGACGACCATCATGCTGGGCCTTGCCGTGGCCTACCTGCTTTGGACATCGCTGGTGGTGGGCATCCGCACCGACCATTTCGTCTTCCTCGGCCTTTGCCTGACGCTGTTTTTCACGACCGGAACCACCCGGAAGGTCTTCCTTTCCCTCGCTTTTTTTGGCATTTACTGGGTCATCTACGATGCCATGCGGGTACTGCCCAACTACGAGGTGAACCCCGTACACGTCCAAGAACCCTACGAAATAGAGAAGGCGCTGTTCGGCTTCGAGTACCTGGGCCAGCGGGTGACGCCCAACGAGTATTTCGCCGTCAATACCCACCCCGTGGCCGATGTGCTATCCGGCCTGTTCTACCTCTGCTGGGTGCCCGTGCCAATGGCCTTCGCCCTTTGGCTTTTTTTCAAGGACAAACGAACCCTGCTCGATTTTTCCCTATCTTTTTTGCTCGTAAACCTTTTTGGCTTTTTGCTGTACTATGCCTACCCGGCTGCAGCGCCGTGGTACGTGGAGCTTCATGGCTTCGAGGAAAATTTCAAAATCCCTGGCAATGAGGCGGGGTTGGCGAACTTTGACCGCATCTTGGGGGTGAAATTGTTCAATGGCATGTACGCCAAGAACGCCAATGTCTTTGCCGCCATACCTTCGCTGCACTCGGCTTATCCGCTCGTTACCCTGTATTTTGGGGTAAAAATGCGGTTACGCCTTGCCAGTCTGGTGTTTTTGGTAATTTTACTCGGAATTTGGTGGGCGGCGGTCTATTCCCGCCACCACTACATCATAGACGTGATTCTTGGAGCGGCCTGCGCCGTAGCGACGATTTTGGTTTATGAAAAATTGATTTTGAGGACGAGGGTGAATGGGTGGATGGGTAAGTATGCCGATATAATCCGTTGATTTTCAATGTGAAAAAGCTAACTGCCATATTGAGAATCCCAATGAATTGAAAAAAATAGTCCATGACTGATAAAATCATCATCCATCAACTCCAAGTGCTTCCTGAGAACTTGAAGCAGGAAGTACTTGATTTCATTGGCTATTTGCTGATGAAACATGCCCCCAAGCAGCCCAAGAAGCCGACCCCGAAGTTTGGCAGCGCCAAAGGGAAGTACATCTTGGCAAGCGATTTCGATGCGCCGTTGGAGGATTTCAAAGACTGTATGTGATGAAACTCTTACTGGACACCCATGCCTTCTTATGGTTTGTAGCAGGTAGTGAGCAGCTAAGCGAAACTGCCCGAAAAGCCATAGAAGACCCCCAAAACGAGAGTTTTGTCAGCATTGCCAGTCTTTGGGAGGTTTCCATCAAGACTTCCTTGGGGAAATTGGACATAAGGGGCAAGTATGAGACGGTCATTGACGATGTCAACGAAAACTGTTTCATAATTTTACCGATTGAATTTTCTCACACCTTGGTGCAACACCAACTGCCTTGGTATCATCGTAACCCTTTCGATAGGATAATCATATCGCAAGCCATCCATGAGAAAATGGATATTGTTGGGAAGGATGAGGTGATGGACGAATATTTGAAAGGGTTGAAAGTCAACCGTTTTTTTTAACATTCATTCGCAATACACACAATACAGAAAATGAGGCAACAAGGCAAAGGCAATTCGTAACCGCTTGTCGTTCAGCAACTTGGCATGGCAGCGGCCCTACTTTTTCCTTTCTCCTTTTTCCTTTTTACTTCACAAAATGAACCTGCTTCAAACGAAAATGAAACGGTACACCGCCCCGCAGGAGGCGAAAGCGGCGGGCGTGTACCCCTATTTCAGGGTCATCGAAAGCGACCAAGACACGGTGGTGACCATGAACGGCAAGAAGGTGCTCATGTTCGGCTCGAACAGCTACCTCGGCCTCACCAACCACCCAAAGCTCAAAGAAGCCGCCAAGGCCGCCGTGGACAAGTACGGCTCCGGCTGTGCTGGTTCCCGCTTCCTCAATGGCACCCTTGACCTCCACATCGAGTTGGAGGACAAATTGGCCAAGTTCGTGGGCATGGAAGAGGCCATCGTGTTCAGCACGGGCATGCAGGTGAACCTCGGCGTGCTATCCTCAGTGCTGGGCCGCAAGGACTTCATCATCTCCGACGAAGCCAACCATGCCTCCATCGTGGACGGCACCCGCCTGAGCTTTGCCACCACCCGCAAGTACCGCCACAACAACATGGAGTCGCTGGAAAAGACGCTCCAAATCGCTGGAAAGGACCGTGGGCCGGAAGACGTGGCGCTTATGGTCACCGACGGCGTGTTCAGCATGGAAGGCGACGTGTGCAAGCTCCCCGAAATGGTGCAGCTTGCAAAGCAGTACAACGCCAGCATCATGGTGGACGATGCGCACGGCCTTGGCGTCATGGGCGAACTTGGTCGTGGCACCTGCAACCACTTCGGCCTGACGGACGAGGTGGACCTCATCATGGGCACTTTCTCCAAGTCGCTGGCCACCATCGGCGGCTTCATTGCTTGCAGCCACGACATCGCCAATTGGTTGAAACACAACGCCCGGTCGCTCATCTTCAGCGCCAGCATTGCGCCAGCAAACGCCGCTGCTGTGATTGCCGCATTGGAACTGATTCAGCACGAGCCAGAGCGCCTGGAGCAGCTTTGGGCCAATACCCGCTACGCCAAAGGGATGCTCGACGACCTCGGCTTCGAGACGGGTCACTCGACCACGCCCATCATCCCCATTTATGTGCGGGACGTGAACAAGACCTTCATGCTGACCAAAATCCTGCAGGAGCAAGGCGTGTTCGTGAACCCCGTGGTGACGCCAGCCGTTGCGGCGGAAGATACCCTGATAAGGTTCTCGCTCATGGCCACGCACACGTTTGCGCAGATTGACGAAGCCATCGGCAAACTGGCGGCGGTCGCCCGTGAGTTGGAAATCTTGAGGGGACAAGAAGTTTAAACTGCATCTTGATAGTTGAAATTAAAAAGGCGCAGGAGAGCATTGAACCTCTCCTGCGCCTATGTGTTTCCGTATTTTTTCATCAGAAATGCACGACATAGCGCCATACCACCGTTGGCAAGACGACTACGACGCAGCCAAGGACAAGCACACCCCCTTTTATGGCCGGGTCTATGACGAGTTTTATTACACCAAAAAAATCTACAACCATTTCATCCACCCACAGTGGGACGAGTTTGGTTCGCAGACGCTCTACATGAAAATACTGTTCGCCGATTACGAGGAGGGCTTTGCCATCTTTGAGTTGATTGGCGAATGGAACGACTGCCTTTACAACGACATCATGTTCCTAAAGCGGGACGTGGCGGACGAACTCATCAAGCAGGGCATCCACAAGTTCGTCATCATTGCCGAAAACGTGCTGAACTTCCATGCTTCCGATGACTGCTACTACGAGGAATGGTACGAGGACGTGAAGGACGAGGATGGCTGGATTTGCCTGCTCAACCTCTTCCCGCACGTAGAAGAGGAAATGAACGATGCCCGTTTGGGGTACTATGTCAGTTTCGGCAAGCGTTTGAACGAAGTGAACTGGCGGGCCATGACACCAAAGGGGCTTATTCAGAAGGTAGAGCATTTAATGATGGTAAAACGCCGCCTCCATTAGTGCCGATACAACGTTTCCTTCCACCATTCAATCCTTTTTTGTCATTCCCGTAGGGAACCCAATCCTTCAATCCTTCATTTGTCATTCCCGTAGGGAACCTAATCCTTCAATCCTTCATTTGTCATTCCCGTAGGGAACCTAATCCTTACTTTCGCAGCTATGAAATCGAAAAACTATCCAATCCTTTTAGCAGCTATGCTGCTCCTCCTTTCGGCATGTGACAGAGATCCCAAGCCAGCCACCGAGGCCAACGTGCCAACGGTAGCGGGCGGCACACCGCAGATACAGGACATTTCGCAGAAAATCGCATCCGATTCCACCAATGCCAGCCTTTACGCTACCCGTGGGGCACTCTGGTACGAGAACGAGAACTTCGACGAGGGCATCGCTGACTTTGAAAAGGCCATTCGGCTTGACTCCACCAAGGCCGAGTATTACCACATACTGGCCGATATTTACATGGACTATTACAAGTCCAGGCAAGGGTTGCAAGTGATGGAGAAGGCGGGCCTTCTGTTCCCCGATAAGACGCCTACCTTGTTGAAGCTCGCCGAATTTCAATTGATTGTAAAACAGCATACCCCGGCCTTGGCCACTTTGCAGCGCATACAGCAACGGGAGCCGCTCAACCCGGAAATGTTTTTCATGTTCGGCAACGTCTTCTCCGATATGGGCAAGACCGACCAAGCCATCACGGCCTACCAGAGTGCCGTGGAAAATGACCCTAAACTGGTGGACGCCTGGATAAAACTCGCCGACCTGCTTGCTGAAAAAGGCCTACCACAAGCGGCGAAGTACTATGACAATGCCATCAAGGCCGACTCGGGGAGCGTAGAGGCGCTCCATGCAAAAGCGTATTACCTTTCCAATAAAAAGAACGACCTGAAAGGGTCTGTTGCACTCTACAAAAAGATAAACACCATCAATCCGCAGTACTACGAAGGGTACTACAACCTGGGCTTGCTCTACTTGGACATGGACTCCGTGCAGCAGGCTTACCAAAGCTTCGACCTGACGGTGAAGTTTGCCCCGGAATTCCCCGATGGGTATTTCCACCGGGCCATTGCAGCCGAAATGAAGGGCGACAAGGCACAGGCCAAGTCCGACTTTGAGAACGTGCTTCGCATCAGCCCTGATTTTGAAGGAGCGAAGGCAGGATTGCAGCGGGTAAAGTAATGCCCGCTTAGCATTGGTTTAAGGGTAAGTCAATTGTGCCCTCAGTGCAAGCATCAAGAACGCAGAGACAAAACGGCGCAACGGGTAGTTTTATCCGCTGCGCCTTCGTATTCATACGTTGGAGTCCCTATTTTTCGCCATTGGCGAAAAGAGACTTGCGGCAAAGTCTCAGCTTTTTTGTTTTTTGTTTAATTTTTTTTAAAAAAAAACTTAAACAAAAAATCCAACCTCCTGTTTCGCTCCTGTTTTTCACCAAACGCAAAACAAGCTTGTGGCAAAGAAAATAATCGTCATTGGTTCGGGGTTCGCAGGATTGGCTACTGCAAGTTGCCTGGCAAAGCGGGGCTATGACGTGACCGTGCTGGAAAAGAACGATGAGCCGGGCGGACGGGCTCGCAAGTTCGAGGCGGAGGGTTTTACCTTCGACATGGGGCCGAGCTGGTACTGGATGCCGGAGGTTTTTGAGGAGTATTTCAATCTTTTTGGCAAAAAAGCCAGCGACTACTATGACCTCGTTCGGCTCGACCCTTCTTACCGCATTTTTTTTGGAAAAAACGATGAACTCAACGTGCCAGCTGGAGTGGAGGCACTCTGTGAAATGTTCGAGCAAGAAGAGCCGGGCAGCAGCGTGAAGCTCCGTCAGTTTTTGGCGGAGGCCAAGTACAAATACGAAGTGGGTATGGGCGAGTTCGTGCGGAAGCCGAGCCTGTCCATCTTGGAGTTTGCTGACCTGCGCATATTGGCCAGTATGTTCCGCTTGCAGATGTTCAGTTCGCTCTCTTCGCACGTGCGGTCGCTTTTCAAAAGCAAAAAGCTGATAGAACTGCTGGAATTCCCCGTGTTGTTTTTGGGCGCAACGCCCGAAAATACCCCAGCCATGTACAGCCTGATGAACTACGCCGATATGGCGCTGGGTACCTGGTACCCCAAGGGCGGTATGACCAAGATTATAGAAGGGATGATAGCATTGGCCATGGAATTAGGTGTGAAAATCCAGCTTGGCGAGGAGGTTCGGCAGATTTACGTGCCAAACGGCCACGCCACGAAGGTCATCACCACCAAGGACGAGTATGCTGCCGATGTGGTAGTCGGCGGTGCGGATTACCACCACGTCGAGCAAAACCTACTGGATGAGGGGGTGCGTCAGTACGATGCCAAATACTGGGACAAACGGGTGATGGCGCCTTCGAGCCTGTTGTTTTACTTAGGTATAAACAAGCGGCTAAATGGCCTTTTGCACCACAACCTTTTCTTCGACAAGGATTTCAAGAAACATGCGGTCGAGATTTACGACCAGCCAGCTTGGCCCACCGAGCCGCTGTTCTACGTCTGCGCACCCAGCATGACCGACCCTACCGTGGCGCCAGCAGGCTGCGAGAACCTGTTTGTGCTCATCCCGCTCGCCCCAGATTTGGAGGACACGGAAGAAATGCGGGAGCGCTATTATCATATTGTGATGGAGCGCCTCGAAAACCTGACGGGGCAGGATGTTCGTAAATCAGTGGTCTATAAGCGGTCGTTTGCGCACAATGATTTCAAGTCGGACTACCATGCCTTCAAGGGCAATGCCTACGGCTTGGCAAACACGCTACTGCAAACTGCTTTTTTGAAGCCAAGAATCAAGAGTAAAAAAGTAAGCAACCTTTATTACACCGGTCAACTGACTGCTCCTGGCCCCGGCGTTCCACCGTCGTTGATTTCGGGGCAGGTGGTGGCGGAGTTGATTGACAAAGAGCTTCGAGCTTCGAGTTCCGAGTCTTGAGTTGGGCACTGCCCTTCTCGCAACTCGCAACTCAAGGCTCGTAACTAAACAACCAGCTATGCTTAATCTGTACAACACTACTTGCCAAGAGTGCAGCCAGCTCATCACGAAGCGGTACAGCACTTCGTTTTCGATGGGCATCAGGGCTTTCGACCCGGCCATCAGGATGCCAATCTATGCCATCTATGGCTTCGTGCGGTTCGCCGATGAGATTGTGGACACTTTCGACGGCTATCCCAAGGCGGACTTGCTGAGGCGCTTCCGGGAGGACACCTACACGGCCATTGCGGAGCGCATCAGCCTGAATCCCGTGTTGCATGCCTTTCAGGAAGTGGTGCATCGCTACGACATCGAACAGGAATTGATTGATGCGTTCTTGGACAGCATGGAGATGGACTTACACCACACGTTTTATGGCAGTGATTTGTACAATAAGTACATCTACGGCTCGGCAGAGGTAGTGGGCCTGATGTGCTTGCGGGTGTTCACGGATGGAAATCGAGCCTCGTTCGAACACTTAAAGTCACCTGCCCGCAGCCTTGGTGCTGCCTTCCAGAAAATCAACTTTCTGCGTGACTTGAAGAGCGATTTCGACGACCGTGGCAGGGTTTATTTCCCCGGGGTTGACTTCACGAATTTTACCACAGAAGACAAGCGTCGCATTGAGGTTGAAATCAAAAAAGATTTTGACGATGCCTACCTTGGCATTGTACAATTGCCGAAGAGTGCCCGTTTTGGGGTGTACTTGGCTTATGTATATTACCTAAATTTGTTTCAGAAAATCCGCCGCACGGCTGCCGCCAAGGTCAAGGAGCAGCGCATCCGAGTGAACGATGGCAAGAAGATTTACCTGCTGTGCAGCTCGGCAGTGCGGATGAGTCTCAATATGCTTTAAGGATTGAAGGATTGAATGACTGAAGGATTGAAGGCAGTGCCGGTTTCCTTCAATCCTTCAATCCTCCAATCCTCCAATCCTCCAATCCTCCAATCCTTTAGAAAATGATTCTCAAAAATATCTTGATTACGCTGGCCGCAGTGGGCGGCATGGAGTTCGTGGCGTGGTTCGCCCATAAATACATCATGCACGGCTTCGGCTGGAAGTGGCACGAAGACCACCACCGCCCCGACTTCAAGGAAGGGCGCTGGTTCGAGAAAAACGACCTGTTTTTCCTCGTCTTTGCGACGCCGGGCATCACTTGCATCCTGTTAGGCACGTTCACGGTGCACACCTGGCTGTTCTTCATCGGGCTGGGCATCACGATTTACGGGGCGATTTACTTCCTCATCCACGATGTTTATATCCACCAACGGTTCTCGTGGTTCCGTCAATTGGACTCGAAGTACAGCCGGGCCATCTTGCGGGCGCATGGGTCACACCATGCCAATCAAGGCAAGCATGATTGCGAGTCATTCGGGCTGCTGCTGGTAAATCCAAAATACTTCAAGAAAAGAAGTGAATGGCGGAAAGCCTAAGTTCTTAGGCTCAAAATCTTACCTCTGCGTCCAATTCCCAATTGGCCCGCAACTCCTCCAATTTCCTCCGTACAAACCGCTCCGGCTGGCGGTGCAGGTCATAGTTTCCTGTTGTCCAACGGCCATTCCGGTCGGTGTCTTCGATAAGTTCTACGGTATAGACACCGGGGGGCATTAACGGCAATTTCACTTCAAATCGGGGCATATTGGCCACCGTCCATATCCGAACCGGGGGCGAGTCTGGCTTGTCGAGGAGTTGCACCACGTAGGCCTTGGCCGAATCCAATCCAACGGCCTTTAGGGTCAATGAACCAAAATCCTTTCGCAGCGCAGCGTTGGCTTTTTGTAAGATGGTGTCGGCATTGTTCAGTCCGTAAATATCCCTCAATGCACCGGGCAAGATTTGCAGTTGGTAGGGCACGCCTTCTTTCCAAGGATACTCGACGAGGAAGCTTCGCCTTGCCAGCGAATCTATGCGGAGGCGGGGCTGGATAACGGTTTCGGAAGTATCCTCCAGCAGCAGGATGTTGGCAGCGTTGATGCTGTCTATCGGGTGGTTGAACAGGATGGACAGCGGCTGCTCAGGTGCCAGTTTCAGGGGTTGGCCCGTCAATTTGGTGGCGGTCGTGAGCTTTGTCGAGTTGAGGAAGTTCGCCCGAAGCCCGGATTTTACCAGCACCGTGTCCACGCTCGTGTCACGTTGCACGAAGATGCGCCAAGTGGAGTCCTGTAAGGGGTGGTGGTACCAAAGCCGAACGGAATCCTTTTCGTTTTCGAGGAAAACAACCTGCCCCACACTGTCGAAACTGATTTTGGCCTCCTTGGGCGGCTGGTTGAAGCCGAGCGTCACCCGGCCGTATTTAGCGGTTTCCTTGCTTCGCAAAAACAGGGCCTTTTCTTGGGTAAAAAGTCGTAGGCTGACAACAGGCGTGGGCGGTTTGGCGGGGCGAAGAGCGGGCTTCTTCGAGAGGCTATCCACTGTCATGGAGTCCTCACCCAGGCTGTCCATTTGTAGCCTGTCTTTTAACAAGCTATCCAGACGGAGTGAATCTCCTGGGGCTTGACTGCCACCTGTCCCCTGCCAAACTGCCGAACTATCCACTTCCCCATTCAGAGCCAGCAGGCTATCCAAAAAACCAATCTGCTCCGATTCGCTGTCGAAAGTGTAGTTCAGGTTCAGGTCGTTGAGTGCCACGGCCTTGAAATTGCCCGATTTGATATTGCTCACCTTGAACTTCCCATCTTTGTCCGTCAGTGCAAAATAGAAGGGCCGCTCTGTGCGGACCACCGAGTCAGCGGTGTTTTCATAGAGCATGAAAAGGGTCTTGTCCATTGGTTTTTCCGTCCATGCATCCACGATGGTGCCTTCCACGGAGAGCGAGTCAATATAGTCGCCTGTTGAGAACACAAAGACGATGGGCGCCACGTTGCCCTCTGTCAGGTCACGGATGGCTTGGCCAAAGTTGATGACGTAGGTGGCACTGTCACGCAGCACTTCGTCCTTGTCGAAAAGCACTTGGATGGTCTTCTTGCGCCGCACGATTTCGGGGCGCTTGGCCAGTGGCGGCGAGATGATGACCTGCGTGAATACATCCCGCAATTCCACCCATTCGTCGAAGGCAAGCACGATGTCCTGCTTTTGGAAGCGGGTCTGGTAGTTGCGGGTGGAGCGTAGGGAGTCAAGTTGGGGCGGGTCAAGGTCTTTCGGGCCACCTTCGATGGGGACGATATTGGCACAGCCGCAGAGGATTGCCAAGGCAAGGAGTAGGAGGAAAGTTTGGCAGTTCGACAGGTGGCAGTTTGCAGTCAAGTTTGGCAGTTGATTAGTTTGAAAGTCAGGGACGAGGTCTGATCCATCCCCAAAATTAGTTTGCAAAAATAGCTGCCTCCACTTAACGCCATAAAAAGCCGTGAAAACAAGTCTATTTGCCGAAGTTTAACAGAAAACGGTGGACGATAGACGGTGGACGGCTGACGGTGGACGATAGACGGCAAGCGATATACACCGACAACCGTCTATTGTCAACCGTCCACCGTAGGCCGTCTGCTGTGCCCACGCATCTCCACGTTCCTCGGATGGAAATTCAGTACCGTCTCCTTCAAATAATCCGTATCGAGGTGGGTATAAATCTCGGTGGTGGTGATGCTCTCGTGGCCGAGCATGTCCTGCACGGCCTTTAGGTCGGCACCGCCCTCAATGAGGTGTGTTGCGAAGGAGTGCCGGAAAGTGTGCGGGCTGATGTTCTTTTCAATCCCCGCCAGTTTTGCCAGGTCTTTTATGATTAAAAAAACCATGATGCGGGTGAGCTTGCTGCCCCGTCTGTTGAGAAAGAGGATGTTCTCGCTGTCCTTTTTCACTTTCTGGTGCTGTCGAACGCCTTCCACGTAGAAGCCAATATGCTTGATAGCCTCCTCGCCAATGGGCACGAGCCTTTCCTTGTTGTTTTTGCCAAGCACCTTGATGAAGCCCACCTCGAAATGCAGGTTGGAGATGCGCAGGTTGATCAGCTCCGTCACCCGCAGGCCGCAGGCATAGAGCGTTTCGATCATGGCTCGGTTGCGGAGCCCGAGGGGGTCGCTGTGGTCAATGGCGGCCAGCATCCGCTGTATCTCATCGAAGTGCAGCACTTCGGGGATTTTGCGGTTCAGCTTGGGGGTTTCGAGCATCTCGGTAGGGTCGGTCAGGAGGATGTCCTCCACGAGCAGGTACTTGTAAAATGCCTTGATGCCGGAGATGAGCCGGGCCTGTGAGCGCAAATCGAGGCCAAGCTTGTTGAACCATTTGAGCATGGCCTGAAAATCGGTCAGCACTAGCTCGCCGGGGCCGGGCAGCGGCGGGGTTGGTTGCCCTTCTGGCAATGTGGCGACTACCTCCGAGCGACGGATTTCGAGGTACTGCACCAGCTTGCCGATGTCCCGCAGGTACGCCTCAATGGTATTGGGCGACATGGAGCGCTCCAGCAAGAGGTAGGCATGAAAGCCTTTGATGTAGGAATTCCACATGGTAGTCTATATAAAATGCGAACACAAATGCCTGACCAATCCCGAATCGCAATAGGTCAGGGCCTTCTTTTTACATTGAAAACCCGACTGATTACCGAAAGGATGTCGGCAAAGGTAGGGCGAACGGGCTGCCTGGCCAAGTCTATGGGTATATGCTGGAGGAAGGCGTCATCATTAGCGTTAACTTGCTTATCAATCCTATGAATATACAAGAATGGAAACGCCACAACGGGCTTTTAGAAAGTATGTTACATATTATTATTTTTAAAATAAAATCGCTTTCTCGACTAAATATGGCACTTTTATTGCAAGTGTACCCCCATTGCCAAATTCAAAACAGGGGATTAAACCAACTAAGAGAGAAGACCGATAAAACGACCTCCTATGTTCCTTGGGTCATAAGAATAGAAAACAAGAGAAAACAAGATTGTTAACAGGCTAAGTGTCCGATTGGGTACAGGTGGAGAGGCTAAAGGCCACCTGTACGGGTAAATTAGGAAATTAGGAAATTGAGAAATTGGGAGTGGCGTATGCAGCCTACAATTGTCAAGTTTCCCCCGTTTTCCAATTTCTGCCATCGGCTGCTCGGCACAACATACCCGGAACATGAGATTGCTACACATCCTATCCGTTTGTGCATTATTCCTATTGCCGAAGGCGGCCAACGCCAACGCCATTCCAGCGCTCGACCAGCAGTTGTTCATTGATACCTGGGCCAAGATGGCCGTGGAGCAGATGGGCCTGTATGGCGTACCTGCCAGCATCACCTTGGCGCAGGCCATCGTGGAATCCGGCTGGGGGCAGGGCCGGGTGGCCTTGCTCGGCAACAACTATTTCTGCATCAAGGCCAATAATGGCTGGGCGGGCCCCGTCATTCAGGCAGTGGACGATGACAGCCTCGACGGCAAGCTGATTGACTCCAAGTTCCGCAGCTACGGCGCCATTGAGGAGTCGTTCGCCGACCACTCCAAATTCCTTCGGGAGAACCCCCGCTATAGCGGCTTGTTCAAGCTGGCCCCGACAGATTACCGGGGCTGGTGCTACGGCCTTAAGGCATGCGGCTATGCCACCAAAGGGGACTACGCCGAACAGTTGATTTCGACCATCGACCGTTACGGGCTTTACTTATACGACAAGGCCGTGACCGAGGATCAAATCAAGGCGCTTGGGCTGCCGTTCGAGGACTTGGACTACATGGAAGCCGTCGAAGCCGTGGAGCCAGCAGGCGACTTCATCGCCATTGCACCGCAAGTGCCGCAAAGGACGCAGTTGCCACAAGCACCACAAACTCCTACGGAAACTGCCCCAGTCGTAGCCCTGAACGAAGCCAGTCAAGAACCAGCGTCGAAACACATGCTCCAAGTGCCGGGCTACCGCCTTCCAAAAGAGCAGCGCCCCACGGCATTGGCCCCGCCAACAGTAGAAATACCAGCGGCTCAGTCGTTCGTTAAGATTCCGCTGATTTTGCCGAAGGCAGCGCCGAAGTTCGAGCGCAGGTAGTTTTGAGTTACGAGTTGCCAGTTTCGAGCTGCGAGTTACTCGTAATCAGCTGCGCCTAAGGCAATCTTGGGGCATACCCGCTCACAACTCGAAGCTCGAAACTCCACAACTCGAAACTCTAAAAACAGCCAGCAACGTTCAAGCATAGTCAACGGGTACAAGCGCCTAAACCCTCGTTCTGCATGAAAAATTGCGGAGCGGAGGCAGCGTCTTGTACCCGTTTTTTGTTTTAAAACGGGTTGATTTGTTGCTCATAGTAAGCGATTTACAAATTTGGAAAAAAAAATCTGTTCAAATGGATTCCAAAGTTTCCTACCTTTGTGTTCGATTTAAAGACGAAGTGATAACTTCGTTGAGCAATTATCATCCCATGAACATTCTTTTTCCTATGAAGCCGATTGTAGTCCTTTTACAAACCTATCTCCTATTTCCTCCTTTTTTCCGGCATGTCGCTTTTTCGCCGCCGGATCATTTTGTAGTTTCCATGAATGAAAAACAGGGTTGAAACGGCGTTTCGCCGTTGGTGACAACGGTGGGTAGTCCAACCTTGCCCTAAATTTCTCGTAGAAGAAAACTGCATCGCTTCACAGGTGAGAAGTCCTGGAAATCCAATTTTTTGTAAAATTTTAAACTGGTTAAAAAACGAGGCATGACGAACCGATTACTCCTCAAGTGGCAATTGCGGCTTCTCTTCGCAATCGGCCTAATCCCATGTACATTACAATTGCTGGCGCAATGCGAGTGCGGGTCTCCGACGATGATTCCCGACCCGACCTGCCCGGGCGGCACCCGGCAGGTCTGCAGTGGCGACCAATTCACCATGACCTATTGCGGGCCAGACACCATTTTTATTGGTACCTCCTGCATTGGTACGCTAAACAGCCCGAGCACCTTTATACAGGTGTCAGGTGGTAATATTTCCACCTTCGTGGAGTATGTGCCACCGGGCGGCTACCCCATCGGTTCCACCGTACCTGCTGGCACCGATGTTACGGTCCATTACATCATTACCTCCCCAGTTGGAGTAAAGGACACGCTTTGCTATAGGCTGAGCTTCATTGACACAGTGGCACCGATCATCAACATCCCACTGACCAATGGTACGGCGACCTGCGAGTCGGACAACTACCTCGGCTGGCTACAAGCCCAAATGGATTCGCTCGATGCACACCGCAACGAGTTCGACAATTGCGGCATTGACACCATTTATAATAATGGTCCCGCCAATTTCACAAACAACTGCGGTTCTGTGACCGTCACTTTTACCGTAGAAGATGCCTCCGGTAATACTGACACAATTTCGGCCAGCTATACCATCACCGACTCGACGCCACCCGTACTGGTCGGCGTGCCAACCGATTTGATGATTGATTGTGATGATCCTATACCAGCTGTGGCGACCGTCACAGCTACTGATAACTGTGCGACAGGGCTTGTGCCCTCGTTTTCACAGACCAATTCGCAGTCATCGAACACCAACACCTGTAACCATTACGACTATACCATTGTGCGTACCTGGACAGTGAGCGATGGCTGCGGCAACAGCGTGACCCAATCGCAGACCATCAACATAGAGGATACCGTGCAGCCGACCTTCAACATCCCGGGGGATACTGTCGTGAACTGCGGAACGCCCGTTGATACCATGACCCTTGGCTCGTACAGCAATGTGGCGGACAACTGCTCCTCGGTGCTGAACATCACGATGACTGAGATCGTCAATGCGGGCACCTGCCCACAGGAACGCACTATCCTGCGCACTTGGAGGGTGAGCGACCCTTGCCTCAACTCCGTCTCGAAGACGCAGACCATCACGGTGCAGGACACTATTGCTCCAACGGCCATTTTCCCTGCCGACATCACGGTGGACTGCGCCAATGCTGGAAACCTCAACGTGACGGGAACACCAACCTCAGTTGCCGATAACTGTGACACGCAGCCGACCTTCAACCACCTGCCAGATACCTTGATAACGGGGGCCTGCGATCATAGCTACATCCTTAAGCGCCCTTGGCGGGTGCAGGATGCCTGCGGCAACGTCATTGGAGACGTGCAAATCATCACAGTCACCGACAATATCGCCCCGACGGTGACGGCGGTTGCACAAAACCAAGCCCTGCCTTGCGACGATGCTGTGAACGCCGATGCTGCCTTCGCAACTTGGGTGGCAAATCACGGAAACGCCGTCGCATCCGACAACTGCACGGCTACGGCTGACCTCACATGGTTTGCTTACAATACGGGCACTACGACGAATGCGAACTTGGCTGCGCCCAACTGCGGCAACACGCCAGTGGGCGTTTACCGGACCCGCACTGTTGACTTCATTGTGGTGGATAAATGTGGCAACCGTGACACCACCACCGCAACTTATACGGTGACGGACCTCGTGGCCCCAACGCTCACCAATTGCCCCACCGATTTTACCACAGACACTGACCCCGGTTCCTGTGATGCAATATTGACGCTGGCCCTGCCTACCATTGTGGAAGATTGCGGCAACGTGAGCGCCACCCAAAACTTCTCCCTAACGCAGGCCCTAACGATACCCAGCGGCCAAGACCCCGTGGAGACGCCCGTAGACGACCTTGTGTTCAACTTTGGCGTGCCCAGTTCCCCGTTCATTGCTACGACGAATGCCTCGCTGCAACTGGTGCTGAACAACGTTGATGCTGAGGAGCCAACCGAGTTCTTCATGGTTTACGGGGAAAATGGGGTGGTACTTGGCCCTGTGGCACGAACTTCTGTTCAGTGTGGTGATACAACCTCTACCATTACCATTACTGTTGCGCAAATCAACCAATGGGCTGCCGATGGCATTCTTACCATCACGGTTAAGCCGAATGTGCCAGTTGGCCAACCGGGGCGTTTCTCCATCAACCCAATTTGCCCGGGAGGTGCGGTAACTGCCAACCTCAGCTACACAACCGAGTACCCGGCCAGCCTCGAATTTGAGTATCGGTTCAATAGCGGCCCGAAAG
The DNA here is from genome assembly GCA_022841745.1 of Saprospiraceae bacterium. Lineage (GTDB taxonomy): Bacteria > Bacteroidota > Bacteroidia > Chitinophagales > Saprospiraceae > UBA6168. The sequence goes on along the minus strand of JALHQW010000023.1, from coordinate 85,556 downwards.
TGCCCGTTTCACCTATCGCCCCAGTCACTGAGACCTTTGCCAAGGGCACGACCGTAGTGACCTATTATTTCACAGATTGTGCTGGCAATGAATCCACCTGTAGCTTTGATGTGGCCGTAGAGGACAACGAGGCGCCAATTATATCCTGCCCAGCGAACATCAACCTAAACCTCGCACCGGGCGAGTGTACGCAGGATGTGCTGATCCCGCTGTTCTCCAATATCACGGACAATTGCGGCGTGACGACCCCAACGACGCAGACGGCCTCCAGCCTTATTTCTTATGCTTACAACCCAAACCTGAACGATTACGTGGCGGAGGATGAGACCTTTACTTTTACAGGTTTGCAGGGCAACGCATCGCCCGGCAACGTCAATATCATCATCACCATCCAAGGCGATGTAGACTCGGTGGGCGCTTATTACCAGATTTATGATAATGACGGCAACCTGCTCGGCACGACGGCAAAGGGCCAATCGCATGTGACGCCTGGCAATTGCAGTACGCCGAGCACGGCAACGTTCTCCGTACCGGCCAACACCTTCAACGATTGGGCAGCTGCGGGCAACATCGCCATCACGGCTGTTTCCTACCAAAACTATCCTATACCACCTGCAGGGCCGGGCTGGGGCATCAACCCTTGCAACCCATCACAAGTGACATTTGATGGCGATACCGATGGCAGCACCATTTCGGCCACTATCCGCTATGAGAGCATTTCACCGACTTTCTCCGCAACGGGCGCAACGACCATCAGCCAAGTAACGCTGACCCCGCCATTGGAGGCCACGACCTATACCTTAAACCAAGGGGTGACGACTTTTACCTATGGGGCTACTGACCTCGAAGGCAATCAAGGTAGTTGTTCCTTTACCGTGACGGTGAACGATACGCAAGCACCAATCGTGAATTGCGGCCCTACCTTCGTGGAAATCAACCCATCGGGTATCGTGTCGGAGACCATCTTGCCAGCGGATATTGACCTCGGCAGCACCGATAATTGCGGCATCGCTTCCATGACCGTTACGCCAAACAGTGTGACCTGCAACGACGAGGCAGGCAACCCCAACCCCGTCACTTTGACCGTGACGGATGTGGCGGGGAATGTCTCCACCTGCAATACTTTCGTGAACGTGGTGGTGCTCGGCCCAGAACCGACCGTTTCTACCACTTGTGGCAGCAGCAGCCTGTCGCTATTTGCCAACCCACCAGCCGTACCGGGCGGTGGTGCCAATCCTTACCAATACGAGTGGTTCAACCCACAGGGCTTGCCATTTGCCTACACCCAGAATCCCGTGATTTTGGATGCTAATCCCAGCAACCTCGGCTTCTACAACGTAGTGATTGAGGGCCTCACTGGCTGCGATGCTGTGGGCGTGGTGCAGGTGACCTGTGATATGTTGCCATTGCAAAAGCCTACCCTGCAAGCAGCCGACAACGTCATTTGTGCTTCGGAAAACATAGAATTGACCACGCCAAGCGTTTGCGGCAGCACCATTATCTATAAATGGTACAGCGGCAGTGCGCCAGGTGTGCTGATTGGCACAACGACCGTCCCAACGTTCACCCAACTGCCACCTGCCTCTGGCATGTTCAGCTTTTATGTGGTGGTGGAACGCAATGGCTGTGAGTCGGCACCTTCAGACCCGATCAACGTCACTGTGGAGGCTGCGCCAACGGCCATGCCATCCCCGACCAGCATTATCATTTGCGAGGGTGAGGAAATCCCGCTCAACTCCATCAACAATGCCGCTGGCACGACCTGCCACTGGACGGGGCCTTGCGGTTACGAATCGTTCAATTGCAGCCCGGCGCCCATTGCGGATGCTACGCTTTGCAACAGCGGAATCTATACCCTGGTGGTTTCCAGGAATGGCTGCCCCTCGCTGCCAGCAAGCGTGGCCGTAACGGTGGTCGCCCAGCCTGCACAGCCTTTCATCTCCAGCTCTACCAGCCAGGGCGCACCCGCCTGCGAGGGCGAAACGCTAACGCTGACCTCGACGAATGTTCAAGGTGCCATGTCCTACCTTTGGACGACCCCAACTTTTGCGACCATTACCACTTCCACCAACGTGCTGACCATCCCCGGGGCCAATATCGTGCAACATGCCGGGCAGTGGACGGTACAGGCAATCGGAAATCCCTGTGTATCAGAAGTGTCGCTGCCAGCTACGGTTTATGTTGTGCAGCCACCTGAGGCCATTTCTGCCGCAGCCAACCCTGCCATTGTCTGCGAAGGCCAAGACGTACAGCTTTCGGCTTCTTCTGCTTCGCAAAACGTCAGCTTCCTTTGGGATTACCCAAACAGCTCCCAGACGAGCGCCTTGCAGAATCCGGTGATCACCAATGTCAATACCAATAATGGTGGTGTGTATTTGCTCACGGTGACCAACCAATTTGGCTGTTCCGTAACGGCTTCCGTAGAAGTGACCGTCAATGACAGGGTGGACATCACGAGCCTTAGCAGCAATGCGCCGCAATGTCCCGGAGGCCCGGTCAACGTGCAAATGGTAGCCACCATTTTCCCCATTGACAATGGAACCTACCAATATTTGTGGACTGGCCCCAATGGCTACTCCTCTACCAATGCGTCGGCCACCATCCCTAATGCAGTCTTTAGCAATAGCGGCAGTTATACCTTAGTGGTCACCAATGCCCAAGGTTGCAGTTCTTTGCCCGCAACCTTGAACGTGGCCATTCCTCAGGTCATCCCTACTCCTACACCGCCCACAGGAATCGTCAATCCTTACTGCGTGGGCGACGATGTTACCATCAACACCAGCCCATATCCAGGGCCAAACGTCACGTATATTTGGCAGACGCCTTCCGGCAACTACACCACCAATACCCCATCGTTGACATTGGATGACCTCACGGTGTCCGATTCAGGGCCTTATACCGTATTATATGGAATAGGTGACTGTACTTCAGGCACATCGGGGGCAATGCAGTTGGTCGTGAATCCGGCACCTTCCGTGCAAGTGACGAGCAACAGCCCGGTTTGCGAAGGTGAAACGATAGAACTGGACGTGAACTGCACCACGGGTGCTACCTACCAGTGGACGGGCCCCGGTGCCTTTAGTTCCTCGGTGTGCAATCCGATCATAGCCAATGCAAATCCAGCCATCAACGCCGGCACCTACACCGTGCGCACTTTGGTGGGCGGCTGTTGGTCAGATATTGTTTCGGTGAACGTATTGGTAAATGAAAAACCAGAAGTGCCTACTGCCATCAACGCTGGCCCTTATTGTGCCAATACCGACAACGTGATGCTCAGCGTGACCGCCAATTCGGCAACGCCGGGTGCCACCTATACTTGGTACAATGTAAATGGCCAGCCACTTGGTGCAGCAACGCCTTCGCTCAATTTCCAGTTGCCCAACCCGACGCAGTATGGCAACGGTACAGAAGATTTTTATGTGATTGCCAACTTGAACGGTTGCAACTCCACACAGTCGGTGCCAACAGTGGTGCAATTGAATACGGTACCCTCCAACCAGGCCGAGGCCGGCGCCGACATCGTTGGCTGCGAAGGCGATATCGTGGAACTTTCGGCAACGGTACCGACGGCTGGTGAAGGCTTCTGGTATTTGGTGAGCGGCAACCCCAACGGGGTCGTGATTGCCAACCCAGATGAGGCGACGACAACCGTTTCAGGCATCGTGCCAGGCCAGCAGTATGTATTCCAGTGGTCGTTGTCCAATGGTGCATGCGTTGATTATTCCAACGATGAAATGAGCGTCTATGTGGACTTTCTGGAAGATGCGGACGCAGGCGAACCCATCACGGTCTGCTTCACTGCCGAAGCCACATTAAATGCAACCATGCCCGCTTCCAATATCGGCGAGTGGTCGCAGCCCGCATCGCAAGCTGCGCTTGGGGTAGTCATCGTTGACCCAACAGACCCGGCCACCCAAGTAGCTGGCCTCGTGCCCGGCAACCAGTACGTATTCACTTGGACGATTGACGGCGGCTGCGGCATGTCATCGGAGCCAATACTGGTGACGGTAACGAACGAGGAGGCCTCCGCTACTTTGGATGGCGAGTCTTCAATTGATGTCTGCGGCGATGCAGAAGACCGCTGTGCGCAGTTAGCCGCCGTTGCTTCGCAAAGCCAAGTCGGTACTTGGAGCAGCCCGAACAGCAGTATCAGCTTTGCTACCGCAACGAGTGCGTCCACTTTGGCCTGCAACCTGCAACAGGGCGAGAACATCCTCATCTGGACGATCAACAACGGTGCCTGCGGCCACTATTCCGTGGATTCCTTGATAGTAAATTATGGGGTGCTTACCGCAACGGACGACGAGGTGACCGTGCCTTTTGCGGAGGACGCATTTATCAACGTGCTTTTCAACGACCATATACTGGGCACTGCGACCGTACGAATTGCCGAGGGCGGCGAACCGGAGCACGGCACGCTGGAGGAGGGCACGAATGGTTTGATGACCTACATCCCCGATATCACTTTCATTGGAGTTGACTCTGCCACTTATGAGGTCTGCCAAGTAGGTTGTGCTTGCACAACGGCCAAGATATACTTTACCGTTGGGGGTAATGCCGATTGTGTGGTGCCTTCCATCATCACCCCCAACACGGACGGCATGAATGATGCTTTCATCGTTCCCTGCCTCGGTGAGGGCGATAAGTTCCCGAACAGCGTAGTGAGCATCTTCAACCAATGGGGTGATGAGGTTCTTCATGCCGAACCTTACCGAAACGATTGGGAAGGCACCTTCGATGGCCAGGACTTGCCGCCTGCCACTTATTTCTACATCATTGACCTTGGCAACGGCGACAAACCAATGTCCGGTTATTTAATCATCCAGCGATAATTAGTGATTGGTGATTGGTGATTCGTGACTGGCTCCTCCCCGTCACGAATCACGAATCACGATTCACGATTCACCAATCCAACAATGAAAAATATAATCACCACCATCATATTCTTTGCAGTAGGGCTTGTGGCATTGCAGGCGCAGCAGCAGCCGCACAACACCCAGTTCATGTACTACAAGCTGGGCTACAACCCCGGCTTTGCGGGCAGCCAAGAGGCGCCTTGCGTTACGTGCATCTACCGCCAACAGTGGCTCGGCCTTGAAGGGGCACCCTCGATAGCCGTTGCCAGCTTCAATATGCCATTGAACAACCAACGGGTGGGCATCGGTGCCAACCTTTTCCGCCATACCATTGGCATCACAACCATGTACAACGCTGACTTGGCCTATTCCTACCGGGTTCGCCTTGGCAAGGGCACGCTGGGGGTTGGCGTACAAGGCTCACTCCGTTCGATGGAGCATGATTTTGCACAGACAAGTGCCACGCAACCCAAGGAGCAGGATGGCAGCATCCCAAGCGGCATCCGCAGCAAGACCTTGTTCAACTTCGGTGCGGGGCTTTACTACAACTCCGATAGGGTTTACCTCGGTCTTTCGGCACCCCGCCTTTTGGAGAACAACACGGATTTCACCGATGCCGATGTGGTGGTTTCACGGGAGGTGCAGCACGTTTACCTGATGGGCGGCGTCACCTTGCCGCTGAACGAAGAACTGTCACTGCGCCCACAAGCACTGCTCAAGTACGCCGCCAACGCACCAGTTGACTTCGATGCAAATGTTAGCCTTGCCATCCAGAACAAATACATCGTGGGCTTGACCTACCGCCTCGGCGGCAACCAAGACGGCGGTGCTGGCGAGTCGTTGGACTTGCTGGTTGCTGCACAACTGACCAACAATCTCATCTTGGGTATTTCTTACGATATTACGCTATCGGCCATCAAGGACTACTCGAACGGCAGCATCGAAGCATCTGTCCGCTATTGCTTTGGCAAGGGTGATGCTACTGGTGAAAAGGAGTACGTGAACCCCCGGTTTTTCTGAGGGGATACTAAAACCTGCCGCTTTTGAGTTAGTAATTTTGATATAAGATATAAGATAGGCGATTTTAGATTTAAGATTGGCCATAGCCCGGAAAATCTAAAATCGTCTATCTTATATCAAACAGCCGCCCGCCTCCCAACTTTAAGCAACAATCTTAGGTTTTTCCATGAAAAAGGTCCTGTTTGTCCTATTAGCATTGACCACTACCTGTGGCCTGTTTGCGCAGCAGCAAAGCTCCAAATCGAAAAGCTCCGACAAGCTCTACGAGAAGGGCGAAGTCGAGCGTACCATCGTGCTGCAAAACGCCAAAGGTGTAAATTCCGAGAGCTACGAGTTCTCGCCAGCGTTTTACCAGAATGGCATCGTCTATGTCTCGTTCCACAAGAACGGGCGGATAGACCCCAATACGGGCAAGCCTTTTTTCGAATTATTTTATGCTGAAATGGACAACCAGTACATGCCGCAGTCTGGGCGGCCATTTTCCATTTCCATCAACTCGCAGGTACATGAGGGACCGGTATCGTTCAGCCGTGACAACAACCTGATGTATTTTACCCGCAACAACCTCGAAGGCGGCATAGCAAAATCCAACTCGAAGGGGCAAGTGACAATGAAAATTTACGAGGCAAGGCGTGGGAAGTTTGATTGGGAGAACATTAGGGTACTGCCGTTCAACAACGACGACTATACCTGCTTCCACCCGTCGCTTTCTGCCGATGGCAACCGCCTGTTCTTCTCCTCCGACATGCCCGGCGGCTACGGCGGCTACGACCTTTACTACGTGGAGAAAAAAGCAGATGGCTGGTCGAAGCCCATCAACTTGGGCCAAGACATCAACTCGGCTGGCAGCGAGGTTTTCCCCTTCCTACACGAGTCGAGCACGTTGTTCTACTCCTCCGACAGCCGGGGCGGCCAAGGCGGCTTGGACGTTTTCATGATTGATATTAACGACAGTGATTGGGGTGAGCCAACAAACCTCGGCACCCCCATCAACTCTGCACTGGACGACCTTGGCTTCATACTTACCCCCGATGCCATGCGGGGCTACTTCGCCAGCGACAGGCCGGGTGGCAGCGGTGGTGACGATATCTATATGTTCGAGGCGGATGGACCCATCATCGGCCCCAATCAATCAGCACCCTCCATTGCTTCCATCGTTGCTTATGATGCCGCCACCAACGAGCGCCTGCCCGATGCGGGCGTGCGGCTGCTGCAACAATCAGAGGATGGCTTTATCGAAGGCGACGACCTCTATGAGGTAGCCCTTTTGCCCTCGGAAAATGGCGAACTGCGCATGAAACTCGTGCGCAAGGATGCCAGCGACCTCGGCAAGCCAAGCCTCTATACCGACCTGAATGGTACGGTGAACAGCACCATCCGGCAGGGCAAAAAATACTTCGTATTGGTGAGCAAGGATGGTTACACCGATGGCGAGGTTCAGTTTGTGGCCGAGGAGGGCCAAGCCCAGACTATCCGGGTGCCGCTGCGTTCCCTCAATTGTATCCCATTGGATGGCATGGTGACCGAGCAGGGTACCAACAGGATGTTGCCCAATGCGCTGGTGCGGGTGGTGAACCGCTCGACCAACGAGGAAAAATTGGTGCGCTCCAATTCCAACGGCAACTTCGAATACTGCCTACATCCCGGCGGCGATTATTCGGTTTCAGCTGAAAAAACGGGCTATTTCGGTGCTTCCACCACCGTTTCCACCAAGAACTTGCAAAGCTCGCAGGATTTGAGCGTCAGCTTGCAGTTGCAACCCAATGCTGCGGCAAGCGAGGCCGCCGAAGCGGAATCCATCGTCAAGGAACCCATTCGGGAGGGCAGCGTCATCCTGCTGGAGAATATTTACTATGATTTCGACCAGTACATCATCCGCAGGGGTGCTGGCAAGGAATTGGATGCCCTCGCCCAGCTCATGAAGCAATACCCCAGCATGGAGGTGGAGCTAACGGCCCATACCGACAGCCGTGGCAATGACCAGTACAACCTTGAGCTTTCGCTCAAACGGGCCGAATCGGCCAAGCGCTACCTTATCCAGAAGGGCATCCGTGGCAGCCGCATCTTAGCCATGGGGCAGGGCGAGACCCAAATACGCAACCGCTGCCAAGACGACGTAGAATGTTCTGACGACGAGCACCAGTTCAACCGCCGCACCGAAGTAAAGGTCGTCCGCATTGATGAACCAGTAAAAGTGCAGTACGGGGAGGGGAACCCCAAGGGAGGGAAATAGGAGGCAATTGTTTTGGGCGGGTTAGCGCCTGTCCTGCTTATTGCGCAGCCAGTTTTAATACTCCAGCACAAACTTCGACAAATTCTGCCCTTGGTCCAGCCCCAGTTTTTTGCGGAGGCGGTAACGGGCGATTTCCACCCCTCGGAGGGAGATGCTCATGAGGTTGGAGATTTCCTTGGTGCTCAGGTTGAGCCGCAACAGGGCGCAGAGCTTTTGTTCGTTGGGTGTGAGGTCTTGGAACTGCTCCCGAAGGCGGTTCAGGAAGTCGCCATGAACTTGGTCAAAATGGTATTCAAACTGTTCCCAGTCTTCCTGGAGCCTTAGTGTGGTGTCTATTTCCCTGACGATTTTCTCCAATGCCTGCTTTGTTTCCGAGCTTTTCCCTTTTCGTTTCACCTCTTCCAATTCTTCCTTGATGGTTTCCATGAACTCGTTTTTAACCACCAGGTTCATGGTGGAGGCGGCCAGCTGGTTGTTGAGGTGCCGCAGTTCGCTTTTCATTTTATCATCTTCTATTTGCCGCACGGCGTGTTCTTTTTGCCGCTCTATTTCTATCAATTCCTGTTGTTTTTTTAAAAGCTCTTTTTGCTTTGCATCCTCCACTGCCAGTGCCTTCAGGTGGTAACGGTGTTTTTGCAACTTCGACACCAGCAGCAGCGACAAGGCCCCGAGCAACACATATAGCAGCTTGGCCAAAAGGCTTCGGTGGAACGGCGGTTTTACCTCCAAAAAAAGCGGCTGGCTGGTGATGATTTCACCAAGGTAGTTTTTTGTCTGCACGCTGAACTCGTATTCGCCTTCTTTGAGATTGGTGTATTCCTTGGTAGTGGAGTAGGTCCATTCCCCATAGTCGTCGTCAAACCCTTTCAGGTAATAGCGGAACTGCTGGTTGTTCACTTCATTGAACTGAAAAGCCTCCACTTCGAACTGCAGGACTTTTGCCCGGAATGAAACGGTCAATTGCGGTGGAGTTTCCGATTTTACCTCAAAGGGTTTCCTTGCATATAAAATGCTGTCTTCAGCCACGTTTAGCACTTTGCTTACAATCAATGGCTTTTCTGTGGCCAATCGGTTCTCCAATTCGGGCCTGTACTGGATAAAGCCCTCGTTGGCATTGAACAACACGCCGTCGCCGGTATTCACCGAAACGTTCAGCAAGTCGTTGTTGAAGGAATACCGCAACTGGAACAGGGAGGAGGGCACGAAAGCGTAGTTGCCAGCACTGATTTGCTTAAAAAACCCGACGATGTCTTCTGTGTAAACATGGACGTTTTTCTGGTTGTCCTGCACCAGTAAATAAACCTGTTTCTCACCGATTACTTTTGAAAAAACTTCCGATTTTATGATGCGGTTGTTGTCTTGGTCAACCTTGAAAACCCCTTTCGGGGTGCCGAGATAAAGTTCGTTGTCAATTCGGCTCAAAATGAGTTGCTCATCCACCGGGAGGCCCTGCGCTGCGGTTGTTTTTTTCGAAATGACCGAGGTTAAATCGGGTGACAAGGACAGTAGGTACAAACCTTTGTAGAACTGCCCGACCCAGATATTTCCCGCTCGGTCTTCTTCAAAGAAACGGCTTGACTCCTCAAACCCGCTTATTTTACCGATGCCCTGCAATTCCATTTTTCCGTTCAACCTGAAAAGGTACAGTCCCGAGTAGGTGCCGCCGATGGCGTATTCCGGGTTCGATTGCAGTTGTTTTACCTGCCACAGCCCATGTGCGGTAACTATGCGGTTGGCAGCCCCATTTGCCAGCAAGAAAAGCCCAGTATGGTGTCCGGCATAAAGTTTCCCACCAATGCTTTGCATGCCGTAAGCGGGGCCTTCTGTGCCTTTGATAAACTGGCTTTGGGCGGCGCTTTTCGCCAAAAAATAGATGCCGTTTGAGGTGGTATAATAGGTGCCTTCCGCTTGCTGGTAGGCTTCATAACCACTGCCCTGGATGTTTATTTCCTGGTTGATGAAGCGCATCGGGGAGTTGATGTCTATGAGTGCAATGCCATTTTGCATGCCCACCCACAGGTTGCCCGAATAGTCTTGGAAGGCCCGTAGGCAGGCATTGGACAGGAGGCCGTCTTGGGTCGTGATGTTTTCGATGGATTGTGTTTGCAAATCAAAGAGGAACAACCCAGCCGTTTGGGTGGAAATGGCCAGGCGGCTGTCCGATAGCTGGAGGACATGGTTGACGTATTTGCCTTGCAAGCGCTGTCCCAAGCCATCGTATTTTCCCGCAACCCCAAACGAATTGGCAAATTCGATTTTCCCCGAATTGTAAACCCAGAGGTATCCTCCGTCCTGCGAGATGACCCCTGCGATGGTCTCGTTGCTTGAATAGTTCAGGTAGGGAGGGGAGAGGAGTTGCTTGTCCTTTATTTCAAATAGCGTCCCCTGTTTGCTTTGGGCAAACAGCTTCCCATTAGCCTGAAAGCTGCGTTGAAATCCAGCATCGGTCGTCAGTACCGTTATTGATTGGCCATCGTAAACGAATATGCCTTGAAAAGTGCAGAAATAGACTTTTGAGTTGAGCAGGAAAACGTCCCAGACCTCATCAAATTCGGGAGCAGGCTGCGGTATTTTATCCACGAGCGACACCACCTTCCAGTCGTCGCTGAAGTACCCGAAATCCCCCTGCGAACCGAAATACAGTCGGTCTGTTTTATCGTCAAATGCCAAGGAGCGTTGTTTCTTGCCCGTTTGGAAAGCATGCCGCTCCCAAGTTCTTCCATTGTAGGAAAGTACCCCAAGGTTGTTGGCTACAAATAGGCTCATGTACCTGTTTTGGGCAAAATCAATATTCTGAATCCCAGCTTTGTAGTCGGAAGGCGTGAAATTTTGAACCGGATATTTCCCTGAAAAAGCCCAGCATGGCCAGCTCGTCAAAAAAGCAAGCAGCAGACATAAAACGTATTTTGTGTTGGAAAGGTGGCAAGTGCTGTGAAACTGGTATTTTATCATAGCATATTAATAGTCAACGAATTAGAAAGGTGAAAGTACGATTCTGTAGTAATCGAAAAAGCGATTGATGAAATATTTGATGAGGTCGATTTTTTTTTCTTTCGGTATTGATGAATTTAAATTTGAGCCAATGACTTGTTTTTGTTGAAAACTCCGTGGTGATGCAAGACGGGGCTAAGGGATTGGGGAAATCGTTTTCAAGATGGTTCAAAAAAAACCGCCTTGGATGAGACTATAAATGGTAATCATGGAAACAACCGTACAAACGCTGGTGCTATCCTTTCTCGCCATGAAAAATGATTGTTCCCACTGGTGTCCGGTTAAAAAATTAAAAAACCAAGCAAAGCTTTGAAATTCACTTAGTTAATCAAGAAACAGCGTGTGTACGATTTCAATTGAATTTAGGCTTTTAAGACGAATCATCAGCTCTATTCATTGAAAACCTGCGATTTATAGATTTGGCAGTTACACTTTTTTCTTTGACATTTGAAATTCTTACGACTTCAACGTACTGAAAACCAGTCATTCGTTATAATGACACCCATGTTTCTTCTAACAAAATGCAAAAGGGATTGATTTTCAATTGCTTTTAACCGGACACTTCTGGATTGTTCCAATATTTCACTAATTTAAAATGGTATGTATGAAACAAATTGACTCCTCCTTTTTTAAAGCGGGTATTGCCAAATTGCTTTTGGCATTTCTACTCCTTCCTTTTGGGTTGATTTCCCAAAACTCTACCATCAAAGGTGTCCTAACAGATGCCCAAACCGGCGAGACTTTGATCGGTGCATCTGTCTATCTAAAAGGAACCGACCGGGGCACCATCACTGAAGTGGATGGTTCTTTCTCTATCTCCGATGTTACGCTTCCCACCTATATTGAGATTAGCTACACTGGTTACGAAACGCTCGGGCTGCTCGTGCAAAATGAGGGTTTATTACAAATTTCCATGAAAACCGCATCCCAGACCTTGGGAGAAGTTTTGGTCATCGGCTACGGAAAGCAGGAAAAACGGGTATCAACTGGTGCCATTTCAAAAATCGGTTCAGAGAACATAAGAGGATTGGTCGTCTCAGATGTGGCAGGGGCCCTCGAAGGGCAGGTGGCAGGCCTGCTCGTCAACGAATCGAGCGGGCAACCGGGCGCTGGCAAAACGATCCTCATCCGGGGCGTCAGCACCAACGGCGACAACTCACCTTTATTTATAGTGGATGGCCTTCAAGTGGGCGACATCAACAACCTCAACCCCGGCGACGTCGAATCGGTGGACGTGCTGAAAGATGCGGCCTCCAGTGCAATTTACGGGGCGAGGGCCGCCAACGGGGTCGTCATCATCACTACCAAAAAAGGCAAGGACGACAAAAAAGGGCAGATTACCTACGAGGGCAACTTCGTCAACTCCCGCCCGTGGAAACTGCCCGAAATGCTGAACGCCGAGGACTACGTAATGATCACGAGGGAAAAATTTGCCAACAGCAACCAGACCAGTGCGCTGGAGCAGTTGGGATTCCCAAAGGTTGGCGACCAATTGGCCAACAACACCGATTGGATGGACGTGATCTTCGAACCTGCAAACGTCATTAACCACCGCCTGTCCGCCAATGTCAAAAACGCCTACGTCTCCCTCGACTACTGGGACCAGAACGGGGTGATCGGCGGTGAAAAATCCAATTATAAAAGGTATGCTATTCGCCTGAACTCCACCAAAGAGATCAACGAGTACATCACCATCGGGGAGAACGCCTATTTCAACCGCAACCAAAACAACAACATCGGTACGAACAATGCTTTCGGTGGGGTGCAGATTGACGCCTTCGCCTACGATCCGTTGACCGCCGTTTACGACCCTGCTGGGCAGTACGGTTTTGCCCAGTCAGAATGGGTAAAAAAGGAGTACATCAACCCGCTGAGCCGCTTGTTTATCCAAAATGGCGATGGCAAGGGCGACCAATTTCAGGGAAATGTTTTTTTGGAAATAAAGCCAGTGGATGGGCTGAAGTTCAGGACAGATGCGGGCATTGATGCAAGCTGGTGGGAGTTCCGCAACTTCACGCCCGACTTTCAGTTCCACGATGCGTTTTTCAACTTGACCAACGACGTTTCGCAGGGCTATGGCAACTTCGAAGCTACCCAGTGGGAAAACTACGTGAACTACAACAAAACCTTTTCCGGGGTCCACAACTTCGATGCGGTAGTGGGCACATCCTACCGGCAGACCAAATTCAGGGAAGCAGGTGGCTCTAGCTCCAACATCCCCGATGCGGTGAAGTTCAGCGAAAACTGGCAGTACCTAAACGCAGGCCAAGACTCCCTCGACCTGACCTATGGAACTGCTGGTGTGGAATATAGGCTCATCAGCTACTTCGGGCGGGTGCAATATGATTTTGATAAAAAATACCTCTTCACGGCCACCTTGCGCCGGGACGGCTCTTCCAATTTCGGCAGCAACAACCGTTGGGGGCTTTTCCCTTCCGCATCGGTTGGTTGGGTCATCAGCAAAGAGCGGTTTTTCAGGTTCAAACCCATCAGCTACATGAAGTTGCGGGCCTCTTGGGGTGTGAACGGCTCCGACCGCATTGCCCCGTTGCGCTTTGCTTCCAGGATCGAAAACGTTTTCACCTATGCCTTTGGCCAGCAAAACCAGTCACTGAACACAGGCGCTGCTTTGGCCACGCCTCCAAACCCAAACGTGAAATGGGAGGAGAGCGACCAGATTGACATCGGTTTGGAGTTGGAACTGTTGGAAGGCAAGATCACCGTTGATGCGGACATTTACCAAAAATCAACCAAAGACCTATTGATGGATGAGCGCATCCCCGGTTACATCGGCGCCACCAACAACCCCACCTCCAATTTGGGTGAAATACGCAACCGTGGTTTGGAAGTCGCCATCGGCCATCGGCACCGGACTACTGACCTGACCATCACAACCCGCCTGAGCTATACCCATTTCAAAAATGAAGTTATTAATGTGGCAGGCGATGCAGGTTTCCTCAATGGCTGGGGCTGGCCAGTGCGGAACACTGCCATCACCCGCATGACCGAAGGCTACCCTGTCGGCCATTTTGTGGGCTATCAGACGGCGGGCATCTTCCAATCGCAGGACGAGGTATTCAGCCACATCAACAACCAGGGCGACCCGCTCCAACCGAACGCCAAGCCCGGCGACCTCCGTTTCATTGACACCAACGGCGATGGCACCATCAACTCGGACGACATCGCCAACATCGGCAACCCGTGGCCGAAGCACATCATCGGCCTGACAACGAGCATCAATTACAAGGGCGTTTACCTGAGCGCCATTTTCAATACGCAGATCGGCCACGACATTTACCGGACGTATGAGCGCACAGATGTGACCTACACCAACTACCAGTCCTTCTGGCTCGACCGTTGGACGCCCGATAACCCTAGCAGCGAACTACCCCGCCTGACGGCCAACGACCCGAATAACAACCAACGGCCTTCCGATTTTTACGTGGAGGACGGTACTTTCCTTAGAATGAGGAATTTACAGATCGGCTACGACCTGCCTACCGACCTGATCGGAAAATTGAAAATGCAGGAAATGCGTATTTATTTCACAGCGAACAACCTGTTTACCCTCACGAATTACAAGGGCTTCGACCCTGACATCGGCACGAGTGGCTGGATTCTCGACACGGGCATTGACAAAGGTTTTTACCCGCACAATCAGTCGTTTGGAGGAGGGGTGAAGGTGACGTTCTAAGTAGGCAGTCAGCTCATATCTGTCAGGTTGAAAAAACGGAATTTGAGGTGACATCTTTTTTCGCCGCTAAAATTTTTGCCTTTTAGCGACACTGTTCAAGGCGAAAAAAGGTGTCGTCATCTCAAATGAGCAAATCACTAATCACGATTTAACTAATCACTAAAAATGAAAATATACAAATCATACATCCTCGTCTTTTTCGCCTTTTTCTTGGGCATCCAAAGCTGCGGCGAAGACCGTTTGGACGTCGAGCCTGTCAACGAGTTTTTGTCCAGCAACTTCTTCGTCACCGAAGACCAAATCTCTTCTGCGCTCATAGCAGCGTATGACCCACTCGGTTGGTCAATGGCCTACGGCCAATGGATTTCTTATGTCATGTTCGGGGAAATACGGTCGGACAACGCCAATGCTGGCGGCGACCCCTCGAACAACGACCAGCCCGGCTGGCAGGAGTACGATGATTTCACCAACACCAATTCCAACGTGGTGACGCAGCCGCTCTACCGCCGCAATTATATCGGCATTTTTAGGGCAAACACAGTGTTGTACCAATCGCAGGTGTCGTCGCCAGCGGTGGAGGTTTTCAAAGCGGAGGCCAAGTTCCTGCGGGCATACTACCACTTCGAGTTGTTCAAATATTTTGGCCCCATCCCAGTAGTGACCGAACTGCTCGCCCCCGGCGATGTGGACCTTGAAAGGAACACTGCTTCAGAGGTTTTTCAACAAATAATAACGGATTGCCAAGAAGCAGCGGCCATTTTGCCAGTAACTGTTTCATCCGGCGAGGCAGGGCGGGCCACCAAAGGCGCTGCCCTTGCCCTGATGGGAAAGGCGTACCTCTATTGGGCGGACATCTTGGGCGACGACGCTGCGAAATTCGACCAAGCGGCAGCGGCCTTCCAGCAGGTGGTTGACCTTGGCGTTTACCAGTTGGAGGACGACATGCAGACACTCTACAGTTTTGGTGTAAGAAATACCAATGAGTCTGTTTTTGAAATACAGCACAACTCGCTGTGGACGAGCGACTGGAGCTGGTTCGAGGGCATTGACGGCAATGGCATCCTGCAACTTTGCGGCATCCGTGGCCTATGCGACAACCACCCCGACTACCAAGCGGGCTGGGGCTTTATGATGCCGACCCAAAGCCTTTGGGGACACTTCCTGCCCGACGACACCTACCGCCGTGACGTGGCCATCGCTTCAGATGCTGAACTGGCGCAGGACATCATTGATGCAGGCAGCAGTTGCAACCCGGTGATTGATAAAACGCAAAGCAACCCCGTGGACTACACTGGTTTTTGGCAGGAAAAATACCCGAACTACAAAGCTCACGCAGGTACCAACGTGAACGGCGGCGACGAAAACCTGACCAAAGCACAGAACACCCATTCCATCCGCTATGCCGATGTGCTGCTCATGTTGGCCGAGGCGCTGCACCGGGGCAATGGCGACGATGGGGCAGCCATGACCCACATTGACATGGTGCGTGAACGGGCGGCTGGCCCCGGCAACAACACGGGCAATTTCAAAACGGCCCAAACCATCATGAGCGAGCAGGGCTGGAGCCTCCTCGACCTCATCTGGTACGAGCGCCGTGCCGAACTGGCAGGCGAAGGCGACCGCTGGTTCGATCTCGTCCGTTCAGGACGAGCCAATGCCACCCTGTTCGTGGGCGACCAAGACAAGGCGGGCAATTTCAGCGACGAGCACCTGTGGCTGCCCATTTCACTGGAAGAATCGCAAGTTGCACCAAACCTGACGACCTACCCGGATGCGGGTTTGTTTAAATAAAATGGATGGTTTCATGGCTTCATGGTTTCATGGCCATGAAGCCATGAAACCATGAAACCATCCCCCAAAGGGGCAAGCATTCATCAATTTCTCATTTACTCACAAAATACATTTAACATGAATAATTTTCTTTTCAAATCATTTGGCGCAATGCTTTTTGCGTCCTTGTTGCTTATCGTGAGCTGTAAGAAAGATGACGATATGGCTCCGACCGCTGATACGGTCGTGGCCAGTTTCCAGTTCGCCATCAGTAACACGAATTGGCAGGAGGTAACATTTTCCAATTTTTCCCAAAATGCCACTTCCTACTCATGGGACTTTGGCGATGGTGAGACAAGCACTGAGAAAGACCCTACACATACCTATGCCGCCGCAGGGAGCTATACAGTGAAATTGACTGCAACTGGCGATGGGGGGTCTTCTTCTAAGTCAGAAACATTCAACATCACTGACCCAAATGCAGCCGCTTCCTTCTTGGCAGGTTCAGGTAGCAAAACATGGTACCTTGACCGGGTGGACGTTGCCTTGGGCATCGGCCCCAACGAAGGCGACAACAGCTGGTGGGGTTTTGGTATCAACACCCCTCATGGTGACCGACCATGTATCCTTGATGATTCTTATACCTTCCATTCCGATGGGACTTGGGAAAAGAATACCAATGGGACACTTTATGTGGATGCAACAGCCAATGGCGGTTGGGGCCCCGCCGAGGGTTGCCACGATGAAACGGAAGCAGGTATCCTTACTGCCTCGACGGGCGAAAACCTAAGCGCTTATGCAAATGGCGGTTCTTATACCTACGATTTCGATGCAGCGGCCAATATCATTACGCTCAATGGTTTGGGTGCATACATCGGCTTGGCACAAAAAACAGATACTGGCGATGACTTTATCCCACGTTCCGTAAAAACGTATCACATTTTCGAGATGGTGGAAGACCCGATTGCCGATAGGTTGCATATCTCTATTGCAATTAATGGCGGCGCAGGCGGCTACTGGAATTTCTACCTCCTCAGCTACCACAACCCTGCTGATTTGCCCGATATTCCTGGATCCGTGCCTTCTGCCGGTTTTTCTTTTTTCAAATCAGGAAATACGGTTGATTTTACGAACACCTCCCAGAATGCTACCAGCTATATGTGGGATTTCGGTGATGGCGCAACTTCTTCTGCTGAAAACCCGACCCACACCTACAGCGCTGATGGCGACTATACGGTGACTTTAACTGCTATGGACAACATGGGGCAGAGCGACATGGCTTCGCAAAATATTACCATCAGTTCTGCTGTATTTAATGCTGCTTCGCTTTCCAACGCCACAGGTAAGGTTTGGAAATTGGATGGTGAAGGTTCTTACTACGTTGGCCCTGGGCCAGGTAGCAGCGAATGGTGGGGAGGCATTGATGCTGCTGGTGTCATCGAAAGGGCCTGCCAAATGGACGATGAGTTCATCTTTAAAAATGACGGTACTTTTGAGTACGCAGCAAAAGGGCAGGTGTGGGCAGAGCCTTACATGGCTGGTTCTTTTCTCTGTTTGAATGAGGCCGACCTTACCAGTCCGTTCGATGTGTTTGCCTCTGGTGTGCATAGCTTCACCGCAACAGATACCGATATTACGGTAATGGGATTGGGTGCTTTCATCGGCTTCAATAAGGCAAGCAATGCCGGCGAATTGCCCAATGATGCAACTGGAACGCCAGCCTCCCAGATCAAATACCAGGTACTGGAATATAGTAATAATGGGGGTGTGGAAAGATTGACCATCACGGTGGATTACAGTGCCGACCAGAGCAATACTTCTAACTGGACGATGCGCTTGATTTCGCAGTAAGATTTTTTTGAAATCTGGTTTTGGGAAATTAGAAAGCGGATTTGCACCGCAGTCCAATCTCCCAAATTTTAATGGGCTTGATGTATGATTAGGATATATTTCATACGTACATTAAGTTTATGAATTGGAAACGCAAAAACCGAAAGTTGGCAGCGTTCCAATTCATTTCACTGAAAAGAGGAAATAAAAGAAGTTGAAGAGGGTTGATACAGATTTTGTCAAATCAATCTGTATCAACACCCTTCAATTTTTTATCCATCTTTATAAACCTTTTTAAAATGATGCCCGAACTGAAAAAAATCCCTTTCCTTGCAACCCTGCTTTTGGGAAGTTTGATGCTATGCTCGGTAGCCTGTGGCTCAAAAGACGATGAAGCTGACCCTGGGGGCAATGGCGGTGGAACAGATACCATCGTGAAAGTGACCGTGCAGGACTTGTCCATTGACGAGGGCAGTACCGATAAAAACATCTTTGTCCGTATCCAATTAAGTACCGCTTCTCAGCAGTTGAATACGGTTTACATCAGTTCGAGGGACGTGTCGGCGACGGACGGGGAGGACTTTGTTGGTTTCAGCAACATACCCATTGTTTTCCCTCCGGGCGACCTAATAAAAGACCATCAGATCAAATTGAAAGGGGATGAAAAATTTGAAAACAACGAGGTGTTTGAAGTGGTGATAGGCAATGTGGAAGGCGGTGCGACCATAGACAAAGGCGTGGCCACGATCACTATATTGAACGACGAGGAGGGTACTTCGACCACTGACATCCCTTCATCGGGCTATTCCACCCCTGACAACTATCCCAACATGGCCCTAATCTGGCAGGACGAGTTCAGCGGAACAGTAGTGGATGAGTCTAACTGGACCTTTGAACTTGGCAATGGCAATAGCGGCTGGGGAAACAACGAACTCCAATTTTACAAAAAAGAAAACGCCTCCATCGTGGATGGCCACTTGGTAATCGAGGCTAAAAAGAACCTTTCCCCCCCCTTGTACACCTCAACCCGAATGATAACCAAAGGCAAATTCGACTTCCAGTTCGGAAGGGTGGACATCCGTGCCGCCTTGCCCAGAGGTCAGGGCATCTGGCCTGCATTATGGATGCTCGGCAGCAATATCCAACAAGTGAGTTGGCCCGCCTGCGGCGAAATTGACATCATGGAAGTGGTTGGCCATGAGCCCAACACGTGTCACGGTACCGCCCACTGGCGGGACGGAGGCGGAAACCATGCCCTATATAGCGGCACAAAATTGAGTGCTACTTCCCTTCACGATGAATTCCACGTTTATTCCATCATCTGGTCGGATGGCCAGATCAGGTGGCTCTTGGACGACGTGCAGTACCATGTGCTGAACACCAGCCCTGCGGACCTGAGCGAATTCAATTCTGGCAATTTCTTTTTCATTTTCAACGTGGCCGTTGGTGGCAACTGGCCGGGGCCGCCCAATGCAACCACCGAGTTCCCGCAGCATATGATCGTGGACTATATCAGGGTGTTCCAGTGATCATGAACAACACAGGTTCAAGGTAACCTACTAGGCGAGCGGAAGAGCGGTAGCTACAAGGTGTCAAAACTTGGTCCACAGGTGTCCCTTTATGGAGGAATGATGCATGACTTTTTTATGAAGAATAGAATACCCATTTCTGTTTTTTTACTGACCGCCCTTGCGTTCAGCAATGCTTTTGCCCAAGGCTTCCTGACCACCAATGGCAACGCTATCGTCAACGAGAACGGCGATACCGTCATCCTCCGTGGCATGGGCTTGGGAGGCTGGATGTTGCAGGAGGGGTACATGCTACAACCGGCAGGTTTCGCAGGGCCTCAATGGCAGATCAGGAACAAAATAGAGCAGTTTATCGGAGAGGCAAATACCGACCTATTTTATGAAAAATGGCTCGAAAACCATGTGCGGAAAATAGACATTGATTCGCTAAAGGCTCGGTTTCACCTCGACGGGCGGTTGGCAAACCTGGACGACGACCACTGCGAATGTCAATCTAATGCCGGGCACCCAGCAGTTGCGGGTGGAGATCACAGAGCCGAATTTTAATCTTAACTGGATGGAATTCACTTTATTAACGCAAAGTAGGGAAGAGCTGTTTGTTTCTAATTTGAATGTATTCCCAAATCCTTCCGCTGACTATTTTTTGATCCAAGGCGAATTTTATAAGGTAGAAAATGTCGAAATTGTTATTCACAATTTTTTAGGACAAGAAATGTCGTCAAGAAAAATAGAAGAAAAATCAAAAATAAATGAGGTTGTAAATATGTCTGAATTTCCTGATAGCCAATATTTTTTGTATTTGAAGAACGAAACAGGATTGGTTCATTCAAAAAAAATAATTAAAGCGAAAAATTAAAAATAATCGCTTTGTTCACAAAAAACAGATCCTACTGGATGGTTGCAATCAAATAAAGCAAATGTAAAGCGGAATAATTGGGGCAAGCTGTAGTTGCAGCATGCTCCCATCATTCCAACTGAATCAAGAACAAACCTACATATCATCATGAAAGCAGGATTACTCTTTTGGGGCAGCATTTTCTCAACCCTTTCCCTTTTTTCTCAAACCACGCAGGTGGTCATTGAGCAAAACGAGGATGGGGCGAAACTCCTCGTGAACGGAAAAGCCCTGATGGTGAATGGTATGAATTGGGATTATTACCCCGTCGGGACCAACTACACCTACAGCCTTTGGAGCCAATCCGATGCTTTCATCAAGCAGGCACTCGATGATGAAATGTCCTTGTTGAAAAACATGGGGGTCAACACCATACGTGTCTATACCGGCATCCAGAAAAAGTGGGTACAATACATTTATGAAACTTACGGTATCCACACCATGCTCAACCACTCTTTTGGCCGTTATGGGTTGATGTTGAATGGTGCTTGGGTGGCCAATACCGAGTATTCCGACCAAAAAACAAAAGAACTCCTCCTCAAAGAAGTGAAAGAGCTGGCAGCAGAATACAAAGATACACCAGGGCTTTTGCTGTATCTATTGGGCAACGAAAACAACTACGGCCTCTTCTGGGAAGGTGCCGAAACCGAAGACATCCCGGTAGATGAAAGGCCCTCAACTGAGCGGGCCAAACATTTGTACAAACTCTTCAACGACGCAGCCGTGGCCATGCAAGCCGTTGACAAAACGCATCCTGTGGCCTTGTGCAACGGGGATCTGCTCTTTCTCGACATCATCGCCAAAGCGTGTAAGGATGTGGACATTTTGGGCATCAATGTCTATCGTGGCACATCATTTACCGACCTTTTTGAACGGGTAAAAAGGGAATATGGCAAACCCGTGCTGTTGACAGAATTTGGCAGCGATGCCTTCAATGCCGTGACGATGGAGGAGGCCCAAAGAGACCAAGCATTCGTGGATGTGGCTAACTGGCGGGAGATTTATGAAAACGCCGATGGCCTTGGCAAAGCGGGCAACGCAATCGGGGGGTTCACATTCCAGTTCAGTGATGGGTGGTGGAAGTTCGGTCAAACCAAAAACCTCGACGTTCACGATGACAACGCCTCATGGTCGAATGGTGGGTATTTATTTGATTATGTGGAGGGCAAAAACAACATGAACGAAGAGTGGTTCGGCGTATGCGCCAAAGGCCCGGCCAACGCCCAAGGTTTTTATCCACTTTATCCACGAGCCGCATATTATGCCTTGAAAGAAGCTCATCAGTTAGACCCCTATTCCAACGGCATTTCCCTTATTACGATACAACAGCATTTCGCCCGCATCCAAATTAGAGGTGCCAAGCCAGAATGCATTATTTCCCCAAAAAAATAATCGTTGATTAGGTGGAAATCTTTTAATAATGAATAATTAAACGTGATTATGACCATAGAAATACATGAAAATGAGCGCTACTTGAAGATAGCCAATCACGATGCCATGCGTCCCTTTTTCATGAGCATTGTCAGCGACTCAGACCACTGGCTGTTCATTTCCAGCAATGGTGGTTTGAGCGCTGGGCGAAAGAATGCCGATTATGCGTTATTCCCCTATTATACCGATGACAAAATAACCGAGTCCGTTGAAATAACGGGTAGCAAGTCCATATTCTTGGTTCAGCATGGCGGTGGTCAACATAGCTGGGAGCCTTTTTCCAACCGTTATGAAGGCATATACCGCACCAGCCGGAATTTGTACAAACATATTTTCGGGCATAAAATCATCTTCGAAGAAATAAACCATGACCTGCAATTGACCTTTCAGGTGGAATGGAATTCCAGCGATAAATTTGGTTTTGTCAGAAAATCAAGGCTGAAAAACAATGCACCGACCGAGGCGAATATTTCCCTGTTGGATGGCCTCCAAAACATAATGCCCTACGGCGTGCCCAGTAGTTTGCAAAATACGGCCAGCAACTTGGTGGATGCCTATAAAAGGAGTGAATTGGACAAGGCAACGGGGTTGGGCATATTTGCATTGAGCGCTATTATTGTGGACAAAGCCGAACCCAGCGAGGCGCTGAAAGCCAATGTGGCTTGGTCGCTCGGCCTTGAAAACCCGACATACCTGCTTTCCTCCTTGCAACTATCTTCGTTCAGGAAAGGCATTCCGCTCCGACAGGAAGAAGACGTAAAAGCGGAAAAAGGAGCTTATTTGCTCCATCAAAATATATCGCTGCAGCCCAGTGCTGAAAAAGAATGGATGATTGTTGCCGATGTGAACCAAAGCCATACAGCAGTAGCCAAATTATTGCATTTAATTAAAAATGAAAAAGGATTAAGCCAACTTGTAAATGATGACATAGCAGCCGGAACCAAGCGCCTGCTCGCCCTCAATGCCGCCGCCGACGGGCTGCAGCTTACCGCCGACCACCGACGGGATGCCCGCCACTTTTCCAACGTACTATTCAATATCATGCGGGGCGGCATTTTCGACCATAATTATCAAATCGGGAAATGGGATTTCAGCCATTATCTATCCAAAGCCAATAAAACCGTTTTTGAAAAGGAAAAATCCTTGATTGATAAATTGCCAGCTATGTTTTCCTTTTTTCATTTAAAGGAAATGGCGCAGCAAAGCGGGGATGCTCATTTCACGAGGTTATGTATTGAGTATATGCCGCTCAAGTTTAGCCGTCGGCACGGCGACCCCAGCCGCCCTTGGAACTGGTTTTCCATTAATACCCGAAACGAAAAAGACGGCTCGAAAATATTGGATTATCAGGGCAATTGGCGGGACATATTCCAAAACTGGGAAGCACTCGCTCACGCCTATCCGGCGTTCATCGAGAGCATGGTGTATAAGTTCGTGAATGCGACCACTTTCGATGGCTACAATCCCTACCGGGTAACAAAAGATGGGTTCGATTGGGAAACCATTGAGCCGGATAATCCTTGGTCCTATATTGGCTATTGGGGCGACCACCAGGTTATTTATTTGCTGAAGTTTCTGGAGTTCATGGAAGACCATGAACCTGGCCAATTGGAAAGCCTTTTTGACAATGATTGCTTTGTATATGCCAATGTGCCATATAGAATTAAAAGCTACGAGGAAACGCTTAGGAATCCGAAAGATACCATTGAATTCGACCACAAGCTCGACCTTAAAATACGCTTGGAAAAGGAAAGCACCGGAGCGGATGCCGCCCTATTGCGAGAAAAAAATGGCGGAATATATACCGTGACTTTTGTGGAGAAAATATTGGCGATGGTATTGGCCAAATTATCCAATTTTATTCCAGAAGGCGGCATTTGGATGAACACCCAGCGCCCCGAATGGAATGATGCCAACAACGCCCTAGTGGGCAATGGCGTCTCGATGGTGACGCTGTGTTATTTGCGACGGTTTTTACATTTTTTCAAAAATAGATTGGCTGCTTCGGAATTGGAACATGCCAATATTTCCACTGAATTGGTCGCTTTCTACCATGGTATTTCACAGACATTGAAACACCACGAGCACTTGCTATCGGGGAAAATAAATGACAGCGAACGCAAACAGGTATTGGATGGGTTGGGCAAAGCCGGAAGCGCCTATCGCACCCGGATTTATAACCAACCATTTTCGGGGGAAAAACAAGCAGTTTCGTTAGAAGAAATAGGGCAGTTTTTTGACCTGAGCCTCCGCTATTTGGAACATACAATTGATGCCAATAAAAGGCCGGACAACCTGTACCATGCCTATAATTTAATGACCATCGAAAGCGATGATAAAATCTCCATTTCCTATTTGAGTGAAATGCAGGAAGGGCAAGTGGCCGTATTAAGTTCTAAGTATTTAACCAGCCATGAGGCATTAATAGTGCTGGACAGTATGAAGAAAAGCAAATTGTTCCGGCCCGACCAGTATAGTTATGTGCTCTATCCCAATAAAGATTTGCCGGGCTTTTTGGTTAAAAATAATTTGCCTAAAGAAGCCGTTTCACAGTCAACCCTGCTTACCCAATTGGTAGCCGACGGCAACGTGGATATTATTGAAAAGGACATCAATGGGGTGCATCATTTTAATAGCAATTTTAAAAATGCCAACGACCTGAACGCCGCATTGGAGGCACTGGCTAAAACAAGCTATGCGCCCTTGGTGGAAAAAGATAAAAAACGGGTACTGCAAATATTCGAGGACCTATTCAACCACAAAGCCTTCACTGGGCGGTCGGGTACATTTTTCGGCTATGAAGGCTTGGGCTCCATTTATTGGCACATGGTGTCGAAACTATTGCTGGCAGTGGAGGAGTCTTGCCTGAAAGCCGTTGATGACAATGAAAGCCCAGCGGTCATTGGCCAATTATTGGAGCATTATTATGAAATAAACGAAGGCATAGGCGTACATAAATCTCCATCATTGTACGGCGCATTTCCGACCGACCCCTATTCTCATACGCCTGCTGGAAAAGGCGCACAGCAACCCGGCATGACGGGGCAGGTAAAGGAAGATATACTGAGCAGGTTCGGCGAGCTGGGTGTTTTTGTGAAGAATGGCCAACTGTATTTCAATCCTTGCATGCTGCGGAAAAACGAGTTCCTGGAGGAAGCCAAAACATTCGAATACTTTAATGTCCATCAGGAACAAGGCGAATTAACGCTCGAAAAAGGGTCGCTATGTTTTACGTATTGCCAGGTGCCTATTGTATATAAATTGGCACAAGAAAACAGCCTGACAATAGTCCACAAAAATGGCACGAGCACCACATTTAACGACTTGTTTTTAGATGGAATGAATAGCCGGAAATTATTTGAAAGGGCTGGGGATGTCGTTCAAATCAATGTTCAAATCATGGCCTCAATGTTGAAATAGCATGAAAACAAAACTATGGCAACCCTTGGCAATGCTGTTGGTATTGATATTCAATATCGCATGTGGCACAGGTATGGGTCGGAATCAACAGCCACGACCATTAAATATAAAAGCATTAGCAGCAAAAGACATTTTGGGAAATCCCGAATATTTGGCCATTTCTTATGGTGGCTATCGGGAAAACAGCCGTGACATACAACCAACCGTGGAACAACTAAAAGAGGACATGAAAATCCTTGCAGCCATGAACGTCAGGGTATTGCGGACCTATAATACCAAGTTGGCTGAAGCTTCCAATTTATTAAAGGCCATACATGAATTAAAGCAGGAAGACCCCAATTTTGAAATGTATGTCATGTTGGGTGCATGGATTGACTGCAAAAACGCCTGGACGGATCAGCCTGACCATGAAGGGGAAGATGCAGCAGCCAATGCCGGAGAAATTCAAAGGGCAGTGGATATGGCCAACCAATACCCCGATATTGTAAAAATCATAGCCGTTGGCAACGAGGCAATGGTGAAATGGGCCGCCAGTTATTTCGTGCAACCCGGGGTGATATTAAAATATGTGAACCAACTGCAAGCACTAAAGCAAGCAGGCAAATTGCCCAAAGACCTATGGATTACCAGCTCCGATAACTTCGCATCATGGGGCGGCGGCGGTGCCGAATACCATGTGGAAGATTTAACGAAGTTGATAAAAGCCGTTGATTATGTGTCCATGCATACCTACCCCATGCACGATACCCATTACAACCCAGCTTTTTGGGGCAATTTCGAGGGAGAAGAAAAACTCGCTAATGACGCCAAAATTGCCGCTGCCATGACCCGTGCCAGGGACTATGCCGAATCGCAATACCAAAGCGTCGCCAAATACTTAAAGGGACTGGGCATTGAAAAACCAATCCATATCGGTGAAACGGGTTGGGCCAGTTCATCCAACGGGCACTACGGGGTCAACGGCTCAAAAGCTACCGACGAATACAAGGAAGGCTTGTATTATCAAATGATGCGGGAATGGACCACCAAGGAAGGCATCGCCTGCTTTTACTTCGAAGCATTTGACGAAATATGGAAGGACGCCGCCAATCCCGGAGGCTCGGAAAACCATTTCGGGCTGTTCACCATTGATGGGCAAGCCAAATATGCAATATGGGATTTAGTGGACAAGGGCATTTTTAAAAGACTGTCGAGGGGCGGAAAACCTATTGTAAAAACATTTGGCGGAAACAAAGCGGCATTGCTCCAACAGGTGCCGCTTCCTCCATTAAAGCAAGGAAATGCGGTCGGTAATTGACTATTCGATTAAAAACATCAACATGTGCGCTTAATCAAAAACGAGTTTTCATTTCAAACCATCTTGATTAATAAACGAAACACCAACTAATGAGTAATTCAACTTCATCATCGCAAAAAGTCCCTTTTGGGCAAAAAATTGCCTTCGGATTGGGCATGCTCGCCAACCAAATGTTCCCAGCTGCCTTGGGGATTTTCATGGTGGTGCTGGTACAGGATTTGGGCTTCCCGGGCTGGATGTGGGGGATCCTGTTTTTCCTTCCACGGGTCTATGATGCCATTACCGACCCCATCATGGGATTTATCTCTGACAACACCCGCTCGGTGTGGGGCAGGCGCAGGCACTATGTCTTCATAGGTGCGGTCATCATGGGAATTTCGTTTGTGGCAATGTGGCAGTTGCATCGGGAAAACGGGGTGGAATATAACTTCTACTACTTCCTGCTTTGGTCTATCGTGTTTTATACGGGACTGACCATATTCAGTGTGCCCTTTGTAGCGATGGGCTATGAGATGAGCGATGATTTCCACGAGCGTACCAGCATCATGGCCGTGGCGCAGTGGATTGGGCAATGGGCGTGGGTGATTGCGCCTTGGTTTTGGGTAATAATGTATGACCAGTCCTGGTTCAAAAATGCAGATACCGCTACCCGAACCCTCTCCATATGGGTTGGTATATCCTGTATGATTCTGGCCATGATTCCTGCTTTTTTTATCAAAAGCAAATCCACCAAAGACGATAATAGCCTTGTTCCATTGAGCATGAAGAATATTGGAGGGGGCCTCAAAGAAATAATAAACGGGTTTAAGGAAGCCTTCAAGATTCGTCCCTTCAGGAAATTGTGCTTTTCGACTTTTTTCATCTTTAATGCTTTCAATACCGTCGCTTCCTTCTCCTTTTTCATCATTGTTTATCATTTGTTCAATGGGAATGCAGGAGCAGCAGGCGTTTGGCCGACCTTGTTCGGGAGCGTGGGAGCTTTGATAACCACTTTTGCGGTAATTCCCACCGTGGCATGGGTGTCCAAAAAAATGGGCAAAAAAAATGCGTTCATGCTCTCACAGGGAGTTTCCCTCATAGGATATATTTTGTTTTGGTTCCTGTTTGTGCCGGGCAAACCCTATATGTTCTTTTTTGCGCTTCCGTTCTTTTCCTTCGGAATCGGCGGTTTATTCACCCTTATGATGTCCATGACGGCGGATGTATGCGATTTGGACGAGCTTAACACAGGTAAAAGGCGGGAAGGTATTTTTGGCGCCATTTACTGGTGGATGGTGAAATTCGGTTTTGCTATTGCTGGCGGGCTTAGCGGTGCTATTATGAGTTGGGTTGGGTTCCTCCCGAATGCTGAGGTTCAGCCGGAAGGTGCCGTGGCTGGATTAAGGTTTTTTTTCTCGGCTGTGCCTATCATAGGAACCTTGGCTGCCATGTGGATAATGCGCAATTATGATGTGACCGAAGAACGTGCCCATGAAGTTCGGGCAGCGATTGAGCAGAAAAAAGCGGCGGCTTTATAACCATTGACAGGAAATTTCATGAAATATTTCATCAATACCCAAGAATGGTAAAGGGCCGAGGCCATCGAGCTATTTTATTTCTCCTCCTTCGATGAGTCCTGGAAACTTGGGCCGGAAGGCGATGTGGGTGCACATTGGGCTTGTGGGATATGCACCAGAGCCTTAAGTTTTAAAACTGTAAAACAATAGCGAATGAACCCTACTTCACCATCAACTTCCCGCTCGCCACCCTTTCCCCATCTCTCGCTATTTGGAAGAAATAAACGCCCGGCGCCAACTCTCCCCGCTGGAATTCGAAGCCCGTGCCTTGGGTCGTTTGCTGGCGCAATATTTTACCGGAAACATCCGTCAGCACCAGGCGCAGCGGCCCTGGCTCGATGCCTTCCACTTGTAGCATGGCGCTGTCCGTCAAGGGATTAGGCACGATGCGCACCTGTTTTTCCCTTCGGGAAATGGGCGGCTGCGCACCCACCAAAGTCCACGGGAATAGCTGCCCGATGCGATGGCGATAGGTGTTGGTCTGGATGGGCGCATTGAAGTCAAAATAGATGAGCGCCGTGTTTTCGATGACGTCGCCGTGCCCCAGCCCCGGCACCTGCGAGGCCCGGAAGCGCACGAAGCCGTTGGAGGCAGGTTCGTTCACGTTCGAGTCGGGCAGCATGATGTCGTCAAAAGTGAAGGTCAGCCAGCCTTCGGGCGTCACGCCGTAGGTGTAGGGGTGGCTCGAAGCGCCGGGGCGCACGGTGGCTAAGTCAAGTTCTGGCGGCAGCACATCCACGATGACCACCTTGAAGGCCGTGTCCGTGCCCGTGTTTTGAAAGCGAATCAAATACTCCAAGTCCTGCCCTGGCTCAATGAGGTGTTCGTCACCGAGGCCAGCGGGGAATCCCTGCTTGTCGTTGGGGTCGTAGCTGCCGATATTGGCCTGGCAGTCCACGTCAGTGAAGGGGTCGGGGTCGTCGTCGAAGGCCCACTGGGTGAACAGGCCGATGCTCATCCAGCCGCCGCAGCCCTCGATGGTGGCCCCGGTGCTGGCAAAGCCGCTGGGGTGTGCCGTGGCTTGCTGTGCTTCAAGGCGGAAGGTGCTGCCATTGGCGGGTACAGTGACGGTGGTGGACTGGCCAGCAGGCAGTTGGAACTCGTCGGTCATCAGCACGATTTCATCCTCGATGATGATGAAGCTGAGCGGGGAGGGCATGTCGCCCGTACCTACGTTGGTGATGGTGAAGGTCACACTATCGCCGTTGCAGGCCACGTCGGTCTCGATGCTGCTGCCGTCCCAAAGCGGGTCGGGCAGCGGCGGGCAGAGCGAATCGGGCGAGATATGTGCCGAGGTGCAGTGCGTTTGCCCCAAAATTGTGGAGTCGCAACTGAGATAGGCGGTGATGTGGAAGTTGCCGCAGTCGTTAACTGCGACATCCCCCAAATCGAAAGTGAGCACGTTTCCGTTTTGCGAAGCAGGTGGTATGCTGGATGAAATATAGGTGAAATAGGGGTCGAGCGTGACTTCCACCGAGGCGTCTTCGGCGGTCACCGTGCCTTCGTTGCAGTAGTGGACGTAGTAATTATTGTCAAAGCAGCGGCGCAGGAACGGGGCGCTTATGTCCACGGTCAGGTACGGGCAGTCGGAGATAGCTTGTGCAGGAAAATCAAGGGAGAGCGTGTCGTAAAACTCTGTGACAGCTACTTGGTAGGGGCTGTTGCAGACCTGCCAGTATGGGCCAGGCGGTGCGACGGTGACGGTGTAGCTGCCAGTGTCCACGGGCAAAGTGAAGTGGCCGAGGGAGTCGGTCAGGGTGGCAAATGATTGGTTTCCAGTGGCCTGTACGAGCCAGCCGGAGAGGCCGGGTTCGGCGGGGTCGGGGAGGCAGTCGGCTTGGGGGTCTTGGTGGAGGGTGCCGGAGAGGGCGGAGGAGTAGAGGTTGCCGAGGGAGTCGGTTTTTCCAACGATAGTTACATACTCTTGATTTATTAAATCATACCCAGTTCCTAGAAAAAATAGGCATCCATCTTGCGTCTGCGAAAGCCGATTAGCAAACTCGATATTGATACTACCTATAGTTTTTCTCCATATCTCATTTCCGCTTTCATCAATTTTCATCAAAAAAATATCTTCACTACTTAAAGCATTAAATTCTTCGTTACCAATAATATAATACCCTCCCCCCTGCGCTTCTACAATATCACCGAACCAACTTGTAATATCAGGCCATCGTTTCTCCCAAATAATATTGCCAACCACATCTGTTTTCATTGCAAAGGGGTGGGTCATAAAATCCGAGTTTTCATAACCAACAACTAAAATCCCCTCGTTTTCTGCATTCGCTAACGCAATAAATATAGCATCATTTGAATAGGTTCTCAACCAAACATTGTCGCCATCTTCATCTTTTGCAATCAAATAAGGATAAATATCACTTATGTTTACAAGCGAAGAATCCAACCAACCAGCACTTGCATAATTTCCATCAGGTGTGGCTACCATGTCGGCAACCACGTTGTCTCCTGTTATACCTATACCCTCAAGTGCCTCTAGGTTGCCCATATTATCGGCTTTGAAAAATAATGCTCCAACGGGGTCTCCCGAACCATAATATCCCGTCAACATGAAGCCCCCGTCAGGAGTAGTTGCAATAGCCGTTATTCCCGCTTCTTGTGGCAAATGCCATATAAACAGCTTTTTTTCCCAAATTATATCGAAGTCAGCATTAAGTCTTTTCAGAAAAACAAAAATGCTGTCGTTCTCAGGAATGTTATCAGCAACTATCCATTCGCTAAATCCTGCCAAAATAATATCGCCATTTGGCATTGGCAGCAGCTTAGTACATTGGTGGCCAGGGAAGTTCTTCTCCAAGACCACATTACCATTCATGTCTAATTTTTCCAACGTTGGAATATTTAAAGTAAGCAGGGCTATTCCTCCATCGGCGAGAGGGGCTATATCTAAATCGCTCGACGCAACTGAGCTAATTGGGTCTTCATACACCCTCATCCATCCCTGCCCCAACGCCCCCACGGCACACCCCATTGCCAGCACTGCCAGCCAGATTTTCATCGTTTTCATAGCTTGTATTTTTAAAAATTGGAAGTCAATATTGAGCGATTTCATGTGCTTTGAATTTTAGGTTTCGTGCCACAATCTGCGGCATGGTACAAAAGTGCAACCCCACCGCCACCCGCACAAAAACAAATAAGCCCTTGTTTCACAAAAAATCAAATCTAAATTTGTGGTAAAAAATTGATTGTCAATTATTTGTCAATAATATTTATCGCAAAATACGTTATACTATGCACGATTCCCGCCTCGTAGAATTGTTGAAAACCCTCTCGCCCACCGAGCAAAAGGAACTCGGCAGGTGGCTGCGCTCCCCCTTCGCCAACCAGCGGGAGGAGGTCACACGGCTGTTCGACCTGCTCGCTGACAGGCTCGGAACGGCACGGGAAGGCAGCTTGAAAAAGGAAACGGTGTTCAAAAAACTCTTCCCTAGCGAGGCTTTCGACGAGAAGCGGATGGCCTATGCCATGTCCCGGCTGAACCTAGCGGCGCAGTCGTGGCTGGTCTTTGCGGAGCAACAAAGCGGCGGCGAGGCGGCCTATCGGCTGCAACTGGCGAAGGCGCTGCGCAAACGGGGCCTAGAGCAGCAGTCGGAGCGGGAACTGCGGCTGGCCGAGGCGGCGCTGCTGGCCCAGCCCCACCGCAACGTGGACTTCCACCAACTCAGCCACCAACTGCACTTGGAGCGCTACGAGTCCAGCGCCAGCCGACAGCGCACTGCCGCCCGCAGTTTTCAGGAGTGGTCGGACGAGGAGACCATCGTCTTTGCCGCCAAAAAACTGAGCCAAGCCTGCACGGCGCTCGTACACAAGGCCGTGTCGGAGGCCGACCTGCGCATTGACCTGCTGGAAGAGCTATTGGCCTTCGTGGAGCAGCGGCAATTGGTGGCCGTACCAGCCGTGGGCATCTACTACCTCGGCTACAAGGCCATGACGGAAGGGGATTCGAGGCAGTGGTTTGGGCGATTGCGGGAGGCGATGCGGGCCTATTCGGGGCAGTTCCCGAAGGCGGAAATGCGGGATGTGACCATGCTCGCCGTCAACTGCTGCATCCGGCAGATAAACACCCGGCGGGAGGTCGGGGAACAGGCGTTTTGGCTGGGTCAGGTCTTTGAAATTTACAAGGAAGGACTTGACAATCAGGTGTTTATCGAAAATGGCATACTCTCCCGTTTCACCTATAAAAACATCGCCAACGCGGGCCTCGGCCTCAAGGCGTTCGATTGGGTGGAGGCGTTTTTGACCCAATACAAGGACGCCCTCGAACCCCGCCACCGGGAGGGCGCCTACCTCTTCAACCTCGCATCGCTCTACTTCCGCAAGCCGGACTATGACCGGGCATTGGAACTGCTCACCCGTGCCGAGTTCGACGATGTGCTGCACAACCTCGACGCCCGCCGGATGCTCCTGCGCATCTATTTCGACCGGGGCGAGGTGGCCGCACTGGACTCCCTGCTGGACAGCTTCGCCATTTTTTTGCGAAGAAGAAAAGACGTGGGCTACCTCCGCCAGAACTACCTGAACCTCATCCGTTTCACTAAAAAACTGCTGCAGACGCCTGCCTCGGAGCGGGCGGCAAGGGAGAAATTGCGCAGCGACATAAACGACTGCAAGGCGCTGGCGGAAAGGGAGTGGTTGTTGGGGAAAGTGTAGATTTTATTATCTTTACCGCATCCAACAAACTATGAGATAAGCACATGACTTTCCAATCCAACCCTCAACTCGAACTTGCCTTCGACTATGTTCGCAACACGAACAAGAACATCTTCCTGACCGGAAAGGCGGGCACTGGCAAGACCACTTTCCTGCACCAACTCAAGACCGAAGGCCACAAGCGCATGGTCATCGTGGCACCCACCGGGGTGGCCGCCATCAATGCCGGGGGCATGACCATCCACTCGTTTTTCCAACTGCCGTTCGGGCTGCACCTGCCCGGCGCAAGTAGGAGCGAGGCCAACCAGCAGCGCCGCTTTTCGGGGCAAAAAATCAGCCTCATGCGCAGCCTCGACCTGCTCGTGATTGACGAAATCAGCATGGTGCGGGCCGACCTCCTTGACGCCATTGACGAGGTGCTGCGCCGCTACCGTGACCACGCCCGGCCTTTCGGCGGGGTGCAGTTGCTCATGATTGGCGACCTGCACCAGCTACCGCCCGTGGTGAAGCAGGACGAATGGGACCTGTTGCGCCAGCACTACGACACGCCCTATTTCTTCGGCAGTTTGGAGCTGCGCAAAACCGACCCCGTCAGCATTGAACTCAAGCAAATCTACCGACAGAGCGACGAGCATTTCATCCGCCTGCTGAACAGGGTGCGGGACAACCAGATGGACAATGAGGTGATGGAGACCCTCAACAGCCGCTACGTGCCCAACTTCCAGCCACGGGAGGAGGATGCCTATATCACCCTCACCGCCACCAACGCCACGGCACACGACATCAACGCCACCCGGCTGGCCGCCCTGCCCGGCACGCTGCATCTTTTCAAGGCAAAAATCGAGGACGATTTCCCGCCGTTCAGCTACCCGACGGACGAGACGCTGGAGTTCAAAATCGGGGCGCAGGTCATGTTCGTGAAGAACGACATCAACCCAGAGAAGCGGTTTTACAATGGGAAAATAGGGCAGATAACGAAGTTCGCCGACGGCGAAATCCATGTGCGCTGCCCCAACGAGCCGCAGGACATCGTGGTGACGCCCGTCGAATGGCAGAACGTGAAGTACAGCCTCAACGAAAAGACGAAGGAGGTGGACGAGGAACTGCTTGGCACCTTCACGCAGTACCCGCTCAAGCTGGCCTGGGCCATCACCATCCACAAGAGCCAGGGCCTCACCTTCGAGCGGGCCATCATTGATGCGCAGGCGGCCTTTGCGCACGGGCAGGTCTATGTGGCGCTCAGCCGCTGCAAGAGTTTTGAGGGCATTGTGCTGCGCACAAAAATCGGCTGGTCGGCGGTGAAAACGGACTCGGTGGTGAAGAACTACACCGAGGAGGCCGAGCGCAACGCACCCAACGAGGCGCAACTGCAACAAGCCAAGCGGGAGTACCAGCAGTCGCTCGTGGCGGAGCTTTTTTCTTTTAAAACGGCCAAGCGCTACTTCGACCAACTGACCCGTACCTACAAGGAGCACGAGAACACGCTGGGCACACCTGCCTTCCTGCAACTTCGAGCGCTGGCGGACAAAGCAAGGGCCGAGGTCTTCGAGATGGCGGAAAAGTTCGGGCCGTCGCTTGCCCATTATTTTGCGCAGCAGCAAATGCCGGAGGCCAACGAGGCGCTGCAAGAACGCCTGAAAAAAGCGGGCAACTATTTTGTGGAAAAAATCGGCGAACTGCTGGCGGAGGCCAAGACCATCCCAACGTTGACCGACAACAAGGCCGTGAAAAAGCAGGCCGTTGACCAGTTGGAGGCGTTGCAAAAAGAGCTTTTCATCAAAAATGCCTGCTTCGCAAAATGCTTGGACGGCTTCTCCGCCACCGCCTACGTGCGCACCAGGGCCGATTCGGAACTCGATTTTGCGAAGCAAAAAGCCAACACCACGGCCAGCCCAAGCAGCAGTGCCCCACGGGACGTGCCGCACCCCGCCCTGTTCAACCTGCTGATGCGCTGGCGGGACGAAACCGCCGCCGACAACGGCGTGGAAGGCTGGGGCGTGCTGCCCACCAGCGCCGTGCGGGAGTTGGTGACCTACCTGCCCACGGACACTGCCAACCTCCGCCGCATCAAGGGAATCGGGGAGGTGAAGGTGAAAATGTTCGGGGCGGCCATTGTTGACATCATTGAAAAATACTGCACCGAAAAGCACATCGCCGTGAACCTGCTCGCCGCCGCCGAGCCGCCAAAACCGCCCAAGCCCGACACCCGCCGGGTTAGCTTCGATATGCTGAAAGCGGGCAAAACCATTGACCAGATTGCCTTGGAACGGGGCTTTGTGCGGGGCACTATCGAATCGCACCTGACGCAGTTCATCAGTTCCGGCGAATTGGACATTTTCGAGGTGCTGCCCAAGGAACAGGTGGAGGAAATCAGCGCTTTTTTCATCGAAAACCAGTCCACGGGGACGCAGCCGGCGAAGGAGCATTTTGGGGAAAAGTATGATTATGGAGTGCTGAGGATGGTGCTGGCGAGTTTGAAAAGGGAGGGACAAGACCCAAGTGCTTGATTTACAGCCTTATAGGATATGTGAAACAAACTTTGGAAATGGCTAAAATTGACCAAACTGAATTCGCTCAGTTCGTGAGCGAGGTTAAAGACAAGATTCGCCAAGCGCAATACGAGGCGCTTAAAGTCGTCAACAAGCACTTGATTGACCTTTATTGGCATTTAGGAAAGATGATTGTTGAACGCCAAGAATCACATGGTTGTTGGGGCAAGAGTGTAGTGGAAAATTTATCACAAGAACTTCAAAAAGAGTTCCCTGGAGTGCAAGGCTATTCAAGTCAAAACCTCTGGTACATACGCTAGTTCTATTTGGAATATCATGCATCGGAATTTCTCCAACCACTGGTTGGAGATGTTAGTTGGGCTAAACATATTATAATTTTCAGCAAATGTAAAGATGACCTTCAACGTGAATTCTACCTGCGCATGACCAAGAAATTTGGTTGGACAAAAGCAGTGCTAATTCACCAAATAGAAAACAAATCCTACGAAAAATACCTACTAAATCAGACTTCTTTCGACCAAGCATTGCCAGCATCGCTGCGCAATCAGGCCAAGTTGGCAGTCAAGGACGAGTACACTTTCGATTTCTTGGAGCTATCTGAAGAGCATTCGGAATACGAATTGGAGCAATCTATTTTGAAAAACATCCGCAGTTTTTTGATTGAAATGGGTGGAAATTTTGCCTTCATTGGCAACCAATATCGTCTGTCGGTTGGAACAAAAGAATATTCGAATGACCTATTGCTTTTCCACAGGCGGTTGAGATGCTTGGTAGCTGTTGAGTTGAAAATTGGGGAGTTTGAGCCAGAACATAAGGGCAAAATGGAGTTTTACCTTTCCGTACTAAATGACCAAATGAAACTTCCTGAAGAAAACGATGCAGTTGGTATCATTATATGTAAAACCAAAGACAAAACTGTGGTAGAATATGCGCTTAAAAATGCTACACACCCTATCGGAGTCTCAACCTACACATTGACCACTAAATTACCAGAAAGCTATTTTGGGTTGTTGCCATCGACTGATGAAATACGGGAAATATTAAGCGTTTTAACCTAATTCACCCCACTGCTCCGAAATCTCCCAACAATCTTCCTCGTTCGTGGGGTCAACTCCCTTGCCCTAAATCCCCTTAATCAGTTACGATGTATTAATTCTCCTCCACTTCCGGGACAGTAGTAAGCGGCTTTTTCCCTTTAGACAATGTCGTCTGCCACCCGATTTGCAGGAAGCTGCGCCCAATCTCATCGTCGAGGCGGTAGTCGAATTGCCGCACCCATCCCAGGTTCCAACTGTACTTTCCTTGCCTTAGGATGGTGCCCAGGAAAAAACGGTTGCGCTCAAAATAGGGCGCTTTATTGGTCAGGAATACCTCGTTCCAAACGGAGGCGAAAAGCTCGTAGCCCTTTTCACCGAAGGAAGTGACTGGCACTGTGGCGCTCAATCGGTAGCGGAATCGGTTGCGGTAGCCCCGGCTGGTGAACCGTTGCTCGGCCCGGTAACGGTGCTCGAAGTTGATTTTGCCCAAAGTGTTCCTCATGCCAAGCTCCAGCCAAGTCCTTAGCTCTTCATTGGATTTTGGGGTACGAAAACTGCTGCCCGCCATATAGGTATCATAGCGCCCAAGGCCACCTGTCAAAGAGAAATGGGGGCTTAGCCTGTAGTTCGCCCCGCCCTTGAACTCGTGGTAGTGGAATTCGTCGTAAAACGAAAGGCTGCGTAATTGGGCCTCGCAAAAGAAGGTCAAATTATCGCTTTGCTGCCAGCGAAGGTGCAGCACGTTCCAAGTGCCGAGTTGCGCCAGCAAGGCAAACTGAAAGGTAAGGGCTAAGAACAGAAGGGCATGCCTTTTTAGATTCATGCGTATAGTTGGTAGCCAATCCTCGAATTTGCCAGAGGGGTCAGAAGGCTGGGTCTTGGTAAGGCAGCATGGAAACGCCAGCGCCTTGTTTTTGTTTTTGTTCATGGCAATGCCTCGTCCCGTGTCAAAAATGGTCGGCAGGGTTCCAGAAAAATTTGTCGAATTCGACGACCTTGTCGTCTTCGACCTTGATGCCCTCCACTTCCAACATTTCCTGCATCAGGCTGGGTGGCCTGAAATGCGCCCGACCCGAAAGTTCCCCTTTGCGGTTGACAACCCTATGAGCCGGCACGTCGCCAGCCCCGAAACAGTGGTTCAGTGCCCAGCCGACCATCCTCGCTGAGCCGAGCGACAGGAAGCTGGCAATGGTGCCGTAAGTAGTGACCCTGCCCGGCGGCACACAACGCACCACATCGTAAACTTGCTCGAAATAGGATTCTTTTGGCATATTGCTTTGGTGCTTGGGGGTTAGCTTTGCGAAAAAATTGTTCGACCAAAATATGGGAAAGACAAAGATAAAGGCCAGTGGCGTCAACAACCTTACCGATGCCCGATATTTTGCCGCAAGGGAAGTGGAATGGCTGGGCTTCAAGATTGGCGATGACGCTTCGTCCATCAAGCTAATGGCGGCCAAGGCCATTGCCGAATGGGTGGACGGCGTGAAAATTGTTGGCGAGTTCGAGTTTGCCACGGCTGCCGACATACGGGCTGCCCAGGCACAACTTCCATTCGATGCAGTTCAGGTAGGCATGTTTACGCCTGTTCATGAGCTGGAGGCATTGGCAGGCATTCCCATTATCCAGGAAATTGTTGTTGAAAAAAACACGACCGAGGCCGAATTGCTCGATTTTTTCAAAGAGCGTGTCCCGTATTGCGCCTATTTCTTGCTCGATTTTGAAAAAGCGGGCCTTGATTGGGCGATGCTGAACGCTGGTGAATTGATTTCCATCGCCTTTTTGCAGCAACTAATCAAGGAACACAAGACCCTGCTCGCTTTGGATTTCCCGTCTGAGGCGGTCGAAAACCTACTTGAGTTGTTGAAGCCAGCCGGATTGAGTGTAAGTGGTGGTGTGGAGGAAAAAGTAGGGTTCAAATCCTTTGATGATTTGGACGAGATACTTGATTGCTTGGAAACGCTGGCCTAAAAATTTCTCTTCGGTGGGTAGCAGCGGTCGCTTTTGCCTTGCAAAAATATTGTTTATCATTCATCATTCTCAACATGACCATTGCCGAGGCACAAAAAACGGTGGACGAATGGATCAACACCATTGGCGTCCGGTATTTCAACGAATTGACAAACACCGCACTGCTGATGGAGGAAGTGGGGGAGATGGCTCGCCTGATTGCCCGGCTATACGGTGAGCAGTCGTTCAAGTCAACGGAACAATCTGGCACGCCAAAGGACGATTTGGCAGACGAAATGGCAGATGTGCTGTTTGTGCTGATCTGCCTCGCCAACCAAACGGGCGTGAACCTGACCGAAGCCCTAAAAAAGAATTTGGAAAAGAAGACCAAGCGGGATTTAACCCGGCATGCATCGAACGAAAAGCTAAAGGGCTAAAACGGAAAAGGGCCTCGAAGCTGTTGCTCCGAGGCCCTTCTAAAAAAGAAAAAAAGTGAGTTTAAGACCAGCTCTACCCCCCAAACGAACTGGTCTCACTCACTGTCCCGAGGCACTTCTGCCCCGAAGACATCTTTGGATTTCGTTGTCGAAAGATTCGCACAACTACAAGGAAGCCGGGGTGGGCTTCATCCATCTCTTTATGGCCTTTTACGGCCTTCGGGTTATAGTAGTGAATTCAATTTGGGTGGTTTAAGGGAAGCGGGGCTACATTCGGAAACGAAACTCAGTGTGGGAGGGTGACAAGCTGAATCCGAATTTAATTTTGAATCGTCTCTTATATTCCGAAAATCATGCCAAATTTTCTGTCAAGGCAACTTTATTCAAGTTTTTTTTCGGAACACTGATAGATCTATTATTGAGTCTTGCTTGTTGCAATTCACTGAAAGCCTTCTTGTACTCCGCATACTCCGTAAACTCCTGGAAGAAAACTGTATCTCCTCCGTCCACCATCAATAGAATGTGAAAACACAAATGACTGTTGCGGTAAAAAAACTTGGTAATCAAATCCCTTACCTTGTTTCCGTGGATATCCTCGCTCAAATTCATGCTGAATTCAGGCTCTATGATTCCATTGATATGTCTTACAGCGTTAACCATGATTTTTGATTTTTTTTATCAAAACAACGCCACAAAACTACAGGCAAAACCAGTGCCTATTCTTTACCCTTTTTCTAAAACTGTGACGTCAAAAACACGATTTTTATTAGGTTTATTTTCATGTGTCAAAAACAACTTGGTTTGAGAAGTACAGCAAAAACAGCCATTTTGTCAGAATTGCGCCAGTGGCATATGCTTTGAACATCGGTTTTTCACCTACAGGCAAGCCCGGGAAAAAAAGTTTCCGGGCTTTGGGCATTGTTTTTTCAATCATTATCATAAAACCATCACTAACAACAACTAACAGACATGCAAAAAGGTAATATCTCTGTTCAGTCAGAAAACATTTTTCCCATCATCAAAAAGTTCCTGTACTCCGACCACGAGATTTTCTTGCGGGAACTTATCGCCAATGCCATTGATGCTACCACCAAGCTGAAATCCGTTGCCTCCCGTGGCGAGTTGAATGGCGAAGTGGGCGACCTCACCGTAGAAGTCATTGCCGATAAGGCCGCGGGTACCCTTACCATCCGTGACAAGGGCATTGGCATGAGCGAAGAGGAAGTGAACAAGTATTTAGGGCAAATCGCCATTTCCAGCGCACAAGAATTCGTTGAGAAGTACCAGGGCGAACACAATATCATTGGCAAGTTTGGCCTTGGTTTCTATTCCGCCTTCATGGTGGCCGACCGGGTAGAGGTCAGCACCAAGTCATGGCGGGAGGGCGAGGCAGCCGTCAACTGGGCCTGCGAAGGCAGCCCTGAGTTCCAGCTGTCGCCCAGCGAAAAAACGACCCGTGGCACAGACATCGTTCTTTTCATCAACGAAGAAAACAAGGAGTTCCTTGAAGACCACCGCATTGAAGAGCTGCTGAAAAAATACTGTAAGTTCCTACCAGTTGCCATTAAGTTTGGCACCCGCAAAGAAAGCGTGGACGAAGGCGATGGCGAAGAAAAAACCACCAAGGAAATCGAGGTGGACAATATCATCAACAACCCCAGCCCAGCCTGGAAAAAGCAGCCCAACGACCTGACTGACGAGGACTACAAGAACTTCTACCAGGAACTTTACCCGTTCAGTTACCAGACGCCCATGTTCTGGATTCACTTGAACATTGACTATCCGTTCAACCTGACGGGCATTCTCTATTTCCCCAAATTGGGCAATGCAATGGAGGTGCAGAAGAACAAAATCCAGCTCTACTGCAACCAGGTCTATGTCACCGACGAGGTGAAAGAGATCGTGCCCGATTTCCTCACGCTGCTCCACGGCGTCATTGACTCGCCGGACATCCCGCTCAACGTGAGCCGCAGCTACCTACAGAGCGATAGCAACGTGCGCAAAATCACTGGCTACATCACCAAGAAAGTGGCCGACAAGTTGAACGACCTTTTCAAGGCCGACCGCAAGGCGTTTGAGGATAAATGGAAAGACCTTGGGGTGTTCGCCAAGTACGGTATGTTGTCCGATGAAAAATTCCATGAGCGGGCGGTGGATTTCGTCTTGTTGAAAAACGTTGACGGAGCATTTTTTACAATTGAAGAATACCAAGCCAAGGTGAAGGATACTCAAACGGACAAGCACAACCGCACCGTCATCCTTTACACCCACAATGCAGAGGAGCACCACAGCCTCATCGAAGCGGCCAAGGAGCGTGGTTACGACGTGCTAGAGTTCGACAACATGATTGACGCACACTTCATGCAGCACTTAGAGTACAAGCTGAAGGACGTGACCTTCGTAAGGGTGGACTCCGACACAGTGGACAACCTCGTGCAGAAGGACGAAAAACAGGAAAGCGTGCTCAATGAAAAAGAGCAGGAAAGCGTCAAGGCCGTGTTCGAGGAATTGGTGAAGGACAAAAAAGGGCCAACCGTGAACCTGAAACCACTTTCGCCCAACGACCAGCCCGTGCAGATTACCCGTCCAGAGTTCATGCGCCGCATGAAGGAAATGCAGGCCCTGCAAGGTGGCGGCTTCGGCGATTTCGGCGATATGTACAATGTGGTGGTGAACACCAACCACCCCTTCGTGGCCGACAAACTGCTCAAATTGCCTGAAGGCGAGGAGCGGACCAACCTCGGCAAGCACCTGCTGGACCTTGCCTTGCTTAACCAAGGCATGTTGAAGGGTGCTGAACTCAGTGCCTTTGTGAAGAAGAGTTTGGAGTTTTTGAAATAAGGAAATATGGTTGAGCCGCTTCTTGGGCGGCTCAACCACTTGTTTCACGCCTCGCAATTTCCTTTCCCGTTTCACGCTCGTTTGCCCTCACCTTTTATAAATAGCGAGCCCCCGTCCCATGCTCGAAAAATCACCAATACCGACCAAGATTTTTCCCTAATTTTGCTCCGCAAAACATCCCCGATAGCACTGTTTACTCGTATTTTACCTAACCAAATCCTTATTAAACGCATGTTTTTTGAACTGACAGAAGAACAATTGGCCGTGCAGCAAGCAGCACGTGATTTTGCACAGAACGTACTGAAACCCGGCGTCATCGAGCGTGACCGGGAAATGAAATTCCCGAAGTCCGAAGTTCGGCAGATGGGCGAAATGGGCTTCATGGGCATGATGGTTGACCCAGAGTACGGCGGCGGTGGCATGGATACGCTCAGCTATGTGCTGGCAATGGAGGAAATATCAAAAGTGGATGCTTCCAGTTCCGTGATCATGTCCGTCAATAATTCACTCGTCTGTTGGGGTCTTCAACAGTACGGCAGCGAGGAGCAAAAGGCGAAGTACCTCCCGAAATTGGCAACTGGGGAATGGATTGGCTCCTTCTGTCTTTCAGAACCAGAGGCAGGCAGCGACGCCACCAGCCAGCGTACCACTGCCGTTGACATGGGCGACCATTACCTGCTCAATGGCACGAAGAACTGGATTACCAATGGCGGCACCTCCAGCGTGCATTTGGTCATGGCACAGACCCATCCCGAAAAAGGCCACAAGGGCATCAACTGCCTCATCGTGGAAACCGACTGGCCGGGCGTGGTCATCGGGGCAAAGGAAGACAAGCTCGGCATCCGGGCATCCGATACCCACACCATTATGTACACTGACGTGAAAGTGCCCAAGGAAAACCGCATCGGTGAGGATGGCTTCGGCTTCAAGTTCGCCATGAAGACACTGGAGGGTGGCCGTATCGGCATCGCTGCTCAGGCCCTTGGCATAGCAGGTGGGGCTTACGAACTGTCACTTGCTTACTCGAAAGAGCGGGCTGCCTTCGGCAAACCGATTTCGCAGCACCAGGCTATTGCCTTCAAACTGGCCGACATGGCCACCGATATTGAGGCGGCTAAACTGCTCGTCTATCGGGCCGCATGGCTTAAAGACCAGTACATGGACTACGGCACGGCCAGCGCCATGGCCAAACTGTTTGCCTCTGAAACGGCCATGAAACATACGGTGGAAGCCGTGCAAATACACGGCGGCTACGGTTACGTGAAAGAGTACCATGTGGAGCGCCTGATGCGGGATGCGAAAATCACGCAGATTTATGAGGGAACCTCTGAGGTGCAACGCATCGTGATTTCGAGGAATGTGCTCAATGGGCAGCTGTACATCC
Source organism: Saprospiraceae bacterium (assembly GCA_022841745.1). Taxonomy (GTDB): domain Bacteria; phylum Bacteroidota; class Bacteroidia; order Chitinophagales; family Saprospiraceae; genus UBA6168. The sequence goes on along the minus strand of JALHQW010000023.1, from coordinate 42,210 downwards.
CAATTTGGAACGGAAAGGTAGTAGGTATGGAGGTTTGAGAGGTATGGAGGTATGGGGGGCAATGCTCATTTCCAGCAATAGGTTGACAGAAGATTTATAGCACAAATAGTTGGGCGGGTGCTTTCGGGTGGCCGCCTTTTTATTTTCAGTGTGTCAAGTCTCTGCTCCCGAATTAAAAAGCGGCGATGGCGCCCAAGACGCCACCGCCGCTTTTTTTCGATGGTTAGGAAACCTCTGTTCGCTGGTTATTGAATCCCCAACTTCGCCTTCACCAACTTCGTCACGTCGCTGGTTTCATCGGCATAGAGGATGATGCCAGACTGGGCATCGAAAATATACTGATAGCCACCCTCTTTAGCAACATCCTGAATGGCGGTATTCACCTTATCGAGGATGGGCGCCATGTCCTTTTGTTGTTTAGCAGCAAGGTCGGACTCCATTTTTTGGCCATAGGCGTAGAGATCTTCCTGCATTTTTTGCAGATCGGAGGTTACGGTCTCCTCTTCTTTGGGCGTCATTTCGCCACGCTGCTTTTTGTTGGCGGCGTCCTGCTGCTTTTTCTGGAAAGCGGCAACCTTGGCCTCGCCATCCTTTTTGAGAATGGTTTCATATGCTTCCAAAGAGGATTGCAACTGCTTCATTTCCGGCAATTCGCTCAAGATGGCAGCCGAGTTGACATATCCGAATTTCTGAGCCTGCACCGAACCTAGGCAGAACAGCATAGCGGCAAACAGGCCAGTTTTTACAAAAGTCTTAGTCATTGTCTGAAAAAAATTTTTCATGGTATGTCCCGCTTCCGGCGCTTTCGCCGTTGCAGCGGGTTTTCCGTTTTGTTAATAGTGCGCAAAATTAGGAAAAAGGTTGTAGGGGGGTGAATTGCTTGATTGTTAAGTTGTTGAATTGTTTTGTGGGATGCCAACAATTCAACAATTAAGCAATTCAACAATCACTTATTTTTTCTTCAGCCTTTCCAGCACCTCGCCCGTTTTGTCGTAGCTGGGGCTGGCGAAGAGCATACCGGCAGAAGAGCTTTTGTCGAAGATGAAGTCGTAGCCCTTGTCGCTGGCATAATCCTCGATGGCGGCATAGACCCGGTCTTGGATAGGTTGCACCAGGTCCTTGCGGCGCTGGAATAAGGCACCCTCTGGGCCGAACTTCTCTTTTTGGAGTTCACGTACCTTTTTCTCCATCTCCATGATTTCGTCCTCTTTTTTCTTGCGGGCCTCGTCGCTCATCAACACCTGTTCGGCTTGGTAGCGGTTGTACTGGCCTTTGATATTGTCGTATTCCTGGGCAATCTCTTGGCGCCAGGTAGAAGCCACCCGGTCGAGTTCGTCCTGTGCTTTTTGGTATTCGTCAATGCTTTCGAGGATGGTCTTCACGTCCACGTAGGCAATGCGTTGTGCTTCTGCTTGGAAGGCGAAAGCGAAGGTTAGCAGCAATGCAAAGAATGTGTTCTTAATCATGATCTGGTTGATTTGATTTTTAATTTCGGTGAAAATTCTGAACGCCGCCAAAATTACGTCTTTCAATTCACCCGTCGAAAGTAAAGACGCTTTTTGGTTGGCGATGTAACAACGGCCAAATCATGGGTCTATGGCATTGACCGTTGCAACTTGCACAGAATGAACGGATTATATGCCATTTGTTTGGTTGTGGAGAAGAGACTTTAACATGGGTTTAACCAGCGGGAAAGGTGGGGTTAACAGTTTTGGAGTATGCCGATTGGGAAAGGCATTGCTCCTCTTTGCCAAACTGATCAATGAAAATCGCTGGGGCTGCGGGGGCTGCCTCCATAAATTCGAGCCGAGCGGCCGTTGGGAACAATTAGCTTGAACTGTGTTTCAATTGACAGACTTAGCGCCAGTGCGGGGAAGCTATTGCAGAGAATTCACTGTCAAATTCTACACTTCTTAAACCTTACACCCCTTTCAACCCTCCCATCCGCTCCAGCCTCAAAAACACCCCACCCAAATGGTTGAAATCACCATCCGTCGTCAGCAGGGTGCCCTCTAGAAGCGAGGCGGTGGCGGCAATCCAAAGGTCGTTTTTGCCCATGTTGCGGGCGGAAAAGTTGGAGGCGATGGTGGGGTGCTTGCCTTGGCTGAAGGCGTCTATTTCGGCGTAGCGGTGGTGGAGTTCTTCGATGTTGACTTCCAATATTAGAAATTCCTTTAGGTATGAGTCCAGTTTTGAAACCCGTTTACTTCCCCAACGATTTTGCAGGGCTATGGAGCGTAGTTCCCCAACTGACACAGCAGACAACCACGTTATATTGCCCGCTTCCATAGGGTTGAAATTGCTTTCTATCTGGCGCATCAAAGGAGATTCACGAACAAAATGGATGACAATATTGGTATCAAGGACGTAAATCATGGCGTGAGCATGGCTAAAAGGTCTTCAATTGGTTCCTTGATATTCATTTCCTTGACGAGCCGCTTCATTTTCTCTGTATCGTGATACCCTTTCCAGCCTTGTTCACGCATGATGGCCTCTACGTCAAATTTTTTCATGATGGGTTTTCCCTTGGCTCTTTCTTCCAAGTCCTTGTAGGTCAATGATTTGTCTTTCTTGGGTGAGGCGGTCTTTGCCTTATTCTCACCGTTTTTGACCTTCTTAGCCTTGATTTCCTCCAACTCCTTTTCCAAAAAAGCCTCTAACTCATTGGGGTTGTCAATGACCGAAATCTGCTGTATCAAATGAAGTTTATGTTCTGCCATACTGCCCATAATGAATCGTTTTAGGCCATAAAATTAACGACTTTGAGGAAAGTTCCCAAATCTAGTCACTGCCAAGCCAGGCGATTTATTTGAGGTGCAACGGCAAAATGTTTACGGGAAGCACCGAAGCTTGTACACGTTCTGGGTGGCACACCTACCGGGTGAGGTACATGTTCCGATTCTTGTCCAACTCCCTAAAAAACGGGTCGCTCAAATCTCGGATGAACTGTATGGCCTCGCCCGTTGACTTCATCTCCGGACCAAGGTCCTTGCTTACTTCCGGGAACTTGTTGAACGAGAACACCGGCACCTTGATGGCATAGCCCTTGGGCTGTGGCTTGATGACAAAATCCTTCAGCTTGTGTGTGCCAAGCATCACCTTCGTGGCGATCTTCAGGTAAGGAACGCCGTAGGCTTTCGCAATGAACGGCGTGGTGCGGCTGGCCCGTGGGTTCGCCTCGATAACATAGACTTTTTCGCCTTTGATGGCAAACTGCACGTTCATCAACCCCCTGATATTCAGGGCTTTGGCCAATTGCTCGGCATATTCGACCATGGTGTTCACCACGTCCACAGAAAGGCTGTAGGTGGGCAGAACGGCGTTGCTGTCGCCGGAGTGGATGCCCGCCGGCTCGATATGCTCCATGATGCCCATCACATGAACTTCGTCGCCGTCGCAGATGCAGTCAATCTCGGCCTCCTTGGCCCGGTCGAGGAAGTGGTCAACGAGCACCTTGTTGTCGGGCGTATGCTTGAAGATGGACAATACGTGTTGCTCCAATTCCCGGTCATTGATGACGATGCGCATGTCCTGCCCACCGAGCACGTAGCTGGGGCGCACCAGTACAGGGTAGCTGATTTCGTTGGCTATGCGGAGCGCCTCGGTTGCATCGCCAGCCGCACCGTAATTAGGGTACGGGATGCCGAGTTGTTTCAGCAGGTCGGAGAAAGCGCCCCGGTCTTCGGCGAGGTCCATGTTCGGGTAGCTGGTGCCGATGATGGGGATGCCTTTTTTATGAAAAGTCTCCGCCAATTTCAGGGCCGTCTGCCCGCCGAGTTGCACGATGATGCCCTCCGGCTTTTCCAATTCAATGATTTCCTCCAAATGCTCCCAAAAAACCGGCTCGAAATAGAGCTTGTCGGCCATGTCGAAGTCGGTGGAGACGGTCTCCGGGTTGCAGTTGACCATGATGGCCTCGTAGCCGACCTCCTTGATGGCCATCAGGCCGTGTACGCAGCAATAGTCGAACTCGATGCCCTGCCCGATTCGGTTGGGGCCGGAGCCGAGCACGATGACCTTCTTTTTATCCGAAGGAATGCTCTCATTTTCCTTATCGAATGTAGAGTAGAAATAGGGCGTCTGAGCCTCAAACTCGGCGGCGCAGGTATCCACCATTTTATAGGTGCGTCGGATGTCCTTGGCCTTGCGGGCCTTGGTCACATCCTCCTCTTTCACCCGCATCAGCCAAGCAATCTGGGCATCGGAGTAGCCGACCTCCTTCATTTCCCGGAAGAACTTTTCGGGGATGTCGTCCGGCACGTTGTAGCGCATCAGTTCATGCTCCATGTCCACCAAGCGCTTGATTTGCTTGATGAACCAGGGGTCAATCTTGGTGATTTTGTGGATGGACTTCTCTGGCACACCGAGGCGCAAGGCATCTTTTAGCCTAAAAATACGGTCGTCGCTCGCCTTTTCGAGCCGCTCCATGATGTCCTCCGTGCGCACCCATTCCTTCATGTCGGCACCGAGGCCCATGCGGCCGCTTTCGAGGCTTTGGCAGGCTTTCTGGAGGGCTTCGAGGAAGTTGCGGCCAATGGCCATTACCTCGCCCACCGATTTCATTTGCAGGCCGAGGCGGGTATCTGCGCCGGGGAATTTCGAGAAATTCCAGCGGGGCACCTTCACAATCACATAGTCCAGCGTTGGCTCGAAAAAGGCGCTGGTGCTCTTCGTGATTTGGTTTTTCAGTTCGTCGAGGTTGTAGCCGATGGCGAGTTTGGCGGCAATCTTCGCAATGGGGTAGCCCGTGGCCTTGCTCGCCAATGCCGAGGAGCGGCTCACCCGTGGGTTGATTTCAATGACAATCAACTCTTCCGTGGCGGGGTCTTGTGCAAACTGGATATTGCAGCCTCCGGCAAAATTGCCGAGCGAGCGCATTGCCTGAATGGCCTGGTTGCGCATGTTCTGGTAGCTCGTGTCGCTCAGGGTCATGGCTGGCGCAACGGTGATGCTGTCGCCAGTGTGGATGCCCATCGGGTCGAGGTTTTCCACCACGCAGATGATGACCACGTTGTCGTTGGCGTCCCGCAAAAGCTCCAACTCGAACTCCTTCCAGCCCAGTACCGCTTTTTCCACCAAAACCTCGTGCGTGGGCGAGGCCGTAAGGCCACGGCGCAGCAGTTCATCGAATTCTTCTTCTTTGAAAACAAAGGCCGCCCCCGTACCACCGAGGGTGTAGGATGGGCGAATCACAAGCGGAAAGCCGATTTCCTGTGCTGCTTCCTTGCCCTCCAAAAACGAGTTGGCAATCTTGGAAGGTGCCACACCAAGTCCTTGGTTGATCATGTGCAGGCGGAATGCTTCTCGGTTTTCCGTCAATTCAATGGCGTCAATGTCCACGCCGATCATGCGGCAATTGTACTTCTGCCAGATGCCGATTTTTTCGGCTTCAATGGCGAGGTTGAGGGCCGTCTGACCACCCATCGTGGGCAGCACGGCGTCTATTTGGCGCTCCTGCAAAATCTGTTCGATGCTCTCCACCGTTAAGGGTAGCAAATAGACGTTGTCGGCAGTGACCGGGTCGGTCATGATGGTGGCAGGATTGGAATTGATGAGGGTCACTTCGATACCCTCCTCCCGTAGCGAGCGGCTGGCTTGGGAGCCGGAGTAGTCAAATTCGCAGGCTTGTCCAATAATAATGGGACCGGAACCGATGATGAGGACTGACTTGATGGAAGTATCTTTTGGCATGGTGGCGCAGTGTTTCGGTTTGTTTTCTTGTAAAAAAGACTTCCGAAACCTCGTGCGGCTTGGGAAGTCTGGCTTTATTAGTTCCGGGGCGCAAAGGTAGGATGAAAAACTTACCGCAGGCATTAAAATGGAATGAAAAAAGCCACCATTGGCAAGTACCAAAGGCGGCTTTTTATTTTCAGAATTAACAAAACATATACTGCTAAGACTCGTCGGGTGATGCCTTGAGCATGGTCTATTTCACCTAAAACTCATTTTTGAACCGACTTCCTTAGAAAATAATCTGTGTGTTGGGCAGCATGGCCTTCACCTCCGAAATCCACTGGCGGCCCATCGGGTTGTTGGACAGGTCGAGGATTTTCAACGTGTCTGCGAGGTTGGCCAACGTGGCTGGCAGCTTTTGGATATTGTTGTAATTCACACGCAGCACCTTCAAGCTCTTCATGTTGCCGATTTCGTCAGGCAGCACCGTCAGGTTGTTGTTCGTCAGGTTCAGTACCTCCAGGCTGTTCATCTGGGCGACCTCGGCGGGCAGGCTCGTCAGGGCGTTCCAGCGCAGGCTGAGTTCCTTCAGGGACTTCATCTGGCTCACCTCAGCGGGCAGGCTGCTCACGAAGTTCAGGTCGAGCACGAGCTTTTTCAACGAAACCAATTTGCCGACGCTGGCGGGCAGCACGTCAATATGGTTGCGGGTAAGGTCCATCAGCTCAAGGCTGCCCATGCTGGCGGTGCCCTCTGGGAACTTCTCCAACCAGTTGTGGCGGGCAAAGAGCTGGCGGCACTGCGACCACTGGCCAGCGTTCACGGTGATTTTGTCCAGCAGGTTGCTGTCCAATTTGATGACCTCGGCGTTGGAAACGAGTGCCTCCGTTGGCAGCTCGTACAGGCCCTGGCCTGTCAGGTCGAGCGCCTCGGCGGGGTTTGCGTTCACTGGCTCAGCAGTGGGCGGATTAAAGGCCAAGACATAAGGCGTGGCGGCTGCGAAGGCCAATTCCTGCGCCTGAATGCTCACGAAATTGATGATGATGGTTGCGATGATAGAAGCTATGATTGTGAATTGCTTTTTCATGATTTGTAAGAATTGTCAATGGTTGAAAAATGATGATTGTTTAGAGAAATCGTGCAGGGCAGCGGCTGAAAACCATCGTGTTTCCTAGTTGCAACGCATTGATTTTTAAGCGCTTGCAACGAGGCTTTCGCTCCTTTCGGAGCAAACAGGTGGATGGCTCTGACTATCGGCAGGTATTCGCCAACTGCTTTTTTGCTTCGCAATGGTTTAGAAAATTACCTGTGTGTTTGGCAGCATAGCCTTCACCTCCGAAATCCACTGGCGTCCCATCGGGTTGTTGGACAGGTCGAGGATTTTCAACGTGCCTGCGAGGTTGGCCAAGGATGCGGGCAGCTTTTGGATGTTGTTGTAATTCACCCGCAGCACCTTCAAGCTCTTCATGTTGCCGATTTCGTCAGGCAGCACCGTCAGGTTGTTGTTCGTCAGGTTCAGTACCTCCAGGCTGTTCATCTGGGCGACCTCGGCGGGCAGGCTCGTCAGTGCGTTCCAGCGGAGGCTGAGTTCCTTCAGGGACTTCATCTGGCTCACCTCGGCGGGAAGGCTGCTCACGAAGTTCAGGTCGAGCACGAGCTTTTTCAATGAAACCAATTTGCCGACGCTGGCGGGCAGCACGTCAATATGGTTGCGGGTAAGGTCCATCAGCTCAAGGCTGCCCATGCTGGCGGTGCCTTCTGGAAACTTCTCCAACCAGTTGTGGCGGGCAAAAAGCTGGCGGCACTGCGACCACTGGCCAGCGTTCACGGTGATTTTGTCCAACAAGTTGCTGTCCAATTTGATGACCTCTGCGTTGGAGACGAGCGCCTCCGCCGGAAGCTCGTACAGGCCCTGGCCCGTCAGGTCGAGCGCCTCGGCAGGGTTGGCATTGGTCGGCTCGGCGAGTGGAACTACCCCTAAAAATGGGAGTTTGGATGCGAAAACATAAGGTGTGGCCGTTACAAAGGCGAAGTCTTGGGCCTTTGCGGCATTGAAGTTGATAATGATGGCTACAAGTGTGCAAGCGATGGTTATGAATTGCTTTTTCATTGTCAAAAAATTAAGATTGGTTAAAAATTGAAAAAAGAATCTCCTGTCCCGCCACTGTCAACTTTTTGAACAGCAGGGGAAATATTGCTTAACCGAACTTGTAGCTACAGTGCGGAGTACGCACAATGACAACATGCCGCCACGCGCCCAGAGAGCGCCTAACGGCAATCAATAAATCGGGAAATGGGAATTTTTTTCAGGAATAAATCAGCCTGGTCTTGCTGACGGTGTTTCTAAGCTTCGATTGGAAATAGGGCATGGTTCGCCCTTGCTAATAGCACTTTTGAACGGGTGCAAGTCAATGTTGCAAGGTCAGAAAATGGCAAGATGTCCTTCTATTTAAACACAAGGTAATCATAGAACTACAACTTCAACCCATTTGAAGCGCAATTTTTATGATATGTAGATGTGATTGGTTGTTTTGGGTTTTCGGGTTTTCGGGTTTTCGGGTTTTTGGGTTTTCGGGTTTTCGGGTTTTTGGGTTTTCGGGTTTTCGGGTTTTTGGGTTTTTGGGTTTTCGGGTTTTGAGGTTTTTGGGTTGAACGAATAGCATAGCCACTATCAAGCATTTACGGAGTTTTGACATGGCCCCGCATTCTAACCCGAAAACCTCAAAACCCGAAAACCATAGAACCTTATGAACCCTATTTTGTCAGGGCAAACCATATTTGTCCAACAAGTAAACAAGGCTGGTCATCGCCGCCGTGCCGAGTTCCAGTTCCCGCTTGTTGACGGCCTCGAACACGTCTGCTACCGTATGGTGGAAGTCAAAGTACCGCTGCGAGTCTGGCTCGTATCCGATGAGCAACACGCCCTGTTTTTTCAATGGTGAAATATCGGCCCCGCCACCGCCTTTTTTGATGTGCAAATAATAGGGTTCGAGCAGCGGTGACCAAGCCTGCATGGCCCGCAATTTTTCCACAAAGCCCGCCGACTCGCCGTCCACCGTGAAGCCCCTCGGAACAAAGCCGCCCCGGTCGCTCTCGATGGCTGCCAAGTGCCGCTCGCCCTTGCGCAGCGCCTCGTCGGCGTAGGCCGTGCCGCCCCGCAAGCCGTTCTCCTCGTTCATGAAAAGCACACAGCGGATAGTGCGTTTTGGTCTGTAATTCAAGCGTTTGAATACCTGCAAAACATCCATGCTTTGTACGCAGCCAGCGCCGTCGTCGTGGGCACCCTCGCCCACGTCCCAAGAGTCGAGGTGGCCGCCCACCACGATGATTTCGTCGGGCCGTTCACTGCCCCTGATTTCGCCGATCACGTTAAATGATTGCTTGTCGCCAAGTGTCTGGCAGGTGGTGCGCATATAGACCTTCACGGGGCCTTTTTTCAGAATGCCGCTCAATAGTTCGGCGTCGTTGGTGCTGATGGCGCAGGCCGGGATTTTAGGCAGGCTGTCCCGATAGCCGAGGCCGCCCGTGTGCGGCACATCGTCGAGGCTGGAGGCCATTGAGCGCACGAGCACGGCCACTGCCCCGTATTTGGCGGCCTCTGAAGCGCCGCTGCCCCGCTGGTCAACTGCCCCACCATAGGCCTCGAAGGTGTTCAGTTTAGTGGCATCGAACGGGCGGTTGAAGAACACGATTTTACCCTTCAATCGGGCTGCGCCCAATTTTTCCAAATCGTTCAGGCCCATTACTTCCACGACTTCGGCGCTGAGACCGGCCCCACCTGTCCCTACGCTGTTGCCGAGCGCCAAGGCCCGAAGCTCCACCGACCCCATCTCCGATTGGGCAATGCGCACCACCTCCTTGTCGCCACGCACCCAATGTGGCACGGTGCAAGGCTGTAGCCAAGCCGAATCGAGGCCCAGCGAGTCGAGTATCTGAAAGGTGTATTCTACGGAAGCGGCAGCTTGCGGTGAGCCGGCCAGTCGTGCGCCGATTTGCTTCGTCAAATGATGGAGCCAAGGATAGCAGCGGCCCTCCGTCAGGGCGATGTCGTGGATTTTGCGGATGAAACGGGCGTCTTCATCCGTTGTGGCGGCTGTTTGTTGCTGCGCAAAAAGGCGTTGGGGCAAAACTGCACCCAACAGCAGAAGGAAGGTGAGGAGGGACACCTGTTTGTTCATTGGTCAATGTTTTTATTTCGAATAGGTAAACGGGAAAAAAATTGCGTTGCAAAAAAAGCAACTTTGAGCGGTGTTGGGGCAGAAATGAGTTCCAGTAAAGCAAGGCGGCGTTCAGACAGCTTGCTGAGTCTGAAAAGGCGCTTACTTTTGCAAAGCTACTGCATTCAACCAAAAGCAGTAAACTCACGATGCTTACGACCACCAACCTGCAATATTCTTACGACGGAAAGTCCTCGCTCCGTTTCCCCGACATCCAGTGCGGTAAGGGCGAACATTGGCTTTTGCTCGGCCAGTCGGGCTGCGGCAAAACCACCCTGCTGCACCTGCTCGGCGGCCTGCTCACGCCCGGCCAAGGCTCGGTCACGGTCGGTGATACCTCGTTCAATGGCCTGACAACCAGCCAGTTGGATAAATTCAGGGGGAAGAAAATCGGTATCATCTTCCAAGTGCCGCATTTCGTGCGGTCGTTGAAGGTGGGCGAGAATTTGGCGCTGGCGCAACAATTGGCCGGGCTGCCCGTGGACTGGCCCCATATCAACGCCCTGCTCCAGCGCCTCGGCCTCGGCCATAAAATAAATGCCAAAACCGACGCCCTTAGCCAAGGCGAGCGCCAACGGGCCGCCATCGCACGGGCTTTGGTGAACAAGCCCGAGGTCATCCTCGCCGACGAGCCGACCTCCGCCCTCGACGACAAAAACACCGACGAGGTCATACGGCTACTGGAAGAAACGGCCACGGAGGCGCAGGCCACGCTGCTCGTGGTGACGCATGATGGGCGGTTGAAGGAGCGGTTTGCGAAGCAGATAAATCTATAAATTGAAAAAGACACTCTTCATCACCCCCCCTTTCGTGCAGTTGAACACGCCGTACCCGGCTACTGCCTACCTAAAAGGCTTCCTCAATACGAAGGGCTTTCCCTCCGTCCAAGCCGACTTGGGCATTGAGGTGATTTTGGAGGTGTTTTCGAGGAAGGGATTGGAACGGGTTTTTGATAAATCAATTTCGGATTCAGGGATTGCGGATTGCGGATTGGAGACCGTGGAAACACCCGACGACCCAATCACTTCCCAAGTTAGCAGCGCCCACAATCCGCAATCCGAAATCCGCAATCCGAAATCGAATCGTCCGAAATCCGAAATCCGAAATCCGCAATTGAGTGACAACGCTGAGCGAATCTTGGCACTGAGGGCTGACTACCTCGCCACCATCAACCCCGTCATCGCCTTCCTTCAAAACAAAAACCCGACCCTCGCACATGCCATTTGTAGCCGAAGCTACCTGCCCGAGGCTAGCCGTTTCGAACAGGTGGAAGACCTCGAATGGGCCTTTGGGGCAATGGGCACGCACGACAAGGCCCTGCACTTCGCCACGCTCTACCTCGAAGACCTTGGCGATTTCATCACGGAGGTCGTTGACCCACATTTTGGCTTCAGCCGCTATGCCGAACGGCTCGGCAGCACGGCCTCCAGTTTCGATGAAATGGAGCGGGAACTGCAAGCACCCGACTCGCTCATTGCAACGGTATTAAAAGAGGTATTGGAGCGCCATATTGCGGAGCAAAAGCCCGATATTATCTGCCTCACCGTGCCGTTCCCCGGCAATTTATATGGGTCATTTAAATGTGGTCAATACGCGAAGCAATTTCACCCCGATATTAAAATAATCATGGGCGGCGGCTACGCCAATACCGAACTAAGAAGCCTCGCAGATGCTCGTGTTTTCGATTATTTTGACTATATCTGTTTGGATGACGGGGAAGCGCCTTTATTGCATTTAATCGAGCATATAAATGGCGAAAAAGGCGTTGAAAACTTAAAACGAACTTATTCCCGAATAAACGGCGTGGTATGCTACCATAATATCAATACCGAACTCGATATACCACAGCGGGAAACGGGCACGCCCGACTACACGGGTCTGCCCTTAGACCGCTACCTTTCCGTCATCGAAATCGCCAACCCGATGCACCGCCTCTGGAGCGACGGGCGCTGGAACAAGCTCACCCTCGCCCACGGCTGCTACTGGGGCAAATGCACCTTCTGCGACGTGACGCTCGACTACATACAGCGCTACGAACCCATGAGCGCCGCCCTGCTCTGTGACCGCATCGAGGAAATCATCGCACAGACCGGGCAGACCGGCTTCCACTTCGTGGACGAGGCCGCCCCGCCCGCCCTGCTGCGTGACCTGGCGCTGGAAATCCTGCGCCGCCGCCTCACCGTCACCTGGTGGACGAACATCCGCTTCGAAAAATCCTTTACCGCCGACCTATGCCGACTGCTTGCCGCTTCTGGCTGCATCGCAGTGTCTGGTGGCCTGGAGGTGGCCAGCGACCGCCTGTTGGCCCTGATGAAAAAAGGCGTGACCGTGGCGCAGGTGGCCCGTGTTTCCAACCATTTCACGGAGGCGGGCATCATGGTGCATGCCTACCTGATGTACGGCTTCCCGACGCAGACGGCGCAGGAGACCATGGACGCCCTCGAAATGGTGCGCCAACTATTCGAGGCGGGCGTGGTGCAGTCCGGTTTTTGGCACCGCTTCGCAATGACGGCGCACAGCCCGGTCGGCCTTGACCCCGCTGCCTTTGGCGTGGCAGAGACTGGCCCAGCCTTCGCTGGTTTTGCCGACAACGACCGCTGGCACGACGACCCCACGGGTACCAACCACGACCTTTTCGGAGAGGGGCTGCGCAAGTCGCTGTTCAATTACATGCACGGCGTCTGCTTCGACTTCCGCTTGGCCGACTGGTTCGACTTTCCGGTGCCAAAGCCCAGCGTGCCCAAGTCCTTCATCAAAAAAAGCATTGCGGAGCAGGAAGAAAAAACGCCCCGCCCGACGGCACTCGTTGCCTGGAATGGCCCGCAGCCCATAGCCACCCTCGACGAAGAAGCTGGCACGGCCACCCTACTTTTTCATCATAAACAACATGCCTGGGAATTGGAAACCTCGCCCGCCCTCGCCCAATGGCTGGTGGACGTGCTTCCACTTCTCCAAATCGGCGAACATCCGGTGATGAGTTTTGCGGAGCTGCAACGGGATTTTGAGGAAAATGCCGAGGGAGGGTTTGCAGCGTTTTTGAGGAGTGGAGAGTGGGAAGTGCTACGAGAAAACGGATTATTGGTGCTGTAAGGAACCCTCGAATCGGCGTTTCCGTTTTTTCCTATCTTCGCCCCTTCAAATTTGAAAAAATGACCATATCGCTAAATTGGCTCAAAGAATACATAGACATTGACCTGTCGCCCGATGAAATCTCGAACTTGCTCACCAGCCTCGGCCTCGAAGTGGAGGGCATGGAGGAGGTCGAGAGCATCAAGGGTGGGCTGGAAGGTGTCGTCGTCGGGCACGTGAAGGAGTGTTGGCGTCACCCCAATGCCGACAAGCTCAGCCTAACCAAGGTGGACATCGGCACATCTCGTCCCGATTCCTCGGGAGGCGAATTGCTGCAAATCGTTTGCGGAGCACCCAATGTGGCCGCCGGGCAGAAGGTGCTCGTGGCCACCGTCGGCACCACGCTCTACCCCACGGGGGGCGAGCCATTGACTTTAAAATTGGGCAAAATCAGGGGCGAGGAGTCGCAGGGCATGATCTGTGCTTCCGACGAACTCGGCATGGGCGAAGACCACAGCGGCATCCTCGTGCTGCCGGAGGATACGCCCGTGGGCACCACTGGACGTGACTATTTCAAGCTGCAAAAAGACGTGGTCTATGAAATCGGCCTGACGCCGAACCGCTCCGATGCTACCTGCCACCTTGGCGTGGCAAGGGATTTGGCCGCTGCGCTGCAAGTGCAGTTTGGGCAAATGGGTGGGGTGAAAATGCCGAAGATAGACTTTCCAAGTTTTCAAAACTTGGAAAGTCTGCCCTCCGTCGAAGTGGTGGTGGAAAACACCGAAGCTTGCCCCCGCTACGCTGGCGTCGTTATCAAGGGCGTGACCATCGGCGAGTCGCCGGATTGGTTGAAAAAACGCCTCCAATCGGTCGGGGTGCGGCCCATCAGCAACGTGGTGGACATCACTAATTTCATCCTCCACGAACTCGGCCAGCCGCTTCATGCTTTCGATTTGGATGAAATCGCTGGGCAAAAAGTCATTGTGAAAACATTGCCGGAAGGCAGCAAATTCCTCAGCCTCGACGAGCGGGAGCGCAGCCTCAACGACCACGACCTGATGATTTGCGACGGCGACTCGAAGCCGATGTGCATCGGTGGGGTATTCGGTGGGGCGAAGTCGGGTGTGAAGGACACCACAAAGAATATATTCCTCGAAAGCGCCCATTTCAATGCCAAGTGGATTCGCCGCAGCAGCACCCGCCACGACCTCCGCACGGATGCCGCACGGGTGTTTGAGAAAGGCAGCGACCCGAATATCTGCGTGTATGCCCTGCAACGGGCAGCGGCCATGATGGTCGAACTGGCGGGTGGCGAAATCGCCTCCGAGGTGGTGGATATTTATCCAAATCCGATTGAAAATCAACTGATTACCGTCACGTTCGATTACGTGAACCGCCTCATTGGGATGGAAATTCCGAAGGAAAAAGTCAATGAAATCCTCTCGGCGCTGGAGATGAAAATCGAGGCAGAGACGGCGGATTCGTTCACGGTGTCCGTACCGACGAACAAGGCCGACGTGACCCGCCCCGCCGACGTGGTAGAGGAAATCCTGCGGGTGTTCGGGCTGGACAATGTGCCTGCCCCTGCGCAAATCCGCAGCAACATCGTTAGCAGCGAGAAGCCCGACCCGAACAGCGTCCGCAATACCGTTGCCGACTACCTCGCTGCCAATGGTTTCAACGAGACGATGAGCCTTTCGCTTTCTAAATCAATGTTTTACAAAGAGATATTGCCGAAGGAAGAAAGCGAGTTGGTCTTCGTGAACAACACGAGCAACGTGGAATTAGACATCATGCGCCCCACGATGCTGTTCAGTGCCTTGGAGGCCGTGGTGAACAACCAGAATAGGCAGCAGAACGACCTGAAGCTTTTTGAATTCGGAAAAACCTATTCGATTGCGGATTCAGGATTTCGGAATGCGGATTCCGGCACCCCCAATCCGCAATCCGCAATCCGCAATCCGCAATTCAATGAGCCGCAGCACCTTTCTTTGGCTGTTACTGGCCAGCGGTGGCCGGAGGGTTGGCGCAACAAAGAGAAGCTGTCTGCCGATTTTTTCACCTTGAAAACCTTGGTTAGCAATATTTTTGCGAGGGTGGGCTTGACCTCCGGTTATCAGGAGACGGCGCAACAGGACGCTATTTTTGCTTATGCCCTAAAACTGCACCGTGGCCCGCAAGAACTGGCCGTGATGGGCAAGGTGCAGCCAAAAGTTTGCAAAAAAATGGGCATCCGGGGCGAGGTGTTCTATGCCGACCTGAACTGGGACGCCCTGCTGCAAGCGGCCAAAAAACAGAGCATCAGCTTTGCGGAGCTAAATAAATTCCCTACCGTGCGCAGGGACTTGGCGGTTGTGATTGGAAAATCCGTGAAATTTAACGACCTTGCCGCCGTTGCCAGAAAAGCTGGTAAAAAACTGTTGAAAGACATCAATTTATTCGATGTTTTTGAAGATGAAAGCAAGCTGGGCGAGGGCAAAAAGTCATACGCACTGGGCTTCACCTTCGAAGACACGACCCGAACGCTCCAAGACAAAGAGGTGGACGCCGTGATGACGGAGATGATGGAGGCGATGGAGGGGAAACTTGGAGCGGTGATTAGGCGTTAATAGCACATGACCCAACAACTCGACAACATCGAACATAAAGTGAAGCAGCTGTTGGACGCAATGACCGCATTGCGCCAGCAAAATGCCTCGCTTTTGCAAGAAAATAACAAGCTCAAAGCCGACTTGGAAGCGCAGCATGAGCGCATCGGCGAATTGACTGAAAGATTGACGAACTCGCAGCAGGCATTGGCCGGGCAGCGGGGTGATGATTCGGAAAACACCCAAAAATTGAGAAAGCAGATTGACCAATACATCCAAGAGATAGATAAATGTATTGAGTGGCTTCAAAGTGCGTAAAGTCAAAAGGTTAGAGTACAAAGTCAAAAGTTGTAAACATCACGGCAATTGCTTTTTACTTTTTCCCTTCAACTTTTTACTTGACCAGAGGATATGGAAGAGCAGGACAGCAAACAACTGACAGTGACGATTGCAGGGAGGCCATATCCTTTGAAGATAAAGGCGAGCGATGAACCTATGGTTCGCCAGATAGTGAAGGAGGTCAACGAGAAAGTGAACAAATTTCAGTTGGCCTATCCTAACCGTGAAAAGCAGGATTGCCTGGCAATGGCGCTCCTTGGCTACGCGGTGGACTTGCACAAAGCCACAAATCAACCGACTGCTTCCTCACCACCGGACGATTCCGAACAACTTTCCCGCATTGAGTCGCTCCTCGACGGAGCGATGTCCTGAGCCTACCCGTTGCGGCATTTTTTATTTTGGGCAAAACGGCTACAAGCCAAAGCGTTAGTTGAAATTTGGAAATTCATGGAAATTGGAAATTCGCTCAAAGCATTGATTTTCAACCAATTTCTTAGTTTCGTTATTTCAATATGATTAGCATACGCTTTGTACCCAACAACCGCAATGCCCGCTTAACCATTTTAACCTTTTGACATCATGGAAATAGGAATCGGACTGGTCATAGGACTGGTCGTCGGGGCTATCGTGGGGTACTTTATCGTCTCCAGCGCCTTGAAAAGCAAGAACGCATCGCTCGTAGAGGACGCCAAGGCTAAAGCCGAACAGGAAATCAAAAAGGCACAGGATACCGCCAAGCGCATCGTTGAGGAAGCCGAGTCGAAGAACGAGACCATCAAACAGCGCAAAGTACAGGAGGCAAAAGACCGCTTCAACGACATGCGTGCGCAGTTTGAAAAGGAAAAAGCCGACAAGCTTGTGTCTGTCAAAGAACGGGAATTGGAAATCAAGGCACTTGAAAAGGACTTACAGTCCAAGGAAGACAAACTAAAAGACAGGGTCAAGGAACTTGATGCCCGTGACGTTGATTTTGTCCAAAAGGTGGCCGAAAACAATGCCGTAAAGGACAATCTCGACAAGCAGCTCAAAATCGTTGCGAAGCGCAAGGAAGAACTCGAAGCGGCCAATGAGGAGCGCATCAAGGCGCTTGAAGGCATCTCCCGACTGACGCAGGGCGAGGCCAAAGAGGAGCTTATCAAAGCCATCAAGGGCAAGGCAGAAACAGAGGCGATGGCATTGGTCAAAGAGACCATTAACCAAGCCAAACTCGATGCCGGTAAGGAGTCCAAGAAAATCATCATCCAGACCATCCAGCGCATGGCGTCGGAATACACCATTGAGAATACCGTTAGCGTGTTCCCATTGGACAACGACGATATGAAGGGCCAAATCATCGGTCGGGAAGGTCGTAACATCCGTGCCCTCGAAGCGGCCACGGGTGCTGAAATCGTGGTGGATGACACGCCAGAAGCAATCGTCATCAGCAGCTTCGACCCGATACGCCGGGAGATAGCCCGCTTGGCACTGAAGAAACTCGTGACCGATGGCCGTATCCACCCAGCCCGCATCGAGGAGGTAGTGGCCAAGACCCGCAAGCAGTTGGACGAGCAAATCGTCGAAATCGGCGAGCGCACGGTCATCGAACTGGGCATCCACGGCCTGAACGCATACCTTATCAAACAGGTGGGACGGATGCGTTTCCGCTCCAGCTACGGCCAAAACCTGCTCAAGCACTCCATCGAAACGGCCAACCTCTGTGGCATCATGGCCGCTGAATTGGGACTCAATCCGAAGCAAGCTAAATTGGCGAAACGTGCTGGTCTGCTCCACGACATCGGCAAGGTGGCAGAGGAGGAAACCGAACTCTCGCACGCCATCGTCGGTATGCAGATTTGCGAGAAGTATGGCGAGAACGAAACCATCTGCAACGCCGTAGGTGCCCACCACGACGAAATCGAGATGAACAATATCATCTCCCCGCTCGTGCAGGCTTGCGACGCCATTTCAGGTGCAAGGCCGGGTGCCCGCCGTGAAATCCTCGAAAGCTACCTCAAGCGCATCGGTGAGTTGGAGGAAATCGCCATGGCGCATGAGGGCGTCTCCAAGGCATTTGCCATGCAGGCAGGGCGTGAACTAAGGGTCATCGTAGAGGCCGAGAAAGTCACCGACCAATACGCCGACGACCTCGCCTTCATGATTTCACAGAAAATACAAGGGGAAATGCAGTACCCCGGTCAAATCAAAGTGACCGTAATACGGGAGAAGCGGGCGGTGCAGTTCGCACGTTGATTTCCACCATTTTGCACAACAAAAAAGGCGGCGGGCATTTGCCCAGCCGCCTTTTTTGTTGTTGGCGTTTAAAGAAATCATGGCCTCAACGGTGGGTCAGGCAAGTTGAGGTACATGTTCATTACCCGGTCGTCCTTTTCCCAAGCCTTTATTTCTTCAATGATTTTCACCAGTTCAGCGTCCTTCACTTTAGCCTCAGCTGTTGAAAGCTCCCCTGATTCTATCTTATTAGCCAGGTTGGCGTGCATCTCGTTGATGCTCTTCGTCACCATGAAGCGCAGCCAGAACATCTTCGACTCGTCCATGGCCACACCCTTGATTTTGCTGGCTGCACGCACCATGCCGGCAGGGTCGGAATTTTGCGCCAGCTTTGCATAGTTTTGGATAAAGCCAACTTGGTTGTAGCCACCCACCTTGCTGAATTTTTCTTCGAAAAAGCCGAGCCGCTGTGGGTCACCTGCCTCGGCATATAGGCCAGCCACAGCGAGGACGATCCCTTCGTCGTCTTCTTTTTCCAATTTCTTGGCCGTGGTTAGGGCGGCTTCCTTGTCAAGCACCAGCAAGGTTTCAAGTGCAGCCGACACCACTTTTATGGCCTTGTCGTTTTCAACCACACGAACAGCCAATGGTGCGTATTGCTTGTTTTCAGTGCCGCCCAGTTTCCGAATGGCCGACTCCCTCACATCGGAATGTGGGTCTTTTTCCGCAAGTTCTGCCACTTTCGCCTCTGTTTTTTCATCCAAAACGATGCTCTCGACGGCAAACAGGCGGAACAGCCAAAACTTGTCGTTCAGGGCTTCTTTTATGATGGCTTCGGCTTCCCCGCTTTCGTCTTGCACCAGCTCACCCATCGCCTTTATTTTCGACAGGAAGTTGTTGGTATTGCGGTATTGGTAAATGTACTCTTCGAAGCTCTTCTCTTCCTGCACATCGGCCAGCAGCACGCCGTCGCCATCGAAAACGATGAGGTCGGGGTCTTTGGCGGCTGGGATGCGGAAGCTATTTGTGCGTTGGTCAATGCGGAATTTGTGGCGGGTCATTTTGCCGTCCGCATACACATCAATGTCAACAGGAAGGACGAAAACGCCGGGCATCTGCTTGGGGTCTTGGACTTGCTCCACGCTGACAACGACCTCTTTGTATTCCTCGTCGTAATCGTATTCGACCTTTAATTCCGGTTGGCCCTCCTTGAAGAACCACTGGTCGAAGAACCAGTTGAGGTCTTCCCCGGTCAGGTCCTCAAAGGCGAGGCGCAACTCGTCGGCTTCCACTTCCGTGAAGGCGTTTTTCTTCAGGTAATTTTGCAACGCAAGGAAAAACGCCTCGTCGCCAACGTATTTGCGGAGCATATGAAGCACCAGCCCACCCTTGTTGTAGCTGTGTGCGTCGAACATGTCCTCTTTGCTTTCATAGCCATAATGGATGAGCGGGTGCATCCCCTGCGCCACCGACTGCATATAGCCGTTCATTTCATTGAGGCGGTGGAAGTCGGCTTCGTCCTTGCCGTGCTTCTGCTCCAGCCAAAGGTATTCCGAGTAGTTGGCAAAGCCCTCGTTCAGGGTCAGGTTCGACCAGGATTCGCAGGTCACGTAATCGCCAAACCAATGGTGGAACATCTCGTGCGCCACGATAGTCTCGTTTTGGCGAACGTCCACCAACTGGCGGTCGGTGCCCTGCATGAAATCGCCAAAGACGACCGCCGTGGTGTTCTCCATGGCGCCGCTCACATAATCACGCACCACCACTTGCGAGTATTTCTGCCAAGGGTAGGCCACGCCCAATTTATCCGAGAAGAACTGGAGCATCTCCGGCGTGTGCGGGAAGATATTGCGGGCATATTTTTCGAATTTTGGTTCCACGTAGTAGTCCACGGGTTTGCCGTTCCATTTGTCGCTCACTACGGCATATTCGCCCACGGCAATCATGACAAGGTAAGGCGCATGGGGCAGGTCCATCTTCCAATGGTCGGTGCGGGTGCCGTCCGTGTTCTTTTTCGATGAAACAAGTACGCCGTTAGAGAGGGTCTTGAATCGGTCTTCCACAGTGAGCATGATTTCGTTGGTGGCCCGCTCGTTGGGTTTGTCAATGGTCGGGAACCAGCGGGAGTTGTTCTCCGTCTCGCCCTGCGTCCAAATCTGCTGGGGCTTGTCGCCATCCTCTTTGCGGGGGTTGATGAAAAACAGGCCCTTGTCAGAGGTGATGGCCTCGCTGCCGCCCGACTCGGTGGGGGAGGCCGTATAGTCTATAAATAGCTTGTACTCTTGGTTGCGGGTGAAGGTCTTTCCGAGGTGAATGGTAACCTGGCTGCTGTCGTAGTCGTATTTCAGTTGCTCGGTACTGCCCTCGAAGTTGATTTTGTGGAACTGGAAGCCCTTGGCGTCCAGCGTCAATTTGTCGGTTGGGTAGAAATAAGGCTTCAGCGTGAGCGTGGCCTTGCCGAGCACCTGTTCCTTGGCCCAGTCGAAGCGGATATCGAGCTTGGTGTGGAGCAGGTCGTTCTCCCGTTTGGCGCTGGGGTTGTAGCGTGGCAGGGTAAGGCCATCGGATTCCACCTCGTCGAGGCTAATCATCTCGTCCTCGTTGTACTCCGAAGGAGCCGAGACGGTGACGGTGTCGAGGTTCACGTAGTCAGTTTCCGGCAGCATGATGGCCGAATACTTTTTAGGGGCGCAGCTCCAGACCAAGGAAATGGCGAGCAGCAGGAAGAAGGATTTTTTCATTGAAGGAATTTTTCTGAAAGGCATTAACGATGGCCCAGTTCAGTCAAGTATGGCTGTTGGAAAGGCGGGCAAAGATAGGCAGAAGTCATTGACCAAATCAGTGTACTGATTGCCAAGAGGCGCTATTTTTGCTCAACAATATCAAAATCGTTACCATGCTTACTAAATTATCCACCTTCCTCTTGCTTTTTTGCTGGCTGAGTTTGGACCTGGCCCAAGACAGCACCTTGGTTTCTTATGAGAAAATAACCCACTTGAACGACGCTGAAAAACGCATTTTCGCTTCCCTCAAAATGGGTGAAAAAGTGGATGCCATAGCCTTGATGGTAGCCATTGACGGGGATGGCAAGGATAACCAGTGGAACAGAAATCCATAAACTGCGCATCAAGCTCGTGGAAGACATTGAGCCACAAATGATGGGGCTGCGGGGCAACTCAAAAAACGGGCTACATGGCATTTATGGCAAAATAGCAGCCTGTGAATTCAGGATGTCGAACTTTGAAAAGGCAAAGGATTGGTTGCGGCGGGGCTAAAGGTTTTCCCCAACAATTCAGACTTGAAAACCAGGCTCAAAAACATGGAGACGTTTACGAAGGATTAATAGGCAACTCGCTATTTAGCACGCCAATTTTTTTATGCCAATAACTGTAGGCAAAAGCTGTGACTGCTATAAACGTTAAGGAACGGATTTTGCCAAGGTGCCTAAATGCTTTTTTGATGAAACAACGATATACCATCGGAAAACCGTTTTGGGTACTATTTTTACCCCCTTACAATCTATACGTCTTACTTTTCATCAAATCAAAACAGAAAGGCAACACGGAAGCCCAAACAACTTAGCGCAGAAGGCAGCCAAATGGGACAATTACCGTTACACCGGAATTGGCTGGCCGCTTGAGCCTGCCGCATCAACCATTTTATCATGAAAATCATCATCCCAATGGCTGGCAGGGGCACCCGCCTCCGCCCACATACACTGACGCTTCCAAAGCCACTCATCCCCATCGCTGGCAAGCCGATGGTGCAGCGCATTGTCGAAGACCTGACATCTGGTTACAGCGGCAAGGTCGAAGAAATCGCCTTCATCACGGGCGACTTCGGCAAGGACGTGGAGCGGGAGCTTGTCGCCATCGCCAACAGCTTTGGGGCGGAGGGGCGCATTTACCACCAGACGCAGCCGCTCGGCGTGGCCCATGCCATTGGTTGTGCCAGCGAAAGCCTCAACGGCAACGTGTTCATTGCCTTCAGCGATACCCTTTTCCGGGCCGATTTCCATTTCGATACCAACGAGGAGGGCATCATTTGGGTAAAAAAAGTGGAAGACCCCTCTTCCTTCGGCGTGGTAAAAACGAACGAGCAGCACGTCATCACCGACTTCGTGGAGAAGTCGCCCGTGTTCGTCTCTGACCTTGCCATCGTGGGCTTGTACTATGTACGGGAGGGCGAGTACCTGCGTGACCAAATCAAGTACCTCATTGACAATAATATAAAGGACAAGGGCGAGTTCCAAATCACCTCGGTGCTGGAGAACATGAAAGCAAGCGGCTACCAGTTTCGGGCCAGCGGCATTGACGAATGGCTGGACTGTGGCAACAAACTGAATATCGTGGACACCAACCGCCGTATGTTGGAGATTAAACAGCCGTTGGAGCAACTCGTTTCATCAAAAGCAATCATTGAAAACTCCGTGATTATCGAGCCTTGTTTTGTCGGTGCTGGCGCAAAAATCCTGAACTCCGTCATCGGGCCGCACGTGTCCGTTGGGAATAATTCGGTCATTGCAAACTCCATCATCAAAAACAGCGTTATACAGGGCGATACGAACGTCTCCGATGCTCTTTTCACCGATTCGATGGTGGGGAACCACGTGAATTACGAAGGACACGCTTCAGACGTGAGCATCGGCGACTACACCAGTTTTAAATAATAAGGGCTGGGGGTTTATAAATTTAAACAGTTTTCCGACGAACCCTCCAATCCTTGAATCTCAAATCCTTGCATCCTCAAATGTCAAAGCGAATACTGCTGCCATTTCTTCTTTTGATTGCCTTTTCACTACAGGCGCAGGAGGAATTGCAAACACCCGAAGCATCCAAAACAGCCGAGTTGTTCATTGACGGCAACCGGGAGAAGCTGCTCGGTAACTGGGAGAAGGCTGCCGCCAAGTTCAAGGAGGTTTTGGACAAAGAACCCAAGAACGATGCCGCTGCATACGAACTGGCACGGGTCTATGAGGCCCTAAAAGATACCGACAAGGCGCTCACTAGTGCCCGCAATGCCGTGGAGTGGAACCCCGCCAACGCTTGGTACAAGTACTATCTCGCCGAGCTATACCAAAAATTGGACAAGGACAGCCAAGCAGCCGAGCTTTATGCGCAACTCGTGAAGGCCGACCCACACAACGAGGGCTATTATTTCAAATGGGCCTACCACCTCGTGCGGGCCAGCAAGCCAGCCGAGGCCATCAAGGTCTATGATATGCTGGAGAAAAAGATTGGTATCAATGAGGAGACGACCCGCCACAAGCAGACGCTCTACCTCGGCATGGGCGATTATAAAAAAGCAGGGAAGGAGGTGCAGGAACTAATTGAGCGATTCCCGAAAAACGTGGAGTACCGCCACATGCTCGCCAATTTTTATGACCAAACCGGCGACAAGGAGAAAGCAAAGGCCACCTACAACGAGATTTTGAAGCTCAACCCCGAAGACGCCCGTGCCAAGATTGCCCTCGCCGACGACTCCAAGGGCATTGACGACCTCAAGTTCCTCAACTCGCTGCGGCCTGTTTTTGAAAACCCCAACACGGATATTGACACCAAAATAAAGGAAATCATTCCCTACGTGACCCGCCTCGCCGAGACGAACGACAAGAGCCTCGGCAACTCGCTACTGGCATTGACCTCCCTGCTGGCCACCGTCCACCCCAATGTAGCCAAGTCGCATTCGGTGCTCGGCGATGTCTATTACCACAGCGGCATGCCCGACAAGGCATTGGAAGCATACAAGCGCTGTATCGAACTGGACAAGAACGTTTGGGCAGTATGGGAGCAGGTGCTCTATATTTATTTCGATAAAAAAGACTACCAAAACCTCGTGAAGACGACCGAAGATGCCCTCGACCTCTTCCCGAACCAAGCCTCGGCCTATTATTTCAATGGCCTTGGCTACAACGGCCTCCAAAAACCCAACGATGCCCTTTCTGCCCTGCAACAGGCCATCGTCATGACCGCCAAAAACCCGCCGCTCCGCTTCAATGTTCTGCGAGAAATGGGCGAATCGCACTATCAACTGAAAAAATACCCGCAGGCCGAAAAAGCCCTCAACGATGCCCTGCAACTCAACCCCAAAGACCCAGCCACCTTGGAGCGCCTCGGCGATGTCCAATACCAGCTCGGCAAGGCCAACGAAGCCCTCCAATTCTGGCAAAAAGCAATGGAGCACGGCGGAAAGTCGGAAATGCTGCAACGCAAGGTACTGGAAGGCAAACTGATGGAATGAGGTGTTAGAAAAACTCGGAACAAATCCCTTTATGTGGACTGCCAGCATTTTTCAATCATAAGTGCATATGATTTTTTTGTCAAAACTCTTGTTCGATATACATTCATTTGCATTTAAATTCACTCAAAAGGGCAGAGCGAAACAAGTTGTCAATAAAAATAGGTGATTGTAAAATAAGAAAATACAACTTTTTGTATTGAGCTATCCATTCTTGTATATTGGCTTTAGTGTTTTATTTTGAAATAAACGCTGTTTTATAAACAATACACTTCACTGTATAAGTTATTGGTTGTTACTTATTTTGCAAAATCCTATCTTTGTAAACATATTTTTTTTAACCCATTAAAAAATTGTAAAATGAAACAACGCAATTTTCTCAAACTCTCAAGCCTACTCTTAGGCCTGTTCTTGTTGGTTTATGTAGCCTGTACGGTAAGTGAACCCCTATTAGTACAATCTGGCATACCTGATGCGGAAAAAATAGTCGCCGACTATAACGCAGGTAAATTATTGCCGGAAGAAAAAGCCGAGTACTACAAAGGAAGTGCAACATTGGATGTTGGTTCTGAAATGATTGCTTTTTCGTTGGAAGGTGCTAAAGAAGGTAAATTCCTTCACTATGTTTTGCAGCCCAAGAGCGAGAATTACGACATCATTTTGAAGGCACTAAAGAACAGGGATTTCAGTGAAATTGAGATGATATTTTTCCATAGAACAATAGTTGTTGCATCCTTGAAAGACGAGTTCAAATTCATTTATTCATTGGATGACACAAAAATGTCAAGCCTATCTTCAATTGCTTTTGGCAGTGAATTTTTGAACGAAATGGGGCTGATTAAGCACCTGACCCCCAAACCAGAAATCATCTTCCGTGGTGAGGGTGGCGAGGGTGGTGGTCAAGAATTAAGCTGTGCATGCTGTGTCACTGGCATATCTAGCACTGCGTGTAATAATGTAGCAAGTGAATCATGCGATGCTGGAGGCACGGGTGCTACAGGTTGTTCTCTTTCGGTAGGTGGAAACAGTTGTACAGTACAGTGTTCAGGTTCAACAGCCTGTTGTTGGGATTGATAATTTCTCCTTGCTTGAATTTTCACTTCAGAAAAATCCCCTCAATTTGCCTTGCACTATTGAGGAGATTTTTTCGTAAATTTACACATTAGACTTGCGCCGTGTTCTTTTTGCCTTTAAGTTTGTCGCATAATTGAAGTCAATATGAACCTGTATCCGAACAATTTTTGGTTTAGCTTTTACTTTTACGGTCAATCGTAACGGGGCTAAAACATTTTGTTGTTCAAAACAGGTTTGAAGATAAAATCAAAGAGTCCCGCTTGCGGGGCTTTTTTTTTGCTAGTTCCTGAAACCTGAAACCCTTGAAACCTGAGACCAAATTCGCAGCCATGTCACCTAACCAAGCTTCCTTTTTCTGGGGTTTCTATTTTTTCTGGGGTACACCTTAGGGGACTTTTGGTTTGCTTTTTTGTGAAAAAGAAAAACGAAAGCCCCGCAGTGTCGGGGCTTTTTTGTTTTATAAATAATTGAAAATGACCACAATAGAAACAAGTATCGAAACCGAGGCCACTGCCGTCAGCAAGGCACAGCCAAAGCTGCGGGTCGCCATCCAAGGTGTGCCGGGTGCCTTCCACGACATCGCCGCACGGCATTTCTTCGGCGCCGACCGGGTGGAAATCGTGCCGGCACACACCTTCCGCCAACTCGTCGAGCAGGTGGAGAGCGGCACTGCCGACACTGGCCTCATGGCCATCGAGAACACCATTTATGGCAGCATCATCAGCAATTACCGGCTGCTCACGGCCAGCAAGCTGCGGGCCGTCGGGGAGGTCTATCTGCGCATCCGGCAGAACCTGATGGCGCTGCCCGGCCAGCGTATTGAGGACTTGAAGGAAGTCCACTCGCACCCCATCGCCATCGCCCAGTGCGACGAGTTCTTTGCGCAGCACCCCGATATCCGCCTCGTGGAAATGGAGGACACCGCCCTCAGCGCCCAGCGCATTGCGCATCAACAGCTCAAAGGCGTCGGTGCCATCGCCAGCAGCCTTGCCGCCAGCATGTACGGCCTCGACCTGCTCGCCGAGAGCATCGAAACGAATAAGCAGAACTTCACCCGCTTCCTCGTGCTGGAGCGCCAAGAGGTTACCGAGTCCATCGTTGCAGCGGACAAAGTGTCCCTGTTTTTCTCGCTCTCGCACGAGGTTGGTAGCCTGCACAAGGTGCTTGCCGCCCTCGCCGCCCACGGAGCCAACCTGACGAAAATCCAATCCGCCCCCATTGAGGGTCGGCCTTGGGAATACTTCTTTTTTGTTGACTTCGTCAATGAAGAAGGTGCTAATTGGCAGTCGGCAGTGGAGGCGATTAGGCCCTTTACGCATAGCTTGGAGGTGCTGGGGGCGTATCGGCAGGGGAGGTTTTTTGAGTAGCGGCCACGTCACGGTGTACGTCTCGGAACACGCCGCTTTTGTCATCTTGAAAAGACCCGTCCACGTCGTGAGGGCAAACGTGGCTTCCCTTACGGCGTGGACGGGTCTTTTCAAGATGACAAAAGCGACGCACAGCAGAACGACACCCGTGACAACGAACCAGTACCACAACAATCAAGCAATCAAACAATTTCAACAATCAATGATAATCCAACCCGCCCGACGGCTCGACAACATCCAAGAGTACTATTTTTCAAAAAAACTCAAGGAAATAGCTGCCATGCGCAGCCAGGGCATTGACGTGCTGAACCTCGGCATCGGCAGCCCCGACTTGCCGCCATTGCCGGAGGTGAGCAAGCTGCTCGGCGAGCAAAGCTGCTTGCCCGATGTGCATGCCTACCAGAGTTATGTGGGCATACCGGAGCTTCGCAATGCCTTTGCTGACTGGTATGGGCGGTTTTTCGGGGTGAAACTCGATGCTGCGACCGAGGTGCTGCCGCTCATTGGCTCCAAGGAGGGCATCATGCACATCGCCATGACCTTCCTTGAACCCGGCGACGTGGCACTCGTGCCCAATCCCGGCTACCCCACCTATCGTGCTGCCTCGGAACTGGCCGGAGCCACTGTCGTGAAAGTGCCGCTGACCGCCGAAAATAGCTGGTTGCCCGACCTTGAAGCGCTCGAACAAACCGACCTCAGCCGGGCGAAAATAATGTGGGTGAACTACCCCAATATGCCCACGGGCACACATGCCAGCCCTGCTTTTTTTGAAAAGCTCATTGCCTTTGGCAAACGGCATAATATCTTGATTGTCAATGATAATCCTTACAGTTTCATCCTGAACGACGACCACTTGAGCCTGCTTTCCGTTGCTGGCGCAAAGGACGTGGCGCTGGAACTGAACTCCCTCAGTAAGTCGCATAATCTTGCGGGCTGGCGGGTCGGCGTACTGGCTGGTCGGGCGGACTACCTTAGCCATGTCGTCCGGTTCAAGAGCAATATGGACA
Source organism: Saprospiraceae bacterium (assembly GCA_022841745.1). Classification (GTDB taxonomy): domain Bacteria; phylum Bacteroidota; class Bacteroidia; order Chitinophagales; family Saprospiraceae; genus UBA6168. The sequence continues at coordinate 14,431 of JALHQW010000023.1, read as the reverse complement.
GCGGTATGTTCAAGCCCGTGCAATTGGCAGCGGCGCTGGCCTTGGGTGCTTCGCAAGATTGGTACGATAGCCTGAACGCCACTTACAACAATCGGCGGAAATTAGCCTGCCAACTGCTTGACCTGCTCGGCTGCGAGTACGCCCCGGCAGCTACTGGCATGTTCGTTTGGGCGAGGGTGCCAGAACAGTACCAAAGCGGCTATGAGCTGACGGATTTGTTGCTAAATGAGGCGCATGTTTTCATTACTCCCGGCGGCATTTTCGGCTCGAATGGGGAGGGGTATGTGCGGATTTCGTTGTGCAGTAAGGAGACAGTTTTTGAAATGGCGATTGAAAGGGTGAAAAAAGTTGAAATAACGGCTGCCATGTAAGCTGCTTTTGTCATTGCCGAAGGCAAACTGCGACGTCTCGTATGATGTTGCGGGTCGCCTTCGGCGATGACAAAAGCGACGCATAACGTGGCGCTGCGGATTGCCTACTGCAATGACAAAAGTTGAACATGACCACAACCATCATCGGCATCGGACTCATCGGCGGCAGCATGGCCATCTCCTTGAAAGAGAACGGCTTTGCTGACCACGTCATCGGGGTGGATGCCAGCCGCACCAGCCTCGACAAGGCGTTGCGCCGCCGCATCATTGACGAGGTTTGCGAATTGGACGAGGGCTTGGCAAAGGCCGACCTTGTCATCGTGGCGACGCCCGTGGACGTGGCGATGGAGCTACTGCCCCAAATTTTGCCCCAAATAAGAAACCAAGTCGTGATGGACGTCGGCTCGACGAAGCAACGGCTGTTGGAGATGGTCGGTTTGCTGCCAAACCGCAGCCGCTTTGTGGCCACGCACCCGATGGCGGGCACAGAGCACAGCGGCATCGAGGCGGCCATTCCGAGGCTCTTCGAGGGGAAGTACACCGTCATTTGCGAAGCGGAAAAAAGCGGCCCCGATGCCGTGGCGCTGGTGGAAAGGATGTACCAATCGTTGGGCATGAAAATCGCCCACCTGAACGGACAGGAACACGATGTTCACACGGCTTACGTGTCGCATATCTCGCACATCAGTTCCTTCGCACTGGCGCTGACGGTGCTGGAAAAGGAGCGGGACGAACAGGCAATTTTTGAGCTGGCAAGCAGCGGTTTTGCCTCCACGGTGCGCTTGGCGAAAAGCTCGCCGGAGATGTGGACGCCCATTTTCCGCCAAAACCGAGACAACGTGCTGGATGTTTTGGATGAGCATATCAGCGTGCTGTCCCGCTTCCGCAGTTTGTTGATAAAAAAGGATTTCGAGGCCATCCGGCAGTTGATGGTGGAGGCCAACGATATTCGGAGGATACTGCCTTAGGGCAAGGAAAAAGTAAAAAGGACAAAGTAAAAAGTGGGGGCACAGGGCTGCGAGCTGGCCAGTGAACCGCTACCTCGACTTGATTTTTTAACAAGTAAAAAGGACAAAGTAAAAAGTGGGGGCACAGGGCTGCGAGCTGGCCAGTGAACCGCTACCTCGACTTGATTTTTTAATAAGTAAAAAGTAAAAAGGATAAAGTAAAAAGTGGGGGCAACACTGCAAGTTGGCAAAGTTCCTACACGCTACTTTTTCCTTTGTACTTTTTCCTTTTACCTTCTAAACTATGCAATTCCAACCTGTTTTCGACAAAATCGAGCGCCCGATACTCATCGCCGGGCCGTGCAGCGCCGAGACTGAGGCGCAAGTACTGGAGACCGCCCACGGGCTGAAGGCCGAGGGTATTGACCTCTTTCGGGCGGGCATCTGGAAGCCCCGCACCAAGCCGGGCGGCTTCGAGGGAGTGGGCACGGTGGGGCTGGGCTGGCTGCGCAAAGTGAAGCAGGAAGTCGGTCTGCCCGTGACGACCGAAGTGGCCACGACGCAGCACGTTTTCGAGGCGCTGAAGTATGGCGTGGACGTGCTCTGGATTGGCGCACGAACGACGGTGAACCCGTTTTCGGTGCAGGAAGTGGCCGATGCGCTGTCAGGCGTGGACATCCCCGTTTTGATAAAAAACCCTGTAAATGCTGACCTAAAGCTGTGGATGGGGGCCATCGAGCGCATCCAGAAAGCGGGCATCACCCGCATAGCGGCGGTGCACCGGGGCTTCTCGGTGCATGGCGAGACTAAGTTCAGGAACGCCCCGCTCTGGCAGTTGCCGATTGAGCTGAAACGCCACTTCCCCGACCTGCAAATCATCTGCGACCACAGCCATATCTGCGGGCGGCGGGACATCTTGGCGCCCATTGCGCAGCAAGCCCTTGACCTTGGCTACGATGGCCTGATGACAGAGGTGCACCCAACACCAGACCAAGCTTGGAGCGACGCCGAGCAACAAATAACGCCCCTGGTTTATGGCGAAATGACCCGCCACCTCACGGCCCGCAAGCTGACGACGAGCAACGCCGACTTCTTGAAATCGCTGGACTTCCTGCGCCACCAGATTGACGATATTGACGAGCGGCTGCTTCAACTCCTCGGCGCTCGTATGAAGCTGGCCGACCAGATTGGGGAGTACAAAAAATCGAACAATATCTCCATTTACCAGCCTACCCGCTGGAACGAGATTCTGGAACATGCCGTAGCCAAAGGCGCTGTGCTGGGGCTGAGCGGGGAGTTCATCGAGACTTTGCTGAAGGCGGTGCATGAGGAGAGCATTGCGCACCAGTCGAAGGTGATGAATGAGCATCGTGCAGTGAGCAAAGCATAGGTTTTGGTAGCTTGCTTATTGGAATTTTCGCATATCTTCGGGCGTTCAAACCTTGGACGACTTTTGTTGTCCTTGGCTCAAAAAAAGAAATCACGATGAAAAAAATGCGAATCCACCTACCCTTGGCCTTTGTGGCCACACTGTTCCTTTTTGCTTGCAGTTCCTGTGGGCCTAACAAAGAAACACCCGCTTGGAAGCACAACGACAATACCCTGCGGGTGCGGCAATCAGGGAACATCAATACGATGAACCCGCTTTTGGCTCGCACGAAATATGAAAGCACAGCCTACGATTTGGTCTATCAGTACCCAATGGCCTTTGACTTTGATAAGCTGAAACTCGTGCCACAGCTCGTGAAGGCCGATCCAGTGGTACTTGACATCACAGAGGGCGAGTACAAAGGCGGGCAATCTTTTACCTACGAAATTCATCCAGAAGCCGTCTGGGATGATGGTAAACCTGTGACCGGACGGGATTTCGAGTTCTCCTTAAAGGCGGCTTTCAACCCTGGGATGGGGCTGGCCCGCCAACTGGTATACCTTGCTGCCGTCCGTGACTTTGAAGTGGACGAGGCGAACCCCAAGCTGTTTACTGTTTTCACTTTCAACAAGTACATGCTCAATTTTGCGGGCATCTCCAATTTCGTTGTGCTGCCGGAGCATATCTACGACCCACAAGGCTTGATGAAAAAATTCACGCTGAACGAACTGACCGACCCTGCCAAGGTTGCGAAAATAGCCAATGACCCTGCCTTGCAGCAGTTCGTTGATTTTTACAATACGCCTAAAATCGCCCGTGAAACAGTCTCTGGCTCCGGCCCCTATAGGCTGGTGGAAATGGTGGACGACCAGCGGGTAGTGTTGGCCAAGAAGAAAGATTGGTGGGGCGAAAAATTGGCAGGGCAATACCGCTTGCTGCAAGCTTATCCAGACACCATTATTTTCTTGCCCATTAAAGATGCCACAGCCGCCATAACCGCCGTGAAGGACGAAAGCGTGGATCTTGGCTCCGAGCTTGACTCCAAGCAGTTCAGCGAAATGCGGCAACTGGATTTCGTGAAAAACACTTACAATTTCGAGACACCACAAACCTATAAGTTCTTCATGACGGCCATGCAAAACCGTAGCCCAAAGCTTTCAGACAAGCGGGTGCGCCGTGCATTGGCACATACGATTGACATGGACATGGTCATCAAAGACCTGTACGATGGCCTCGGTGAGCGCCTCGTGGGCCCATTCTTCCCCGACCAGCCCTACTACCTCAAATCCATGCAACCGATAAAAATGGACCTTGACGAGGCCCGCAAACTGCTGGCCGAGGCAGGCTGGAAGGACAGCAATGGCAACGGCACGGTGGACAAGACCATTGACGGGACAGTCGTCGAAATGAAATTGAACTATGCTTATTCGGCGAACAGCGCCTATGCCGAAAGTTTTGCGTTGCTGATGAAAGCCAATGCGCAGAAAATCGGCGTGGAGATAGAGCCTACCGGCATTGACCAGAAAGTGCTGACCGAAAAACTCAAGAATGGGGAATACGAGCTGGCCGCACGGGCCGGATCGGGCTACCCCCTGCCCGACGACCCTGAACAGCTTTGGCATACCAGCGGGGCCGTGCCCGGCGGTAGCAACTATATCCGCTTCGGCAATGCCGCTTCCGATGCCATCATCGAAGGCATCAAAAATGCACCGGACGAGGCAACCCGTACCAAACTGTATCATGATTTCCAGCAGTTGGTGTATGACGAACAGCCCGTCATCTTCCAGTTTTCGCCCTTCGAAAAATTTGCCGTTCACAAGCGCTTCGAGCCAGTGCTTAGCCGCCAAGGGGCGTCGTTGCAGCATTTTAAGTTGAAGAAATGATTGTTTGATTGTTGGGATTGTTAAATTGTTATTGGACTCCTATACAATCCCAACAATTCAACAATCCCAACAATTCAACAATCAAACAATGTTCCTTTACCTCCTCAAGCGAATCCTACTCTTCCTCCCGACGCTGCTGCTCATCAGCTTGCTGTCGTTTGGCCTGAGCAGGCTCTCGCCCGGCGACCCCGTGGCGCAGTACTTGGGGGAGGATGTGTTTGGGAAAATAGCCACGCCGCAAGACCTGCTGCAAGCCGAACGGGGCTATACCCAAGCCGCCCGACAGCTTGGCGTGGACAAGCCACCTTTTTATTTTTCGATTGCATCAAAAGCCTATCCCGACACGCTGCACCGCATCGCCATCAGCCACCGCCGCAAGACGATGGAAAGGCTGCTGGCGCAATACGGCAACTGGCCACAGGTGCAGGCGTGGTACAACGGCATCCGTTCATTCGAAATTCAATTGCTCGGACAGGCGGACAGCGCCATTGTTGCGGCAGCAACACCCATCAAAATCCCTTTTCGGGAACTCTATGTGCAATACACGGATGGCGCCATCAGCGCCCGTTTGAATGAAATGGAGGCTGCCTTCGGCAAAAGCCCTGAACTTGAAATGGCGCTCGGCGACGATTTTTCCACCCTGAAAAAAAGCTACCAAAACCTAAGGGCCGAGGCAACCCCAGGGTTGCTGAAAACACCTGCCTTTCACTGGTACGGCCTTGACAATCAATACCATACATGGCTCATGGGCTTCCTTCGGGGGGACTTTGGCACCTCGCTCAGCCACCGCATGGCAGTTTCAGAAAAAATAAAGCCTGCCCTGTTCTGGACGCTGGTCATCAACCTTGCGGCCATTGCCCTGGCCTTCCTGCTGGCCGTGCCGCTCGGCGTCTGGTCGGCGGTGAAACGTGGGCAAACGTTTGACAAGGTAACGACCATAGGGCTGTTCATGCTCTACTCGCTGCCAGCCTTCTGGGTGGCCACGCTGCTGCTCATCTTCTTCACGACGAGGGAGTACGGCATGGATTTTTTCCCCAGCGGCGGCCTCGGTAACGTGCCAACTGCCGCTCCTTGGTGGCAGCAAATCTGGATGGCAACGCCGCACCTGATGCTGCCCATTGTGTGCGTGGCGTTCCCTTCCATTGCCTATATCGCCCGGCAGGCGAGGGGCGGCATGGCCAATGTGCTGGGGCAGGACTTCATCCGAACGGCTCGTGCCAAGGGGCTGCCGGAGCGCGCCGTCATTTGGCGGCACGGCTTCCGCAATGCGCTGTTCCCCCTCATCACGCTGCTTGCTGCTGTGGTGCCTTCGGCAATAGCGGGGTCGGTGGCCGTCGAGTGGATTTTCAACATACCGGGCATGGGCTGGCTCACGCTGCAAGCCATTGGGCAAAATGACTGGCCCATTGTTTTCACCGTGCTGATGCTGGGTGCCTTGCTGACGGTGCTCGGGATGCTGCTGGCCGATGTGCTGTACCGCTGGGCTGATCCAAGATTGAATTATTGAACGCCGAAAAGAACGATTGGCCATTGGTGCGAAATATCCATATCAACTTCCTGTTTCAATTCTTTTCTTGGCTGGTTTTCTTCCAAATCGCCCGGCTGGCGTTTGTGATTTGGAATGCCAAGGCAATGGCTGAGCTACCCCTTGGCGAGTTGGCGGTGCTGCCCCTAAAAGGCGTTTACTTGGATATGGCGATGGCCAGTTATTTCATGGCCGTTCCCTACCTGTTTTTTGCGGCGGCGATATGGACGGAAATGCAATGGCCGCTGCGCCTGAACCGAGTGTTCACCTTGGTTTTAATAGTGCTGACGAGCATCATCACCATTGCGGAGCTGCCCATTTATGATGAATGGAAAACCAAGCTGAACTACAAGGCCGTAGCCTTCTTGGGCACACCTTCGGAGGTGGTGCGAACAGCTACATCGGGGCAGTTGATTGGCGGAGCGGTGGCGATTGCTTTGCTGAGCATGGTCGGCTTTTGGCTGTTAAAAAAAATGGGGCTTCAAAAAGCGATTTCTTTGCATCGCAAACCTTACTGGCAGGCGCTGCTTTTTACACTGCTAACGCCTTGCCTAATAGCCGTTGGCCTGCGGGGTGGGCTGCGCCAGATACCCGCTCAAGTCAGCGACGCTTACTATTCCAAGCACGATGTTTTGAATTTGGCGGCCACCAATTCCGTCTTCCACCTGATGAGCAGTTGCATCCACGGCAAGGATGCAGGCCAGCCCTACCACCTCATGCCCGATGCGGATGCAAAGGCGCTTTTCGATAAAATGACACGGCCGGAACAGGACTCGGCCACCCATATTTTTTCCATCAAAAAACCCAATATCGTCCTCGTCATCCTCGAAAGCTGGACGGCAGACGTGGTGGAGGCTTGCGGCGGCTTGCCCGACCTTGCGCCCAATTTCAATCAACTCGCAGCGGACGGCGTCCTGTTCACCCATTGCTATGCAAGTGGTGTCCGCTCCGACGAGGGCATGGCTGCCATACTCTCTGCCTTCCCAGCGCAGCCCAAGACGACCATCATCCGGATGCCAAATAAATACCAGCGTTTATCCTGCATCAAAAACGAACTGGCGGAGGCGGGCTATGCAAGTTCCTTCCTGTTCGGCGGGCAGTTGAGCTATGGCAATATCCGCTCGTACCTTTATTTCAATGGCTTCGACCGCATCGTAGAGGGCGAGGACTTTGATGCCTCCATCCCTCGCTGCAAGCTCGGCGTGGCCGACGAGCACCTGTTCGAACGGCAGTTGGAGGAGCTGGCCAAAGAACGGCAACCCTTTTTTGCGGCCATGTTCACCCTCAGTTCGCATTCGCCTTATGATATGCCAATGCAGCCCGTGGTGGACTGGGGCGGCAGTTTCAATGGCTTCCTGAACTCGGTCGTCTATGCCGACAGCTGCCTTGGCGATTTCATGGAAAAAGCCCGCAATACGGACTGGTACAGCAACACAGTCTTCGTCTTCACTGCCGACCACAGCCGACCCTCACCAAAGAACTGGCATCCGTGGCAGCCGGAAAGCCGTCGCATCCCGCTGTTGTTTTATGGCGAGCCAATAAAAGAGGAATTGCGTGGTACCACCGACACGCTGCCTGCTTCGCAGACCGACCTTGCGGCCAGTTTGCTGGCGCAATTGGGCCTTCCCACCGCTGCCTACAAGTACAGCAACAACCTTTTCAACCCCCACAGCCCACGCCTCGCTTTTTACAGTTTGGATGAAGGCTGCTGCATTATAAAAAAGGACGGGCAGGTCTGTTGGCACAAAGAAAATGGTCATACGGATTTTGTGAAGCCGGGCGATACTTACGTTACCCGACACATCAAAAAGGAGGGGAAGGCATACCTGCAGGAGTTGGTAAGGGATTATTTTTCGTTTTGATTTGTCGCTTGGCCGCCCTTTCGTCGAAGCAAAGCGACAGTTTGGCAACTGACATGAACACCACTTGTCCATTGCTGTATCTTCACGCCGTTTTTCCATTTTGAGAATATCAATAGTTTTCAGGTTTTGGGGTTCTATGGTTTTCAGGTTAAGTGAGTAGCATAATCGCAAATGATTTTGATTGGCCTATAAACTCAAAAATTGTAGTTCTCAACCGCAGAACCCGAAAACCTCAAAACCACTAGAATTCATCACCAAATAAAATTCGACATGCAACGAAAAAGCACTTATTCCCGGCTGGCCATGCTCTTTCTGGCCATCTGCATCACCGCTCCGACTTGGGCGCAAAACGCTGCCCAAAAAGAACTGAAACTCCCTGAAGGCGTCGAAAAAGTGACGACTGTGGAGGGCATCACCGAGTACAAGCTAACGAGCAACGGGCTGCACTTCCTGCTCTTCCCCGATGCTTCCAAGCCGACCATCACCGTCAACATCACCTACAAGGTGGGCAGCCGCCACGAAGGTTACGGCGAAACGGGCATGGCGCACCTGCTGGAGCACCTCGTGTTCAAGGGTACGCCCAACCACCCGAACATCCCGCAGGAGCTGACCGAGCACGGCGCCCGCCCGAACGGCACTACTTGGTACGACCGCACCAACTACTTCGAGACCTTCAACGCCACCGAGGACAACCTGCGCTGGGCCCTCGACATGGAGGCCGACCGCATGGTGAATTCCTTCATTGCGAAGAAAGACCTCGAAAGCGAGATGACCGTCGTGCGCAACGAGTTCGAAATGGGCGAGAACGACCCTTCCTCCATCCTCATGGAGCGGGTGCTCAGCACGGCCTACCTCTGGCACAACTACGGCAACTCGACCATCGGTGCCCGTGCCGACTTGGAAAATGTGCCCATTGACCGCCTTCAGGCTTTTTACAAAAAGAACTACCAACCCGACAACGCCATGCTCGTGGTGGCTGGCAAAATAGAGCCGGAGAAGACACTGGCACTCGTGAAGGAGTATTTTGGCAGAATACCGAAGCCCAGCCGTGAACTCATTCCGACCTACACCAAAGATCCCACGCAGGACGGCGAGCGCAGCGTGACCCTCCGCCGCACGGGCGATATACAGGTGGCATCGGCGCTGTACCACACCCCGCCGGGTGCGCACCCTCAGTACGCCGCCCTGGCCGTTTTGGATGAAATACTGACGAACGAGCCTGCCGGACGCCTTTACAAAGCAATGGTGGAAACCAAGAAGGCCGCCACAGTCTGGTCGTTTTCACCAGCACTTGCCGAAGGCGGCTTCATCTACATCAATGCCGACGTGCGCATGGAAAGCTCGCTCTCCGATGCCCAGGCCACCATGCTGAAAGTGCTGGACGAGCTGACCACCACGCCGCCCACTGCCGAGGAGGTTGACCGTGCGAAAAAACGCTTGCTCAAGGACTGGGAACTGGGCTTCCGCAGTAGCAGCACTGTGGGCCTTCGTGCCAGCGAGTACATCGCCATGGGCGACTGGCGCTTGGCCTTCCTGTTCCGTGACTACGTGGAAGGCGTGAAGGCGGAAGATGTCGTTGCGGTAGCAAAACAATACTTCAAGCCGAGCAACCGAACCACGGGCCTTTTCATGCCTGACAAGGCACCAGACCGTGCAGAGATTCCCGACGCCCCGAACCTCAACACCTTGCTGGCCAACTACAAGGGCAAGGCACCCATTGCCGAAGGCGAAAACTTCGACCCTGCGCCGGAGAACATCGAGAAGCGCACCACCCGTGGCGAGGCCACCGACAAGGGCATCGAGTTCGCCTTTTTGCCGAAGGAAACAAGGGGCAACAGCGTGTCGGCCCGCATGACACTGCGCTTTGGCGATGAAAAAACGCTGATGAACCAGGACGCAGCTGCCAGCTTCACGGCCATGATGCTCGACAAGGGCACGAAGACCAAGAACCGCCAGCAAATCCAGGACGAACTCGACCGCCTCAAGGCCCGTGTTCAAATCTTTGGCGGCGGCGCTACGGCGGGCGTGAACGTGGAAACCGAGCACGACAACCTTGTGGAAGTAATGAAACTGGTGGGCGACATGCTCAAGAACCCGTCGTTCAGTCAAGAAGAATTCGACAAGCTGAAGGAGGAGCAGTTGGCTGCCATCGAATCGCAGCGCAGCGACCCACAAGCACTGGCCTTCACCAGCTTCATGCGCTCGATGAACAGCCACTACCCCAAGGGCGACATCCGGGCCGTGATGACGCTGGACGAGGAAGCCGAGGCCATCAAGAACCTGAAATTGGAAGATGTGAAGGCGTTTTACAAGAAGTTCTATGGAACATCTGATGCCACGGTGGCCGTGGTGGGCGACTTCGACCAAGCTGCCTTGAAGAAGGTGACGCTGGAGCAGTTCAGCAACTGGAAAAGTCCCAGCGGCTACACTCGCCCTGCCCAGGCCTTCAAGGAGGTGAAACCTGCGAGCGAGGACATCAAGACCCCGGACAAGGCGAATGCCGTTTTCATTGCGGGCATGCCGCTCAGCATCAGCGACAGCGACCCCGACTACCCGGCCCTCGTCATGGGCAATTTCATGCTCGGTGGTGGCTTCCTCAACAGCCGCCTTGCCGTGCGCATCCGCCAGAAAGAGGGCCTGAGCTACGGCGTGAGCTCCAGCGTGAGTGCGAGCAGCTACGAGAAGTCGGGCATGTTCCAGACCTTCGCCATCTGCGCTCCTGAGAACGCTGCCAAAGTGGAGGTTGCTTTCAAGGATGAGATTGAAAAAATGCGCAAGGATGGCTTCACGGCTGAGGAACTGGAAGCTGCCAAGTCGGGCTATATCCAATCCCGGGGCATGAACCGATCTGACGACAGGAACCTTTCCGGCACCTTGAACAACTACCTGCAACTCGATCGCACCATGATGTGGGATGCCGAATTGGAAAAGAAGATAATGGCACTGACGCCAGAGCAAGTCAATGCCGTGATGAAGAAATACGTTGACCCTACGAAGTTCAGCTATGTGAAGGCTGGGGATTTCGACAAGTTAGCGAAGCCATAAGGAGGCTGTGTTCTAAAGGCTAAAAAGAAGCTGCTGCGTTGCCAACGCAGCGGCTTCTTTCATTTTCTAACAAATATTTAAGTCCCTACCGCCAACCTGCAAGTCTTTTCCGACTGTATCTTTACCTGAAAAACAAGCCTGAAATATGGGAGGAGAAAGGAAAAATTCATTTACGTTCTCTCCACTCATACCTTCCAAAGTAGCTATAAGAACTGAATCATATGTCTAAAAAAATTACCCTTTTTGCGCTTGGCCTCTTGATTTTGGGTGAAACATGGGGCCAGCACTCCGTGGCCCGCCGCTGGAACGAGATGCTCCTCACGGCCATCAGTGGCGACCTTGCCCGGCCTACCGTCCATGCCCGCAACCTCTTCCATACCAGCGTAGCGATGTACGATGCCTGGGCGGTTTACAGCAGCACGGCAGAGACCTACCTCATCGGGAAGGAACTAAACGGCATTAAAACGGAATTGGTTGGCTTGCCACATGTTGACGATGTAAAAGCTGCACAGGAGGAGGCCATCAGCTATGCCGCTTACCGCATGTTGAAGCATCGCTTCGCAAAATCGCCCCGTGCCGACATTACGTTCCTCGAAATGGACAACCTCATGCTAACCTTGGGCTACGACCCCAATTTCACCTCCACGGAATATACTTGCAGCCCGGCGGGCATGGGCAATTTCATTGCGCAAGCCATCATTGACTATGGCCTGCAAGACGGCTCCAACGAGGCCAACAACTACCAGAACTTCTTCTACGAACCCGTGAACCCTCCGCTGAAAGTGGACGTGCCGGGCACCTCCGGCGTGGTTGACATGAACCGTTGGCAGCCGCTCCAGATGACCCAAATCATTGACCAGAGCGGCAACCCCCTGCCCGGTAACAAGCAGGTTGCTGTCACCCCTGAATGGGGACAAGTACTGCCCTTTGCCCTGTTGCCGAGCGATGCCTCGCTGTTCTCCAGAGACAATTTCCCTTATGTGGTCTATCACGACCCCGGCCCAGCCGCACAGCACAGCATGACCGGTCCTGGTGGCATCGGGGCCGAATACCAATGGAACCACACCTTGGTGGCTACTTGGTCGTCGCACCTTGACCCCGCCGATGGGGTGCTGTGGGACATCTCGCCCGCTTCCATCGGCAATATCGCCGACTACCCGACCAGCTTGGCGGAGCTTCGCAATTTTTATGATTTGGAAAACGGCGGCGATACCAGCCCCGGCCACCCCGTCAATCCGAAAACAGGGCAGCCTTACGCTCCTCAAATCGTACACCGGGGCGATTATGCAAGGGTGCTGGCCGAGTTTTGGGCCGATGGCCCATCCTCCACCACGCCGCCCGGCCACTGGTTCGAAGTCTGGAACTACGTGAACGACCAACCGGGCCTCGTGCGCAAATGGCGGGGGCAAGGCCCCGAACTCGACGTACTGGAATGGGACGTGAAGACCTATTTTGCACTGGGCGGGGCCATGCACGATGCCGCCGTCACTGCCTGGGGCATCAAGGGCTGGCACGACAGCAGCCGGCCCATCACCGCCCTGCGGGGCATGGCCGAACTGGGCCAAAGCTCCGACCCCAACTTGCCGAACTACCATCCCGGCGGCCTACCGCTCATCCCCGGTTTTATTGAACTCATACAAGCCGGAGACCCACTTCAAGGGCAGCAGGGCGAGTACGTTGGCGACCTCAAAATGCGGGCATGGCGTGGGCCAAACTATGTGCAAAGCCCGGCATCAGATGTGGCTGGCGTGGACTGGATTCGGGCCGATTTTTGGTGGCCCTACCAGCGGCCCACCTTCGTGACGCCGCCTTTCCCAGGGCTGATTTCCGGCCACAGCACCTATAGCCGCACCGCTGCCGAGGTACTCACGGCCATCACTGCCGACCCCTACTTCCCCGGCGGCGTGGGCGAGTTCCACTGCGAAAAGAACCTCTACCTCGTCTTCGAGGATGGGCCAAGCGAGGACATCACCCTGCAATGGGCCACCTACCGTGATGCCTCCGACCAGTGCAGCCTCAGCCGCATTTGGGGTGGCATCCACCCGCCGATGGACGATATACCGGGCCGTCATATAGGCATGGTGCTCGGCCCGGCTGCCGTGTTTTTTGCGGAGCAATTGTTCACGAAAGACACTCCTACGCCCGGCAATGTTGATGAGCTATTGGTTTATCCGAACCCTACGAATTGCAGTGTGCAACTGGAGTATCCGCATGATGGGAAGCTGCCCATATTGGTCACTACTACGGATGGTCGCTTGGTTAGGTCGGTTGAAGCCGTGTTTACCAATAGCCGCACCGTCATTGACCTGTCCGACCTCCCAACGGGCATGTATATCCTGGCAGGTGTAACGGGCAAGGAGGGGAAGATTGGGTTCAGTCAGCAGGTGTTCAAGTATTGAGGAAGGGGGGCGGAATATGCTATTTATATTTTTTTAATCATCTCAAACTGTTTCCCTGTAATCTCTATATTTTTTGCTTTTAGGAAATCCACAATCGAACCACAAGTAGTATCTGTGTTCACTAATTTTGTTTTTGTATGCTTATTGAGTTTGCTGACTTCGTGAAGCAATAGCGATGCAATTCCCTTTCGTCTATGTGCTTTGTCAACGGCTATTTGAGTAATGTCTCCCGAATAAGGCTCAAAAACACAATATCCTACTAATCGCTTGTCTATAAATGCACCTAAATTGATGAAATCATCGCTTGCTCGCTGAATAGATTCAAAACTGTTCTGCCATGAGGGATAAAAATCCCAAAAGTCAGCAATAAAATTGTATTTTTTAATATCAATAGGTTCGATTAAAAAAAGACCATTAGTGTTTTTGATTTCATTTTTTAATTCCTCATTTTTCCAAACGAAATAGTTGAGCTCACGAGTCACCTCAAAGCCAAGTTTCCGATAGATGGAAACCGCTTTAGCATTGTGTTGCAACACTTCTAACAAGTAGTAATTGATGTTTGCTTGCTTTAAATATGGAATTGAATGGGTAAGAATATTTGTTGCCAAACCTTGTCCCCTGTACTCCTTCAGTGTTCCTGTTCCTGTGTCGTAAGCCATTTTAATCCCATTGAAATTCCCAATTCCATTAAACGTAAATGCTACAATTTCTTCTCCCTCAAATGCCGCAAATGATAAATCGGGATTAAAGCCACGCCTTTTCCACATGGTTTTAAGTTCATTGGCATTTTGTTGAATGTCATAGTCGGAAAATGCCTTACTATAGGCTTTGAATATTGTTTCGAAATTTGTTTTTCCAAGTGATTTTATTTCCATTTTCTATACTTTTTGGCTCAGTTGAATCAAGTCTTTTTACGCTACTGTACACTTTTATGAGAAAAGACCAGTTCTCTCGGATTATAGTGGCTTTTTGCCAAGGTTTCCAGCAAAAAACCCATCAAATCGGCCAAAACGTGCAGCGAATTCTTTAA
>JALHQW010000022.1:95244-111892 GCA_022841745.1 Saprospiraceae bacterium | reverse complement strand
TATTGTGTAGAAAAGTGTTTTACGCAATAGCAAATGTCAACCATTTTTTCAAAGAACTATTGGTTTTGCTGCATTTTTTTCACCTATTGTGTAAATATGCAGCGGAGTTAGAGATTAATAAGGCTGAATATTTCCTGTTCCTCGGTATGCCCTTCGACCAATGGTACATGCACCTGTTCATGCGCATCTTGCAGCAAAGCAAGGAAAAGCGGCAGACCCAAAAATTTGCCGTGCCTTATGACGACGCCCATGCCAGCAGTTGCGCAGAGCAATACACCATCCGCTTTGTGGACAGCCGGATTGGCGATTTTGTAAAGGAACTTTGCCAACGTTGCGAACAGCACCCCAACAAAGGCAAACTGCTGCGGCCAGCTCCCGTCATCAAGGGCGAGGCTGCTTCCGACGACGATGGCAAGGCAAAATTGTTTGAAAAACTAACCGAACTTATTGTGGAGAACGAGTTCGTGGAGGTGTACGAACAGGTGAAAAAACTCCTGACAGGAAGCGGCGATTCAGGCCGAAAACTGTTGACCAATTTCATACAACTGAAAGGCCGCCATGCCGACCTCTCGGAGCAAATCTCCCTCGGCATCTTGCTTTCAGCAGAAGCAACCGTGGAGATGAACAAGCTGCGAAAGGCATTCCTCGACCTCGTGAACGAACTGATGAACCAATGGCCCCAACTCAACCTACCAGCATGAGCAAGCCACTGACACGGTACCCAGGTGCACAGCCCTTCGAGACGAATCAACAGGGGATTTTCTTTGGCCGCCAAAAGGACATCGAAGCGTTGGGCAGGCTTGTGCGCCAAGAGCCGCTCACGGTGCTGTACTCCAAGTCGGGCATGGGCAAAAGCTCCCTGCTCAATGCAGGCGTGATACCCGATATTTTGGCCGAAGGCGAGTACCGCCCCCTTCGCATCAAATTCAATGCCTTCGACAAGGACGCCCCCTTGGAGGGCCAGCCCATGCCCGTCGTCCGCACGATGGAGACCATTCAGGGCGGCAAGGCATTCCCCGCCACCTTCCTCGACCGCCTCATCGAAAACGAGGCCACCCTCTGGCACGACCTTAAGGAGCAGCAAATATTGGCTTTCCAAGCACAGCAGCCCAATCCGCATTTTGTCATTCCCAAAGGGAACCTAATCCGCAATCCCGAGGTGTCGGGACAAGTTCCGCAATCAAAACTTCTGCTCATCTTCGATCAGTTCGAAGAGCTGTTCACCTACCCGCCAGAGGCGGTGCTGGCCTTCCGCAAGCAATTGGCCGAAGCGCTATACACCCCGCTGCCCCGACGCTATTGGGACATGCTCGACCTATACGGCAAGGAGCAAAGCCCCCTCAGCCACGCCGAGCAGACCCTGCTCGAAACCCCGCTCGACCTGCGGGTGGTAGTGGCCATCCGACAGGACCGGATGCACCTGCTCGGCAACCTCAACGACTACTTGCCAACCATCAGCAAGACTTGGTTCGAGCTGCAGCCGCTCAACGAGCAGCAAGCCAAAGAAGCCATCACGGTACCGGCCAAATTGGTCGGCAACTACGCCTCCAGTCCATTCAGCTACGATGGGCAGGCATTGGGGGACATACTTCTCTTCTTGACCAAGGGCGGAAAGGAGAAAATCGAAAGCACCCAATTGCAGATTGTCTGCAACTCGCTCGAAAACAAGGTCACGGCCCAAAAGCTGGCCCTTGTTCGCCCCGCCGATGTGGGCGACCTCGACGCCGTCATCGAAAACTATTACCTCGAAAGGATTGCCGCCATCGGCGACGAGGAGGAGCAATTGGCTGCCCGCCGCCTCGTGGAGGAGGGCTTGGTCTATGAAGAAGAAGAGCGCCGCCTGAGCCTCTACGAGGGCATCATCCTAAAAAGCTACGGCATAGCGCCGGGCACGCTCCGCAAACTCGTGGACAGCCACCTGCTGCGGGCCGAGCCAAGCCTGCAAGGGGGCTATACCTACGAACTCAGCCACGATACACTGGTGGCGCCGGTATTGAAGGCCAAGGCCAAGCGCAAGGAAGTGGAAAAACTCGAAGCCGAGCGGGAGGCATTGAGGCAGAAAGAAATAGAATTGACCGAATTGCGCCGCAAGGCGGAGGAGGAGCGGCAAAAAGCGGAGCAGGAGCGGCAATTGCGGGAGCAAGCTGAACAAGCCAAGGCAGAGGCGGAAGCCCAGCGCAGCCTGGCGCAGCAAAACGAGCTTCGGGCAACACAGCGTACCCGGATTGCCGCCGTTGTTTCACTGATTGCATTGTCGCTGGCGGTGTTTGCGGTATATAGCAATTATAGGGCTGGACTGGCTAGGGCAGAAGCTTATAAAAATGCCCAACATGCAAAAATGGAGGAGGAAAGGGCCATAGATGCCCTTAAACTTGTAGAACAAGAAAAAGCCGAAACCGAGGAACAGCGCAAAAAAGCAGAGGACAATTTCAAATTGGCGGAACAAAAGAAGCATGAAGCCGAGGCCAACCTAAAAAAAGCAGAAGAAGAAGAGGAAATTGCCAAACGAAGCCTCGCAGCAATGAAATTGGCCCAAGCTGCCCGGGACAAGGCCGAGCAAGAAAAACAAAAGGCAGAAATCAAAAAAATGCTCAACGAAGCCTCCATTTATGAACGGGCGAGTGAAATCCCCCATGCCATTGCCATGCTGAAAGCGGTGCTTCGCATTGATTCCACCAACTCGGAAGCCAAACGCCGCTTGGGAAAATTGGAGGAAAAAAACAATTGAAAGCCACCATGAAACAGCTTTTCATTCCCATATTCTTGCTACTCGCCTCGCAGCTTCCCGCACAGCAGTTGCCAGAACCCTGTGAAGCAGGCGACTGCTACTGCATCTACGAAAGCGCCAGAAAGGTCTGGAAAGCTGGGATGTACGAATTGGCCGTAAACAAACTCAACGCCTGGAAAACCTGCGACCCGGACAAAGTCGAATATGCCGACGATTTGATTATTGATATATTCAAGGAAGTGGATGGCTTGAAAAAAAAGGCTGAGGCTGCAAAAGCGGAGGCGGATTCACTGCTCCACAAAAACGAGAAAATCATCAATGCTATTTATTTTTATGCGGGTAGGGTTGCGTTAGCGTATGGGGAAAGAAATGGTAACAATGGTTATTATTATATTGATAAGAATGGTGATTATGTAGAAAAGCTGGGTGTATGGAACGAGGGGGAGCAATTTGATTGGACGGGCTTTGCAAAAGTTGGAAAAAAAGATGGCTCAAGAATGCGGGATTACTTATTGGATACCCTCGGCAATTTTTATCCTGTTGCATACGACATCAATGACTTGGATAAAACCATAACAGCACTTGATTTATCAAGAAAAGAGTTGGTTACAATTCCAGAAATTGTGTTTCAACAGGTTCATCTTAAAGTTTTGCTGCTCAATGGTAACCAACTGAGCAATTTACCGGAGGAGATTTGGGCACTGAAAAACTTGATGATTCTATATTTGGATGGCAACCAATTGCGCAGCCTGTCGGAGCGCATCGGGGAACTGAAAAGCCTGACCATACTGAATTTGAAAGGCAACCATTTTAGCAGCCTACCAGAAAGCATCGGGGAACTGAAAAACTTGACATCGCTGGATATGAGCTACAACCAATTGAGCGGCCTGCCGGAGGGCATCGGGGAACTGAAAAGCCTGACCTCACTATTTTTGATGTACAATCAATTGAGCAGCCTGCCGGAAAGCATCGGGAAATTGAAAAGCCTTACCGAACTGTATTTGAGTGGCAACCCCTTGCCCCGCTCCGAAAAAGAAAAACTAAGGGCCGCCCTCCCAAACTGCAAAATTAGTTTTTGAATGAAATCACCGAAACACGGCCTGCTTGTCCCTATGGGCCAAACCGTAATAATGTAGAAAAATGCACAGCTATTGTCAAAGCTGAGCATTCGGCTGGGAGGCTACGTTTACTAAACCTTTAAGGTTTAGTTTAGTAAACGTGCGGAACGTGGATACCTATCGCCAAAATCACGACGCCGCCACCGTGATACTGTTGGATTTTGTGCTGTGCAAATTATTGGTGCTCAGTGTAATCAAATAAACCTCCACTGGCTTCAAGGAAGGGAAATTGGTGACCAACATGGTCAGTTTGCGGTACTTCACCTTGGACACGCCCTCAATATAATCCACATTTTGGGGCGTCACCTTTGACCTTCAATTGGCAGCAAAGGCCAGTGCCGCACGAATCGCTTCAACGCTCAATTCTGGGAAATCCTCGATGATTTCCTCGTTGGTCATGCCAGCCGCCAACCAGCCCAGTACATCGCCAACCGAGATACGGGTGTTCTTGATGCAAGGCTTCCCAAATCGGATATTGGGGTTGATACTGATATATGCTCGGAATTTTTCCATAGACTAGGTCTTGAATTATGGGCAACGAAGCCCAGCCACGAAATTAACGGGATTCCCTGAAATACCCAAGCAGTGCCCCATCATACCTCATACCTTCATACCTTCATACCTCATACCTCATACCTTCATACCTCCACAAAATACATCTCCACCTCCCCCTTCCCCTTCGCCGCCACCTTGCCCCGTGGGGTGCAAGTGAACTTATCCTTCACCAGCGCATAAGTCGCCTCCGAGATGTTTACCCGCTCCGGCTCCCCGCTCGACTCCATGCGGGCACCCATGTTCACCGTGTCGCCCCAGATGTCGTAGGCGAACTTCTTCTGGCCCACCACGCCTGCCACTACCGGCCCCGTGTGTATGCCGATACGACAGACGAAAACGGGCTTGCCGGCGGCCCGGTTTTTCTCCGCAAACTGTTTCATAAAAACCTGCATTTCCAACGCTGCCCGCACCATGTCTTCGGCATGGGTGGTGGTCGGTTCAGGCAGGCCAGCGGCGCAGAAATAGGCGTCGCCGATGGTCTTTATCTTTTCGATGCCGTATTTCCCGATGATTTCATCAAAGGCCCGGAAGCACTCGTCCAGTTCGGCCACCAGTTCCTCGGCGCTGATTTGCTCTGAGATAGCCGTGAAGCCCTTGAAATCGGTGAAAAGCACGGTGACGGAATCGTAGCGGCGGGCCTTGGCCTTACCGTGCGCCTTCAGTTCCTCGGCGGTCTGGGCGGGCAGGATGTTGAGCAGCAGGTCGTCGCTCCGCTTTTTTTCCCGTTGGATGGTCTTGTTCTTGCTGAACAGCGTGAGCAGCAAAACGGCCAGCAACCCCGCCCCACCGAGCACCGAGTAGAAGCGGGTTCGTTCGCTGCGCAATTTGGCCTCTTGTAACTGCAGCGCTTGCTGCTGCCGTTCTATTTTCTGCTGTTTTTTCCGGTCGGTATAGACGGCTTCCCGGCGCTGTTCGGCCACCAGCCGCTCTTCGGTGAAGGTCGAGTAGCGAAGCTCGTCGTATTGTTCCCGAAATTTATAGGCTTCCTCAAAATTGCCCATTTTGAAATGGATGCGGGCAAGGTCTTTCAGTGCACTCTGTTGGAATTTCAGGTCTTTTAGTTGCTTCGCAATGGCATAGTAGCGCTGGGTGTAGTCTAATGCTTCGGGGTAGCGGCCCTGCCTGCGCCGCACGTCGGCGATGCCGTTATAGACCTCCATCACGCCAGCCCGGTCTTCGAGTTTCTCCCTGATTTTAAGGGACTTGGAGAAGTATTCCTCGGTTTGCGCCCAGGTCTTTTGCGCCAGCGCAGGGTCGCCTTTTTTATCATAAAAACTGCCGAGGTTCTTCAGCACATAACCGATGTTGTTGAAGATTTCGGCCTGCCCACTCTCGTCCTCCAAACGCTGCCGAATGGTGAGTGCCTCCTTGAAAATGGTCAGCGCTGTTTCAAAATACTCCTGCGTAGCTTGGGTGAAGCTATCCTTTTCCATCAAGTACTCGCCCCGAGAGTCGTTCAGATTGGCGAGGTTGGTGAGCACGCTGGCCTGCTGCCATTCATTGCCGAGGCTTTTGTGGAGTTCGAGCGATTTTTGGTAGGCTTCCTCCGCCTCCTTGAAGCGGTCGGTCTCCGTGCGGATGTTGCCGAGGATGTTCCAGGCGTTGGCCACGTTCTCTGCGTCGGCTTCTGGGTCGGCCCCTTCGAGGTAAAGGAAAATGTTTTCGAGCGCCTCTGGGTAGTCGCCCATTTTTTCATGCACGTTGGCGATGTTGTAGTAAGCGTTCACGGCACGGGCCGAGTCGCCTACCTCTCGTCGCAGTTGTTGCGATTGCTGATAGCCCTCCAGCGCACCAAGGTAGTCGCCCTTGTTTTCCTTGACATTGGCGATATTGTTCAGCAGCTTGGCCACGCCCGTTCGGTCGCCGAGCTGTTCACGTATGGCCTTGCTCTTTTGGAAAAAATCAATGGCCATGTCCGGCTCGCCGTGGATGTCAGCCACCACGCCTCTGTAGTTGAGGGCGTTGCCTTCGCCTTTTTTGAAGGCGATTTTTTTCGATAAAACAAGCGCCGAATCAAGGTGGGCAATGGCCGTTTTTGGGTCATCGAACTTGAGTTCCCAAGCGATTTCATTGAGCAGGTTGACCCGATTGGTGTCGGGTTTGGCAGTCTTTAATAGGCGGCCCAGGCTGTCGGCAGCGGGGTTCTGCTGTGCCATTGCGAAGCAGGGCAAGAACAGGAGGGTGATATGAATGGGCCAGTTTTTCAAATTCTTCTTTAATTTCAATGCCTGTGTGCGCCGCTTTTGTCACGGTGTGTGTCAAGGTACACGCCGCTTTTGTCATCGTGAAACGACCCGTCAACGCCTCGGTGTGCGTCACGGCACACGCCATTTTTGTCATCGTGAAACGACCCGTCAACGCCTTGGTGTGCGTCACGGCACACGCCATTTTTGTCATCGTGAAACGACCCGTCAACGCCTTGGTGTGCGTCACGGCACATGCCATTTTTGTCATCGCTAAACGACCCGTCAACGCCTCGGTGTGCGTCACGGCACACGCCATTTTTGTCATCGCTAAACGACCCGTCAACGCCTCGGTGTGCGTCACGGCACACGCCATTTTTGTCATTCCCGAAGGGAACCTGTCCACGCCATACGAGACATCACAAGCGACGTGGACGGGTCTTTTCAAGATGACAAAAGCGTCGCAAAGCGTTTCGCACAGCGGGGCATGGACAGATGATAACAGCAGCTTTGAGTCTGCCAAATAAATTTGGCGACTACCTCGTCCGTTGCAACGCCCCATCCCTTTCATGCCGCTGCATCGCCAACGTCAGCAACCTATCAATCAGTTCAGGATAGCTCATCCCCGCCTCCATCCACAGCTTCGGGTACATTGAAATATTGGTAAAGCCCGGCAGCGTGTTTGGCTCGTTGACGAAGACCCGGCCATCGGGTAGCAGGAACACATCCATGCGGCTGAGGCCCTCTAAGCCAAGCACTTGGAAGGCTCGCAGTGCTGTCTCCCGGATGTTTTCCACGTCGGTGGTGCTCAGGTTTTCGGCGGGGATGACCACCTTGGCAGCATCGGGTGAGAGGTATTTGCTCTCGTAGTCGTAAAAGCCTTTTTCCATCACAATTTCGCCGACGCCGCTCACCTGCAGGTTGTCCACATTGCCGAGCACGGCGGTTTCAATTTCACGGCCCTTCAAGCCCTGCTCCACCAGTACTTTTGTATCAAATTTAAAGGCCAAATCAATGGCTTCTTTCAATTGAACGATGGTCTCTGCCTTGCTCACGCCCACGCTGCTGCCCATATTGGCGGGTTTGACGAACATGGGGTAGCCCAATTGCTCTGCAATGGCCTGATAATCAGGCGTTTCGTGGTTGCGCAGCATGACCCAGGGCGCTACCAAAATCCCCGCATCCCGCAGCAGCCGCTTGGTGAAGTCCTTGTCCATGCCCACCGAGGAGCCGAGGCAGTTCGGGCCGACGAAGGGGAGGCCGAGCAGTGCCAACATACCTTGCAGGGTGCCGTCCTCGCCGAAGGGGCCGTGGATGATTGGGAAGACCACGTCAATATGGATTTCGGATTTCGGATTTCGGATTTCGGATTGGGGGCCGTGGGATGTAGGCAGATACTGGATTGGGTTTTCAGTACCTGGCATCAGCACCAATGGGTAGCCGACGTTGCCGGATTCAATGCTGGCGAGCTGCATGAACTCGTCTTCGGGCAGGTGCAGCCATTGGCCGCTACGGCTCACGCCGATGACGAGGACGTCGTACTTGGCCTTGTCAATGGCTTTGTAAATATTGCGGGCCGAGTTCATGGAGACCTCGTGTTCCGGGGAAACGCCTCCGCAGAGGATGGCGACGGTAAGTTTGGTATTCATTGTGTCAGTTGATAGCGATTGTCTTGGTCATTGATTTTTTGGAACTGTCAAAAATTCTGGTGTACTTGATTTGAAGGATGCTTTTTTTCTCAATGGCAGGTATTAAATGCCTCAATTCATCTATGATTTCTCCTTCGCAAGCAATAGTTATTTTTGAACCCGTAGGGAAAAAATAAGTCAATTCCACATTTTGAAAACTTCTGTCAAAGAGCTGGCTACACCAGAGGCTGTCCATACTGCTGTTGTATTCATCAAGGTATTTAATAAACTGTTTTCTTCCTACTCGAAGTTGTGTAAAGTGCTCACTGTCCTCGCAAAATATTGACTCGAATCCTTTAAATGAAGGTTTTTCTTTAGGTATCGAAAAAACTACTGGAACGCTATATTCAAAAGCTTTTAACGTGTCATTGAATGACCAATCTAAGTCCAGCTTTCGTACGGCTTTTTGAAGATTTCTGTCAAGGTCGTAAGCTACTCCAGGCGCAAACTCTATAATAACATGTGGATTATAAAGCGTACCATTTTTTGAAATCTTGAAGCGAATAACAGCGGTGCCTTGTTCCCCATTTTCAAGAGCAATACCAGGGTACTTTAATTTGGACTCCAATAATTTTGAGAATAGCTCCCAAGTGCATTCCAATTGCGCCGCATAAGAGGAATCCGGATGTTCACAGTTTTTAAGTATGGGTGATTTAATGGTGTCAAGCGGCAGGGGAATCCCCGCATTTCTTGCATTGATTAAAAAAGGCAAACTAAGCAATAAGGGCCAAAACCATTTAATCTTTGCATTCATTGATTGGTTGGTTTTACATTAAGCCACTCCTGTATCATTGCTTGTGCATCTTCTTCCGACACCAAATTGGCTTCATCTTTACTTTCCTTGATGGCAAGCAAAAGTTCATTCTGCTGTTCAGGTGCCAGTTCGTCCCACCAATCTGGTTCGGTCATTGTTGAAACAGTTTTTTTCATTACCCAAAGCTACTGTTTTTCAAGAAATGCTGGGGCCCCAATCCGCAATCCGCATTTGTCATTCCCGAAGGGAACCTAATCCGCAATCAAAACACCTCCGGTCTCATCTGCGGAAAGAACAGCACCTCCTGTATGCTCGCCTGCCCTGTGAACAACATCGCCAATCGGTCTACCCCGAAGCCTATACCCGACATGGGTGGCATCCCGAACTCCATCGCCCGGAGGAAATCGTGGTCAATGTACATGGCCTCGTCGTCGCCCCGCTCCATGAGTTTTACCTGGTCTTCAAAGCGTTCCCGCTGGTCTATCGGGTCGTTCAGCTCGGTGTAGGCGTTGGCGATTTCCTTGCCATTGCAGTACAGCTCGAAACGCTCCACGAGGCCCGGTTTGCTGCGGTGCTTCTTGGTCAGCGGCGACATCTCCACCGGGTGGTCGGTGACGAATGTGGGCTGAATCATGTGCTTCTCGGCCACTTCCCCAAAGATTTCGTCAATCAGCTTGCCACGGCCCATGCTGGGTGTAAGTTCAATGTGCAGTTTTTTACAGAATTCCCGAAGGGCGGCTTCGTCCATGTTGCTCACGTCCACACCGCTGTGTTTTTCAATGGCCTCGTAGATGCTGATGCGCTGGAATGGCGCTTTGAAACTCAGTGTTTTTTCACCAAAAACCACCTCTGTCGTGCCGCAAGTGTCGAGGGCAGCACGCTCCAAAAGCTGTTCGGTGGTTTCCATCATCCAGAAATAATCCTTGTAGGCCACGTAGAATTCGAGGATGGTGAACTCCGGGTTGTGCGTTCGGTCCATGCCCTCGTTTCGGAAGTTGCGGCTGAACTCATAGACCCACTCAAAGCCACCGACGATGAGGCGCTTGAGGTACAACTCATTGGCCACCCGCATGAAAAACGGCACATCAAGCGCATTGTGGTGCGTCTTGAACGGGCGTGCAGCGGCCCCGCCAGGGATGGGCTGCAGTACGGGCGTGTCCACTTCCAGGCCGCCCCGCTCATTGAGGAAGTTCCGGATGGACGAGACCATTTTCGTACGCTTGATGAAGGTCTCCTTCACGGCTGGGTTCACGATGAGGTCCACGTAGCGCATCCGGTAGCGCTGCTCCGGGTCGGTGAAGGCATCGTGGACGTTGCCTTCGGCGTCCCGTTTCACGATAGGGAGCGGGCGCAGGGCCTTGGCCAGCAGCACGAGTTCTTGCACGTGTATGCTGATTTCGCCTGTTTTGGTCTTGAAGGCAAAGCCCATTATACCGACGAAATCGCCAAGGTCGAGCAGTTTTTTTATCAAAACGTCGAAGAAGGTGTAGTCGGGTTCGCTGCCATCCGCTGTTTTGGCAAAATCGTCCCTTTTCAAATAAAGCTGTATGGTGCCCGTGCTGTCCATGATGTTCATGAACATGGCCTTGCCAGCCTCCCGCTGGGCCATGATGCGCCCTGCAATGGCCACTTGCTGGAAGTTAAGGCGGTTTTTTGTACCGTCATCCAGCACTTCCTCCTCGTAATTGGCCTTGATTTCGGCAGCGGAAACGTTCACCGGGAACAACTCGGGAGGGTAGGGGTTTATTCCTAAGTCTTTGATTTTCTGCAGGTTGTCACGGCGGACGAGTTCTTGTTCGGACATAGTTATTAGCTTCGAGTTGTGAGTTTCGAGCTTCGAGCAAGGGGTAGCCTGTTGAACTATTGAAGCAGTGTGCGAAAGAACCTGGAGACTGCTCGCAACTAGTAGCTCGCTACTAGAAACTCAAAAAGAACGCAAAAATAGGCGAAATGCCAGCATTGGCTAAAAAATCAAATGAATTTCAAATGGAAAGGTCATTTCACCCACTACCTTCATTTTTTGCTACTTTTGCGCCGCTTTTTTCAATCTTTTTTTTAGAAATACGTTGAAAAGGCCGCCTGAAATCCCGAAAAACAATCACTACTTTCATTTTCATAAACCTAAATATATCCAACCATGCTGAATCGTTTTTTGATTTTGCTGCTCGCAATCTCTTTTTCTACGACCGCATTTTCCCAAAAGGACAAAGACGACCCCGTACTTTTCACGGTGGGGGATACGCCAGTCCATCTTTCTGAGTTCAGGTACATCTATTCCAAGACCAATGGCGACAAAGCAGATTTTTCAAAGGCCAGCCTTCAGGAATACCTTGACCTCTACACCAATTTCAAGCTGAAGGTCAAAAAGGCCAAGGACATGAGGTTGGACACGATCACCTCTTTGCAACAAGAGTTGGATGGCTACCGCCGCCAATTGGCTGATAGCTACCTCATTGACCGGGAGGTCACCGAAAAATTGGTGGACGAAGCCTATGAGCGCACCAAGCAGGATGTGGACGTGAGCCATGTCATGGTTGGCCTTGCGGCCAATGCTTCCCCTGCCGATACCCTCGAGGCTTGGAACAAAGCAATGGAGGCCAAAAAGAAATTGGAAGGTGGCGAAGCGTTCGCAACAGTGGCGGCAGCTTATTCTAGCGATAAGTCGGTGGCTAAGAACCAGGGTCATATCGGTTATGTGACTGCCCTGTTCCCGAATGGGTTCTACGCTTTGGAAACAGCCGCTTACACAGGGGCTATAAACAAGGTGTTGGGGCCTATCCGCACCAATGCAGGCTACCATGTCCTTCTTGTCCATGGACGCCGGCCAGCACGGGGCGAGATTGAAGTAGCCCATATCATGGTGCGCTTGGACAAGTTCCCCGACCTTATCAAGGCCCGCCGTGCCATTGACTCCGTTTACAACCAATTGCAAGGTGGTGCCAATTTCGAGGAACTGGCCAAGACTGCCTCACAGGACCAAGCCACGGCTGCAAAGGGCGGTTACATCGGCTTTTTTGGCATCAACCGCTATGAAAAAGTGTTTGAAGATGCTGCATTTGCATTACCGTCTGATGGCGCCTATTCTGCACCTATCCAAAGTGCCATTGGTTGGCACGTCATCAAGCGCATCAGCCTGAAGCAGAACGAGCCGTTTCCCGTGGTGAAGTCAAGACTGCAAAATCAAATCAAGCAGGATGCCCGTTTCGAGACCGCTCGCTTGAAGATGATCGAGCGCATCAAAAAGGAAAGCAATTTCGTGGAAGACCGTACAACGCTGAACGGCTTTATCGCCTCTTTGGAATCAGATACTGCCAAAAGTTTTTTGACATACCGCTGGAAAGCCCCTGAAACTCCCTCGACCAGCCCCCTTTTCTCCTTCGGCAGCAGCGAGAAAAAGACCTTGGGCGATTTTGCCGCCTACTGCGACAAGGCTTCCCGCAAGCGCCAGCAAATGGCTGCTTCGGGCATTGGCGAGGTGGTAAACACCCTTTACAAAGAGTTTGTGGGCGAAACTGCCCTCAAGCACGAAGAGCGGCTGCTCGACACCAAGTACCCGGAATTTAAGTCCTTGATGCGGGAATACGAGGAGGGCGTGATGCTTTTTGAAGTGACCAAAATGGAGGTCTGGGACAAGGCTTCTGCTGATACCGTTGGCTTGGAGGCATTTTATAACGAGCACAAGGCCAACTACCAATGGGAAGAGCGTGCCCAACTTAGCCAATACTCCTTGCAGGAATCCGCAAAGGACAAAATCAACCAGGTACGGGAATATTCCAAGCATTACAGCCCCGACGAAGTATTGGCCAAGTTCAACACGGAGGAAGCCAAAATCCTGAGCCGCACCGAAAAGCAGTACGAAAAAGGCCGCAACGAGGTGGTGGACAAAATGGAATGGGCCGTTGGCTCCCTCTCGCCTGTAGAGCAAAGCAAGCGTGACAAGTCCTACAACTTCTTCAAGTTGGAGAAGCTGCTGCCACCAGCCCAGAAAACCCTTTTGGAGGCCAGGGGCTATGTAGTAGCCGATTACCAAGACCACTTGGAGAAGAAATGGTTGGAAACATTGCGCAAGCAGCACAAGGTAAAGGTGAACGAGAAAGTGTTCAACAGCCTCGTGAAAAAATAAGCGCCCGTTTCGATTCAATCGAGAACATCTTCGTGAATAATCGTTTGCTCGTCAAACAATGACAGGGAAAAGAACAAACAACTATTTGCACACTGGCAAAACAGGCGGGGTGACGTTCCCCGCCTGTTTTCTGCTTTTTATGGCAATTGTTTTAGGAGCTGGCTGCAACAAATCAGGCAAGCGTTCGGACGGAGACCGCCACATCGGAAGCATCTACAACAAAGACCTGTACTTGTCCGATATGGAAGGCATGCTGCCGGAAGGACTCACTGGGGAGGATAGCACAGTAATTATCAATACCTATGTGCGGTATTGGATGCGGGAAATGGCCCTGCTGCACGAGGCCGAACAGAACATCCCCACCGACCTCAATATCGAGAAATTGGTGGCCGACTACCGCTCTTCCCTCATCAAGAACAACTACGAGAACATCGTAGTGAACCGCCTGCTCGATTCCACGGTTACAAAGGAGCAACTGCAGGAGTTTTATGATAAAAACAAGGAGCAATACCAGTTGGAAACTCCCATCTTGCGCTGCCGCTTCATCAAGGCACCGAGGAAAGCCCCGGATTCCGAAAAAGCACAGGATTGGTGGAACAGTAACAAACCCAGCGATTTTGCCGACCTGTCGAGGTGGTGTGCCAAGAACGCAGCCGTACACCATTTACAGGACAGCACTTGGCACAAGGTTGAGGAAATTGCTGTCTATATGCCCCAAGGCACTTTGACGGGTGACAACGTTGATGACCGCCGTGACTTCATCCAGCGGGATGACGAATTTGTGTATTATTTTAAATTATTGGAGCTGGTGCGGAAAAAAGAACTTGCGCCACTTTCCTATATGGAAAGCCAGGCAAGAAAGGTTATCCTGCACAAGCGCAAGACCCAACTCCTTGAAGAATTAAAGGACAAACTCTACCAAGAGGCCGTTCGGAAAAAAAATGTGGAGTTGTTTGAGTAAGAACTTGATACTGGATATTTGATGCTGGATACTGGATACTTGAATGGATACTTTATATTTAAAGCTTGTATTTTATCCAGAACTAGCACCCAGCATCCAGCACCCAGTATCCAGTATCCAGCATCAAAATAAATCATGACAAAAAAATCATTCTTAGCCATCTTAGCTTTCCTCTTTGCTTCGCAAATCTTTGCCCAACGGGAAGTTATTGACAAAATCATCGCAAACGTGGGCAGCGAGTACATCTTGCTTTCTGAATTGGAAGAGCAAGTGGCATTGGCTATGGAACAACAAGCTGGAAAACTGCCACCGGACGCACGCTGTCTCATGCTCGACAACCTGTTGACCCAAAAACTGCTCATCAACCAAGCAAAGATTGACTCCGTTGAAGTCAAAGAAGAAGAGGTAGAGGCCCAGATGAACGCCCGTATCGAGCAGATTCTTGATTACATGGGCGGTGATGTGAACCAGTTTGAGGAATACTATGGCCAGTCCATCGGCGAAGTGAAAGAATCGTTTCGAGATGACCTCCGCAACCAGTTGCTCGCTGAGCGGATGCGGGGCAAGGTAATGGAAGGCATTTCTGTCACGCCCTCGGAAGTGAAGGCATTTTACAAAAAAATACCGAGGGACAGCCTCCCGTACTTCAATTCGGAGGTGGAAATCGGAGAAATCGTGATGAAGCCAGAAGTGAATGCCACCGAGCGCCAGAAGTCCATTGACAAGCTCAAGGCCATACGCACCCGCATCGTGGACGACGGCGAGAAGTTTGAGGAAATGGCCACTAAGTACTCCGACGATTTCGCCAGCGCCCGCATCGGCGGTGACCTCGGTTGGACGAAGCGGGGCAAGTTCGTGCCAGCCTTCGAGGCTGCCGCCTATAAGCTGGAAGAGAACCAAATCTCCGAAATCGTGGAGTCGGAGTTCGGATTCCACCTCATCCAGTTGATCGGCCGCAGGGGCAACAGCATTCACACTCGGCACGTCCTTGTCAAGTCGGAAATCACCGAAGAAGACCTCGACCTCACCATGCGGAAGCTCGATACCGTTCGGCAAATGTTGCTGACTGACAGCATTACGTTCTCAAAAGCGGTGAAAAAATACGGCTACAAAGAGGTTCAGAGCTACAACAATGATGGCAAAATGGTCAACCCTGCCTCTGGCAATGCTTTCTTTGAAATTGGCGACCTTGACCCTTCCATCTATTTCACCATTGACACCATGCAGGTGGGGGAATACTCAAAGCCTTTCAGCTTCACCGACCCAAGGGGTGAAACTTTTTATCGAATTATCAACCTCCAAAGCCGCAGCCAGCCGCACGTGGCCAGCCTCGAAAAGGATTATGCAAAAATCCAAACGGCAGCTACCGAACAGAAAAAATCTTCGCATACCGCCAAATGGGTCGCAGAGAAGGTTGGCTCTACTTTCATTCGGATAGACCAAAGCCTTCAAACCTGTCCCAATAACAGTAAATGGCTGGAAGGCAAGTTGTGAATAGCCATACAAAGCCGTGAAAAAGAAAAGCCACCCAGTAGCATAGGTGGCTTTTCTTTTTTTGAAAAATGAAAACCTAAATCCCTAACCTTCATCCCATAGATTCTGCAAAGTATAAGGGCTGCCTGGCGGTGTCCAGAACGTACCATCCACATACCGGTAATGGCGGTCGAGTTTGTTCAGTGCAGCCATGTCGGCATCGGTCAACGCTATGTTTTGCGAAGCCAGGTTCTCCGCCAAGCGCCGAGGGTTAGTTGACTTCGGTATGGGCGCCGTGCCCCGTTCCATCGCCCATGCCAGCACCACTTGGGCTGGGGTGCATTGGTGTTGCTCCGCAATGGCCGTGACCACCGGGCTTTCCAGTAGTTCGGGGGCGTTGGCAGGGCGGTCGCCAGCGGCGGGGCGGCCCAGTGGCGTATAGGCCGTGATATGTATTTTTTCCGCTTCGCAAAAACGGCAGAGGGTATTTTGCGCCAGCAATGGGTGCATCTCTACTTGGTTTACTTCTGGGTTGTGGCGGGCCACTTCCAATAGTTGCGTCAGCTTTTTGATGCTGAAATTAGAGACACCGATGTGCTTGGTCAGATCAGCTTCCAGCACCTCCTCCATGCCCAGCCAAGTGTCGGCGATGGGCTGCTCCTCCAAGCTGAGGAACTGGTTGGGAACGTGAGGAACCACGTACTTCATGGGCACAGGCCAGTGGATGAGGTAGAGGTCGAGGTAGTCGAGCCGAAGGTCGGCCAATGTCTTTTCGATGGCTGGGCGCACGTTATGGTGCCCGTGACGGTTGTTCCAGAGCTTGGAGGTAATCCAAAGCTCCTCCCGGCGCACGTCGCCCGCTTGGAAAGCCGCTTCCAGCGCTTCGCCGATTTCTTTTTCGTTGCCGTAGATGGCAGCACAGTCAATATGCCGATAGCCGAGGCGGATGGCCTCCAGCACCGCTTGGCCGACCTCGCCCTTGGGTGCCTGCCAAGTACCGAGGCCAAGGGCGGGCATGGCGTCGTGATTTTGAAAAATGAGATTTTTCATAGTGAAAGGATTGAA
>JALHQW010000022.1:0-95144 GCA_022841745.1 Saprospiraceae bacterium | reverse complement strand
AAGGATTGAATGAATGAAGGATTGAAGGATTGAAGGATTGAGGGATTGAGGGATTGAGGGGGGGTGAACCAGCCTGCTCAACTTTTGAGATTCAAGCGTGTTCTGGCAAATGTAGCACGACCTCCCACTTTTTACTTTCTACTTTAATCTTTTTACTTTCAAAAAAATGCAGAACATCACTGGAAAAACCGCCCTTATCACCGGGGGCAGCAAGGGCATCGGTTTCGGCATTGCCGAAAGCCTGCTCAAAGAGGGCATGAACGTGGCCATAACGGGCCGTAACAAAGCAGCCATCGAATCCGCAGCTGCCGAGCTTTCCGCCTTCGGCAAGGTGCTCGCCATAGAAGCCGATGTGCGGGATTTTGCTTCGCAACAGGCCGCTGTCGCCAAGACGCTGGATGCTTTCGGTAGCATTGACGTGCTGGTGGCCAATGCGGGCGTCGGCCATTTCGCCAATATCGCTGATCTAACACCAGAGCAGTGGCACGAGACCATTGACACCAACCTCACGGGTGTGTTCTACTCCATCAAAGCCTCGCTCGATGCCCTCACGGCTTCACAGGGCTATATAATCACCATTGCCAGCCTCGCCGGCACCAATTTCTTCGAAAAAGCCAGTGCTTACAACGCCAGCAAGTTCGGCCTCGTAGGCTTCACCCAAGCCGTCATGCTCGACGTGCGTGACCGGGGCATCAAGGTGACGACCATCATGCCCGGCTCGGTGGCCACCCATTTCAACAACCACACCCCCAACGATGCCGACGCCTGGAAAATACAGCCAGAAGACATCGGCCAAATGACCCTTGACCTGCTGCGGATGCACCCCCGGACGCTGCCGAGCAAGGTGGAGGTGAGGCCGGCGAGGGTGGCGAAGAAGTAGTTTTGTTAAAAGTGAATTAATTTCTATTTTATTAAAAAAAATTACTTAAAAGTGAATAATTTTGTCACTATTAAGGCTTTCAAGCATTTTGAAAAGGTATTCTTTTATGCTTTTCAAGTTGAAGGTGAGGCAGAATCCGAGCCAGACAAGTTCTTTTCTCGTTTTGAAAACGAACTAGAATTTGAAGAAGACCTCAACAATTTGGTGGCTTGGATAGAGGAAATCGGAGACAAAAGAGGGGCGAAGGAATACCTGTTTCGATTTGAAGAAAGCGCACAAGCCATACCGCCACGTGCAAAATTCTTGGTGGAACTTCCAATCCGTGATTTGAGGTTGTACTGTGTCAGGCTGTCCGATGAAATCGTGATTTTGGCAAATGGCGGCATCAAAACTTCGCAGAAAGTTTCAGATAGCCCTGATTTGGCCGAGAAGTTCAGGTTCGCCAACAAAGTAGCCAAGCAAATCACGGCTATGATTCGTGACAAGGAATTTCACCATGAAGGAAAAATGATTTTTGACTTTGAAAAACTGACGATCGAACTATAAATCATAGATAATGAGCGCATTTGACCGCATATCCGCCCGAATCCCAAACGAGTCTCGCAACCATGTTTCCAAAACGCTCGACATCGTTGAGCGTATTCAAGCCATCCTCGAAGACAAGGGTATGTCGCAAAAAGACTTGGCAACCGTCTTGGGTAAAAGCCCTTCCGAGATTAGCAGGTGGATGTCAGGGCTGCACAATTTTGAACTGAAAACCTTGGTGAAAATTGAGGAAGCACTCGGTGAGGAGGTCTTTACTGTCGCAAATCCTAGCCATGAAGCCAAATTTTCATCCCAAGGCAGCATTTCATTAGCCACTAAAATTGCCAGCCTACCCGAAGAATTGGTTTTTCAAGCCATGGATTTCGTTGATTATCTGGGGCATAGGGCTTCTGGAGGTCAACTTGTTCCCAAGCCTTCAGGGGCCTACCAAATCAATGCAGCGCCTGCGGCAGCAGCGCAGGAACCCACCTCCGGGAAGTATCAGAAAAAGAAATAATGGCTTTTCTGTGGTTTTTGTACCGAAAGGTATCTTTGAGTGGGGTTTTTCGTTGAAATTTGCGGCTCGCTGGTGGCCAGATTTACGAAATCTTCAAGATTTCGGAAATCTTTGCTCGGTATTTCTAACTCGGTTTCACTTGAAAATTCCTGACAGATACAAACTCAATTTCCATCCCCTCGACCTCGAAGTGGTGGAAGTGCTTGATTTTCAGGGCGTTCCAGTGCTGACCGTGGAACAGAACCATGCTGGTTTTAAGTACCTCAGTTACCTCTTGCAGTACGCAGAGGGTGGGGTAGAGCAGTGGCTGGTCGTGCCCGTGACGGATGCCCGCTTAGAAGCTTTGAAGTCTGGCCAAATCTCCGTGCGTGATGCGTTCAATTCTTCTGAATTGGAACAGGTCTTTTGCCTGCTGTACGACGAGGCCACGGGCGATGCACTGGAAAGTTGGATGTTGCCTTCGGAGGTGTTTGGGGGGATGAATCCGGTAGTGGAAGATTATAGATTGTCAGTAGAAGTTTGAGTTCGACAAAATCCCGTTCAAATGAAAGAATACATCGAAAATATCATCCCCCGTCTAAAGGAATTTAGTCAAAGCCTTGATAGGAAAGAGACTTTCGTGGATGTGCCTTGGGTGCTGGTTGATGCTGAAGGTGGTTTCCAGAAGTATATTTTCAAACGAAATGGTGAATTGGTGATGTCATTGAATGGTGTTGTGACAATTGGTAAATGGGAATACTTGGCTCCAGCCAAAAGCCTTTTAATTGATAGGGTAAAAGACAAAATATTGCTCAATCAGAATTTCGTGGATTCTGCTATTATGGTTTTAAATCAGGATGGCATAAAAAATGGGAATTTCGTTTTGGCGAATGAGATTTTGATTCCTGATTTTGATGTTTCAAAATATTTAAAAGAGCTTTATTATGATAAGAATAATGTCAAATTAAAGAAACTATCCTCTGGGGAATATTTAGAAGTTCACGATGGTCGTATTTATGAACTACTTGGCGCTTTTGTCACCATTGATTGCGAACCTGTAACTAAGAATTTCTTAAACGTAACTCAGCGTACACGGTATGAAATTAAAGACAGTAAAATTATTAGAGTACTTGTAAAGCAAGATTTCGATTCTGACAAAGGGAAACTGACAATTGAACTACCAAAAGATACTCACCGTTCACAAGGCGATCCTGTATTCATTAACGACATACCTGCACCCGATGGGAAATATCGCCTTGGATTCATGAACCATATTGAAGTTCAAAACGGACGAATCATCAAGACATCAATTTTTTAGAATGACAACTGAAATCGAAAAAGAAAAAACCGAAACCTCCAATTTCCTCGAAGAAATCATCGAGGCGCACATCGCCGAGGGGCGCTACCCCGGTGGTATCTTGACCCGCTTCCCGCCGGAGCCGAACGGCTACCTGCACGTGGGTCATGCCACCAGCATCTGCCTGAACTTCGGGCTGGCGCAGAAGTACGGTGGCAAGTGCAACCTCCGCTACGACGACACCAATCCGGTGACCGAGGAAACGGAATACGTGGACAGCATCCTCGCCGATGTGCGCTGGCTGGGCTTCGAGCCAGCGGGCATTTTCTATGCCTCCGACTATTTCCAGCAACTGTACGACTATGCCATTGACCTCATCAAAAAAGGCCATGCCTACGTGGACGACAGCACCGCCGAGGAAATCGCAGCGATGAAGGGCACGCCGACCGAGCCGGGCAAGGACAGTCCCTACCGCAGCCGCAGCGTGGAGGAGAACCTCGACCTGTTCCAGCGGATGCGGGCGGGCGAATTTGCCGAAGGCAGCAAAACCCTGCGGGCCAAGATTGACATGGCCTCGCCGAACATGATTATGCGGGATCCATTGCTCTACCGTATCAAGTTCGCACACCACCACCGCTCTGGCGACGATTGGTGCATCTATCCGATGTACGACTGGGCGCACGGGCAAAGCGACAGCATCGAGGGCATTACGCATTCCATCTGTACGTTGGAGTTCGTGCCGCACCGGGAACTCTACGACTGGTGCATCGAGAAACTGGGCATCTGGCCGTCGAAGCAGTATGAATTTGCTCGCCGCAACCTGAGCTACACCGTTGTTTCAAAAAGAAAACTGCTGAAACTCGTGAACGAAGGCCATGTGGCTGGCTGGGACGACCCCCGTATGCCCACCATTTCGGCCATGCGCCGCCGTGGTTACACGGCTTTAGCCATACGGGACTGGGCCAAGCGCATTGGCATTGCGAAGCGGGAAAACCTGGTGGATTTGAGCCTGCTGGAGTTCTGCGTTCGGGAGGATTTGAACCGCCTCGCCACCCGTGCCATGGCCGTGCTCGACCCCTTGAAAGTGGTTATCACGAACTATCCGGACGGGCCAGGCGAACTGATGGAAATCGAGAACAACCCCGAAGACCCGTCGGCTGGCAGCCGCAAGCTGCCATTCAGCAACCAGATTTGGATTGAGCAAGAGGACTTCATGGAGAACCCGCCGCCCAAGTTTTTCCGCCTCTCACCCGGCACGATGGCGAGGCTTAAGGGCGCTTACATCATCCAGTGCGACGAGGTGGTGAAGGACGCCGAAGGTAAGCCCGTGGAATTGCGCTGCACCTATTTTCCTGATTCGAGGAGCGGCAGCGACACCAGCGGACTGAAGCCAAAAACGACCATCCACTGGGTTTGCGGCCGCTGTTCCATACCCGGCGAGGTGCGCCTTTACGACCGCCTGTTCACAGTGGAAGACCCCGCCAACGACGAGCGGGAATTCCTCGAACTTATCAACCCTGACTCGCTGAAAGTGGTGCCAAATGCCATGCTGGAGGCCAGCCTCGCCGATGGCAAGGTGGGCGACAAGTTCCAGTTCCTGCGCCTCGGCTATTTCACGCCCGACCCGGATTCGACGCCCGAAAGGCCCGTTTTCAATCGGACAGTGACGCTGAAGGATGCTTGGGCAAAGGCGAAGGGATAGGCGATTGCGGATTAGGTTCCCTTCGGGAATGACAAATGTGGATTTCGGATAGGGGGCGCTGCAAGTAGCTCAATTCGCAGAAATTCAAAAAATCGTGGGGCTGTGGCTTCCACGATTTTTTTTGTTTTTAAATTGGTTATACCTTCATTTCAAAGGACTTTCCGTTTTGTTGTCGGTATTTCTCCACATCGAATTTATAGAGGTAAGACCCCTTTCGGGAGGTAGTCATGTCCTTTTCATCCAATTTTTCCAGAATATCGAGGGAATTGATTTTGTTGATAAAATTGCGCTTGTCTAGTTTGGTGTCCCAGATGGCTTCGTAAAGTTTTTGCAGTTCCCGCATGGTGAACTTCTCCGGCAAAAGGTCGAATCCAATAGGCTCGGTGGTAGTGCGCAACCGCAGCCGGTTCAGGGCGTATTGCACCATATGGTCGTGGTCGAAAATGAGCTTTGGAGCTTGCGAGGCACTGAACCACTTGGCGGAAAACTGCTTGACAAGGTTCTTGCTGTGTTCCTTGATGTTTATCAAGGCATAGTAGGCAGTAGAAATGGTGCGCTCAACGGGATCACGGTTGACTTCACTAAAAGTGGCCACCTCCTCCATATAAATACCGCTAAGCCCAGTGTAGGTATCCAATATCCTTGTGGCAGCAGCTTCCAGGGTTTCCTCTTTTTTCAGCAATCCTCCAACCAAGGACCACTTACCTTTTTCTGGTTCAATCCCCCTTCTCACCAAAAGGATTTTCAGGTCTTCTTTATCAAAACCAAAAATGATGCAGTCAACGGCGATAAGGACTTTGTCCGCTTGGTCGTAGCTGTAGATAATAGTATGTTCGTCGTTTAAGCTCATCAAAATCGTTGGTTAAGTTTTTACTATTGGAAGCGAAGGGTCAAAAATAGTATCCCAAAAGCCATTTCAATCAAAAAATTATTGCCTTTTCGTCCTGACAATTGCTTCAAACTTACCTCATTTTGTCAAAACAGCAAAATTGTTTTGCTTTGGTAAGTGTCAATTTTACATTTGCCTTGGCCAAGGGCACACTGCTGTTGTGGTGAATGCCATATCACCAGTTTTTACAACGAAATGAAAAACTACGTTATAGGACTCGACTACGGCACCGACTCTGTCCGGGCCGTTTTGATTGATGCCAGCAATGGGGCGGAACTCGCTTCCAGCGTGCATTGGTACGCCCGCTGGAAAGCTGGGAAGTACTGCAACCCCGCAGCCAACCAGTTCCGTCAGCACCCACTCGACCATATCGAGGGGCTGGAGAGCACCATCAAGGCCGTGGTGCGGGAATCGGTCGTGGCCCCCGAAACGGTGAGGGCCATTTGCGTGGACACCACGGGCAGTTCGCCCATTGCGGTAGCAAAAAATGGAACGCCGCTCTGCATGACGCCTGGTTTTGAGGAAAACCCCAATGCCATGATGGTGCTCTGGAAAGATCACACGGCCATTGCGGAAGCAGCAGAAATCAATGTGCTGGCAAAGACTTGGGGTGGCGAGGACTACACCAAATACGAGGGCGGCATTTACTCGTCCGAGTGGTTTTGGGCAAAAATCCTGCACGTCATTAGGGAAGACGAGGCAGTGCGGAATGGGGCGCACACTTGGGTCGAGCATTGCGATTTGATGACCAATATTTTGATTGGCAACAACGACATTGACAGCCTGAAACGCAGCCGCTGCGCCGCCGGGCACAAGGCCATGTGGCACGAGGATTGGGACGGGCTGCCGCCCAATACGTTCTTGGAAAAACTGCACCCGCACCTCGCCGAACTGCGTGGCCGCATGTACCAGGACACTTTCACTTCCGACCTTGCCGCCGGAAACCTCAGTGCCGCTTGGGCCGATAAACTCGGCCTGACCACGGATACAGTCATTGCCGTAGGCACTTTCGATGCACACGCCGGGGCAGTAGGCGTGAAGGTAGAGGAACACAGCCTCGTGCGGGTCATGGGCACCTCCACCTGCGACATGATGGTTGCCCCGAAAGCTGTCATTGGCAGCAACACCGTGCGGGGCATCTGCGGGCAGGTGGATGGCTCAATTCTACCCGGCATGATTGGCTTGGAGGCCGGGCAGAGCGCCTTCGGCGATGTGCTGGCGTGGTTCAAGGATGTGCTGATGGGGCCTTTTGAGCAGTTATTGCAAAGCAGCGAAAGCATTTCTGGGGAGCAAAAACAGCGACTTATCGAGGAAATGGAGCAAAACCTGCTGCGCAAACTGACCGAACAGGCCGAGGCCATTTCCCTCACCGAAAACCTGCCCGTCGCCCTCGACTGGATAAACGGACGCCGCACTCCCGATGCCAACCAGGCCTTGAAAAGCGCCATCATGGGCTTGTCGCTCGGCACGGGGGCAGCACATATTTTCAAGGCATTGGTACACGCCATTTGCTTTGGTTCCAAAAAAATCGTGGACCGCTTCGAGGACGAGGGCGTGAAAATCAACAAGGTCGTCGGCATTGGCGGGGTGGCCCGCAAGTCGCCGTACATCATGCAGACCTTGGCGAATGTGCTGAACCGCCCCATCGTCGTGGCGGCCTCGGACTATGCCCCAGCGCTCGGTGCGGCCATCTACGCTGCCACGGCTGCTGGCCTTTATCCGACGGTCTTGGAGGCGAGCCAACATATGGCCAGCCGGTTCGAAGCGGAGTATTTCCCGCAGGCAGAGCAAGTGGCGGTTTTTGAGAAATTGATGGGGAAATATGAGGGGTTGGGGGTGTTTGTGGAGGGGAAAACGTAGCGCAGTTCCTGAACCCTAAAGGTGAACCTAAACCCGTTCATTCTGAGGTTAATTTGACAACTTTTTGAATTTGGTTTTGAAGTAAATTTTAGAAGTTCCGACAACTCTGCGTCCGTGGGTTCCCCTTTAGGGGTTAGGGGCTGCGCCACAATTGACCATTTTAATTGAAAAAAATGTCTAAATATCAAGACCTAAAACAAGCCTGCTACGAGGCCAACATAGAGCTGAATGCCCTGAACCTCGTCATCTATACCTTCGGCAACGTGAGTGCCGTGGACCGGGCGGCGGGCGTCTTCGCCATCAAGCCGAGCGGGGTGCCTTATGAGGTTTTAAAGCCGGAGGACATCGTGATTTTGGACTTTGAAAACAACGTGGTGGAGGGGAGCAAGCGCCCGTCTTCCGACACGAAGACCCATGCTTGGCTCTTTAAAAACTGGGAAAAAATTGGCGGCATCGCCCATACCCACGGTACCTACTCGGTGGCTTGGGCGCAGGCGCAACGGGACATCCCCATCTTCGGGACGACCCATGCCGACCACCTGACCGCCGACATCCCTTGCGCCCCGCCGATGCGGGACGACCTCATCGAGGGCAACTACGAGCACAACACGGGCATCCAAATCACGGACTGCTTCCGGGAGCGGGGCCTCGACTACGAAGAGGTGCCGATGGTGCTGATTGGCAACCACGGGCCGTTCACCTGGGGCAAGGACGCCGCCAAGGCCGTTTACCACAGCAAAGTGCTGGAAGAGGTGGCGAGAATGGCATATTTGACCCTGCAAATCAACCCCAATGCACCGAGGTTAAAAGATTCATTGATTAAAAAACATTACGAGCGGAAGCACGGAAAGAACGCCTATTATGGGCAGTAGCCCACGTAATCGCCAAATTTATTTGGCGGTTTTCGCCCTTTTGTCATTGCAGAAGGCAAACTGCAACATCACGTTAACGTTGATTTGCAGGAGCAAACATGACGTCGCATGTCGCCTTCGGCGATGACAAGAGGAAATTAAAAAGCAAAACGACTTAATGGAAAAACTCAAGAACAAAGAAATCTGGTTCATCACAGGAAGCCAGCATTTGTACGGGCCGGAGGTGCTGAAACAAGTGGCGCAGCACTCCGAAACCATCGTGAAAGCGCTGAACGAGGACGCCAAGCTCTTGGTGAGCCTGCGGTACAAGGACGTGGTGAAGACCCCCGACGAAATCCTCCAGACTTGCATTGCAGCGAATGCCGACCCGGATTGCATCGGCGTGGTGGTTTGGATGCACACGTTTTCCCCTGCCAAGATGTGGATTCGGGGTCTGTCAAACCTGCGCAAACCACTCTGCCACCTGCACACGCAGTACAATGCGGAAATCCCTTGGACCCACATTGACATGGACTTTATGAACCTGAACCAAGCGGCGCACGGCGACCGGGAGTTCGGGCACCTCCTATCGAGGATGCGCAAGAAGCGGAAAATCGTGGTGGGGCATTGGCAAAGCCCGTCCGTCCAGCAAAAACTGGCCGTATGGTCACGGGTGGCGATGGGCTGGCACGATTTGCAGACGCTGAAAGTCGCCCGCATCGGCGACAATATGCGGGAGGTGGCCGTGACCGAGGGCGACAAGGTGGAGGCGCAAATCCGCTTCGGCTTTGCGGTGAATGGCTACGACACGACCGATGTTTTAAAGCATTTGCCTTCGGCAACGAGCGGCGAGGTGAAGGCGCTTTTGGAGGCTTACGAGAACGACTATAATTTGACGGCTTCGCTGAAAGTGGGCGGCAAGCAGCGGGAATCGCTTGTGGAGGCGGCCCGCATCGAATTAGCATTGCGCAGCTTTTTGGAAGGCGGCGGCTTCGGTGCTTTTACCGATACTTTCGAGAACCTTGGCGATTTCAAGCAGTTGCCGGGCATTGCCGTGCAACGTCTGATGGCCGACGGCTACGGCTTCGGGGCGGAGGGCGATTGGAAAACGGCGGCCTTATTGCGGAGCATGAAAACAATGGCCCAAGGGCTGGACGGCGGTACCTCGTTCATGGAGGATTATACCTACCACTTCACGCCAGAAAAATCATACGTGCTGGGTTCGCACATGCTGGAAATCTGCCCCAGCATTGCATCGCACCGCCCATCTTGCGAGATACACCCACTGGGCATCGGCGGCAAGGCCGACCCAGTGCGCCTCGTATTCGACAGCATGACCGGCCCGGCGCTGAATGCCTCGTTGGTGGACATGGGCAACCGTTTTCGTCTGATAATCAACGAAGTAGAAGCCGTTGCGCCGCAGGCGCAATTGCCGAAACTCCCCGTGGCCCGTGTGCTTTGGGATGCCATGCCGAACCTCGAAATCGCTGCCACCGCTTGGATTCTTGCGGGCGGAGCGCACCACACCGTTTACACCCAAGCCCTTACGACAGAGTACATGGAGGACTTTGCCGACATGGCGGGCATTGAGTGTGTCGTGATTGACGAGGGGACTAATATCCGGGATTTCAAGAATCAACTCAATGCGAATGAGGTGTATTATCACTTGTTTCAGCATGGGATGTGATTGATATTCCGAGATGAATTTTAAGGTTTTTTTACCTGTATTAAGTTAATGGTAGTCACCTTTGAGAGGCGGGGTTACCGAACCCTGCAGTTCCGGAACTGCAGGGTTCGATAACCCCGCCTCTCAAGGAATACTGCTAATTTTCACAGGATGCTCATTAATTTTCAATTCAATTTCTTACTTAAAATTGAGCAGCATTGGTCATTTTCAAATAAAGCAACAACAATGAACAAGCCTTTTTCACCACTCATCACCATCGCCTTCGTGGCGGCAACCTCCATTTTTATGGTCAATTGCAAAAACGAAACACCACCGGCCGAGGCTGCTGAAACACCCGCCCTTGCCACAATTGCCATTGCCAAAAGCCCTTTTGGTACGACTGCTGACGGCCAAGCTGTGGACAAATTTTCCCTAAAAAATAAGCTAGGAATGCAGGTGGACGTCATCACCTACGGCGGCATCATCACCGCTTGGACGGCACCGGACAAGACGGGCAACTACGCTAACGTGGTGCTCGGCTACGACAATTTGGCGCAGTACGAAAAGGCGACACCGTACTTCGGGGCGCTGATTGGGCGCTATGGAAACCGCATTGCCAAGGGCAAATTCACCCTCGACGGGCAGACCTTCCAACTGGAAACCAACGATGGCCCGAACACCCTGCACGGCGGCGTGAAAGGCTTCGACAAAGTGGTTTGGACGGCTACCGAGCATCCCGTGGACAATGGCAGCGCCTTGAAACTCACCTACGTGAGCAAGGACGGCGAGGGTGGATATCCCGGCACTTTGACAAGTACGGTTGTTTATCACCTCACCGACGACAATGCCTTGGAGGTTAGTTACGAGGCGACCACAGACAAGAAGACCGTAGCGAACCTGACACAGCACAGTTATTTCAACCTATCCGGCGATTTCACGAAGCCCATCCTCGACCATGAATTGACGATTGATGCGGACAAGTACCTGCCCGTGGATGCCATGCTGATTCCAACGGGCGAACTGAAGGCGGTGGAGAATACGCCATTTGATTTTCGGCAGGCCAAAACCGTCGGCAAGGACATCGGGCAGAAAGACGACCAACTGACCAAGGGCAAGGGCTACGACCATTGCTGGGTGCTGAATGGCCAGGGCTTCAGGAAGGTATCCACGGCGTACCACCCCAGCACGGGCAGGCTGCTGGAGGTTTCTACGGACGAGCCGGGCATCCAGTTTTATTGCGGCAATTTCCTCGATGGTACTTTGCCAACGCCGGGTGGTGGCACTTATGCCCATCGAACAGGTTTTTGCTTGGAAACGCAGCATTATCCCGATTCGCCGAACCAACCATCGTTCCCAAGCACTACCTTAGCTCCGGGCGAGAAGTACGCCACCAAGACGACGTTTAAATTTTCAACGAGATAATGGTGATTGGTGACTCGGAACTCGTGATTGGGTAAGCCACTGCTAACGCTGTCCCAACCAATCACGAATCACCAATCACCAATCACCAATCACCAACTTTCAACCTATGTCAGTATTAGCGACCATTGATTGGGTAGTTATTGCCCTGTACTTTGCCATCATCTTGGGTATTGCCTGGTGGGTCATCCGCCAGAAAAACGACACTTCCGACGACTATTTTTTGGCAGGACGGAACCTCGGCTGGTTCGTAATCGGAGCTTCCATTTTTGCCTCCAACATCGGTTCGGAGCACATCGTTGGCCTTGCAGGCTCCGGTGCCACGGACGGAGTGGCGATGGCTCACTACGAACTTCACGCCTGGTGCCTGCTGGTATTGGGCTGGATTTTGGCGCCGTTTTACATGCGTTCCAAAATCTACACGATGCCGGAGTTTTTGGAGAAAAGGTTCTCTTCGACCTCCCGTTGGGTGCTGTCGGTCATCTCGCTGGTGGCATACGTGCTGACGAAGGTGGCGGTCGGCATATTTGCCGGCGGCATCGTGTTCGGCGTGCTATTGCCGGAGGTCAATATCATGGGAATGAACAGCTTCTGGGTCGGTTCCATCCTGATGATAGTGCTGACGGGGATTTACACCATCCTCGGCGGCCTTCGGGCGGTGGCCTACACGGAAGCCATCCAGACCATCATCCTCATCCTTGGTTCGGTGCTGGTCACGGTATATGGTCTCGATGCGCTGGGTGGTTGGGACGAACTGCGGCGCATCGCCGGTTCTGAAATGTTCAACCTCTGGAAGCCGCTCGTACCTGCGGGATTCGAAGGCACCTGGGCGCCCATTAAGACCGACACCCAGATTGCTTGGTATTTCAATGGGAATTATCCGTGGCTCGGCATGTTGTTCTGCGCCCCCATCATTGGCTTGTGGTACTGGTGTACCGACCAGTACATCGTGCAGCGGATGCTTGGTGCGGCCAACCTGACGGAGGCCCGCCGAGGCACGATTGCAGCGGCGTTTTTCAAGCTGCTGCCCGTTTTCATCTTCATCATTCCCGGCGTCATTTGTTTTGCTTTGGCTGCAAGTGGAAAGATGCCGGAACTCGCAGGCGCATTGCTTGATGCCGACGGTAAAATCATCCCATCACAAGCGCAGCAGGTGTTCCCATTGCTGGTAGCAAAAGTGCTGCCCGCAGGTATCCGGGGCATCGTGGTGGCTGGCTTGTTGGCGGCGCTGATGAGTTCATTAGCTGGGG
Source organism: Saprospiraceae bacterium (assembly GCA_022841745.1). Classification (GTDB taxonomy): domain Bacteria; phylum Bacteroidota; class Bacteroidia; order Chitinophagales; family Saprospiraceae; genus UBA6168. The sequence continues at coordinate 82,309 of JALHQW010000022.1, read as the reverse complement.
TTTTCAATGCTTCTTCCACCCTCTTCACGATGGATTTGTACCAAAAATTCCGCCCGAATGCCTCCGAGGCCCAACTGGTACGGATGGGTCGTATCGCCACTGCCGTGATGGTCGTCATTGGCCTGTTGTGGATACCCGTTATCCAAGGTAGCCGGGGCTTGTACGATTATTTGCAAAGCGTTCAGGGCTACCTCGCCCCACCCATTTTTGTGGTGTTTTTCTTCGGGATTTTCAACAAACGGATGAATGCCAAAGGGGCATTGGCCACACTGCTGGTGGGCTTTGCACTGGGGCTTTTCCGCTTGGCGATTGATACGCCCGTGATGCTTACCGAGGGCTTCTCCTACTCCGAAGGATCGTTTTTCTGGATTATGAACAATATGTTTTTCCAGTATTACAGCCTTCTGATTTTCATCGTCTGCGCCATCGTGATGACCGTGGTGAGCTATACTTCCGAGGCACCGAATGCGGCACAAATACAGGGGCTGACGCTAGGGACTGTCAGCGCCGAGCAGGAAGCCGAGACGAAGGCAACTTACAACACGACTGACAAGGTTGTTTCCGTTTTGGTCATCGTCTTGATTTTGATTGCTTACCTGTATTTTAGGGGGTAAAAGGATTTACAATTGACGACTTACGAAAGTGGCGGCATGGCTTTGCTGTCGTGCCGCCATTTTTTTATTCCTCCTTCCCGCCGCCCAATTCCTTTTGCTTTTTTGCTTCCGCAATTTGCTGCTTGAAATTGCGCTCCGACACAACCTTCGTGGCCGTCCGTTTCTCAAAAGCTTCAAGGGCATCGCCAGCCGCAGCGCCGCCTTCTTGGGCTGCCGCCTTGTTTTCGATAAAACCTTTTGCGTACCTATTGATAGCCTCGTTGCGTGTGGCCGTTTCACCGAGCATGGTGAATATAAGTTCGAGGTCAGTCATGTGATCTCGTAGGTTCTCCCGTTTTAGGTCTTTCAATTTCACGTACTCCGATGGCGTTAAACCAAAAGTCGCTTTCGAGATTTCAGCCGTCAAAATGGCGTATTCAAGACCCTCCTTTACTTCCCTCGACTTCCACTCGTCGGTCAGCTTGCCCCTAATTTCGATGGATTGAAGCCGCTTCGCAATCCAGTCCTCGCTGTAGCCGAGGGCTTGGTAATATTGCCTCGCCCGCTCGGAAGCCAGTTCCGGGTTCTCGATTTCTTGGATGCGCTCGTAGCCGACCTTGGCCAGCCATTGCTTGAATGGCTCCGCTTTGGGCGAGGGAATGGATTGGATGAGGCGGAACAGGGTTTCGGTGTTGGCACAATCCGTTATTCGTTGCTTACCATCAGGAGCAGTCATTTTTAAACCGTTACAATTTGTAACGGTTTGGCTACTCCCTTCATCCAACAACCTTTTTTTCAAAACCCGCCAATAGACAGCAGGATTCTTGCTTTCGGTCAAGACTTCAATGACATCAACGATGGAAAACCACCACTCGTCCTTGTGCCAAACCCTACGGATTTCCTTTTCCTGAAAAACGGCCAATTTGTTTTGTGCTTCTTCCATGACTTTTGGATTGAATTACAAAGGTAAAAATCGAAACAAATATTTTCATTTTTAAAACAAATAAATTCATTTCTTATAAAACTTAGATATTTTTCTTGGTCAATTCATTCGCCCAACTGACCTATTTTTGGCCCATGAAAAAAGGCATCATCTTCGACATGGACGGCACGATGGTGGACAATATGATGGTCCACCACCGAGCCTGGCAGCGCAAACTGGCGGAACTTGGGCTGGACTTATCCATTGACGAAGTCAAGGAAAAAATCCACGGCATCAATGAGGAGATACTGGAGCGGATTTTTGGCGACCGCTTCACAGTGGAGGAGCGGCGGCGCATTTCATGGGAAAAAGAGGCCGCTTATCGGGAAATCTTCCTACCGGAGTTACGCCTAGTTCCCGGTTTACAAGGATTTTTGGAAAGGGCAAAAGCTGCTAATATCCCCATGGCCATTGGCACCGCTGCCCCAACGGAGAACGTGGACTTCGTAATGGACAACCTGAACTTGCGCCCTTTTTTCGCAGGGGTTTTCGATGCAAAGAGCGTGACCAAAGGCAAACCAGACCCCGAGATTTTTCATGTCGCCGCTGCTTCGTTGGGACTTTCAACTGACGAATGTCTCATCTTTGAGGACAGTGTGACGGGGGCTGAGGCGGCACGGCGGGCAGGCGCAAAAGCCGTCATCATCACCACGACGCATACAAGGGAGGAGTTTGCGCACTTTGACCATATTACAAGGTTCGTGGAGGATTTTGAAGGCTTGGAATTAATGAAGCTTGGGCTATTAGGGTAGGGGCATTATTTCATCCTGCTTCGCAATACGGCCTCTACCTCAGCCAGCGAATGCCCCTTTGCCCGCAGCAATACAAGCAAGTGGAACACCAAATCCGCCGCCTCGCCAAGGAACAAATCGGAGTCTTCGCACTGTGCTTCCAAAGCCACTTCCACGCCTTCCTCGCCTACCTTCTGGGCCATTTTTTTGATGCCTTTTTTTATCAAACTGGCGACGTAGCTGCCCTCGGTCGGGTTTGTGAAACGGTCGTTGATAATGGACTCCAATTCAGGTAGGAAGGCCCCACTATTTGTTTCCCCGAAGCAAGTATCGCTGCCCGTATGGCAGACGGGGCCGTGCGGTTTCGCCTTTATCAAAATGGTATCCACATCGCAGTCCGACAGCACCTCCACCACATCGAGGAAGTGGCCGCTAGTCTCGCCCTTTGTCCACATCCGCTGCTTGCTTCGGCTGAAAAACGTGACCCTTTGCTCCGTAATGGTCTTAGCCAGCGCTGCCTCATCCATGAAGCCAATCATGAGCACCACGCCCGTTTGCGCATCTTGGATGATAGCCGGGGCAAGGCCGTCGGGGTATTTTTTGAAATTGATTTGCATAGTAATTGTATTGCAGGATAGGTACACGGATTGGGCAGATTAGGCAGATGAATACGGATTTTTCCAAGTAAAAATCAGTGTAAATCTGTTGCATCCGCCCAATCCGTGTGACCATCCCATCTCGTTCAAATCCTAACAGCAACGCCGTTTTTCGTTAAAAACCGCTTCAAATCCGGCACCGGAATCTCCCCAAAATGGAAGATGCTCGCCGCCAGCGCCGCATCCGCTTTTCCTTCAGTAAAAATCTCCGTGAAATGAACCATCTGCCCTGCGCCGCCACTGGCGATAACCGGGATGCCCACCCGCTCCGACACGGCTTTCGTCAACTCAAGGGCAAAGCCGTTTTTGCTGCCATCGTGGTCCATGGAGGTGAGCAGGATTTCGCCAGCGCCCCTTTCCTCGGCTTCAGTTGCCCAGGCCAGCGCCCGCACCTCCGTGCGCAGCCGACCGCCGTTCAGATAGACCCACCAGTCGCCGCCGTCCTGCTTGGCATCAATGGCCACCACGATGCACTGACTGCCGAATTCCCTCGCCAAGCCGTTGATTAACAGTGGATTGCGTACAGCAGCTGAGTTAACAGACACTTTGTCTGCCCCAGCCTCCAGCAGCACCGACACATCTGCCACTGAGCCGATGCCGCCGCCCACTGTGAATGGAATATTGATGGCTTTCGCAATGCGATGCACCAACTGCGCAAAGGTCTTGCGGCCCTCGTGCGTTGCGGTGATGTCGAGGAAAACGAGTTCATCGGCACCCTCGGCGGCGTATCGGGCAGCCAGTTCTACTGGGTCGCCAGCGTCCCGTAGGTTGATGAAATTTACCCCTTTCACGGTGCGCCCGCCCTTGATGTCGAGGCAGGGGATGATGCGTTTTGAAAGCATTTTTATGGGTTGATAAAGGTTGATAAATGTTGATTTGGGGCAGCTATGTTTAAGCTGGCAGCCATTTCTTCAAATTGTTCATGTCTTCATAAATCGCCTTGCCTACAATCGCTCCGGCACAGCCAATCTCCTCCAACGTCTCCAATTCTTTGGGCGAACTCACCCCGCCACTGGCTATCAAGCGCAGCCCCGGAAATTGCGCCAGCACCCGCTGATACAACGCCGTGGAAGGCCCAGTCAGGAGCCCGTCGCGCCCGATATCCGTGCAGAAAACCTGCCGGACGCCCGCACCAGTCATTTCCTTCAAAAACTCGAAAAGGCCAACTTCAGTCTGTTCTAACCAACCGCTGATGGCCAATTTCTCGTCCCGAACGTCAACGCCAAGCAGGATTTTTTCAGGGCCGTATTTATTCAACCAATTGAAAAACAGTGGTTTATCCTTTACTGCCACACTGCCAATCGCTGCCATAGCTGCTCCAGCCCCGAACACCGTCTCAATAGCTGAATCTGTTTTGATGCCGCCGCTAAAGTCAATGATTAGCGAGGTTTCAGCGGCTACTTGTTGGAGGATATGCAGGTGCTGCGGCTTGCCTACCCTGGCCCCGTCCAAATCCACCATGTGCAGCCGCCGGAAGCCCACCGCCTCGAACTGCTTGGCTATCGCCAAAGGGTCATTGGAATAACTGGTTTGCTCCGCAAAATCGCCCTGGCGGAGGCGGACGCAGTGGTTGTTGATGAGGTCCATGGCGGGGATAACTTCAAATTGTTTCATTGTTCCATTGCTTCATTGTTAAGAAATTGCGCAGCAACTGCTCCCCTGCCTCGGCACTCTTTTCAGGGTGGAACTGCACCCCGTAAAAATTCCGCCATTGCACAGCGCTCGTGAACGGGATACCGTAGTCCGTTTGGGCAATGGTAGCCTCGTTCTGTTCCATTGCATAAGAGTGGACGAAATAGAAAAAAGGGTCTTCGGGTAGGTTTTTAAATAATTGATTATCTGTAAATTGTGTGGTGTTCCAGCCCATGTGCGGGATTTTAAAAGCCCCCTTTAGCGGGTTGGGGGGCAGTTTCCGCACCCTTGCTGGCACGATGCCAAGGCATTCCGTGTCGTTCTCCTCCGAGTGTTCGCCGAGCAATTGCATGCCCAAACAAATGCCCAAAACGGGTTGGGTCAAGCTGCGGATGACTTCGTCCAAGCCCCGTTCCCGAAGGTAGCGCATGGCCGTGCTAGCCTCGCCCACACCAGGAAATATGACCCGCTCCGCTGACCGGATTTCCGTTGGGTCGTCGGTCAAAATGGCGGTTACTTCGAGCCGTTCCAAGGCATTCAGCACAGATTGGATATTGCCTGCATTGTAGCGGATGACTGCTATTTTCATGTGACTACTAGGTTTGATTCTTGGTTCTTGGTTGATGAATGATTTTTGACGCAGAAAGACGCTGATTTTTATGGTTTTTTATGTTTTATTCCATCCTCGGTGGAATGGAGTTGTAGGTTAACCTATTCATTGTCAGTTTTTTATAAAATGCCTTTAGTCGAAGGCAACGCATTCCCCTCCTTTCGCACCGCCAATTTTATGGCCTTCGCAAACGCTTTGAAAATCGCCTCGATTTTGTGGTGCTCGTTCTGCCCCTCGGCCTTGATGTTCAGGTTGCATTTGGCTGTGTCGCTGAAGGATTTGAAGAAATGGATGAACATTTCCGTAGGCATATCGCCGACCTTTTCCCGCTTGAACTCGGCCTCCCAAACTAACCACGGGCGGCCTCCAAAATCCAGTGCTACTTGTGCCAAGCAGTCGTCCATGGGCAGGCAAAAGCCGTAGCGTTCGATGCCTCGCTTGTCGCCGAGGGCTTTGAGAAAAGCCTCTCCGAGTGCCAAACCCGTGTCTTCGATGGTGTGGTGTTCGTCAATATGCAGGTCACCTAATGCCTTGATCTTCAGGTCAATACCACCGTGACGGGCTATCTGCTCCAGCATGTGGTCGAAGAAGCCGAGGCCCGTGGAAATGTCGACTTGGCTATTGCCACTAAGGTTAACTTCCACTGAAATATCGGTCTCCTTCGTTTTACGATGCACTGTTCCGATGCGGTTTGTCCGTAGCAGATGCAACCCAATTTCATCCCAAGTATCCACCACAATTTCCGCCTGTTGCTCCCATTCCCCAAAAGGCAGCAAACCCCGAATGCCAATAGCCCGTGCGCCGAGATTTTTAGCCAGCATAATGTCCGTGTGGCGGTCGCCAACGACGTAGCTATTGGCGAGGTCGTAGTTACCGTTCAGGTATTCGGTAAGCATGGCCGTGCCGGGCTTACGGGTGGGCAGGTTTTCATGCTGGAAGCTCTTGTCCACATGGATGGCATCGAATACAATCCCTTCGTTTTCAAGGATTTGCAACAACTTCCCCTGCACCCGGTCGAAGGTATCTTGGGGATAAACCGCCGTTCCGAGGCCGTCCTGGTTTGTCACCATCACTAGCAGGTAATCGGTCTGCGTCCTGATTTTGTGCAAGTTGCGGATGAGGCCGGGGAGCAGTACCATTTGCTCCAAACTGTCGATTTGAAAAGTCTCGGGCACCTCGTTGATGAGTACGCCGTCACGGTCGAGGAAGAGTATCTTTTTCATGAAGGATTGAAGGATTGAATGAGAGAAGGATTGAAGGCAGCCAGTAGCTCAAGTAGTCGGTCATTTTCAGTTTTAGTGCCGGCTGTAATCCGTAGGCAACCCTCGCAAAGTGGCTCCCGTGACCTGTCCCTGACCACCACACCGTTTTGTTTTAAGTAGTTGAATATCAAAGCACTGTCTTTAATTTTTACCAGAAGGAAATTAGCATCGCTGGGGTAAATGCGCTCAACAAAGTCCATTTCTGCCAGTTTTGTTTCGAGCCTTTTTCGCTCCGCAATAATGGTTGCTACTGTGCTATCTAGCCCCATTTCCAATGCCGGGAGAACGGCTTGCTGCGTGGGCAATCCGACGTTGTACGGGTATTTCACAGCGTTCATATAATGAATGATTTCGGGAGAGGCGAAGGCCATGCCCAGCCTTGCGCCGGCCAATGCCCAAGCCTTGGATAAGGTTTGTAGCACTGCCAAGTTTGGGAACTCGGCCAACCGCTGCGCCCATGAGTTAGGTCCTTCGGCGAAGTCAATATACGCCTCGTCCACTACAACGATGCCTAGGAAATTGCGGAGCAAAAACTCCACGGAGGCGGGGTCGAGAATGTTGCCTGTAGGGTTATTTGGGGAACATAAAAACAACAATTTGGTATTGTACGTAACAGCTTCCAGCACCGCTTGGGGGCGAAGTTGGAAGTCTTCGTTTAAAAGAACTTGTCGAATCGGCGTCCCATGAATATCCGCCTGAACCCTGTACATCCCGTAGGTTGGCGGGCAAGTGATGGCCTCGTCCACGCCCGGTTCGCAGAAGATGCGGAAGAGCAGGTCAATCGCCTCGTCGCTGCCATTGCCGAGGAAAATGGACTCAATGGGCACGCCTTTCAGCTTCGCAATGCGCTGTTTTACAGCGAGTTGCAAGGGGTCGGGGTAGCGGTTCAGCCCGTCACCGAACAGGTCATAGCCGTTCTCGTTGGCATCTAGAAACACGGAAGCTGTACCACTGAACTCGCTCCGGGCAGAGGAGTAGGGCTTGAGGTGGAGGATGTTGCATCGAATTAAATTCTGTATACTATGCATAGTTCTTAGTTTTGGCGAAAGGCGTGGTCTTTGATTTAAGATGTAAGATGTAAGATTTTAGATTTCAGATTTGGGGGCGTCGAGCCAAGCCGACAATGCTCGGATTTGGGCTCTAAATCGCAAATCTGCCATCAAAAAATCTCCAATTAATCTAAAATCTTACATCGTCTATCTGAAATCTTAAATCAAAAAACAAGGGTTAGGGGTATAATAATCTCACCGCTACCGCCCTCGCATGTGCCTCCAGTTCCTCAGCCCTCGCCAAGGTGACGATGGCCGGGCCGATACCCGCCATCCCTTCCTGACTGATGCGCTGGAACGTGATTTTTTTCATGAAACTGTCCAAAGAAACGCCAGAATAGCTTCGGGCGAAGCCACTCGTAGGCAGTGTGTGGTTCGTTCCACTGGCATAGTCGCCCGCCGCTTCGGGGGTGTAGTTGCCGAGGAAAACTGAGCCAGCGTTGACTACCTGTTCAGCCATTTGCTCCGCATTATCACAAGCTAAAATCAAGTGCTCCGGGGCATAATAATTGATAGCATCCAACGCAACTTGCTCATTTTCAAGTAATAGGAAGACACTATGGTCAAGAGCGGCAAGGAGCATCTTTTGCCTAGGCAGCGTGGCTACTTGCTTTTCGACTTCGTCAATGACCTGTTCCAGCACTCGCTCCGAGGTCGTTAAAAATACCACTTGCGAGTCCACATCGTGCTCCGCTTGGGAGAGCAGGTCGGCTGCGACGAAGGCCGGGACGCAGGTTTCATCGCCAAAAACCAGCACCTCGCTTGGCCCAGCTGGCATGTCAATCGGGGTGCCGGACTGCTGCACGAGGAGCTTTGCAGCGGTCACATAGCGGTTGCCGGGGCCGAAGATTTTATAGACCTTAGGAACGGTTTCCGTGCCATAAGCCAGCGCACCAATGGCCTGTGCGCCTCCGACCTTGAAGATGCGGGAGATGCCAGCCGTTTGCGCAGCGAATAAAATTGCAGGGTGAACGGAGCCATCCTTTGCTGGAGGCGTACAGAGTACAAGCTCTTGACAGCCAGCCAATTGCGCCGGGATGCCAAGCATCAGCACTGTGGAAAACAGTGGTGCCGTCCCCCCCGGTATGTACAGCCCGACCCGCTCGATACCCACGCTTTTGCGCCAGCAAACAACGCCGGGCATGGTCTCAATTTTGCGAACGGGTTCTCGTTGCGCAGCATGGAAGGTCTCAATGTTCTTGGCTGCCAGGTGGATGGCCAACTTAAGGTTGTCGGGCAAGCTCCGCTCGGCGGCGGCGATTTCTTCGGTAGTGACTTCGAGGCGGTTGAGTTGAACACCGTCGAAGCGGGCAGTGAAGCCCCGCAGGGCCTCGTCACCACTTGTTTTTACGCTTCGCAAAATCTGCGAGACGGTCGCCGAGAGGTCTTCTTGGTTAATGGCGGGGCGCTGAAGAAGTTGCGCAAGTTGTTGATTGTCAGGATGCTTTGAAATTTTCATATGACTTTGATTTTGCCGAAGGCAAATAAAAATATAATGATGTAAGTCGCTTTTGTCATGGCCGAAGGCCACCTCTGCGTCACGTATGCAGTCACGAATGACGCAGAGGTGGCCTTCGGCCATGACAAAAGCGACTTGTACCGAGGCGTTGCAGTTTACCTTCGGCAATGACAAAAAAGGGCGTTCATAAAATCATTTTTTCAATTGGCACGACGAGTATCCCCTGTGCGCCGTTAGCCTTCAAGTCTTCGATGATGTCCCAAAAACGGTCTTCCTGCACGACGGAATGGACGCTGCTCCAGCCGACCTCGGCTAAGGGCAGCACGGTTGGGCTTTTCATCCCGGGTAAGATTCGGATGATGTCAGGGAGGCAGTCATTAGGGGCATTTAAAAGGATGTACTTGTGGTTCTTGGATTTTTTGACAGCCCTAATGCGGAAGAGCAGTTTGTCGAGCAGTGCCTGTTTTTCCGAAGGCAGATTTTGCGAAGAAACTAGAACGGCCTGCGATTCGAGGACGGTCTCTACTTCACGCAACCCATTGGAAATCAGCGTACTACCTGTACTAACGAGGTCGCAGATGCAGTCAGCGAGGCCGATACTGGGGGCTATTTCCACGCTTCCGCTGATTTCGTGGAGGTCGGCTTGGACACCGTTTTTCCGAAGGAAATCTCCTAAAATTTGCGGGTAGGAGGTAGCAATACGGGCGCCTTCAAGGCTGTGTACGCCATTATATTTAGCGGATTTTGGCACAGCGAGCGAGAGACGGCAGCGACCAAAACCGAGCGGCTCAATGACCTCGACGTGTTTGTTTTTCTCAAAAACGACGTTTTCCCCCACGATGCCGCAGTCGGCCACGCCGTCCTCGACGTACTGAGGGATGTCGTCGTCACGGAGGAAGAAGACCTCCAGCGGGAAACTGTCAGCTACGGCCCGCAGCCGCCCGCCGCCGTTGGAGACGCCAATGGAGCAGGATTTGAGCAGGCCGATGGAGTCTTCGTAGAGGCGGCCAGATTTTTGGATAGCAAGTTTGAGCATTGTTGAATTGTTATATTGTTAAATTGTTGGGGGTGCAGAGTGCCTGCAGCAATGACGAAATCGGTAAAAACAAAAAAGGCTTGCCGGGTGTGCCGACAAGCCTTTTCTGAGCATGAAAGAATGGTCATTTCACATCAAAAACAGGTCTGCTCGCCGGCTGGCGGTGAGTAGAAATGATGATGATGTACGTGAACGATGTTTTTCATGACGGCGGCAAAGCTAAGGGGGTTTTGTTTGAGGAGCAACCCTGGCGCAAGACTTTTTTAGTAAATGACTGAATTATGACTATCCAAATAATAGGGCAAGCCAAAAGAATGTGACCTTGGTTACACAGCTTGCTGGTGGATGGGTTTATTTTGCGCCATATTTACAGCACCTGTAGAAACCCTGTACCCTTAATTCTTCCGATAGACCGTGCAAATCAATCTCGCCGACAAAGTACTGCAGCGCATTTTCCCTTTCCTCGAATGGTGGCCGGAGGTGAATAAAACTACGGTTAAGGCGGACCTCGTAGCTGGCCTGACAGGTGCAGTCATCGTGCTGCCGCAAGGCGTTGCATTTGCCAGTATTGCGGGGCTGCCTCCGATTTATGGGCTTTACACGGCCATGATAACCCCCATCATTGCGGCGCTTTTCGGCTCGTCGAGGCACTTGGTATCGGGACCAACGACGGCTATCTCGCTTGTGGTTTTTGCGGCGCTGACGCAATTGGGCGCAGAGCCGGGCACAGATGATTTTATCTCTAAGGCATTGACAATCACGCTGTTGGCAGGACTTTTTCAATTTATTTTGGGAGTTGGGCGCATGGGCACCCTTATCAACTTCGTTTCCCACGTGGTGGTAGTGGGCTTTACGGCTGGGGCGGCTTTGCTCATCATGCAAAGCCAGTTGAAACACTTGCTCGATTTGCCCGTGCCAAGCGGCAGCAGTTTTGTGGATACCCTGAAAACGCTGGTATTAAACATCCAAGATACCAATTTATTTGCCTTGGGCGTGGGCCTCTTCACTTTGCTGTTGGCCATTTTTTCCAAGCAATTTTTTCCCAAAATACCGAACCTAATGGTAGCGCTCGTGGGTGGTAGCTTGCTGGCATGGGGGCTAATGGAAGTATTTGGCAGTGATCAAGTTGCGCTGAAAATGGTGGGCGAGGTAAAGGGGCGCCTGCCCCGGCCATCAATGCCCGATTTGAGCTTCGCATCGCTTACGCAATTGGCCCAAAGTGCCTTTGCAATTGCACTCTTGGGCTTGATTGAGGCAGTAGCCATCGCCCGTTCCATTGCGTCAAAATCCCAACAGCAGATAGATGGCAACCAAGAGTTCATTGGACAGGGCCTGTCGAATATCGTGGGCAGCTTTTTCTCATGCTATGCCGGGTCGGGGTCGTTCACCCGCAGCGGAATCAATTATGAGGCGGGGGCACGGACGCCGCTTGCAGCCGTTTTTGCAGCCATCCTATTGACGGTCATCGTCTTGGTGGTAGCGCCACTTATCGCCTACCTTCCCATATCGGCCATGGCGGGCGTGATTTTGATGGTGGCCTACAACCTTATTGATTTCAAGTTTGCCAAAACGGTCATGCGATCCAGCAAGCGGCAAAGCATGGTAATGGTCATTACATTCATTGCTACGTTGGTGGCTGATTTGGAAATGGCGGTGATTTTGGGGGTAATGTTCTCGCTGATTTTTTTCCTACAGAAAGCTTCTACGCCAAACGTTGCAGTGATGGCACCAGACCCAAGCGACTCGAACAGGCGTTTTACTTACTTATTGAGAAAACCACTGCCAGAGTGCCCTCAGGTGAAGTTCTTGCGCATTGACGGCTCCATTTTCTTTGGTTCTGTCAACCATGTTTCCAATGAAATCAGGGAATTGGTGGATGAGCAGTCGCCCGAGGTGCATACGCTGGTGATAGTCGCCCAAGGCATCAACTTCATTGATGTAGCGGGGTCAGAGTGGTGCCTACAGGAGGCCAAACGGTGGAAACAGAAGGGTGGAGGGTTGTATTTTACGGGCTTGAAGCTGATTGCGCAGGAGACGCTGATACGGGGCGGGTTCAGGGAGGAAATTGGCGAAGATCATTTTTTTGTTTCCAAGGAATTGGCACTTAAGGCGATTGTTCCCAAATTAAGGGATGAAATATGCGCATATTGCACGAAGCGGATTTTTCACGAGTGCGTGAACAAGCCTTGCTTGGTGGATAACTGTAAATCAACTGGAGTTGTCGTCTAAATCATCCCAGTGTTTCCAGAGCATATAAATAGTAAATAGCACCAACAGCGGCAGGATGACATACAAATCAAACCTAAACCTTAATTGCACGTGGTTGAACGCCTTGTGATGTTCGAGGAATTTGATCAATACGACGAAAGCGACCCACGCCGAGGTTAGAATAAATAAGTAATCCTTGTCCTTGTGTTTTTGATCCATTATTAGGTGTCAATTCGGGTTGCTCAGTACAACTATTCATATCTTAAACACTGAGCAAAGTCTAATCCAAATACATTCACCGTTCCATTTAGATGAATGGTTACTTCGTAAAATTTATGTGATGTCCAAAGATCACAAAACGTTGTTTGGGGCTTTTATCGTTTAGACTGTAATCATTAAGGTTAGGGTGAGAAAACTATTGAAACAGTTTCATTCACTTTGAGGGCAAAGATAATTGTGCATTTTATGGATTATTCAACGCTTCGATTTTTTTTTGAGATTCTTGAATAATCTGCCCACTTTTGACGCCATTTTCCAACAATATGGCCAAAAAAAAAGAAGGTACAACAACAAGTTCGTTCGGAACAAGTGGAAGGATTAACCACGATTCCACTAAATTTTACAATTCCAGGCTCTACTCGGAATTGAATGGCCATCCTGTTCAAGCCAATCCAGTCAATCCTTTCCCAGCTGCGTTTGAGAACCAAATCATCCAAGCGAACGCCGCCGAAATGATGGAAGTGCCAGACGATTCCGTTCACCTCATGGTTACCTCGCCGCCCTACAATGCCACGAAGGACTATGACGAGGACCTCACCTTGTTGGAGTACCTCGAATTCCTACGGCAGGTGTTCACAGAGACTTACCGTGTATTGGTGCACGGTGGAAGGGCCTGCGTCAACCTCGCCAATCTGGGCCGCAAGCCCTATATCCCGCTCACATCCCACTTGGTATTGTTGATGCAGGAAATCGGCTTCATCATGCGTGGGGAAATCATTTGGGACAAAGGCGCAAGCTCAACCTCCAGCACGGCTTGGGGGAGTTGGCAAAGTGCTTCCAATCCCATCTTGCGGGACGTACACGAGTATATCCTCATTTTTTCGAAGGGCGACTACAAAAGACACCTCACCAAAAAGGAACAGGCCACCAAGCGCAATACCATCGGCAGGGACGAATTTTTGGATTGGACGAAGACCATCTGGCAAATGAACGCCGAGTCCGCCAAGCGCATAGGCCACCCAGCGCCATTCCCAATTGAATTGCCGCATCGGCTCATCCAGCTTTATTCCTTCGAAACGGACATCGTGCTCGACCCGTTCATGGGGAGTGGCACCACGGCAGTGGCCGCATTGCGGAGCGGCAGGAAGTTTATCGGCTATGAAATCGTGGAAGAATACGTGGAATTGGCGAAGAAGCGCATAGCTGCTGTTTAAATAGCCTGAATATTTACGAATAAAAAACACACCACAGTTGCGGGAGGAGAAAAATGAAATTTTTTCTTTCCCCTCCCGACCTTCCCAAGTAGTTACGGTTTAGAGAAAATTATGAACAAGAAAGGGCCATTTTATAAGTGGCCCTTTCTTGTTCCAGCACCCGTACCTGCCCATTCGAGAAATCATAGACCCAGGCGTGGAGGCGAAGCTCCTTTCCTTCTTTATTTGCCTTTCGGTAAACGCTGGTCTGTTTCAGGTTATGGATTTGCGTCAGCACGTTCAGTTCAACGAGCCGGTTAAGGCGGTCGTGCTCGTCGGGGATGGCATCCAATTCGGCCTGGTGGCTGGAGATTACGTCCTTGATATTGGCCAGCCAGTTGTCAATAAGACCGATAGCCTCATCCTCCATTGCTGCCCGAATGCCGCCGCAGCCATAGTGGCCGTACACGATAATGTCTTGAATGCCAAGCACTTCTACGGCATATTGGAGCACGGAGAGGAAGTTCATGTCGGCATGGGAGACCACATTGGCGATGTTGCGGTGGATGAAAATCTCGCCAAGGTTACCGCCCAGCACCACCGACGGCGATACCCGGCTATCGGAACAGCCAAGTAGAAGGGCGATGGGGTTTTGACCCTCCGCCAAATGCTCGAAAAAATGAGGGTCTTCAGCTTGCTTTTCGCAGGCCCAGTGTTGGTTGTACTCAAGGAAATTTTTGACTGCTCTTTGCATATGATTGGGTATTTCGGGCATTATTTTTTGAACAGCAACTGGTTCCTGCCCAATTTCATCATGCCCTCTTTTTCAAGATTTTTGAGCAAATGCGACACCGCCTCACGGGGCACGTTCAGGCTGCTGCTCAACAATGTATGTGGTGGTGGCAAGGAGGTGAGCGGGTCAATAACTCGTCTCGTCCATCTTCACCTTGCCCCAGAAGGTTTTATAGACAAAAACCGTGTATGCCAGCACGAGCGGCATACCGATGGCGGCAATCACTAGCATTATACCCAACGATTTTTGCGAAGAGCACGAGTTGTAAACCGTCAGGTGATTAGTAGCTTCCGAGGTAGAGAAAACTATCACAGGGTATAGCTCGATGGCCACCAACATGAGTAGAAGTGCCACTGTCAGCGAGGAGAAAAGGAAAGCCGATAGATACTTGTGCTTTCGGGCCAAACGAGGCACATTGGCGATGCTCAAAAACGCCAACAAGGGCACAACGAATAGCGCAGGGTTACTACTAAAATCGTCGCTCAGGTGTGGGATGTACAACAAGGCGTACAGCGAGGTAATACCAAATACGACGATGAAAAAAATAATGGCACGTCGTATTAAAATCGTGACCTTCGCAAACAGCCGCCCCTCCGTTTTCATCGCCAGGTAAATCGCTCCATGCATCATGAATAATGCCAACGTGGTAACGCCCGTCATCAGCGCAAAGGGGTTTAGGAAGGCCAGCCAGCTACCTTCGTATTCTTGGTTTTCGTTGAGCGGGATGCCAAACAACACATTGCCCAGTACCACGCCGAGCAGCACGGCCAGCATGATGCTCGACACAGCGTAGCTGATGTCCCAGGCAAGTCGCCAGACCTTCCCCGGTTCCTTGCTCCGAAACTCGATGGACACCGCCCGCAGAATCAGGAAGACGAGGAAGAGCATGAACGGCACGTACATCCCCGATAATAACGATGCATAGACCACCGGGAAGCCTGCAAACAGCGCCCCGCCTCCAATCACCAGCCAAACCTCGTTTCCATCCCAAACCGGGCCGACGGCGTTCAAAGCGATGCGGCGGCTTTCTTCTTTTTTGAAAAACAAGTGCCAAGCCCCCGCTCCCAAGTCGAAGCCATCGAGGATGGCGTAGCCGCTGAACACGGCGCCTACTACGAGGAACCACCAAGTTGGGTAGTCTATGTTGAGGAAAGTAGCCATATCACTTTAGCTTTTAGTGGTTAAAATTTTTCCGATTTCCTCCTGTTGCGGGTTCGTTGCAATATCCGATTCATCATAAGGGCCATGCACGATTTTCTTGTTCAGCATATAGATGAACAGGATAAAAAGCAGCCCATAAATCAGCGTGAATAGGATAAGCGAGAACATGACCTGGTTAGCCGTCACCGTGCGGGAAAGGGCATCGGAGGTGCGCAGCAAGCCATAGACCACCCACGGCTGCCGCCCCATTTCGGCAGCGAACCAGCCGACTTGGTTGGCAATTTGCGGCAGCAAAACCGCCCAAACAAAAATCTGCAACAACCAGCGTTGCTCGAATAGCTTGCCCCGCCACCATTGCCATGCACCGAAAGCCGACAACCCAATCAGTAACATGCCGATTGTAATCATCAGGTGGTAAAATTGGAAAATGGCGTTTAGGGCCGTTGGCCGCTCGTTTTCGGGGAAGGCGTTGAGCCCAGTCACGGGTTTTTCAAAATCAAAATGGGTGAGGAAGCTGAGGCCGCCGGGGATGGCGAGGCCGTGCGTCTGCTGGTTTTGCTTATCCACCCAGCCAAATAGGTACATATCAGCGACGGCGAGTGAGTCGAAGTGGCCTTCCATCGCAGCGAGCTTGGCGGGCTGGTTCTTGGCCACGCCTTCGGCTGAATGGTGGCCGGTGATGAGCTGCCCCAACGAAAAAACAAAGCCAACGGCCAGTGCAATCTTGAAGGCTTTTTGCGACAACTCCACGTAGCGGCCTTTCAGTAAATAATAAGCGTGTACGCTCATCACGAGGAAGGCCCCGGCAAGGAAGGCCCCCAACCAGACGTGCAGCACCCGGTCCACGCTCGAAGGATTGAAAACCATGGCCCAGAAGTCGGTGATTTCGGCACGGGCGTTCATGCCCTCGCCCACGACGTGGTAGCCCGCCGGGGTCTGTTGCCAACTATTGGCCACAACAATCCAAATGGCCGAGAACATGGAGCCAAGGAATACCCCAATGGTTGCGATGAAATGCACCCGTGGGCTAACCCGGTTCCAGCCGAAAAGCAGTACACCGAGGAAGCCGCTTTCGAGGGCGAAGGCGAAGATGCCCTCTGCCGCCAATGCCGAGCCGAACACGTCACCTACATAGCGGGAATAGGTGGCCCAGTTGGTGCCGAACTCGAACTCCATGACGATGCCGGTGGCCACACCAATGCCAAAAGTGAGTGCGAAGATGCGGGTCCAGAACCGGGTCATTGTTTCATAGACCTTGTCGCCCGTGCGGAGGTACATGCCTTCCATGATGACCATGACCAACCCGATGCCGATACTCAGCGGCGGGTAGATGTAGTGGAAGGCAATGGTAAAGGCGAATTGTATGCGTGAGAGGATTTCAACATCCATAACCAGTAAGTTTAGGCAAATCTATGTTATTTGCTCTTGAATATAGCTTACATCATCAAGGTTTGGGCATGCCCCCAATGTAGGCCGAGACCCTAAATCATCAATTCGCCTGCAAAATATACTCCTTGAAATCCCCAACCGTGCCATTGTTCGGCTTTTCGTCGAAGGCATCAATGGCTTGTTGGTTGCTCATGAAGAAGGCGTCTGCTCCAATGAAATCGGTCATTTCCCAACGGTTCAGTGTATCCCGCACGGGGCCAATCACACTCGTGAAATGTACTTTCACGCCCTTATTGCGAAGCTCGCCCACCCATTCGTGCAGGGCATGTACGGCGCTGCTGTCCAAGTGGCTGATGCTATCGGCGTTGAGTACCACGAGTCGCAGTGCTTCGCCTTTTTGGGCAATTAGTTCACCCATTTTATCCTTGAAATAATTGATATTGGAGAAATAGAGCGGCCCATCGAAGCGGACAACCAGCACATCGGGGCGCTGCTCCAAGTTGTTGAAGCGTTGGATATTGCGGTAAAAATTGGAGCCTTGCACCCGGCCAAGCACCGCTACGTGCGGCCTCGTGGAGCGGTAAATCACCATGCCCAAGGACAGTATCACGCCCGCCCCGATGCCCGTTTCAATACCAAGCGACAAGGTGATGAGGAACGTTGCAGCCAACATCCAAAAATCGGAGCGGTCGTTTTGCCAGAGGTGCTTGGCCTCATTCACGTCAATCAAACCCGCCACTGCTACAAGTATGACGGCTGCCAGCACAGCATTTGGCAGGTTGTGGAAAAGTGGCGTAAGGAACAGCAACGTGAGCACGATGAGGGCAGCGCTGATAAGGCTTGCAAGGCCCGATTTTGCACCAGCTTGGTCGTTCACCGCCGTGCGACTGAACCCGCCAGTGACGGGCATCCCTTGGAAAAAAGCGGCACCGAAATTGGCGATGCCAAGTCCAATGAGTTCCTGGTTGGCGCTCACTTGGTAGTCCTTCCCGATGTCTCGGGACAGGTAGTGCTTGCTTTGTATCGCTTTTGCTACCGCATAACTTTCCATGAAACCCACCAACGAGATGGTCAGTGCCACCGAGAGCAGCGACTGCCAAGCACCCATGTCAAACGACGGCATGGACAGCCCCGGTAGGCCAGAAGGTACCTCGCCCACGGTCTTGATGCCGCCCTCGCCCGCCAGTCCGAACGCCGTGACGGCCAGTATGCCCAGCACCACGGCCATCAGCGCACCGGGCAGCGCTTTGTGGATTTTCTTCGAAAATTTGATGACGAAAATGGCCAAAATGCCAATGCCGAGCGACACGAGGTTTGTCTCGCCAATGTGCTGCGCTGCCGCAATCACGATTTCATGGGCGTGCTCGCTGTTCGGTATCTTGATGCCCAGCAGGTGCTTTAATTGGCTCAGGCCAATGATGATGGCCGCAGCCGAGGTGAAGCCGCTGATGACCGGGTGGCTCAAGAAATTGACCAAGAATCCAAGTCGGAAAATGCCCATCAAGAACTGTATCGCCCCGACCATGAAGGCCAGTGTGAGCGCCAATGCAAGGTAGGCTTCCGGGGTCTCCGGCTTCAGTGCGCCGATGCCCGCCGCCGTCAGCAGCGACACCATTGCCACCGGCCCCACCGCCAATTGCCTCGAAGTGCCAAACAGCGCATATAACACGAGCGGAACTGTCACCGCATACAAGCCATGTATCGGTTGCAAGCCAGCCAACATAGCGTAGGCCATGCCCTGCGGAATGAGCATGACACCTACCGTCAGGCCCGCCGATAGGTCGCCAGGAAGCCATTCTTTTTTATAATTCGGAAGCCAACTGAGGGCTGGCATGAAGGATTTTATGTTGAGCATTTATATATTTTTTGTGCGGCAACGCCAATGTCAAATTGCCCTGCAAAACTACGCCCCCCATGATTTAAGTCATGTGATGCAAATTACACAGCTACAAGGTGAGTACTTTTGCGGACATTTTTCAAAATGCAGTATCAAATCTTCCAAGGCTTAAAAATCGTCGAACTGGCCAGCGTGCTCGCTGGCCCAGCCGTCGGCATGTTCTTCGCTGAGTTGGGGGCCGAGGTCATCAAAGTGGAAAACAAGACCAAGGGCGGCGACACTACCCGCCATTGGAAAATGCCCTCGGAAGACCCCGCCAGCCCCGAATCGGCGTACTTCTATTCGGTGAACTGGGGCAAGCAACACGTCTTCCTCGACCTCACGCAAGCCGCTGACCGTCAGCAGCTGATGAATCGGCTAAAGGAGGCCGACGTGGTCATTTCCAATTTCAAGAAAGGCGGTGCTGCCAAGCTTGGACTCGATTGTGCTTCGCTGGCGCAATGGAACCCCCGGCTCATCTACGCCAGCATCAGCGCCTATGGCGAAGACGACCTGCGCCCCGGCTTCGACGTGGCCATACAGGCTGAAACGGGCTGGATGTACATGAACGGCGAGTCGGGTGGGCCACCCGTCAAAATGCCCGTGGCATTGATGGATTTGTTGGCGGCGCACCAATTGAAGGAGGGGATTCTGGTTGCATTGCTCCAACGGGAGCGGACGGGCAAGGGCAGTGAGGTGACGGTTTCTCTCTTTGATGCGGGCGTGGCTTCACTTGCCAACCAAGCCACCAACTGGCTTAACCTCGGCCATTTGCCGCAACGCATTGGCAGCCGCCATCCGAACATTGCGCCGTATGGCGAGGTGTTTTCGACCCAAGACAAGAAAATGCTAATCGTCTCGGCGGGAACGGAGCAGCAGTTTCGAGCGCTGTGCCATTTATTGGATGCTCCGCAAATCGCTGATAACGAGCGCTTTACGACCAATGCGCTCCGCCTCGAAAATCGGGATGAACTTGCTTCGCAACTGCAAGCCGCCTTTTGCTGTTTTGCTTCGCAAACGATTCTGGAACGCTGTCATGCCGCCCAAGTGCCCGTCGCCCCTATTCGGAATTTGCAGGAAGTGTTTGATTTGCCCGCTGCGCAGGACTTGGTCTTGGAGGAAAAAACGGAGGGTGGGGGAGTGAGCAAACGGGTGCGGACGGCGGTGTTTAAGATTAAATAGTTGTGGAGGATGGTCACACGGATTGGGCGGATGGGACAGATAAAGACGGATTTACTGTAAAAAAAATCCGTTTAAATCCGCCTAATCCGCCCAATCCGTGTTACCATCCTGTAATACGAGAAATATGCTCGAAAAAATCCAAGCCCAGCTCGCCCCCACCCAAACCAAGCTCATCGCAGTATCCAAAACCCATCCGCCGGAGCGGGTAAGGGAGCTTTACGACCGTGGCCAGCGTATTTTTGGAGAAAACAAAGTGCAGGAACTCGTGGCCAAGTACGAGGCCCTGCCCAAAGACATCGAGTGGCATCTCATCGGGCATTTACAGACGAACAAGGTGAAATACATCGCCCCGTTTGTGGCTTGCATCCAATCGGTGGACAGTCTGAAATTGCTCGCCGAGATTGACAAGCAAGCGGCCAAGCATGGTCGGGTAATTGATTGCCTGCTGCAATTTCACATCGCTGAGGAGGAAACCAAGTTTGGATTGGATGAAACGGAGGCGATGGTACTGCTCCAATCCGCTGAATTTCAATCTTTTAAAAATGTGCGAATCACCGGTGTGATGGGCATGGCCACTTTCACCGATGACCAAGTGCAGGTACAGCGGGAGTTTCGGCATTTGCGGAGCATTTTTGAAAAACTGAAAGCCCAGTATTTTGCGGAGCAAACCAGTTTCAAGGAAATTTCAATGGGCATGAGCGGGGATTATTTATTGGCCATTGCCGAAGGCAGCACCATGGTGAGGGTCGGGACATTGCTGTTTGGGGCGAGGTAAGCGAAATAAAACCTTCTCCCATCCAAAACGTTTCCCCCAAAGTCCGCAACTTTGCCGTAACACGGTCTGCCAGACCGTGCTTCCATGCTACCAAAGGGCCGACAAACTAAAATAATACGAAAGCACGGTCTGGCAGACCGTGTTACACCCAGGCACGGACTGGCAGTCCGTGTTACATCAAGCACGGAGGACTGGCAGACCGTGTTAAATCAATCCATGAAAAAAGCAACAACGCTTGGCGAACTCAAAGCCACTGGCTATCGCTCCCGTTCCGTGAAGGACGAGCTTCGCCAAAACCTCATACAGAAACTGAAGAAAAAGCAGACGGTGTTCGAAGGTATCTTTGGCTTCGAGGACACGGTGCTGCCCGACATAGAACGGGCCGTGCTGAGCCGCCACAATATCGTACTGCTCGGCCTGCGTGGGCAAGCGAAGACCCGTATTGCCCGGATGCTTGTACAGTTGCTGGACGAATGGATGCCCATCGTAGCGGGCAGCGAACTAAACGACGACCCGCTGGCTCCCATTTCCCGGTATGCCTTTGATTTGATTGCCGAGAAGGGCGATGATACGCCCATCGAATGGGTACATCGTAACGACCGCTACGTGGAAAAGCTGGCTACCCCCGATGTGAGCATCGCTGACCTGGTTGGCGATGTGGATCCTATCAAGGCGGCTACTTTGAAGCTGCCCTATTCAGATGAGCGGGTTATCCACTATGGCCTGATACCGAGGTCGCACCGCAGCATCTTCGTTATTAACGAGTTGCCGGATTTGCAGGCCCGCATCCAAGTTGCTTTGTTCAATATCCTGCAAGAAGGCGATATGCAAATCAGGGGCTTCAAGCTGCGCCTGCCGCTCCAAATACAGTTTGTTTTCACCGCCAACCCAGAGGATTATACAAACCGGGGAAGCATCATTACCCCGCTGAAAGACCGTATCGAAAGCCAGATCCTGACGCATTACCCCCGCACCTTGGAGGTGGCGCAGCGCATCACGCAGCAAGAGGCGAAGTTGGCACCTGAACAATTGAAAACGGTGGATGTGCCACCCGTCCTGCAGGTTTTGCTGGAGCAAATCAGCTTCACGGCCCGTGAGAGCGAGTTGGTGGACGAAAAAAGCGGCGTCTCGGCACGAATCAGCATCAGTGGCTACGAGAACCTCGTCAGCACCGCCGAGCGGCGCATGTTGATTAATGGTGAGAAGTCGGCAACTGTCCGCCTCACCGATTTTTGGGGCGTCATTCCGGCTATTACGGGCAAGGTGGAATTGGTTTACGAAGGCGAACAGGAAGGCCCCTATTCCGTGGCGCTCGAACTGATTGGCGACTCCATCAAAGATATTTTCCTGCAATATTTCCCAGACCCTGACAAGCTGCGGAAGGGGCGGGAGAGTGACCCTTATGGCATCATCAAGGCTTGGTTTTCAGGCGGTAATGCCGTGAACTTGCTCAATGACATCAATGAGCAGGATTTCCGAAAGGAACTCGACCGGGTGGCAGGCCTGCGCCGGTTTGTGGAGGGTTTTGACCTACCTAAAGCCAATGCTTATACGTTCATGGAATTGGTGCTGCACGGACTTTCCGAATGCAATGTCATCAACAAAAACTTCGTGGAGGCCACCTTAACCTTCAACGACTCGCTGGCCGATATGCTGAACGGGGAAGACGATGACGATGATGAAGGGTTTTAATTTGGCAGTCATTGGTTTTTATTTTGAATAAAAATTAAGAAATGAGAATAATCGCTTGCATTTTATGGTTGGCATTCAGCTTTTCATCGGCCTTCGGCCAAAGCGCAGACACGGACTTTGCAGCCACCATTGCGAAGCACCGAGAAGAGTATAAGCGTGGCTTTCTTGAAAACGCACGCTCGCCACTTGACTCAAGCGACCTGGGCAAGCTCCGTTTTTTCCCGTCCAATGAGCAGTATAAGGTGTCGTGTAATTTCCAAAGGACGCCCGATGAGAAGCCGTTCGACCTGCCAACCTACAGCGGTATCACCAGGCTGTACGTGAAATATGGCGTGCTCAGTTTTGAACTGGAGGGGCAAAAACTGCAATTGTCGGTTTACAAAAACCTTAGCATGGGCAATAACCCGTTGTATGCCAATCACCTGTTCCTGCCTTTTCGGGATGCCACCAACGACGAGACGACCTACGGCGGCGGCCGCTACATGGACTTGAAAGCCTCAGAATTGGAAGCCGGAAATCCCGTCATTGACTTCAACAAATGTTACAATCCTTGGTGTCATTACTCGGATGGCTACAACTGTCCGATACCGCCTTCGGAGAACACCTTGGAAATCCCAATTTTGGCTGGGGAAATGAATTGGGTGGGCGAAAAAAAACACAAATGAGTTTCAGAACCTGTCCCGCAGGTTCATCACCGGCCTTTCGAAATAGCGGTAAAGTAGGGTGGAAAGCCCAATGACCAAACACCAGTAGAGGGCAAATTTACCGTACCTGTCAAGTTGGTCGGTTGGAGGGAAATGGCGTTGCATGATGGCCATGATGACGCCAAGGTTGAGCAAGTACATGGAATAGGAGATTTTGCTCACATGCTCGATGGCTTTGCCTAGCAGGCCGGGCATGGCTTTCAGGCTCGTTGCCAACGGCAGCCAGAGCATGATGGCAATTGAAATCAGCATGAAAAAAAATACCTGCGCATAATAGCTTGATAGGCTTGGGTGTAGGTTGATGAGTGCCGACATGACCACTACTCCCAAGATAAAACAAGGCCATTTCCATTTTTCCCACAAGGGCCTATGGTATCGGTAGAAATAGGCGGCTAATAGGCCATAACCAATGCTGTCAAGGCGGGTGAGCACTATTTTGCGGAGCGCAAAATCAAAATCTTGGTCGCTCACGGTCGGGGAATAAATCAAAAGGCGATAGGCAAGCGGCAATAATAGCAGGACGAACACCGCCGCTAAATAGGCTGTTTTTGGCGAAAGCCAACGAAGGCCAAATAGCATTACCAACGGGAAGAAAAGGTAGAACCACTCTTCCACTGCGAGGCTCCACGACTCCCAAAAAAAGCCATGAAATGGCGTAGAGAAGTTTTGAAGGAAAAGAAAGAACTTCCAGTTGAATTGGGTCGAATCGCCGTAGGTAATTCCTGATTTGACCAATAAGTAATTGATTATCAGGATCAAATAATAATTAGGGAGGGTTCGGAACCAGCGCCTTTTCCAGAAGTTGAACAAGCTTTGGGTTGAAAAAACAGGGGTATTTTCCAAATCCTGGAGCAGGATGCCGCCAATCAAAAAACCGCTAAGCACGAAGAACATGTCCACACCATCGGTGGTACGGAAAAATGGGAACCCTTGTAGCGGGGTACCGATGAGCCAAAACTGGCTGTGGCCAAGCACGACCTGCAAGATAGCCAACGCCCTGAACAGGTCAAGGCCGAAATTGCGGGAATTGGTGGTTGGCTGCATGGCTGTCAGGTTGAAATGGCAATGATACCGCTGTTTTCTGTAGCGTCACTTTGATTTCATGTAGCACCTTTGTCATATCCTGCATTTTCGTTGAATTTGTCATATTACCAACCAGATGGCATCCTAAACCAAAAAAACAGCCCTCGGTTGTTTAGCTTTGCGCCAAACAAGGCATTTTGCGAACCTTGCCCTATCACTAAAAATCTAATATCCATTTCTTCAGCATGAAAAAACTAATTACTTCCTGTTTCGCCCTGTTTACGGTTTTGGCGCTGTTCGGCCAGTCGTCGGCAGGTTTTTGGAGCGAATCCAACCGCTCGGACTTCCATAGGCCGGGCTTCATGCCGCAAGCTTGGCGGGCGCAATCGCTCGACCTTGATGCCATGCGAAACTACCTGCGCCATGCGCCTATGGAGTTCACGACTGCTGCGCAAAACGAGCCGTTGGAACTGGTGCTACCCATGCCAGATGGCACCATGCATCCGTTCAATGTTTGGGAATCGCCCATCATGGAGCCAGGGCTGGCCGCCAAGTTCCCGATGATAAAGACCTATGCAGGCAAGAGCAAGGTCAACCCCGGCACCACCATCCGTTTCAGTTGTTCGCCACAGGGGTTCAATTCCATTATCCATACGGGAACTGCGACCATTTTAGTGGTTCCCAACTCGCCAGAGGAGCAGGTTTACCTCAGCTTTTGGTTAAAAGACGTTGATTTTTCAACACCGGAGGCAAACCAGTTCCATTGCGAAGTGAAGCATGACGAGGAAGAGATTCACGGCTTCAATGAAAATTTCATTGAAAGTACTTCCCGTGCTGCTGCGCCGGTTGACCTCTATACTTATCGCCTTGCAGTGGCCACTACCAGGGAATATTCAGGAGACTATGGCAATACAGCAGCCACAGTTTTGGCCAACGTGGTGACTGTGATAAATAATGTGAACAGCGTTTTCGAGCGGGATGCTGCGGTTCGCCTACTTCTGATTGACAACACGGAACAGGTGTTCTTTTTCTCCAATCCTGACCCTTATACCAATGGCAATACCAGTGAGATGATTAGCGAGAACCCGGCGGTATTGAACGCTGCCT
Organism: Saprospiraceae bacterium; assembly: GCA_022841745.1. GTDB lineage: Bacteria > Bacteroidota > Bacteroidia > Chitinophagales > Saprospiraceae > UBA6168. Next base: position 56,977 of record JALHQW010000022.1, on the reverse strand, counting down.
TTACGGTGGATGGCTACGACATTGGCCATGTGTTTGGCACGAACGGTGGCGGCTTGGCCAACTTAGCGGGCGTTTGCAATGGCACTGGTGGCTTATCGGCTTTCCCAAAAGCAAGGGCTGCTTCCTGCAAGTTTGCTGTCTATGATGGCCCCTTGTTCTATATCATAGCAGGCCACGAGATTGGTCACCAGTTCAATGCAACGCATACTTTCAATAGTTGCGACAACGAGAACGAAACACCTGAAACAGGTTACGAACCCGGCAGTGGCTCCACCATTATGTGCTACAATGGCAATGGCGTTTGCGGCAACAACCACGTGCAAGCCGTTAGCGACCCATTCTTCCATATCAACTCCATGCTCCGCATCCAAGAGTTCACCCGCACGGGCGGCGGTGCTGCCTGCAAGCAGGTCGTTGCCGAAGGCAATGAAATGCCGGTATCCGAAATCCCTATCGAAGGTGGATTTTCCATTCCTAAATCAACCCCCTTCAAATTGACGGGCGTAGGTTCTGATGTAGATGACCCGTTCGCCCAATTGACCTATACTTGGGAGCAGTACGACCTGGGGCCTTGGAGCCCGCTGGGCAGCCCAATTGGCACGGCACCGCTCTTCCGTTGGTACCCTCCAACAAGCAACCCGACCCGCATCTTCCCCAAAATAGAAACCATCATCAGCAATACCAATGATATCAGGGAGGTACTGCCTACGACCGACCGGGTACTTACTTTCCGGTTTGTGACCCGTGACAACCATGTAAGTGCGGGCGCATTCAATTACGAGGAGATTGTTTTCAATTGTAGGGCAAGTGCAGGGCCATTCTTAGTGAATACTCCCAATGGTGGTGAAACTTACGAGGTTGGCCAAATGGTAGAAGTGAAATGGGGCGTGGCTAACACCAATATTGCCCCGGTAAATTGCCAAAAAGTTAACATACGCCTCAGTATTGACGGCGGCCTTACCTATCCTGAACTCTTGGTCGCAAATGTCCCGAACGATGGTTCCGCCAATGTGGTTATGCCCAATATACCATCCACCACAGCTCGAGTTATGGTTGAAGCAGCTGATAACGTATTCTTCGATATTTCCAATCAGAACTTCACCATTTTGGCTCCAACGGAACCTGGCTTTCTCTTTACGGCTACACCAAACGAAGGTGCGATTGTCTGCGATGAGTTGGACATAATTATCAATACAGAAGGGTACTTGGGTTTCACAGGCGAAATCACCTTTAGCATGGGTGGCCCAATTCCAGTCTCAGAAGTCACGTTTGACCCCAATCCAGTCATGGCTGGCCAGTCAACGACCATGCACATCAATTCGAGCAACATAACTACAGGTCTAAACGAGTTCTTACTTGTACAGGGAACTGCTGCAGGTGCTGCGACCCGGTTCAACATCGTGACTTTTGACGTCATACCAACCGACCTGACGGGCATTGAGGCAACTTCGCCCGCTGATGGCGCACCAGGCCAGGGCACCTTGCCTACTTTTGGCTGGACTGACCACCCAAATGCCGACAGCTATGAAATCCAAATAGCCACCGACCCGGGCTTCACCCAAATCATTGACCAGGCAAGCGGCTTGACGGACAATGAATACATTCCAACGGTATCCTTGGAGGATGGCAAAACCTACTATTGGCGCATCCGTGCCACCAATCTTTGTGGCGTTGCCAATTATGCAGACCCCTTTGCCTTCCAAACGGCATCCCAATCTTGCGTCAATAAAGCCAGTGCAGGTGACCAAAACAATATCATTATTTCAGGTTCTGGTTTACCGCTCATTACATCTAAAGTCAATTTCCCGCAAGGAGGCGTGATTTCTGACCTTAATGTGATTAGGATAAAGGGCAAACACGTAGCTGTTCGCCACCTTGAAGCAAGGTTGAAAGGCCCCGACAACACAAAGGTGGTCTTGATGTCCGAACCTTCTTGCAATGGCGAGAATTTCAATTGCGGTTTTGATGACCAATCCCCGAATACCCTGACCAACTGCCCAGTGACTAATGCGGAATACAAAACGATTGATCCACTGGCCAATTTCAATGGAAAAAATGCCCAAGGCGACTGGACACTTGAGTTGGAAGTGGTAAATTCGGAAGGCGAGGGTGGCCAGTTTGACGATTGGGAACTACAGGTATGCGCTGCATTGTCTTCGGCGAACCCGCTCATCATCAAGAACGATACGCTTGGTGTACCGCCGGGTGCCACTAACCTTATCTACAAGAATACGCTGGAGGTTACGGATGCCGACAACGTGTCCACTGATTTGGAGTTCACCATCGTATCAAATACCCAGCATGGACAGGTCAAGTTGAACGGCCAAGCGATTGGCGTTGGCGATCATTTTACGATGTTCGATATATATGCCAGCAAAATGACCTACACGAATACCAACGCCGCTGCGCTTTATGATTACTTCACCTTCACGGTAAGCGACGGCAGCGGTGGTTTTGCGGGCACGCCACGTTTTAATATCAAAATGGATCCTAATGCTATCATCGGCAATTCTGGTAATGAGGAGCCAGGCACCATCGCCATTTATCCGAACCCCGCTACCGACGTGGTGAACGTAGTGCTGGGCAATGGTGCTGGCAATGCCTTGAGTGCCAAATTGACGGACGTGCAAGGGCGCACCGTGCCTACCATCATCGCTGGGCTTGGTGGCTCGAACCTGAACCTGAAAGTCGAGCAAGCCGCTGCTGGCCTTTACTTCCTGCAAGTGAAGACCACCGCTGGTTCGTTCATCCGCAAGATTGTAATTGAATAATTCATGAACCAATAAGGCCGGGCATGTCAGCTGACGTGCCCGGCCTTATTATTCAAGCAACTTTCAAGGCAGTCCACCCCGAGGGTTCGGGGCAAACTGTCCTCCGTTTATCGTCCACCGTCCTCCGTCCACCGTTTTATGAAATACCTCATCACAGGCGCTACCGGCTACATCGGCACGCAACTCACCAAGCGCCTTGTTGCCGAAGGCAATACCGTTCATGCCCTTTACCGAAGTGAATCGAAGGTTGGTGAATTGAAAGACCTGTCCAATGTCATCCTGAAAAAAGGCGACCTGCTCGACAAGCCGAGCCTTGAAGCTGCCGTGGCGGGCTGCGACGCCGTTTTTCATGTGGCTGCTTTCGCAAAACCTTGGGACAAAGATCCCCGCACATTTTATGAATACAATTTCGATGGTGCCGTGAATGTGTTTGAGGCTGCGCATCAGGCGGGCGCTAGGCGTATTGTTTTCACTTCAACGGCTGGGACGATGAACCCTTCTCAACCCGGCAAACCCTCATGGGAGGATGCCCCCCGCACGGTGGATTATTTCACCGACTACGACCGAAGCAAGGGGCAAGCCGAGGAGGTAGCCAAACGGATGTCTGGCAATGGCTTGGACATTGTGACCGTGAACCCCAGTCGGGTCTATGGCCCCGGCCTTCTAAGTGACAGCAACGGCGTTACGAGGATGGTGCGCATGTACCTCGACGGCAAGTTCCGCCTGCTGCCCGGCGATGGCAACAGCATCGGCAACTATGTTTTTATTGATGATGTGGTGGAGGGCCACCTGCTGGCCATGCAGAGGGGTAGGGCAGGGGAGCGGTACATTATTGGCGGCGCCAATGTCTCCTTCAATGAATTTTTCGAGATTTTGGCTGCCCTTTCGGGCAAAAAGCAACGAATGATAAAAGTGCCACTGCCTGTGATGAACATCGCCGGACATTTGATGGAATGGCGGGCCAAATTGACGGGAATACCCCCTATCTTGACGCCGCCGTGGGTCAAGCGATTCCATTATAACTGGGAGCTTTCGATAGACAAAGCCAAAAGGGAGTTGGGTTATGCTCCGCTGGGTTTGGAGCAGGGGCTGATGAAGACGTTGAGGTGGTTGACGACCAGTCTTTAGCACAAATCCTTTGGGGACGAAGTGGATTTTCCTAATTTTGGAACTCAAATGAATGAGCAAGAGAAACTAGCGATTTTGAGAAAACTGGACCGACGAGAACGAATCCTGAAAGGCCAGCTTATTTTTTTCGTTCGCCATCGCCATGAAATTCCAGAAGGCGTTAAATATGCCGATGAGAGGATTGACGGTGCATTGGATGAGTTGAGGGCAATCTGGAAATGGAAGGCGGAAAATGGACTTTAATTCAATAACAATGGGCGTAAACAGTTTATCAGTTGGAAGAGATTTCCAGTCTTATTTAGACGAATACCTGCTGCAGACAACAGAAGCGGAAATCAATGCTTTTTGGAAACGGATGGAGGCAGTCATGAAAAAAATGCCAGTAGCCGAGAAAACCCAGTTTTTTAATGATTTGATTAAAGGCATAGATGAAAGTGTCGAAGATTCAAAAATGCTGAGAAGCCAGCTTGCTTCAATTGGACATTGACAACTAATAAAACATGAACCACCTTATCGCCCCCTCCGTACTCGCCGCCAACTTCCGCCACCTACAGGCCGACTTCGACCTGGTCAACCGCAGTGAAGCGGATTGGTTCCATGTGGACATCATGGATGGCCGCTTTGTTCCCAATATCAGCTTCGGCATGGACATCGTGAAAACCATGAAGGAAATGGCCGAGCGTCCGCTCGATGTCCACCTAATGATTGTGGAGCCAGAGAAGTACATCGGCGAGTTCCGCAAGGCCGGGGCGGATGTGATCACCGTCCATTACGAAGCCTGCACCCATTTGCACCGCACCATCCAACAGATAAAGGAATCTGGGGCAAAAGCTGGGGTGGCGCTGAACCCCCATACGCCCGTCAGCCTCCTCGACGATGTGTTGGAAGACCTCGACATGGTGCTCATCATGAGTGTGAACCCTGGCTATGGTGGCCAGAAGTTTATTTACAACAGCCTGCTGAAAATCAAGCAGTTGCGGCAGATGTGCATTGTGAAAAACCTCAGCACTTACATAGAAGTGGATGGTGGCGTTGGCCTGCAAAACGCCGAGGAAATCCTGAAAGCCGGAGCAGATGTGCTTGTAGCAGGCAGCAGCGTTTTTCATTCAAAAGACCCATTGGATACCATTTCGAAGCTGAAGGCACTTGGGAAAGCGGAGGTGTGGGTGTAGCCGCCAAACTTGTTTGGCTGGCTCGATAGTAAACAAGCAAAGCCAGCCAAACAAGTTTGGCGGCTACAATGTTACTGAAAACCCAATGCCTTCCTAAAATCTTGCCCAGCTCGTTTTGTCCAAAACAAATTCATGCGGCATATCCTGACCATATTCGGCTTGTTCCTTTTCTTTTCGGCCTTCGGCCAAAAGGACAAGCCGACCGTGCCCACCACTAAACCGCCCGCTACAAGACCGACTGTGCCCGTGCCGAGCACCCGCCCTGTGCCACCTGGTGTTCAGCCTCAAGCAGGCCAACCAGCCCAGAACGGCAGCGATTTCATCAATATCCTTTTCTCCGACGAGTTCAGTTTCAACATCATTGGCATTGACACCCTCAAAAAACTGAACGGCAATGTGGAACTGAACCAAGACGATATCTATATTTTTTGCGACAGCGCCATCATCCTCAACAGCATCAGGGTAGCTGCGAAAGGCAATTTCATCCTCCAGCACGGCGATTCCACCACCATCTTCTCTGATTCGGCGCTCTACCAGGCCGATAAGAAAATCGCCGACTTGTTCGTGGATGTTTCCCTCGTACGGGGCAATCAAAAGCTCTTCACCGACCACCTTGTTTACGATGCCAATACCAAAATAGCCCGCTACACGACTGGGGCCACCTTGACCGACGACTCCACCTATGTAACCAGCGTGAAGGGCTACTACCATACCGATACCGACGAGATTTTCTTTCGGGAAAAAGTGGTGGTGGAAAGCCCCGATTTCACCTTGCGGACGGATACTTTGAAGTTCTTCGCCGACGTGAAAACGGTCGTTTTCGTAGCACCAACCTTGATTTTACAGGACACCGCCAAGATTTACACAGAGGGCGGTTTTTACAATATCCCCAACAAGAAAGGCTCTTTCAACAAGAACCCGCAATACCTCAAGGGCGACCAAAAAGCATGGGCGAGGCGAATGGAATACGACGGCTTTAAGGAGGAAATCACGCTCATCGGCAACGCCCATTTCGAGGACAGCACCACCAATGCCACCGCCGACCGCATTGTTTACAACGAAAAAACGGGCGTGACCATCCTACAAGGCAATGCCCATATCGTGGACGACGAGCGCAACATCATAGGCGACACGGTCACTTATGATTCCAAAAAAGGCACCTATGCTACCCGTGGTCGCTCACACATCGTGGATGGGGCGCAAATACTTGATGCCGACCAAGTGGACTACGACAAGGAGCGGGAGGTAGGCATCGCCAAGGGCAATGTCATCTTGCAGGACACTACCGAGAAAATCACCTTGGTGGCAGCGTTTGCGGAGCACAGCAAATCCAAGAACTATTTCAAGGCCAGCGGCGGCAAGTACGGCAGGCCGCTGCTGATTCGACAGATTGATGGCGATTCGATATTCATCAGTGCGGACACACTCCTGTCTTTTGAACCAATTGATACCTTGGCTGCCGCCAAAAAAGACAGCATATTGGCAACGCCCAATGATTCAATTATAGTGAAAAATGAGGTGCCAGCCGTTTCGCAAAAAGCTGACAAACAGCCCGTTAGGCCGCCAAGTAAACAGAAAGAACCGGCCATTCCACAAAAGCTTTTTGAAATTCCTTCGGAAGACAATAAACCAGCAAAAGACAGCCTGCAAACCCCATCCGCTCCTTTACCAGATAGCCTAAAAACAGACAGCATAGCAGCCGCCCCCAATCCGCAATCCGCAATCCGCAATCCGCAATCGAAGGATAATCGCATCATCCTCGCCTACCACGACGTGCGCATCTTCAAGAGCGACCTGCAAGCCCTTTGCGATTCGCTTTCGTACAGCAGCGTGGACTCCATGTTCCGGCTGTTCAAGCAGCCCATCATCTGGTCGGACACCTCGCAGTTCACCGCCGACACGGTGAACATCCAATTGGCGAATGACAAGATTGACCGCATTTTCCTTCGTCAAAACAGCTTTATCATCAATTCGCCGGACGAGTTCTTTTTCAACCAAATCAAAGGCAAGCATAGCATCGCCTTTTTCGACAGCAGCGAACTGCGCCGGGTGCGGGTGGAAGGCAATGCCGAGTCGGTTTATTACGCCCTCGACGACAACAAGGCTTATATCGGCGTGAACAAGACCGTTTGCAGCGAGATGCTCATGCTGTTTGGCAACAACGAAGTGGAGGGCATCAAGTTCTACACCCAGCCCAAGGCGACGCTTTTTCCCATGGCCAAGGCCGACCACGAGGGGCTGAAAATGCCGGGCTTTAGTTGGCAAATCGAGCGGAGGCCAACGGGGGTGGAGGATTTGTTGAAGGCGAAAACTGTGGCAATGCCTGTTCCTACGGTGCAGCCAAGTTTGGAGGCGAAGACTTTGGAGGGGGAGTTGCCGAAGGGGAAAGAGTGATTAATTTTTTTCTATGCACACCTCAAAATGAAACCAGCATCAATTTCCAACTTTTCGTGGAGTCGTTTGGCGAGGTCGAGGTTGATTTTGCGCTTCCCTTTTAGCACTTCAGAAAGACGGGAAGGTGGGATGCCAAGCAAGACCGACAAATCCTTTTGCTTCAATTTTAGCTGGTACATTTTCAGTTCTATCATCTCAGGTAGGTTTTCGGGCTGCTTGATTGGCAGGAGTGGGATGCTGTCTTCCCAAGTTTCTGCCAATAAAGAAAGCCGTTGAAGTTCAGCAGACTCAGCTTTCGGAAGGCTATGAAAACCGCCACCCTGCGTAGCTTTCTGCAAGTAGCCTTCAATGATTTGCATCACTTGCTCATATTCGGCGGCAGTTCTGATTTTGGTAATCATATCTTAGATTCAAATGGTTGAACAATCAATTTTGTCGTACTCAGCATGTGTGCCGATAAAGCGCACAAACATTGTTCGAATGTCGAAAAATATCATGGCAACGAGCCGATAGCGGTTGCCCTTGATATTGAAAACAAAACGGTCGTTGCCCACATAATCAACAGAATTGAAGCTTTGCTTGAGTTCTGCCATATTGCCCCAATCAGCCTGTTTGGCCAGCCTGTACCACTCATCGAGGGCTTCGGCTACATCGGCATGTTGAAGCCCGAATTGATTAAGCTGGGTTTTGCTGATAACGACCATGTGTTCATCGTTTGTTTTTACAAATATAGAATATAATTACCAAATACAGAATTTATTTCTAAAAATCCTTCTTCACTGCCACCCGCCTAATCCCCATAACAGGCCCAACCACCCAAAGCAACAACACCGCAAAAGCAACCCCCATCCCAAGCCCCGTGCCAAGGAACTTGCGGAACACTGCCCCCGTAAAGCCCATCAGTGCCGACACGTCCAATTTCAATAAGATGAGGATGCGGGAAAGGTCAATTGGGTTCATCACAGAGGCGATGAGCGAGAACTTTTCCAACGGATATTCCGTGAGCATGGAAAGAGAAAGCAGCAGCAAGCCATCGTAAATCACGGCAAAGAACAACCAAGCCAATATCGCCAAACCAAAGCCTTTGATGCGGTTTTCGTTTTTCAAGGCAATGAAAAAAGCCATGGCGCTGAACACAAACGACAGCACCACCCCCACGAACAGCAGCATGGCGAAATTGCCCGCCTGCTCGGAGCCGAAGACGCCGTACAACGCAAACGGTACCCCCACGCCGATTATCCAACTTGCTGACAAGGAGCCTGCTACGCCCAAATATTGCCCTAAGAAAATGCTCGTTCGCCGCACGGGTTGCGCCAGCAGCAGCTCCGTGAATTCCCTCGAATTGTAGTAATACATCACCCCAAACATGGTAGCGATGAGCGGGCAGAGCAGCAGCACCACGTTCATCAGCGAGATGACGACCTTCGACAAATCATTGCTCAGCCACAACAGCGACAGCGTGAACAGCAGGTAGAACCCACCATAACTGTACGTCCACCGGCTGCGGATAAGGTCGTAGAAGCTGTATTTGAGTATTTTTAGCATGGTGGTGATTGGTAATAAGTGATTGGTGATTCGTGATGAGGGGGCTGCCAGGCCGAATCACCAGTTAGGAATCACGACGTTCCAAGAGTGAAGCGATAGCCTTCTCCACGTTCCCCTCACCCGTCTGCGATTTCAGCAACTGCAAACTGCCCCTAAAATGGATATGACCTTCCAGCAAGAATACCACCTCATCGGCCAATTCTTCCACAAGGCCCATAACGTGGGTAGTGATGAGGATGGTTTTGCCCTTCATGCGCTGCTGGTTGATGAGTTCCTTGAGGCGCACGAGCGAAATGGGGTCAAGCCCGGCGGTCGGTTCGTCAAGGATGATAATGGGGGAATCGTACATGAAAGTGAGCACAAGGTTAACCTTTTGGCGGGTGCCTCCAGAGAGGTTGCCAAGGCGCTTGTCGAGGAAGTCGTGAAGCCCGAAATGTTCAATCAATTCGGAATCGTGGGCAGTGCCAGTGTTCAGGTCTTTCACCATGCGGAGCAGTTCCGCCACGGTCAGGTTTTCGGGGAAGCGGGCGATTTGCGGAAGGTAGGCAATCTGGTTGCGGTATAGCCATTTGCCCTTGATGTCCTCGCCTTGCACTTTGATAATGCCCTCGTCTGGCAGCACCATGCCGAGGATGGACTTGATGATGGTCGTCTTGCCGGAGCCGTTCGGCCCCAGCACGGCCACAATACCAGGCTGGTCGAAGGTCAGGTCAACGCCGTTCAGGACGTGGTTTTTTCCAAAGGCTTTGTGCAGATGGTGTATCGAAATCATTTCTTCAATTAAAAAGGTGTCATGCGGCAATTTCCTTAAGTGCTTTCTGCCAATAAAGGTTGGTTGTCAACCACGTTTTCGGGCGTAAAAATAGGGCTAACTTTCTCAGAAAAATTCAAAATATCCACGAACAAACTGCGCAGGAGAACAAGGCTTTCGGGCGTCTTGCTCACCACGTAGCTGAACAGTTTCATGGGGCGGTGCGGCACATCACCAATGCCATTTTTGTCCAAATCATAGCCTGCGTAGTCGCTCCAGAAATTGCCATCGAATTTGTTGTCCGTGCCAGCGGAATGCACGGCGAGGTCAAAGCTGTTGCCGATGAAATTATTGGCAGTGAGGTTGTTCTGCTGGCAGCCTCCAGAGATTTTGAGTGCCCAGCCGTTTTGGATAAATTGGTTTTTGGTGTAAACAATGCGATTGCTCGTTTCGGCGAAGATGCCGACTGTGTTTTCCTGAAAAGTGTTCCCCTCGATTTGCCCATCGTGGATTTCCTTCAGCAGCAACCCGTATGCCGCAGGGCCCCAGTTTTCTTCAAAATGGTTGCTGAACATGCCTATGCGCTTCGAGTACATCACGGCGACTCCCGCACCGTTGTCGTGGAAAGTATTACCACGGTAAATGTCGTCATTGGAAAACATGAAGTGCAGGCCGTAGCGCACGTTCCGCTCGCTGTAGTTGCCCTGTACGGTGCTGAAATTCACGAATTCCAAGTAAATTCCATCCCGATGGCCTATGGTTTTGTTGTTGATAATCAGCACGTTATCGCAGTACCAGAGGTGGATGGCGTTGCCGCTGCTCACCTCGTCCTTTGCCTCTCCCACCACCTCGTTACCCTCAATGATGCCGTTTTTCGACTTCTGTAAATAAATGCCGAAAAAGGCATTTTCCACCCGGTTGCCTTTCACATAAAATTCGGTGGCTTCTTTAACCCGGATGCCCGCACGGTCTTGCGAGTAGCTGGTGCCCACGTTTTTGATGACAAACCCCTCGAAATGAACATGGTTGGAAGCTATGGTGACGATTTCGGTTTTACCCTCTCCATCCAGCACGGGTTGGCCACGGCCAATTAGCGTCAACTCCTTGTCAATCAGGATATTGCCTTCTTTGTACGTGCCGCTTTCCACGAAAATCGTGTCACACGGACTCGCCAGTCGGATGGCTTCCCGAATGGAATTAGCAGGGCAGGACTTGCAAACTCGGAGGGTATTTGCCGGAAAAACTGCCTGCCCTGCAAGCAATAAAGTGCTTATAAAAATCCATCTAAACATGTAAACTGAGGTATGGAGGTATGGAGGTATGAGGTATGGAGGGCGTCGCATACCTCCATACCCCATACCTCCATACCTCAGTTAAACTGTTGTTTCAAACCTTCCCAATCATACACCTCCCCGCCCTTTTCCGATTGCATAGTCTCTGCGCTTTCCTTGGAAAGCCATGCAGAAAGTCCAGCGCCCATAGGGCTGGGCAAATCCTTGGAAATCAGGTAGTTGCATTGGGTGGCATCCTGCCATTCCTTGGGATTTTCGTAGTCCCGCACGAGCATCAAGGCCATTTCGTCGGACTGTTTTATCTTCAAAAACTCGACCATGCACTCGATGGCGTCGAACTTATAGACCTTCCCTTTTTGGCTGACTGCCTCAGCTGCGAAAGGCTCGTCAACGATGGTCATTTTGCAGTGGGCGCACATGTCTTCGCCAAAGGCAACTGGCTCAGCGGTGGGGGTACAGGCAGTTAAAAAGCTGCCAAACAGCAATAGTATTGCGAGCTTTTTCATGTGATGAGGTGATTAAATTGAAATTGATTTAGAAAGACCTTAGTCAGCGACTTATTAGGTTTTTAGGAACTGAGAATACAGGATATGGCAGTTTTCTTTCGAGAGGCGGGGTTATCAAACCCCGCTGTTCCAGAACAACGGGGTTTGATAACCCCGCCTCTCGATTGGCCTGTGCAAATTTGTCAATGGCAGCCTTTAATTCAATTAATAAACCTATTGCCTTAATTAAACAGCTACCGCAATATTTCTCTCCGAATTAATTTCCTGCTTTTGGGTTAATTCTTTTTTGCGCTGCAACCAAACCGCAATGCCGCCCAGCACAAACGTTCCTCCAATAAACCAACCCCCAATATAGGGCCATGATTTAGCCAGGAAATTAAGCAGCATTTTATTCCCAATTAATGGCGGCTGATATGCCATGCCAGGTATTTTTATAGGGGCTGTTGGGCTTAGGTTATGACCATAATCGTATTCCCAAAGGTAAAAATCATAAAGCCCTAAAGCACATGCAATTGCAAGCAAAGCCAGCCAACCGGCCCAGATTTTCCAACGACCGGTAAGCGCCGAGACCATGCCCAAGACTGCCAGGGCTATGACCACGAATGGGAAATATTTCAATTCTGGAATGGCATCCGGCTCAATATATTTCATGCCCACATAATGGTTCAATATATTGATATTTTGGAGCGTCCCTTCTTCGCTGCCCGTTATTTTATTTATCCAGATATACATGGTCACACCCTTTGGATATTGCGGAGCAACCAAGGTTATCTGCCACATGGGAAAGATAAACAACGTCAGCAAAAATGTGGCAGCAATAAAGAATAAAATTTTTGGAAAGGCTTTCATTTTTCGTGATTGGTAATTGGTAATTCGTGACTCGTGAAGGGGCTGCCCAATCACGAATCACGAATCACCAATCACGATTTTACTGAACCGGTTTCTCCTCACCCAACCACCACTTCAGGGCAGTGGCAGAACTGGCGGGCGATACCCGGATATAACCCTGCATTTCTTGGTGAAGGGCCGAGCAGAAGTCAGTACAGTACATGGGGAAAACACCTTCTTTTTTGGGTTCCCAAAGTAGCGTTTCAGTCTGTCCAGGCATGATGAGCAACTCGGCATTGGTAGCGCCCATGACGGCGAAGCCGTGTGGCACGTCGAAGTCCTGCTCTAAGTTGGTGACGTGGAAATAGACTTTGTCGCCGACCTTAACACCCTCAATATTGTCCGGCATGAAGTGGCTGCGGATGGTGGTCATATAGACGTGTACGACGTTGCCCTCCCGAACCACTTTAGCGTCCTTCTCGGTGGGGGTCACGTATTTGTGCTTGTTCTCGCTCAGCTTGAAGAACTGCTTCTGTTTTGGTATCACCCGGCTGGCCGATATAGCTTGTGCATAGTGCGGTTCGCCAACGGTTGGGAAGTCGAGCAGCAGTTCCATCTTGTCGCCGTCAATGGAGTACAGTTGAGCGCTTTGGGTCAATTCAGGTCCAGTGGGCAGGTAGCGGTCCTTGGTGATTTTGTTCAAGGCGATGACGTACTTGCCTTCCGGCTTGGCAGAGTTGCCGCCCGGCACGCAAAGGTGACCGATGGAGTAGTACGTGGGTTGGCGGTCAACGACCTCCCAAGTTCCTACTTTCCATTTCACGATTTCGGAAGAGATGAAGAAGCTGGTGTAGGCATTGCCATTGGCGTCGAACTCGGTGTGGAGCGGGCCAAGGCCGGGTTCCTTCACCGTGCCACCCAATACGGATTCAAATTTCAAAATGGGTACGCCACTAATATCACCGTCAAATTCTTTGTTGTCGGCGGCCTTTAGCATCTTGGTGAACGAGTGTGCCGTGATGTCGGCGCTAAGCTTGCCAGAGCAAACGATGTATTCACCAGTTGGGTCAACGTCCACACCGTGTGGCGACTTGGGCGTTGGGAGCAGGTAAACGAGGCCGGGGCATTCGCTCGGAATCAGCACCTTCACCGACTTTAGCTGCGTGGAAGTGGCCGTGTGCGTTTCATCGCTGTAAACGTTGTGGTAATAGTTGGCGGGGAAGTCCTTGGCCTTGCCAGCCTTGAGGTATTCCTCGGCTTTTTTCCAGTTGATGGCGGCCACGAAGTCCTTGTCATTTTGGGAGGCGTTAACCTCCAACAGCGAGTTTTTCAGCTCGGAGTTGTAGCTGGTGAAGAAGGTCCAACCGTGCGATGGGCCTTTGCCGCTGCTGGCCAGGTCGAAGTTGAGGCCGGGCATCAGCACTTGGAACTCTACGTTCATACGGCCCGTTTTTGGGTCCACTTTTACGAAGGAAAGCGCCCCTTTGAAGTTCTCGGCGTAGCTCGAAATGGCCACGTCCTTTTGCGGAATCGGCACACTGAAACGGGTACCTGCCACCACATATTCGGTGTTCATGGTCAGGTAAGGTGAGGAGTGGTTGCCACCTGAGTTCGGGATTTCAAGGATTTCGGCTGTTTCGAATGTGCTCAAATCCACCCGTGCGAGGCGGGGCGTATTGTTGCCGTTGATGAAAATCCAGCGCCCGTCGGTTTCGCCGTTGGTCTGCGAGAGGGCCGGGTGGTGGGAGTCGTCCCAAGGGATAAAGCCATGCGAGGTTTGCAGCAATGGCTTGGTCTCCTCGTTGAAGCCATAGCCTTTTTCAGCGTCGAGGGAGAATACGGGAATCTGCTTGAACAACCTGCCAGAAGGGAGGCCATACACGCCGATTTGTCCGCTGAAACCGCCGGAAGTGAACAGGTAGAACTCATCGAGCGAGCCAGGTGCTACATAAGTTTTTTGAGCGGCATTGCTACCCAAAGCGCCAGTTGTTGCGCCCTTGTTACCTTGTCCGCAGCTTGCCAGCACGAGCACGAGCGCTGCCATTGCTGCAAGCATTAAGTTTGAAAGCTGGTTTGAATGATTTTTCATATCAGGAATTGATTTTTATTATGAATCGTGGTTCGTTAATCGTGATTCGTGATTGGTGACTCGTGATTCGGGCTGCGAGGCACGAATCACGAGTCACCAATCACCAATCACCAATCAAAGCGTCCTAAAATACTCAAGTACCTGTCTGGCCTCTTCCTCGGTGAGGTTCTGGTTGGCCATTGGCGAGCCGTTGAACTCCATGAGCAGTTTTTTGGCGATTGGATCTTCCTTTACCATTTTCTCAGGGTTCAGAATCATGTTCATCACCCACTCTGGTGAGCGGCGGTCAAGGATGCCCGTTGGGGCTGGGCCGATGAACTTTTCGGTGGCTTTGTGGCAGGCAGTACACATCTTGTCGTAAACGGCCTTGCCCTTGTCGGCCATGGCTTGGTCAACGGTAGCGCCCAGTTCCACAGAGGTGATGGGGCCTACGCCTTTGTTTTCCAGTGGGTCTGGTTCATCGGAGACCATGGACTTGGGTTTGGCGGCGGCATCGCCGCCCGCTGCGGCTGGTTCCGACTTGTCGGAGGAGCAGCCAATGGCTGCAAGGAGCATCAACAATGCGAGGAGGTTTAAAACTTGCTTTTTCATAAACAACTGATTTTAAACGATTATCAGATTTTGTAATCGAATTTCGGATGTTTTTATCCTTTTTTCGATGGGGCAAAGTTTGCCCTTTGCCAATTGCTTGGTTGATGACGATTATCAGGTGTCAGACTGATATTTGTCATTAAGTAAAAAAGGGTATTTTTATCCGAAATAGGTGAGATTTGCGGTTTCATTGTTCAACGATAATTTGCTTGCGGCGCATGCTCGCCACTCAATTTTGAATCATGTTTACCAAAAGTTGCCAATATGCCATTCGGGCAGTAATCTATATGACAGCGCAAGAGGGCAGGGAGAAGAACATGGGCGTAAAAGAAATCGCCGATGCTCTGCAAGTGCCGCAGCAGTTCCTCGCCAAGATTTTGCAACAGCTTTCCCGCCATAGCCTCATCAGCAGCGTGAAGGGGCCTCATGGAGGGTTCTATATCAGCGAGGCAAACTCAAATGTGACGTTATTGGACATTGTGGAGTGCATTGACGGGAAGGGGGCACTGACGAGTTGTATCCTTGGTATGCCGACATGTTCAAGTAAGCTTCCATGCCCATTGCACCACCATTTCTATGGTAGCAGGGAAGGACTGAAGGCTACGCTATCGGCTTGCTCGATAGGTGGAATGCTGGACGGGAAGGGCTACTAAAATTCCAAAACTATTGCCAAGCAAACGAACCAGTGCATGAATGGGAGTTGGAGCAAAATAAGCCTGCTGTTTTTGTTGGTCATTGCGCTGGTAGGCACTTTGATGCGGCTTTCCACTTTCTTGAAATTGCCCCTTGCCTACGATCACCTGCTCCACGCCCACTCGCACACCGCTTTTCAGGGCTGGGTTTATACAGCCATGATGCTTCTATTGGCCAACCTTTTTTTATCAAAAGAACAAATCCAATCAGGGAGATACGCCTTTCAATTCAAGCTGACCGTCGTGGTCATCGTGGGCGTACTGGTCAGTTTCGCCTTGCAGGGCTACGGGCTGTACTCCATTATCTGCTCCACGCTGTTCCAAGTGCTCAATTACTGGTTCATTTTCCGGTTTTTCAAAGACGTTCGGCTTTTGCCTAACTCCTTACCGCTGCGCTGGGTGAAAACGGGGCTATGGTTGGGGCTGCTTTCGACGCTGGCACCCTTTGCCATTGGTGCGCTGTCGGCCAAGGGTCTGGGTGGCTCAGAGGCATACAATTCAGCGGTCTATTTCTTCCTTCACTTCCAGTATAACGGCTGGTTCCAGTTCGTGGCACTGGGCATTTTCTTCAAATGGCTGGAGATGGACAGCGTGAACTTCGACGCCCAAAAGGCAAGGCAGTTTTATGCTTTGTTCACGATCTCAATCATCCCTGCTTACTTGCTTTCACTGCTAGGTATGAGTTTTGGCAGGGCGGTTTGGGTGCCTGCGGCAATAGCGGCGCTGCTGCAAATGGCAGGGCTTTTGATTTTTTCACGAATGATAGTTGGAGGTGCAAGGGCTTGGTTTTCAACGAAAAACAAATGGGTTCGTGCCTTCCTTTGGTTTGCCGTTGGCTCGTTCATTTTGAAGTACATCCTCCAGTTTCTATCCGTTTTCCCGCCCATCCAAGCCGTAGCATTTGCCGGCAGGAACCTCATCATCGGCTACCTGCACCTCTGCCTGTTGGGGGTCATCACCTGCTTTTTTATTGCCTTGTTTTTTGAAATGAAATGGCTCGACCTGCGGAAAGCCACCAAAATTGGCAGCGCATTGTTCCTGATTGGCTTCTTGGCAACCGAGGTGCTGCTGGGCACCAGCGGCATGGGGTGGGGGAGTGCATTGCTGCCCTTGCTGCTTTTCAGTGGGGTGATGGCGTTGGGAATTCTACTTTTCGTAACTGGGCCGTTTGTCAAGTTCTTAGAAAAGCATTAAAAGCCCACAATTTTTCTTTGCAATAAAAATCTTTGGCGTAGTTTTGGGACAAAATTGTCTTAAATACAAATTCGAGTCTTGAGAGTACTTTCAAAAGCCACTGTTTATGGATTGCGGGCGCTGGTTTACATGGCATCTGAAAGGGAGCGGACGGGCTACGTGAGCATCGGCGAGATTGCCGAAAAACTGAACATCTCTTTCCATTTCCTCACTAAAACCTTTCAAACGCTGACCCAGCATGGTATCCTTGAATCTTATCGGGGGCCGAACGGCGGCGTGGCCCTGACGAAGCCTGCCGAACAGCTATTTTTGACAGACATTGTCCATGTCCTCGAAGGAGCGGACTTTTTTGACAAATGCCTGCTGGGCTTGCCCGGCTGCGGGGTGGAAGCACCCTGCCCCGTACACGACTTCTGGAAGGAGGCGAAACGGGCCATGAAAGAAGAATTTGACATCACTTCACTCGCCGAACTGGGCGAGAAGGTGAGCGATGAAAGGTTCCGCCTCGTGGCGTGACTTTTTTTTGAATCATTTTTAAGATAAAAGACTCTTAATTCTTTTTTATCACCTAATATCAGTCCACATGACGGCCAAGTTCATTATCCAAGAGCTGCCCGACAACTTGCCCATCGGTTTCCTGATGGCCTCCAACTTCATCCAAGCATGGTGAAGTAGCAGCTAAAGCTCACCTCTATCAGCATCATCCCTTCAAATTTTGTCAACCTCAGTAGGCCCTGCCGCCTGCGGTTGGCCTGAAAATCCTTTGCACATGAAAGCGGAAAGCAACGAAAGCGCCAACGGAACGAAGAGCATCAGCTATTTCATGAACACCAAAAATTGGTGGCAACCGCTCACCTTCATCCTCATCATCAGCGTCGCTGGTGTCGGCATGATTGGCTACCAGACCTACAATGACGCCCCACCCATGACCGGCTTCAAGTCGCCTACGGGCGAGGTGATGATGGACAAAACGACCATCGAGGAAGGCCAGAAGGTCTTCCACAAATACGCTTTGATGGAGTACGGCTCTTTCATGGGCGATGGTGCGCAGCGGGGCCCCGACTACACCGCCGAGGCCCTGCACTACATCACCGTTTACATGAACGAGTACCAGGTTGCTGATTTCAAAAAGAATAATGGCCGGGACGCCACCGACATGGAACTGAAAATCATCGGGGAAAACATCAAGGCGGAACTGAAGGAAAACCGTTACGACAAAGCTGGGAACATCGTGACCCTGACCCCCGCCCAAGCTTATTCGCTGGGAAAGCTGAGGACCTATTACACCGATATTTTCATTGACAAAAACGCAGAAGGCTCGTTCCCGCCAAAGGACTACATCGCCGACCGCCAGGAGGTGGAAAACCTGGCTTCCTTCTTCTTCTGGGGAGCTTGGGTATGCGCCGTAAAGCGGCCGGGCAGCGATTTCAGCTATACCCACAATTGGCCCTATGACGCAGCGGCTGGCAACACCCCTACTTCCCCCGTCATACTATGGAGCGTGTTGGGGATGCTGGCATTTGTACTGATGTGCGGCATCGTGCTGTACTATATCGGACAATACAACCAGCTGCCCAACAAATTTTTCAAGCCTGCTGGCAAGGATTTGCTGACTGCTGAAAAGGTCGCCAATTTCAAGCCGACCCCGACGCAGCGAGCCACTTATAAGTTTTTCGCCGTGGCAGCCTTGCTGTTTTTCCTGCAAGTGGCGAGCGGTATCATCACCATCAACGATTTTGTCAACTTTCTGGGATGGTTCGGCATCTACCCATCGGAGGTGTTCCCGGTGACCATGTCCCGCAGTTGGCACCTGATGCTGGCGCTCTACTGGATTTCCATTTGCTGGATTGCCTCCTCCATTTTCATTTGCCCCATCCTGTCCAAAAAGGAAATCCCCGGGCAGCTTCCGCTCATCAACACGCTGTTCTGGATGCTTATCGTATTGGCGGGTGGCTCACTGCTGGGCATGGTGCTTGGGCCAAAAGGCGTATTCGGTGAGTGGTGGCACCTACTGGGCCACCAGGGTTGGGAGTATGTTGACTTTGGAAAAATTTACCAGGCTTTGCTAATGGTCATCTTCGTGATATGGGGTATCGTCGTTTACAGGGGCGTAAAACCAGCCTTCGTAAAAGGGGAACCTTGGAACCTGCCCAATTGGATTATCTACTCCGTTATCGGCATCCCGTTGCTGTTTTTGTCGGGCTTCGTGGCCACGCCAGAGACCAATTTCGTTATTGCCGACTTCTGGCGCTGGATGGTCATCCACATGTGGGTGGAGGCGTTTTTTGAAGTGTTTATCACGGTCATTGTCAGCTATTTGATGGTGCTGATGGGGCTGGTGAGCCGTCAGGCCGCCATCCGGGTGGTCTATTTTGCCACCATTCTTTTCCTTGGAACGGGGCTGCTGGGCATTTCGCACAATTTCTACTGGAACGCAAAACCAGTGGCCACGATGGCGCTCGGCTCGGTGTTTTCCACCCTGCAATTTGTCCCGCTTATCCTGCTGACGGTGGAGGCATGGCGCTTCAAAAACATGCCCCGGATGGCGGTCAACGGAGTAGGAAAAGACCAATTAGGCAACTTCGGGTTTCCGGAGGTTTTCCTGTTCCTCGTCGCCACCAATTTCTGGAACTTCTTTGGGGCGGGCGTCATGGGCATCATCGTGAACCTGCCCATCATGAACTACTTTGAGCATGGCTCCTACCTCACCATCAACCACGCACACGCTGCGCTGATGGGGGTTTACGGCAATATTTCGCTGGCGGCCATGCTGTTTGCCTCCCGGCTTTTGCTCAAGGGAAACCGTTGGAGCGAAAAGCTTGTCAAGTTCGCCTTCTGGTCCATCAACGCTGGCCTGATGCTGATGGTCATGCTGGACCTGTTCCCCGCAGGGGCCATCCAGTTCAAGGCCATCGTGGACAATGGGCTGTGGTTTGCCCGCTCGCATGCGTTTACTGGCGGCGGCATTTTTGAAAAACTGACCTGGCTGCGTGGCATTGGTGCTTCCGTGTTCTTCTTTGGCGGCGTGATTCCGCTGGCTTGGTTCATCGTATCGAGGTGGGGGTCGCTCAAAGGGGCTTCCACAGGGGTTGAATTGTTGGGTACACCATCCGACGAAACCACCGAAAACGAACCAGAAATGACAGAGGAAGAGATTATGGCGGCATAGCAGTCACTTTTGAGAGGCGGGGTTATCGAACCCCGCAGTTCCGGAACTGCGGGGTTCGATAACCCCGCCTCTCAAAAAAGGCTTGGATTTGGCAAAATTCGTCCATTGATTTCAATTGGGCTAACCATAAATTCTATCCATTTTTTTCACACTTAAAATTATAATCGTATGAAATTCCTACGTTTTACCGCACCCCTGTTGGTGCTACTCATGCTGGGCGTTTTCTCCTGCAAGCAAGATAACGACCCTATTGTTGAAGAATCCGTGGCTGCTAAACAGTTTTCAGCGGAAGTACCACTTTCATGGTTCCAACTTGTACAGGACATTGACCGCTACTCGCCGGGCTACCGCCCACCCGCTGCCGCCCGTGCATTTGCGTACACCGGATTGGCAGGTTACGAAGCCGCCGTGCCCGGTATGCCCGAGTACAATTCATTGGGCGGCCATTTTGCCGGGTTGTCGCTGCCGCAAATCGAGGCTGGGAAACAGTACCACTGGCCAACAGCCGTGAATGCAGCCTATCATATCATGCTGCAAAATTTTTACCCACATATCCAGGCGAATGATTTGGCTAAAATCGCCGACCTCAACCAGTCTTTTGAGGACAAGTACGCTGCCCAGGTGGAAGCCGAGGTTTTTGACCGTTCAAAAGCATTTGGCGAGGCCGTCGCCACCGCCATTTTCGACTGGTCGAAGACCGACGCCGCTGGGCACGAGGCTTACCTCGACCCACAGCCTGCCAGCTACGCTCCGCCATCAGGTGACGGCTTGTGGCAGCCATCTTTCCCTGACTTTTCGGCAGCGCTGTTCCCATACTGGGGCCAGGTGCGCCCCTTTGCCATGAGCCAGGCAGACTTGGTCGCCAAACCGCCGCTCGCCTGGAGTGAAGACCCGAATTCCCAGATTTACAACCAGGCAAAAGAAACCCAAATCTGGGTGGATAAAATCAAGGCGGGGCAGGACGAGGATGCTTGGTGGATAGCCGAGTTTTGGAGCGACGACTTCTTCCAGCAGACTTTCGAGCCAGCAATGCGGCAGGTGGCCATTGCCAACCAAATCGTTGATATTGAAGGACTTAAGCTGGATAGAACCGTGGAGCTTTATGCCAAAATGGGCATGGCGCTGTGCGATGCTGGCATCGCCATCTGGAATTCGAAGTACATTTACAACTACGAGCGCCCCGTGCATTACATCCGGCGCAACTTCGACCCGAACTGGACGAGCATCCTCAGCAACACGACCGTTGAAGGTGCAACGCCTCCATTTCCCGCTTACCCATCAGGCCATTCCGGCTTTGCCGGCGCTGGGGCAACCGTTCTGACCGATGTTTTCGGGTTCAATTACCACTTCACCGACAACTGCCACAAAGACAGGACGGAGTTCAGGGGAACGCCACGCTCGTTCAATACTTTCGTTGAAATGGCAAACGAAAACGCCTACTCCCGCATCCCGCTTGGCGTGCACTTCCGCATGGACTGCGACGAGGGGCTGCGGCTTGGCTACCTCGCTGGGGAGCGGGTGTTGGATTTGCCTTGGAGGAAATAACCTAAAGGCTTTGAATTAATGATTTGCGAACACAATTAGATACCGAGTTTTCATAAACGAAGAGGCGGCAAGTTGTCGCCTCTTTCAGCCTGTTTTCTCCCTCTTCTATTTGCGAAGCGGACTGCCAAAGCACCTTGATTGACACGGCTGTCAGTGAGAAGCCGACCAAGCAGAGGAGTTTGAGGTAAACGAGGAAACCAGCCTGCTTTCCTCGCAACGAAAAGCAATAAAATCTCCTCGTTTTGCCAATGGCAACAACCAGTCCTTTCCCGATAGTGGGCATTTCCAGTTAGATTCTCGTTGCTGGTTTCGCCTTCGGTAATTGAACAAAAAATAGTAGGCAGGGATGCCACTGACTTCTTCGATGCTCCGGCACACCGCCCTGCCTTGCTTGGACAATTCGGAGCCGGGGTCCTGCATTTGCCGCAATGCAAACCGCTCCCCGACTCCACCATTGAACCAAAGCCCATAGATGCGCTCGTAATTTTGGTGCCACGACCAGACGTCGTGATACCCTTCCCGGTCGCCAAGCGGAGCGCCATCCATGACGGAGACGTACTGCCAGGTCTGCGGGATTTTGTACAAAGGGATGCAATCTCCCGTATCGCCGTTCACCAAGGGAGAATAGCCGCTATGCCGCAGGACATAAAAGGACGGTTTTTCCCTTTCGATGTAAGGCTCGAAGCGTGGGTCCTTGCCTGTCGGGATGAACCTGATGGGTGTCAGCAGGGCATCCTCCAGTTTTTTCAGCCAATTAATGGTGAAAACGCTGTAAGTCAAAGTATCCAACGCACCTGCTTCCGGGCAGAGAATTGACACCCGAAGCGTGGTGCCTTTTTGAACAAACGGGCTGTCCTCATTGACGACCTGACCCGTGTCACGCAGGGCACGGAGCAGGTTGTCTAAATGTTCCACTATTTCCGGCTGGCAGCCGGATTGGGAGAGGTCGAGGAGGAGGTCGAAGGTGAACATGGTTTTTGATTCAAAAACGTGTACGAAAAACGGAAATTAGACTTCCAATTTCCAGCAGACATAGACATTGTCGCTTGCCGGAGCATTGCCAAAAATGGTAAAACTTCCTGTATCCGGAACTACGCAAGTTATGTGTGTCAAGGTATCGTCGCAGGTCTGGATGGTAACGAAAACACAAGAGTCGGGTGATACTTTGTTGTTGGAAACCACCACCGAATCACTCCCGGCAGCGATTGCCAATCTCCCTTTCATCGTATGTTGAATGGTTTCGCCTGGCATCAGCGTAGCGTCGGGAATGCCACCGGAAATCTCGCCGAACGCCACCCAGGTTGGATTGACATAATCTATCGAAAGCCCTGTGCCTGCCGGAATCGGGTCGGCAAGAGTGACCGTGTTTGCCGAATGCCCGGTGGGTTTGGCTGTAACATATGTATCAATACCGTTTATCATCACCCTTTCCCCCACTTTTAGCCCCCACAAATAATGAGTGCCGGGGCTGAGTGCAATGCTTGTCGTGCTGTCCGCAGTGGCAGTAATGTCTTCCGTGAAAATCCCGTTGGTGCCACGCCCGGTGCATATCCAGCCTGCATTCCCGCCGGGTATTGCCGCCTTGTTAAAAACAATGTCGCCAACCAATGAAGAACCTTCCATTCGGGAAATATCCTCGACGGCATTCAGCATGGCTCCCTGAAGCAGCAATCCGTAGTTCTCGCCGGTAAACAATTGACCGGGTTTTAATTGCCTGCCCAAGCCCGCACCCGCCCTGTGAATAGCTTCTTCCAATGCCATGCCCCAGGCGTAGGATACGCCTAAGTTGGCAAAATTCCAGACTACACTCTGTGGGTGTCCTGCCTGGTTCAGCAGCCTTTTCCAATAAAAGTTATTCAGGCTGCCGGACAGGCGCATGACTGCTCCCGAGCCGCTTTCGTCGCCTACTCCGATTAAATGTTCGTAAGTGAAAGGATTTTCAGCGGTTCCCTCGCCGCCCGTTCTGGTTCGAAATTCCGAAGCGTTATGCCTGTTGGAACGGAGGTCGGAAAATGAGCCCTGAATGCCTGCGCCGTGAAGCCCGCCGATATTTACGGTACTTTTGGAAAACTGGGAATGCGGCTGGTCTCCCTCCGAATAACAGCCAATGAAAGTAGTCACGCCGGCGAGCGTGGCGCTGTTGTAAGCACCTCGTTTATTGCCAGCCACATGGCAGGCGATATAAGTATTACCGAGGAAGGATTCGTCATTGATGCCCCATTCGCTGTTGTCGGAACTATCCACGCCTAGCGCATATCCGGCGTTGGAGTCGCCGCCTTTGCAGAAGATGCCCGATTTTCCGTTTGCTTCTATCCGGCAATATTCCACCGCCCAATTGTTGGCATTCGTTCCTTGTACATAGTTCCATTTGCAGCCGCCATCCGCAAGGGCGCTACCCATTCCGGCAGGTCCTCCCAAACTTGCCGAGGTTCCGGCTTGGGTGCAGAAATACCATTTGCCATTGTCATTCAGTACGTTGTCACCTATTTTGTAGGCAGTTCCGGCAGCCCATAGCGGAGCTTCCTTCGGGAAACTGACCGCATCGGCGTGGATGCAAATGCCGTGTCCTGAAAAACCGCTGATATAGCAATTTGAAATTCTGCAACGGGCGTGCAGCCAGATGCCGTGCTTGTCGGGAACGGTTTTATCCGCTGCTATAATCCCTACGTTTTCAATGGTGGACCAATCGCCCCTGCCATCATCAATGGAGGTGTTATGTCTCGTCACGACAAGCCCGTGCGTGCCATCATCAAAAATAAGCTGTGTGCCGCTGTACCATCCGGCACCGGATGCCCCTCTCAATATCATGCCCCTGCGGATTTGAAGTTGTCCGCTGAGGCGGTATTTGCCTTTGGAGACGTAGAGGGTGGCACCGGCTGAGTTCTTGCCAACTCCGCCTAATGCGGATATGGCGGCGTTGAAGGCAGGGAGGTCGTCGTGGATGCCGTCGCCGTAGGCACCATATTGTTTGACGTCGAGTTCGAAAATGTTGGGTTGCATTTGAGTTTTATTTCAAACAGCGTTAAGCCAATTATTTCATTCTTCCGAACGCCAGTTCGGCGGAGAAAATTTCCCCGCCGAACTGGCGTTCGGCGGTTCGTTTCAGCCCAAAGGGAACATGAGCCAATTTATTACAGTGGTGAAATATCATCCACCACAATACCTAATTCAGTATCATAAACAATGAAGACTGTTTTTATGAGCCCGTATTGCTCATTTTGGTTTTTGATTTTGAATACTTTCGAGAATGGACCCAGATTGCCAGTAGTAAGTACAGACTTCTCTATATTGATAGTTAATCTGATGAATGGCATTACTTCAAGAGGATCTAAAATAGCAGAAGAAACATTATCAATACGAAAAGTAGTGGGTGAGCGCATATTTGGGTGATTTCCAGGAATCAATGATAAATTGATTTCGGCTTTGGAAATAGCTTTGCCAATCGAAGAAAAGCCATCATACTCAATCCTAATCTGTCTTTTGCAATTGACTTGCGCCATCTTTAGCCATTTTGAACCTGGCTTAAAGACCTTAATATTTTCAGGGGAATCAATTAATTTGCAGTTTTGCCAATAGACATAAATATTACCACTAATTCCGTCGAAAAGGGAGCTGGCACCGAGGTTTATGAATTTGAAAACAATACCTTCTTCGTCCACTAGATCATACCTGTTAGAATCAGGTACATCAAAAAGTAGGGCGCTACCATTCTCGAAGCCATTAATTTCAATGGTTGGAGCCGAAAGAAGCTTGAGTATTTCCCCTTCTACTGTTTTAGCTAAAATTTCAAGACCCTTACCAGCTATTGCAGCCCCTGCACCACCACCTTCATCGGGTTTTGCACCAAGTACTGTGTCAAGTGCCATGCCCAACAACCCGCCTCCACTTGTCAAAGGTCCATTCAATGCCGCAGTTTCATTCGGAAATAAACCTCCTGAAGGATTGGAATTTGCTACGTTAGCAGTATCAGAATTACCACCCGGGTAAGGCGACCATTCATTTTCATTAGCATCAGGAGCATCGCTTTTTTTATAGGAAGGAACATTAGATGCTGCTAAATTCTTCTCATCTAATTTCTGTCCCGCATTCACGTTTAACCCCTTATTGGTAGGGGTGGCAGGCAGATTATGCGTTGTACTTGAACCACCACCTAAGGCTCCTGTAGGCACTCCCATCGCCGCTGCCGCAATTTGTGCTGCAATTTTCAAAATATCCGTCAATTGGTTTGCAGCCACCTGTTGTGCAGTCCCGGCAGCATCGGTGGCATTTGCAGCGCCAGCCTGTGCAGATTGCAGAGCAGACTGCAATAGAGCAGCAGTTTGTGCCATGCCGCTCATATCCCTAAACATATTGCCGTTGGCAATGGCGGCATAAAGGGGTGCTAACCCGGCAGGGTCAGGAAGAGAAGGCGGGTTAATGATATTGACTAAGGAGGATTCTAATTTCCCCGTGGTAGGTGTCTGGTCATTTGCTTTACCACCTGCGCTGAGCGGACTGATTTCAGGCGGCAAAATTGGAATGGGAGAGTCTTGCCAGTTCCAAAACCGGGTAATGTCCAACTTCTCAGCGGCATTGGAACGGCCCAAAACAGCTTCTGCAAATACGCCTCCGCTTGGCAAAGGAATTATTTCTTCCAATGGTCTGGGGTTGTCTAGTTCATGCTTGCGCAGAAATTCATTCCAATCGGACGTATCAGCATTGCCATAAAAACGAAATACAATATAGTTTCCAGTGACCGAGACAGGGACAGGGTCTATGTTCTCTATCAGGCTTTTGCCAAACAGGGAATAGCTCGCTAAGAGAGTGGTAATGGTGGATGCGTCCAGAGAGCGCCAAATTGCGGTGCTGTAATGCAGGGCATTTTCTTCCAGGTGTCTGATAATATTTTGATCGGTAATAGTTTTTTGAATTTTAAAAATACTTACTTCGGTTTCATCGGCTTTAACATTTATTTTCCCTTTTAGCCTAAAATGAGGTATTTGGCTTCTAACGTTTGGATTTCCAATGACATTAAATGTCAGCATAACTTCGCTTTCTTTTGGTAAATTTATGGTATGGATACTTGTTTTTAATAATATTTCAGAAATTTCATCAATACTGATTACAGGTATAAAATTAGGTGACTGTCCCGTTAAAGAAACATAATAAAAAGGGTTATACAAACTCCTATCAATAAACCTTCCTCCATCATTGTGAAGTGGAAATTCTCTTGTGGAACCGTTTTTTAATTTAACAACAACATCTGTGAACTTATCGGCGCAATACGCATCATCCACTCCAACCCAATGCAAAACAAAACCTTTCTCAAAGGGTATAAATATAGTCTTAGAATCATCAAAACCAACTACTGATCTAAAACCAACATTAATTTCATCTAAGAATGCCCAATTGCCAACTTTGTCTGGGATTTCGATAGCCAAATGGTTAGTTTCAAAATAGCTTAATGCTCTTACAGAAGGTATTAATCCAGCAGTAGCAAGAACATTACGATATCGCCTGATAACAGACTCTGTAAACGTTACCAATTTCATCGGCACAAACAGACAAGGAGTCACTCTCGCCAGCTCCAAAACCACATTATAGATTTGAACCACTTCAAAATACTGGACGGTCAAAGCATGCATGTGGTTGTAATTGGTCACCACCCTTGTACTCAGTGTCTCGCTTTCCTTTTGTGAGGTTTCGGTAACAGCAGTAGCCCTTCTGTTGCGGACACTGTTTGAAGCCTGTTGAGTCCGGTCCGTAATGTTCTGCTGCATGGTTGCATTGAGCGTTCTGTCCCCGAAGGACGAGGATTTGGATGATGCCCAACCGGTGGTTGTAGATTTTGCATTTGAATTGCCGCTTGAAGCAGCGCCTAATTCATAGTTGCCATTGAATTTTAAGCCATCTTTTTCTTCCTTGTTGATGGTTGCTTTTACATCAGCATTCGAAAATAGCGTAGCTCTGCCCGAAGTGTTAGCATTTTGGTTTTGTGTTGCACTTGATTCCGACTCTGAAAAACCACTTTGAGCCTCCTTTGCCACTGCCGAAGTGACCTCGCT
The DNA here is from genome assembly GCA_022841745.1 of Saprospiraceae bacterium. Taxonomy (GTDB): domain Bacteria; phylum Bacteroidota; class Bacteroidia; order Chitinophagales; family Saprospiraceae; genus UBA6168. Next base: position 29,266 of record JALHQW010000022.1, on the reverse strand, counting down.
AATCGAACGGTTCCGATTAATGTCTGCAAAAAGCGCTTCTGCCTGAGAAGTATTCTCGGAGATGCTGGCACGTACCGCCCTTGTCCAATCAACCATGGCAATCCTGGTGCTTTCGCCGGGGGCAAGCGCCATGGAATGGAGCAGGTGACCCAAAGCCAATCCCTGAGGATACCAGCTTTGCCGATACGTTAGCACGGCGCCAAGCGCAGGTTTTGCCTCAAGCGTTGCATTCACAATGTCGCTAATGTCAATAGCGCCCGATAACAAAAGGTCAACTCCTGGTGCATGAATACCCGGCGAAATCAATGCATCTGTTGGATTAGATAAACCAGCAGAAGGATTAGCTATCCAAATAATTGGTTTCGGCACCAAAATTTTATCAAGTACAAGTACATCGTACTGTACTTTTTCTGTGGCATACTTACGCATCACAGGGATGAGTTCATCGGGGCGCTCTTCATCCTCGATTATGGAGTTCGATAACCCAAATGAGTCATTTATGATAGCCCTTGCAGTGTGGTAGGGTGGCCAAGAGGCAAGCTCGCCTATGGTGCTTACTCCAAGCGCATTTTGGATTAGTACTGCCGTTGGCTGGTCTAAAGAACGTAAAACTTCTATAGAGGAATTGGCGATTTCACTAACGGTGTATGTTCTTGCAACAGCGTCTATCAAGTCGGCAGAGAACTTTTGAAAATTTCTTGTGTCTTGAATTTTTGTCGCTTCTTGAATTTGACGGGCAGCACCAAACAAATGAGAGGAGCCAAGGTCAAAAATGGAAAATATCCCAACTTGGTTGAGCGCCCCTTCTGCCTGATTGGATACCGTTAGAAGTATTGAAATTGGTTGCTTCAATAACGCTTCAGAAGTATGGGATAAATAAGCATTTCGTAAAGGATAAGAATTTTTCATAATGGCAACTTTGTTAAGGTTTTAACTCAATTTGCATTAGATGCCAACATCCAAATTCTACCAGGGTAGTACAAGGTGGATTTGCATATAACAAATGATGTTATGCGGAACTTCATGGTTTCGTGTAGTTCCCCCACAATGTTTAACAAGAAAATGTAGCCCATGGCTACTTCGGAAAAAATTAAAATCCCTCCGCAAATCTCTTGCTTCCCGCCCACCCCCGCAATCGCACCAAAGTGCTATTTTACCGGCAGCCAGAAGCCTTGCAAGCGTTTCATTTCGAGGCAAAGAGCAGGTTTGGCAAGATTTGAACTTGCCAAGAAAATTTGCCTTCCCAGCTTGTTTATTTTGAAAAATGAGGGCTACGCTGCCAAATCTCATGGTTCGTGCCGCCCCAATTCTGCGAGTAAGTTTCGTCACACAACGCCCGGTTACTTCCCCGAAAGGTGATTGCCATAAACCTGCACAGCAAGTATTTTCCACTGCCCGTCGCTGCGCAGCAGGGTGCGGTATTCCCGCAGCTTCATGGTCTTGCCCTGGGCGTTCAGGTTATCCGAGTCGTAAGCGACAAAAGCCATGTCGCCTCGTATCACGAAGGTGAAATTGGTATTTGTCAGTTTCATCTCCACTTTTTCGGCAGTTTGGAGCCACTCCTTCATGCCGGCGCTGAGTTTTTCCCAGCCTGAGTCGTAGCCAAAGCTGCCGTCGGGGTTGTTGTAAGCCAAGTCCGCCTCGGCGCTTTGGACGTGGTAAGTCGCCCATTTTTCAAAATCACAAGCATGGTAAGCCATGCTTTCCTCGTAGCAGAGTTGCATAATGGCTTCGTGGTCAGCGGTTTGGCCAACGGAGTGCCCGCAGAGGAGCAGTCCTCCGAACAGGAGAATGAATGATTTTTTCATTGAAGTTGGAATTAGACTTTTGGAAAAATAAGTTGAAAAGGTCTCGCCGGCTTCCTACTCGTTCGCTGCGTTTTGAACGTGCGAATGCTGCATGGGAACATGAGCTAGTGGATAATTACTTTATCACCCAGTCTCCCCATTCATCTTTAATAGTGGCTAATTGCTGTAGTGCATCATTAGTCGGGGCAAATTGTGCCCAAGCTTTTTCACCCAACTCATTCAGGTCATTACCGCCTTCATCCATTTTGAAATATTTATCCCGGTCGGCTGCTGTGTTAAAAAATGATATCCATAGAATCTTGTTTTCTGCACATTCGGTTCCATGAAGGCATTTACCAAAAAAACTATGGAAGCCAAAATATTGATGAGCGGCAGGCGCCCATTTCGTATTGTAAAAATCAAGCACTTGGTCCATCGTCACATTGGGCTTAGGTTCTACTGTTATGATATGGATAGCAACCAAATTTCCTTGGTTGAGCAACTTGTCGGTGTTGCTTTGGAGCAAGGCTTCGTTGGCGGCGGCGGCATCACCCCCTTCAGGGGATTGAGGGGACTGGCAGGCAGCAAGGCAAAGGAGAAGTGAGGCGAAAACAATGTTTTTCATGTGTTGAAATTTTAATGAAATTTTGACGCAAAGTTCTCCCACAAGATTGGCCCCGGCAATCGCACTAAAGTGCGATTTCTCAAACCCCAAAAACCAATTTCAGCACCTGCGCCCGGTTGTGTACCTCGAATTTTTCATAAATATTGCGGATATGCGAGCGCACGGTGTCCTCGGAGAGAAAGAGTTTTTTGGCGATTTCCTTGCGGGAGTAGCCGTCTTTCAGCAACATCAAAGTTTCCTGCTCTCGTGCGGTTAGCTTTTCCAAGAGTTGGCGGTTGCCCCGGTTGGCTTGCAGCACCTCCATCAGCACCCTCGTGACGGAAGTGGTGAGGTTGCCGCCGCCGCCCACTACGTCCCGGATGGCTTCGACGATTTTTTCGGGACGGGTGTTTTTCAGTAAATAACCCGTAGCGCCCCAGGCGAGCGCCTCCACGATTTGTTCGGCGTCTTCGTTGATGGTGAACATGATGAACTCCGTGCCCCGGTGTTTATCTTTCAACTCTTTCACTGCCTGTATGCCTGATTTTCCAGGCAACCCAATGTCCATCAGCACGGCGTGGGGGTGCAGCGAGGCGATGGCTGCGGCGAAGTCTTCCGCCCGCTCAAATGCCCCGACGCACTCGATGCCAGGGTACATATTGAGCAGGCTGGCGGTCAGCTTGCGGGTCTCGTCGTCGTCTTCCACGATGGCGACCCGGATAACGGGGGGCAGCGGCTTGCCCGGTTTTTCTTCCATGTCTTTCATTTCCTGCAAATTAAGGATGATTTGGAAATAAGGGCATCGCACAAAAAGGTGAATTCTTTTTCCTGTAGCCCCTCTGCGTGAAAGGAAAACTGCTGAGAAACCTTCCTTACCCGCTAAGCAAGCCGGAAACCAGTACCACTGTCCCTTCTTCCAGCACTGACTCCACCGAAATCGCAGCCCCGATTTGCGAGGCTCTTCCCTTCATCCCCGCAATCCCGTTGGAAAACGCACCGACTGCCTCCGGCGAAAAACCCCGCCCGAAATCCTGCACTTCCAACGTGTAGCGCCGCCCTTTTTCGTCCAAAGAAAAACGGATGCGAACCCGCGCTGAGCCACTGTATTTCACGGCATTGTTCAGGGCTTCCTTGCAAATCAAGAGCAGGTTCCGCTTGACCTCCGGCGACAAAACAGGGTCGTATTTGCTTTTTGGAAAATCGTACTCCGCCTCCATCCCGGCATCTTCGAGGAAGCGGTGGCTCCATTCCCGCAGCCACGCTTGCACCGCCTCGAAGTGGTCGTAGCGGGGGTTGACGGCAAACAGCACCTCGGCGAGACGGGCGCTCACATTGCGGGTTTCGACGAGAATGGCGTCGAGTTTTTGTTTCAGGGCGTTGCCATCCGAGGGGGGCAGGTGCGCCGCCACTTGCGCTGTCAGCCCGATTTTGGTCAGTCCGGCGCCCGCCTCGTCGTGGATGTCTTGGGCAATGCGGCGGCGGATGCCTTCCAGTTCCCGTTGGCGCTCCAGTGCGGCAATGCGCTGCCGCAAACGCAGGCTGTAAAACCGGGCGACCACCCACGAAATCAAGCCGATGAGCAGCAGCCCCGCCAATACCTGTACCCAGGTTCGTTGCCACCAGGCGGGCAGTACGGTCACGTTCAGCGAACGGATGTTTTTTGACCAAAAACCCTGGCGGTTGCTCATGCGCACTTCAAGGCAGTATTCGCCGGGCGGCAAATGGGAAAAAGCGGCGTAGCGGTGGGCATACGCATCGGTCCATTCCGCCTCCGGCCCGGCGAGGCGGAAGGCATAGCGGATGCTTTTTTGCCCGTCGAAGTTCAGGGCGGCAAACTCGACAGAGAAGGCATTGTCCGGGTAATGCAGCGAAAGCACAGGCAGGTGGTTGATGTTTTTTTCAAAAACAACGGGCTTGCCGCCAATGCGAAAGGTGTGGAAATGAAATGGCAGGCTGTCAAGGTCTGGCTGGTGGATTTTCCGGAAATCGAAGTGATGGTAGAGCGATGTGTACAAGGGTAAAAACACTTCCCCGGACGGCTGGAAAATCAATTCGGTGTCAAAGTCGTCGGTGAGCAAGCCGTCTTCTTTCGTGAACAGGTTCATGCTCCTATCATCGGGGTTTATCTTCACCAGACCCTGCCGGGTATTTGCCCAGACAAAGCCGTCCGGGTCGCAGGTGATTTGGTGAATCCAATTGGAAGGCAGCCCGGTTTCCATGCGCAGGGTGCGCACCCGGGACGGCTTGTCTTCGCCGGGGTTCCAGCTAAAAATGCCGTCGGTGGAGGTGCCCACCCAAAGATTTCCACGCTTGTCCTCGGCAATGCAACTAACTGCTTTGCCGGGCAGGGAAAAAGGATAAAAAACCTTACTGGCCTGCGGGTGCAGTAGCAGGATACCGTCGTGTTTGACGATGAGCAATTTGCCGTTTTGCCCTTTTCCCAGCGTACTGACCTGCTGATGTTTCAAGGTGAAAATGTCATCGTCAAGCGTGTATTTCACTAAGTAGTGGTTGTCAAAAAGAAACCACAGGTTTCCCTCGGCGTCTTCCTCCCCCCTTTGGCATAAGCGCTGACCCAACTTTTCCCCCTTTCCAACCACGACTTGTTTTTCCTCGAAACGATGGGTCGCAAGGTCAAAACGGAACAACCCCTTGTTCGTGAGAAACCACAGAAACCCCTTGCTGTCTTTCAGGAATTTTACCGGGCCGGCTAATATTTTATCCAACAAAGGCAAGTGGATTGTTTCCCATTGCCCGGTTTTTTTATCCAAAATGAGCAGCGAGCGGTTGTGGTAAATACTGCCGAAATAGGTTTTCCCTGCAATGGGGTCGTCGAAAATGGCCCGAATGGTCAATGATTTTGGAATGATGTTGATGCCGAACTGCTGACGGAGCCCCGAAATCCGTGCAATGCCCCCCGAACCTGCTATCCAGCAATTGCCCGCCTTGTCGGTATGAAATCGTTGAAGACTGACTTTCAGCGGCAGGGCGGGGTGTTGAGAAGATAATTTGTTGAATTTTTTGCTTGCAACATCGAAGGAAAGTAGTTCGCCCGCTGCCAGCCAAAAGTGGTTGGAATCGGGCTGCACCGCGTCTTGCAGCACATTGTGAATGGCATCGTACCGATACTGTGGCTCCGGCAAAAACCGCTCGCTTTTTCGGGTGATTTTATCATATTTCCAAAGCCCGTCGCCCCAAATCGTCAGCCAAAGCAGGCGCTCCCGGTAGGCATCCTGCAACACAGAAGTGATGATAAAATCACGGAATTTGTCTTTTTCCGCCGGGGCTTGCAGCATGTTTTCAAACTCGCCTGTAGCGGGCTGGAAGGTAAAAAGACCGTTGAAAGTCCCCAACCAAATCAAGCCGTTTTTGTCTTTCCAGATGTCATTGACCACATTGCCTGCACCGAATTTCTGCGCCGCCCTGTTCACAAAATGGTCAAACCGTCTGCTCCGGGTATCGTAACGAAACAAGCCCACTGGCAAGGAAGAACCCATCCAAAGGCAGTCTTCCGCATCCATAAAAACTTGCTTCACGTCGAAGCCGGAGGAGTCAATGGTTCTTGGCAAAAACGAACCTGTAAACCGCTCAGTCAGCGGGTTGTAGCGGTACAAACCGTTGGCCGTGCCCACCCATAGGAATCCTTTCGAGTCCTCCGCCAAGGCATAACAGGTGTTGTCGCCGATGGAAGTGCTGTCACCTGAAATATGCAGGAAAGTCTTGTAAGAATAGCCGTCAAAGCGGTTCAGCCCGTTGTCGGTGGCGAGCCAGAGAAAGCCTTGTCTGTCCCGCAGGGTAGCGTGGACTACATTGTTGGAAAGCCCATCGGTAGAGTAGTTGTCGAAGAGGAGTTGGGGGCGTTCCTGGGCAGCAATGGGAAATGCTGCCGCAAACAACAGGCAGGAAAACCAGCATCGGAAAATGCGGCTTTGAAGCTCGATATTTAGGAGAATTGGCGTGAAAAAAATAGAGCGTTCTTCCCGAACTGTTTGAAATCGTAGGGTAGGGTGTTGAGCAACGGGGAAGGGTTGCAGGGCTTCCATCAGGATAAGAAGCTTAGGAACGATATCGGCATTAACGGGGTGTTTCATAGGGCCTATTTTAGGGATTGTTTTCACCGATTTAAAGGTACGAAGATTTGTCAAATTACAGTTCATTGCGCAAGAACTTGGCCCGGTGGTCAAGCGGGCATTGCGGGAGCACAGCAGGTTGAAACGGCTGTTTGCCGCTACCGAAGCGTTAGCCAAGCACTTAAAGAACGGAAGCCGCATATCCGCTACGAGGAGCGGGTGCTTTTCAACGAGGAGCAAACCGTTTCCATGCTCAAACCATTGACGGAAATTGAGGGCTTGCAATAGGAGGTTGAGTTGCTCCAAATATGGCTTTTTGATACTGAAAACTCCTTCGCTGAATGGTGAAGAGATGACAATCGCCCTTCTTTTTAGGCGGCGGGCTGGATGTTGGCAACCCTTTTTTTAGGTGCCCCATTTTCTTGTACGGCGCAGTATTTTGTCTTATCAATGTAAAATAATGGAACTACCCGCCATTTAAATCGGATAAATTTGTCCTATTTAATAAACTTGCTGTAACTTGGCCATCGAAAAGGAGAAATTGAATTACCAGTTTCCCATTTTAAAATTCAAAACCCATGTTTTCAAAAGCCTGTGAATACGCCATCCGAGCAACCCTACTCATCGCCACCCACTCGCTGGAAGGTAGTCGGGTCAGCGTGAAAGATATCGCCGAAGAGACTGGCTCTCCCGTTGCGTTCACAGGCAAGATTTTGCAACAGTTGACCAAAGGCGGTATCGTCCGCTCGGTGCAGGGCGTTCACGGCGGCTTTGAAATCGGGCGCAAGGAAATGGAAGGAACCCGCCTCAGCCAAATTGTTTCCATCATGGACGGCGACCATATTTTCACGGGCTGCGGGTTGGGCCTCCGTGCCTGCAACGCACTGAAACCCTGCCCCATGCACGAGCGTTTTGCCGCTGTGCGGAACGAACTGAAGGCCATGCTGGAAGAAACCACCGTGCTGGATTTGGCGCTCGGACTAAAGGATGGACTTACTTTTTTGAAACGATAAAAAATTTTAACCAAAAACAGGACAAAATCATCCTGTTTCAAAAATGCAGTAATATGAACTTCAACCAGAATTTGACCGTCGGCGAAATCGTCGCCCAAGACTACCGCACCGCCTCCGTGTTCCAATCGCACGGGATTGACTTTTGCTGCAAGGGTGGCCGCACCATCAATGAGGTTTGCGAAAGCAAAGACATGGCAGCGCAAGCGCTCTTGCAGGAGCTCGAATCAGCCACCACCTCCAGCGAAGCACCCACTGCCGACTACCGTAACTGGCCCCTCGACTTGTTGGTTGATTATGTGGAGAAAAAGCACCACCGCTATGTCACCGCCAAATTGCCGGAACTGACTCAATACCTGAGCAAACTCTGCAAGGTGCATGGCGAGCGCCATCCCGAACTGTTCGAAATCAGGGACGAATTTGCCCATGTCGCCACTGAATTGGCCTTCCACATGCAGAAGGAGGAAAAAATACTATTCCCCTTCGTGCGCAAATTGGCCACCGAAGAACACCCTGGCATGCCGCCGTTCGGCACGGTCGAAAACCCCATCCGCATGATGATGGAGGAGCATTCGGTGGAAGGCGACCGGTTCGTAAAAATCTCGGAACTCAGCCACCAGTACTCTCCCCCAGCGGATGGTTGCACGACCTACCGAGTGGCATTTGCCCTTCTGAAAGAATTTGAGGAAGACCTCCATATGCATATCCATTTGGAGAACAATATCATGTTCCCCCGTGCCATCGAATTGGAAAAACACTTTGCCAACTAACCATGAGCGATACAAAACCATTGAAGCGGCACGCTGCCTTGCAGCCATTGAGCCGGGAGCACCACCACGGTCTGTTGCTCGGCTGGAAAATCCGCTCCGGGCTGTCAAATGGCGTGGCGGTGGAAAGGATAAAAGCCTATACAGACTGGTTTTCTGAAAACCACCTGCTCCCCCATTTTGAGGTTGAGGAGCGGCATGTTTTTCCCATCCTCGGCGACAAGGGGCACCCGATGGTCAAGCGGGCATTGCGGGAGCACCGAAGACTGAAGCGGCTTTTCACTGCCAACGATGATTTGGCCAAAAACCTGAACCTCATCGAAAAGGAACTCACGGCGCATATCCGCTATGAGGAGCGGGTGCTTTTCACCGAGTTGCAGACTGTTGCCACGCCGGAGCAGTTGTCGGAAATCGAGCGCCTGCACCATGGGCAGCCATTTGTAGAGGAATGGACGGATAGGTTTTGGGAATAGCGTTACCAGTGCGATTAGTACTCAAAGCCAAGTCGAAAAATTCTACCCTCCTTTTTGAGGCGTCGCCACCTCATGCCTCGAACAACGGGCAATTTTTAGGAGGCATTTTTTAGTTAAAACAAATTCATTTTTTACATTCGCCTTTACAAATAATACGATGCCGCCCTGCCGAATCCTGCTTGCCGACGACCACCAAATCATCCTTGATGGACTAAGGGATGGGACGTCATTGAATCCACTACGGAATGCCTTTTGGTTGGCAGGGTCTCAAACGGCACGACAGTGGTAATTACGGTCGCTACCAGCCAGACCTTAACACAACAACACCAAACACTTTGCCCTATAAAAAAACATCTGTTTTTTTGCTTGGCAACTATGTGCCTATTGCAACAACTGAGCCTGTGACGCCGAAATTACCCAGCAACCATCGGAAACATGACACATCGAACCATCCTGATTGATGACGAACCCGACTGTCTGGGAATCCTGAACTGGCAAATAGAAAAATATTGCCCGCAACTCCAGGTCATCGCCACCTGCGACGACGCCAGGCAAGGGCCAGCACTCATTGATAAGCTGGCGCCAGAATTGGTGTTCCTCGACATCGAGATGCCGTTTATGAACGGCTTCGAATTGCTCCGGCGGGTAAAGGACTTCAACTTCGAAGTGGTTTTTACCACTGCCCACGACGAGTACGCATTGAAAGCTTTGAAACTGAATGCGATAGACTATCTGCTAAAGCCCATCAGCAAAGCGGATTTGAAAGCGGCAGTAGAAAAAGTTCAGAAGAGGCTAAACCTCAAATCGAAAGAAATGCAGCAGGCAAAGCTGACTTCGCTGCACAACCTGAGCCTGCCTTCGCAGCAAAAAATTGCCATACCCCTCCATGATTCCATCTTGTTTTTCAACATCGAAGAAATCCTCTACGTCGAATCGGAGGGCAACTATTCCACCCTTTACATCAAAAACAAGAAGCCAGTCGTCACTTCCAAAACGCTCCGGCATTTCGAAGACCTGCTCAGCGGGTATTCGTTTTTCAGGGTACATGCCTCCTACCTGATAAATCTTGCCGAGGTGGCGGAGTTCCGAAAAACCGATGGTGGCAGCTTAATCATGTCCAATGGCACCGAGGTGAAAATATCGCGCAGCAGGAAGGATGAATTCCTCAAATTGCTATGAAAAAACTCGTTAAAATCTATTGCCTTCCTTGGTGGATATGGATGTTCACGCCACTGATAGCGCATGGGCAATATGATTTTGTCGAGTTTTTGTCCAAAGAAAACGGGATGCCCTTCACGAAAGTGACCGATGCGGCGACCGATTCGAAAGGATATTTGTGGCTCGGCGCCGAACAGGGACTATACCGCTTCGATGGGTTGAATTTCGTGCATGTCCCTTTAATTTCAGGTAAGGACAGTATTTACCTCCGCAATATTTACAAAATAGAAATTGACAAGGACGACAGGATTTATTGCAGTTTCCTGAACAATGGGCTGGGCGTATTCGACCCCCACACATTTGAACTGACGCATTATTTGGGCAATAAAAAAACCGAAGGTGCCCTGCCATCCAATACCATTGATTTTCTCACCGACGCCGACAGCTTGCTCTTTATGATATTGGAGAGCGATGGGTTTGCCCTGTTCGACAAGGCGAAAAAACGGTTCCGCCATTTTCTGCCCGCCAACTTCGTGGATGCCAAAAAATACCCCCGTGCCAACGACCTGCTGACCTGCACCAGGGACAGAAACCAGCCATCGAGGCTTTGGATTACTTGCTCCGAAGGGCTTTTCCGCTTCGATATGGACACCGAGAAACTGCATTTTTTCCCGGGCGACGAAGCAACTGTCAAGTTCGGTTCGGCTCGCTGTTCCTACATGCATCCCGACGGGAGGCTGTACATCGGCTCATGGTGGAGTGGCATCATCGTGTTCAACACGCTTGAAATGCGGTGGGAAGAACAGTATGCAGCGGATAAAGACAACCAATTCGACCTGTCCATCGTCTCGACGATAGCGCAGCGGGATGGCACGGAGCTTTGGGTGCATGGGCGAAAAGGCTTGTTTTCGTTGCGCCCCGGCGATCGGCAGTGCACACTACACCTCCCGCTCCGTGACAAAAATGCACCTTTAGAATCCGACCGATTTTGGAACCTCCGGGCAGAGGTCGAGAAAATCATCCCACTGAAGGATGGCAGTTTCGCTATGATTGGGGGCGGCATTGAAGGCATGCATATTTACCACCCCAACCAGCAACAGTTGCGAAAAACCAAAACAGGAACCGTGGTGCATTATTCGGCTTTTGCGAAAGACGGCAGTTTTTACTTGACCACCAACGAGCCTTTTTTCTTTGAAAACCCGCCAGGAGGAGGCAAGGCTAAAAAAATACCCATCGAGATGGTGGAGCAGGATTTGGGCATCCGGGATTGTTTCATGGACGGGGAAGAGCGGCTTTGGTTAGTGGGTGAAAAGAGCCTGTACCGTTACAGTCGGGGCGATGCTGCTGCGAAATCGGTATTTCTAAAATGCTTGGACAGCCTGGATGCGCATGTTGGATGGATGCTGTCGGGCTTTCTCGACAGCCGGCAGCGGCTTTGGATCGGCACCAATTGGGAGATAATCGTTTTCGAGGGATCGGATAGCCAAAATTACCGGGTGGTAGCCTTTTCTGATACGCTTTCTGGCGCCCGGATACCCTGGCGGCAGTTTACCGACTTTATTGAAACGGGGGAAAACCGGGTCTGGTTTGCCTGCGACCGGGGCTTCGGCTTTTCCGACGACGGCGGAAAAACTTTTCATCGCTACGACTTAGACGCCCGCAGGGACAAGCCCTTCGAGTTCGCCGATTTCAACTCCCTGGCGCTCGATAAAAATGGTCGCCTTTGGGTCGGCAGCGCAAGCGACGGGCTGGTATATATCTTGCCTGGACACGAGCACCCCCAAACAGTCAGCGTCATCGGGGGAAGCGTAGGCAAAAATCAATTAGACCAGGTAAAAGCCATAAGGAGCGATGAAAAGGGCGACCTGTGGGCACTTTCTGCTTCGGGGCTTTTCAAAATTGACGCTGCAAACTTGTCCGTTTCCCATTTTGGCAGGGGCTATGGGCTGTTGCCTGCCCAATTGCTCACGCTCGGAAGCCTGCCCGGTAACCGCCTGTTCTTAGGCACACTGGATGGCTATTATACTTTTCAACCGGCGAAAATGGAAACCGACCGTAGGTTTTCCCTACCGCAGGTACTCGATTATACCTTGTACACTGTTCCCGGTAAATCGTCTGTGCAGCGGTTTCCCAAGGAAATCCGCATAGGTTACCCCTACCGCTCGTTCCGGGTCAACTATGGGATGCCCTGGTTTTGGGATGCCAGTGAAATCAAATTTCAATACCGGCTGAAAGGCTACCACCAAAACTGGGTGGAAGCCGGAAACGAGCGGAGCATTTTCCTGGGCGAAATACCGCACGGCAATTACACCCTCGAACTGAGGGCAAGCAATGCTCCCGGCGACTGGTCGGATTTGATACTCACTTCCCTGCCCGTGCACATCGTCCCGGCATTTTGGGAGACTGCTTGGTTTCGATTGCTCGCCTCGACGCTGCTGATTGGCGCTTTGTTTTGGGTTTATTTTTACAGAAAAATACAACGAAACCGGGAACGTGCCATGAAAGCCGAATTTGAAGCGGAACTCAGCCGCCTCGAACTGTCGGCGCTGCGGGCGCAAATCAACCCCCATTTCATCTTCAACGCCCTGAACTCGCTCAAATGGTCTATCATCAAGGGGGAGCAGGAATCCACGCTCGAATTTGTGGACAAGTTCAGCCTGCTGGTAAGGAAGGCACTCGAATGCTCCAAGCAGGAAATGATACCGCTGCACGATGAACTGGAAATCATTTCCCTGTTGCTGGAAATCGAGCAAGCCCGTTTCAAGCACAAATTCGACTACGAAATCGCAGTGGACGAACAGGTGGACATCCACCACCTGCAAATCCCCCCGCTCCTGTTGCAGCCCTTTGTCGAAAACGCCATCTGGCACGGGCTGCTCCATAAAAACGACGGTAGGGGCAAATTAAGCATCCGCCTCGATGCCCTCCCCAACGGCTTCCGCTGTATCGTCGAAGACAACGGCATCGGACGGGAACGTGCCAGGGAATTCCGCAACCTGGAAGTGCGGAAAAACAAATCCTTCGGCGTCCAAATCAGCCGGGAGCGGATGGCGCTGCTGTCGAAGCACCAGTTCCGGGACGCCCACCTTTCCTTCGAAGACCTCACCCATGCGGACGGCGCTCCTGCCGGTACAAGGGTCACTATTACGTGGCAGCATTGAGGGGGGCTTTTTTACCATTTAATAAGTCAAAATAACCAAACACGCGGTGGGGTGTGCGGATTAGTCATTGGGTAGGTGTGGCCAGAATGGGGCAGACTAAGTTTGGAACTTTAGATGGAAGATTTCCGAAATCTCAAAGATTTCGGAAATCTGGGTTCCACCAACCTCCTGACCCATCATCCACATTTTTAGAACTATAAAACCCATTATCCTATGAATCGGCGATTCCTCAATACAATCTTAGCTTGCCTTGCAATAGCGCTTGCCTTTTCCCTCCCAGCCCAAAACGTCGGCATCAACGATGACAACTCCACGCCCGATGCCAATGCCATGCTGGACGTAAAATCCACCACCAAGGGCGCGCTTTTCCCTCGCATGACCACGGCGCAGCGCAATACCCTTGGCGCCCTCAATCCTACCGAGGGCATGCTCGTCTTCGACACAGACATCGAGGCGTATTTCTACTTTACCAACAGTGCCTGGGCGCAGCTCTCGGCAGGGACGGGCAGTGCAGTACCTGTCGGGACTATCATGGCTTATGGCGGAACCACCGTGCCCGCTGGCTACCTTGCCTGCAATGGCAGCTCGGTCAGCAATGCCACCTATCCCGCTTTGTTTGCAGCAATAGGAACCTCGTGGGGCGGCAATGGTGCCCCTGATTTCAACTTGCCCGACCTGCGGGGCCGCTTTCCCAGGGGTTGGGACAATGGGGCAGGAAATGACCCCGATGCAGGTTCTCGTACCAATTTACATGTCGGCGGACAGACTGGGGATAATGTAGGGAGTTATCAATTGGATGCTTTTCAAGGGCACCACCACAATATAGTGTTAACTACCAGGGCCTCCGAGGCGGGAGAAGGAGGGTTAACCTGCGGGTCAGGTTCAGTACAGAATCCAGGTTCTAACTACGCCTCTTCGGCAATTTCGGACGGCGGCAATGGCACTCCCAGGGTTTCTTCCGAAACCCGCCCCAAAAACGCCTACGTCCAATACATCATCAAATACTGACAAGCGGCAAACCGGAAACCTCCAACCAAAAATTTTCAGGCCATGAAAAAATGGATACTCCCAATCGGACTCTGCTGTTTGTCGGTACTTGGCATTCAGGCGCAGGGCAGCTTCAAGACCACCGCCGGTGCCTACGTCAAGGCCAGCGGCAGCGCCCGCATCGTACTGAAAAACGCCCACTGGAACAACAGCGGTACCTTCACGCCGGGTGGCAGCACGGTAGCGTTTACGGGCACACAGGCGGCTGGCTGCGAGGTGGCTGGCTCATCCGCCGATGCCTTCAGCGGCCTCATAGTCAACCGAAGCGCCGGGGCGATTTCCCTGCAAAAAGACATCACCGTAAACGGCGACCTTAGCTTCACGGCGGGCAACCTCGACCTGAACGGAAACGACATCGTGCTGGGGCAGCCCGGCGGCATCCTGCTGTCCGAAGGCGAGAGCAAGCGGATTTTAACCTCCTCCAACGGCGAGGTGCAATTGACCACGACCCTCAACGCCCCCAGTCAGGCGAACCCCGGCAACCTCGGCGTCGTCATCACCTCGGCGGCCGACCTCGGCTCCACCCTCATCCGGCGGGGGCACCAGCCCATCACGGTGACTTGTTTCGAAAGCATCGAGCGATACTATGTGGTACAGCCTGCGAACAACACCGGGCTGAACGCCACGGTGCGCTTTTACTATTTCGAAGCTGAATTGAACGGCCTTGTCGAGTCCAACCTGACCCTCTACCGAAGCGACGACGGCGGTACTACCTGGGCACTCGAAGGTTTCAATACCCGCAATACCACCGAAAATTGGTTTGAAAAAACCGGGGTCAACACCCTTTCCATGTTTGCCATTGCCGAAACCGGGTGGCTCTCCCCTGTCATCTGGTACCTCGATGCCGACGATGACGATTACTACACTGGTACCGGCGTCACCCAATGTACTTCCCCCGGCGCTGGCTACAAAACCACTGGCCTGCTGGGCGGCAGTGACTGCGACGACGCCGACCCCCTCGAGCACCCCAACCAGACCTGGTACATAGACGCCGACGCCGACGACTACGGTGCTTCTTCCATCGTGCAGTGCCTGCGGCCCACCAACGGCTTCGTGCTCTCCGAACTCGCCCCCGGCAGCACAGGTACCGACGACTGCGACGACACCGACCCGCTCGAACACCCCAACCAGACCTGGTACATTGACGCCGACGGCGACGACTACGGCGCTTCCTCCGTGGTACAGTGCCTGCGGCCCACGAATGGCTTCGTGCTCTCCGAACTCGCACCCGGCAGCACGGGTACCGACGACTGCGATGACGCCGACCCGCTGGAGCACCCCAACCAGAACTGGTATATTGACGCCGACGCCGACGACTATGGCGCTTCCTCCGTGGTGCAATGCCTGCGGCCCACCAATGGTTTCGTGCTCTCCGAACTCGCACCCGGCAGCACGGGTACCGACGACTGCGACGACGCCGACCCGCTGGAACACCCCAACCAGACCTGGTACATTGACGCCGACGCCGACGACTACGGCGCTTCTTCCATCGTGCAGTGCCTGCGGCCCTCCAACGGTTTCGTGCTCTCCGAACTGGCCCCCGGCAGCACGGGTACTGACGACTGCGACGACGCAGACCCGCTGGAGCACCCCAACCAGACCTGGTATATTGACGCCGACGGCGACGACTACGGCGCTTCCTCCGTGGTGCAGTGCTTGCGGCCCACCAATGGTTTCGTGCTCTCCGAACTCGCCCCTGGCAGCAGCGGTACCGACGACTGCGACGACGCCGACCCGCTGGAACACCCCGGCCAGACCTGGTACATTGACGCCGACGGCGACGACTACGGCGCCTCCTCCGTGGTGCAATGCCTGCGGCCCGCCAACGGCTTCGTGCTCTCCGAACTCGCCCCCGGCAGCACGGGTACCGACGACTGCGATGACGCCGACCCGCTCGAACACCCCAACCAGACCTGGTACATTGACGCCGATGCCGACGACTACGGCGCCTCCTCCGTGGTACAGTGCCTGCGGCCCACCAATGGCTTCGTGCTTTCCGAACTCGCTCCCGGCAGCACGGGTACCGACGATTGCGATGATGCCGACCCGCTCGAACACCCCAACCAGACCTGGTACATTGACGCCGACGCTGACGATTATGGCGTCTCCTCCGTAGTGCAATGCCTGCGGCCCGCTAACGGTTTCGTGCTCTCCGAACTCGCCCCTGGCAGTACGGGAACCGACGATTGCAACGACGGCAACAGCGCCATCAACCCCGGCACCACTGAAGCCTGCAATGGCCTCGACGATGACTGCGACGGCATCATTGACGAAGAAGCCCCCAACACCTGGGCAGTGCAGACGTCTAACACCTCGCAGGGACTTAGTACGCTCTACGTAGCCGATGCCAACAACGCCTGGGCCGTGGGTGAGGCCGGTACTATTTTGTACTGGAACGGCAGTATCTGGAGCACACAGACCTCCGGCACAAGCAACACCCTTTCAGGAGTATGGGGGCTCAGTGCCACCAACGTCTGGGCGGTTGGCGAAAACGGCACCATCCGGCATTGGGACGGCACCACCTGGAGCGGCCAGACTTCCGGCACCTCCAACTGGTTCTACGATGTGTGGGGCATAGACGCTACCCACGTCTGGGCGGTTGGCGAAGCTGGGGTCATACGGATGTGGGACGGCTCGTCGTGGACGACCCAAAGCTCACCCAACAGCAACAATATTTACGATGTTTGGGGCACTTCCGCCAATAACGCCTGGGCGGTGGGACACAATGGCATCATCCACAAATGGGATGGCTCGTCGTGGAGTTCGCAAACGCCGCTTTCCGTGACCTACCTCGCCTCCATCTGGGGGGTGGATGCCAACAACATCTGGACAGTGGGCAGCGGCGGCAACATTTTCAAATGGAACGGCAGCTCGTGGGCAGCGCAGACTTCCGGTACCTCCGAATATTTCTCTGGGCTATGGGGTGTGGATGGAAACAATATCTGGGCAGTGGGCGGGAGCGGCACCATCAAGAAATACAACGGTACCGTATGGCACACCCAAACCTCCGGCACTTCCAGTGCACTGAACGATGTTAGTGGCTCGGATGCGAACAATGTCTGGGTGTCCGGCGCAAGCGGGTTGATACTGAAATATTCAGGTGTTTCCACCTATTATCCCGATACCGACAACGATGGATTTGGCAACCCGGTTGGCGGGATACCAGCCTGCATCCAACCGGCCGCTTATGTAGCCAACAACACCGACTGCGACGACACCGACCCGCTGGAACACCCCGGCCAGACCTGGTACATTGACGCCGATGGCGACGACTACGGCGCCTCCTCCCTGGTGCAGTGCCTGCGGCCCACCAACGGCTTCGTGCTCTCCGAACTCGCTCCCGGCAGCACGGGCACCGACGACTGCGACGACGCCGACCCGCTCGAACACCCCAACCAGACCTGGTACGTGGACGCCGACGGAGACGACTACGGTGCCTCCTCCACCGTGCAGTGCCTGCGGCCCACCAACGGCTTCGTGCTCTCCGAACTCGCCCCCGGCAGCACGGGTACCGACGACTGCGACGACGCCGACCCGCTGGAACACCCCAACCAGACCTGGTACGTGGACGCCGACGGAGACGACTACGGTGCCTCCTCCACCGTGCAGTGCCTGCGGCCCGCCAACGGCTTTGTGCTCTCCGAACTCGCCCCCGGCAGCACGGGTACCGACGACTGCGACGACGCCGACCCGCTCGAACACCCCAACCAGACCTGGTACATTGACGCCGACGCCGACGACTACGGCGCTTCCTCCATCGTGCAATGCCTGCGGCCCGCCAACGGCTTCGTGCTCTCCGAACTCGCCCCCGGCAGCACGGGTACCGACGACTGCAACGACACCGACCCGCTGGAACACCCCGGCCAGACCTGGTACATTGACGCCGATGCCGACGACTACGGCGCTTCCTCCATTGTGCAGTGCCTGCGGCCCACCAACGGCTTCGTGCTCTCCGAACTCGCCCCCGGCAGCACGGGTACCGACGACTGCGATGACGCCGACCCGCTCGAACACCCCAACCAGACCTGGTACATTGACGCCGACGGCGACGACTACGGCAGCTCCTCCGTGGTGCAATGCCTGCGGCCCACCAACGGCTTCGTGCTCACCGAACTTGCACCCGGCAGCACAGGTACCGACGACTGCAACGACGGCAACATCGCCATCAACCCCGCCGCAACGGAGGTCTGCAATGGCCTCGACGACGACTGCGACGGCGAGGTGGATGAGGGTCTCTACGCCACCTACTTCGCCGATGCTGATGGCGACGGCTTCGGAAACCCCGCTGTATATACCTATACCTGCACCGCACCGCCCAACTATGTGACCAACAGCGACGACTGCGACGACAACGACCCCAATGTGAAGGGCGAAGTAACCGAAATGGTGAAGGACATCGCCCTGTACGATTATTCGGCGGGGCTGAACCCGCAGAATTTGACAGACGTAAACGGTACACTGTTCTTCAGTGCCGATGACGGCACGAATGGCCATGAACTATGGAAGAGCGACGGCACCGCCGCCGGGACGGTACTGGTCAAGGACATTTTCGCCGGGTCATCCGGTTCCGCCCTAGGTAACCTCACGAACGTGAATGGTACACTGTTTTTCAGTGCCGTTGATGACGGCACGTATGGCTATGAACTGTGGAAAAGCGACGGCACCACCGCCGGAACGTTGATGGTCAAGGATATTTATACCGGTCAATACA
Organism: Saprospiraceae bacterium; assembly: GCA_022841745.1. Classification (GTDB taxonomy): domain Bacteria; phylum Bacteroidota; class Bacteroidia; order Chitinophagales; family Saprospiraceae; genus UBA6168. The sequence continues at coordinate 10,478 of JALHQW010000022.1, read as the reverse complement.
ACAGTTCATCCCCCAACTACCTCACCGACGTGAACGGTACGTTGTTTTTTAGTGCCAGTGACGGCACGACTGGCACAGAACTTTGGAAGAGCGACGGCACTGCCGCCGGGACGGTGCTGGTCAAGGACATTCGTGCAGGGGCAAACAGTTCATCCCTCACCAACCTAACTAACGTGAATGGTACGCTGTTCTTCCGTGCCAATGACGGCACGTATGGCTATGAACTGTGGAAGAGCGACGGTACCGCCGCCGGGACGATGCTGGTCAAGGATATTTGGGCCGGGGCAAACAGTTCATCCCCCAACAACCTCACCAACGTGAACGGCACGCTGTTCTTTACTGCCGATGACGGGACGAATGGTTATGAACTCTGGAAGAGCGACGGCACCGCCGCCGGGACGGTGCTGGTCAAGGATATTTATGTTGGGAGTAGTTCATCCCCCAACCACCTTACTAACGTGAACGGCACGTTGTTCTTCAGCGCCGTTGACGGCCCAAATGGGTATGAACTATGGAAGAGCGACGGCACCACCACCGGGACGGTACTGGTCAAGGATATTAATGCAGGAGCAGGCAGTTCATACCCTAGTTATCTCATCAACGTGAATGGCATATTGTTCTTTCAGGCCAATGACGGACCCAATGGTAATGAACTGTGGAAAAGCGACGGCACCACCGCCGGGACGTTCATGGTCAAGGACATTTATGGCGGGAGTTCTTTCCCCACCAACCTCACGAATGTGAACGGCACACTGTTCTTCCAAGCCGACGACGGCACAAATGGCTGGGAACTATGGAAGAGCGACGGCACCGCCGCTGGGACGGTCATGGTCAAGGACATAAGACCAGGGTCAGGCAGTTCAAGCCTCAACTGGCTCACCAACGTGAACGGCACGCTATTCTTCAATGCCACTGATGGTACGAATGGCACAGAACTATCCAAGAGCGACGGCACCGCCGTCGGTACGGTCATGGTCAAGAATATTCATGTCATTTTGAATTCCACTCCTACCAATCTCACCAATGTGAACGGCACGCTGTTCTTCCAGGTCAATGACGGTATTAACGGGGCAGAACTGTGGAAGAGCGATGGCACCGACAACGGGACGGTCATGGTCAAGGACATTTCGCCCTCGAGTTCATACCCCGACAACCTCACCAACGTAAATGGTACGCTGTTCTTCCGTGCCGATGACGGCACGAATGGCTCTGAACTATGGAAGAGCGACGGCACTGCCGCCGGGACAGTGCTGGTCAAGGACATTTATGCCGGGGCAAACGGTTCATCCCCCCAAAACCTCACCAACGTGAACGGCACGCTGTTCTTCATTGCCAATGTTGGCACGTATGGCTATGAACTGTGGAAAAGCGATGGCACCACCGTCGGGACGGTGCTGGTCAAGGATATTTTTGCCGGGTCAAGCAGTTCTAACCCCGCCAACCTCACCAACGTGAACGGCACGCTGTTTTTCCGTGCCAATGACGGCACGAACGGCCAGGAACTGTGGAAGAGCGACGGCACCGCCGCCGGGACGGTGCTGGTCAAGGATATTTACGCAGGGGCAAACAGTTCAGGCCCCGACTACCTCACCAACGTGAACGGCACGCTGTTTTTCAGGGCCAATGACGGCACGAATGGCACAGAGCTGTGGAAGAGCGACGGCACTGCCGCCGGGACGGTACTGGTCAAGGACATTATGCCAGGTGGAGAACATTCATACCCCAACTACCTCACCAACGTAAATGGTACGCTGTTCTTCACTGCCTATGACGGCACGAATGGCGTTGAACTGTGGAAAAGCGACGGCACCACCACCGGGACGGTGCTGGTCAAGGACATTAACGCCGGGTCAAACCATTCACAAACCAACTACCTCACCAACGTGAACGGCACGCTGTTTTTCAGTGCCAATGACGGCACGAACGGCCAGGAACTGTGGAAGAGCGACGGCACCGCCGCCGGGACGGTACTGGTCAAGGACATAGTGGCAGGGTCAAGCAGTTCAGGCCCCGACTACCTCACCAACGTGAACGGCACGCTGTTTTTCAGGGCCAATGACGGCACGAATGGCACAGAGCTGTGGAAGAGTGACGGCACTGCCGCCGGGACGGTACTAGTCAAGGACATTTATGCCGAGTCAAGCGGTTCATTCCCCCAACTTCTCACCAACGTGAACGGCACGTTGTTCTTCAGTGCCAATGACGGCACGAACGGCCAAGAACTGTGGAAGAGCGACGGCACCGCCGCCGGGACGGTGATGGTCAAGGACATCAATGTCAATACCCCTGCTTCATCCCCCGCATATCTCACGGACGTTAATGGGACGCTTTTCTTCAGTGCCAATGACGGCACGAACGGTACAGAACTCTGGAAGAGTGACGGCACCTTAGCTGGTACGGTACTGGTCAAGGACATCTACGCCGGGGCAGGCAGTTCTTCCCCTGCCAGTCTCACCAACGTAAATGGTACGCTGTTCTTCACTGCCACCGATGGCACGAATGGCATAGAGCTATGGAAGAGCGATGGCACCGCAGCAGGGACGGTATTAGTCAAGGACATTTATACTGGGGCAAGCAGTTCAAACGCCAGCGGACTCACCAACATAAATGGCACGCTGTTCTTCACTGCCACCGATGGCACGAACGGCCAAGAACTGTGGAAGAGCGACGGCACCGCCGCCGGGACGGTACTGGTTAAGGACATCTACGCCGGGTCAAGCAGTTCATCTCCCGCCTTCCTCACCAACGTGAACGGCACGCTGTTCTTCCAAGCCAATGACGGCCCGAATGGCATAGAACTCTGGAAGAGCGATGGTACCCCCGCCGGGACAGTGATGGTCAAGGACATTTTGTTATGGTCAGGCGGTTCAAACCCCTTTTTCCTCACCAACGTGAACGGTACGCTGTTCTTCATTGCCAATGACGGCACGAATGGCTTTGAACCATGGAAGAGCGACGGCACCGCCGCCGGGACGGTGCTGGTCAAGGACATTTACGTCGGGGCATCCAGTTCATACCCCGAGTACCTCACCAACGTGAACGGCACGCTGTTCTTCACTGCTAATGAACTCACGAATGGCAGAGAACTTTGGAAAAGCGACGGCACCGCCGCCGGAACGGTGCTGGTAAAGGACATCGCAGGCAGTTCATCCCCCCAACTCCTCACCAACGTGAACGGTAAGGTATTTTTCCAAGCCAATGACGGCACAAATGGCTATGAACTGTGGAAGAGCGACGGCACCGCCGCCGGGACGGTGCTGGTAAAGGACATTTATGCCGGGGCAAACGGTTCATCCCCCAACAACCTCACCAACGTGAACGGCACGCTATTCTTAGGTGCCACTGACGGCACCAATGGCCAAGAACTGTGGAAGAGCGACGGCACCGCCGCCGGGACGGTGATGGTCAAGAATATTTTTGCCGGGTCAAGCAGTTCATTCCCCAACTACCTCACCAACGTGAACGGTACGCTGTTTTTCAGTGCCAATGACGGCATACACGGCTCGGAACTGTGGAAGGCTGCCCCCTGCCAGTTGCGCTGCTCGCCCAAGGCATTCCTGCAAGGCCCCTATAGCGGTGGCACCATGAACGATGCCCTGCGCTCAGGCAACTTGCTGCCCATAGCGGAGCCTTACACCACCCTCGGCTTCACCCACGTGGGCGGCGGCGGCTCGGAGCGGGCCAGTGCCTCGGTGTTCAACGTCACGGGCAGCAATGCCATCGTGGACTGGGTATTCCTCCAGCTCAGGGACAAAAACAACAGCGCCACCGTGCTGGCTACCCGCTCCGCCCTCCTCCAGCGGGACGGCGACATCGTGGAACTGGACGGCGTATCGCCGGTGCTGTTCAAGGGGATTACTTCCGACAATTTCTATGTGTCCGTGCGGCACCGCAACCACCTCGGCGCCATGGGTGCCAGTACGTTCAGCCTGTCCACCTCGGCTACCGCCATTGACTTCACCAGCATACCCACCTACGGCACCAATGCCCAGAAAAACCTCGGCAGCGGGGTAATGGGCCTATGGTCGGGCAACGCCAACGTGGACGGCAACGTGAAGTACAACGGCGGCAGCAACGACCGGGTGAAGATTTTGACAAAGGTCGGCTTCGCCACCCCGAACAATATCGTCAGCGGCTACCACACAGAGGATGTGAACATGGACGGCAACGTGAAGTACAACGGTGGCAGCAACGACCGGGTGGTCGTCCTGCTCAACGTGGGCATCGCCACGCCGAACTATATTCTCATGCAACAACTTCCCTAACTCAATCATGATGGAGTCAGGTTTGCCAAACTTTTAATTAGGCAAATTTGCTCCATCTGCAAAAAATCCAATAATGATGAAAAAAGTAATTCTACTCCTGGTAATTGTCTTAGGCATGGCCCGCATGCCGATACTCGCTCAAATCACAGGTGTGTATGAAATAGGCCTGGTAGCCGTGGGAAACAACACCCTTAAAGTCAATATGCGCTGCATCAACCCTGCCAATCCTTGTCCCACCACTGCGGATGCCATCTTAGACATCACGTTCGGCATCAAATGGCTGAACAGTTACAATGTAAATTTGGGCAACCCTTCAGGAACTTACGGGGTGGTAAAATCGGGGCCAGAATCGGTACAAGGAGCGCATGAATTTCAAATCTACCAATTAAACGTGGCGCCATTGTTCTTCCCGCAAAACTGGAGCAGTGGTACATGGCAAACCATCGCAAACATCAACATCTCGCCCCCTGTCACAGGGTTATTTGAAATATGCGAACCGAGCTTCAACCCCTCTTCCAAACCTAACTTTAATGTTAATGGGGACGACTACGAGCCAGCCATCAACGGGGATGCAAATATTGTATTACCTGTTGAATTGTTGGCGTTTGACGCCTTTCGGCAAAATGACGACGTGGCCCTCGAATGGTCCACTGCAAGCGAAATCAACAGTAGCCACTTCGACGTGGAACGCTCGGCCGATGGTCGCAATTTTCAGTATCTCACCAAGGTGCAGGCAGCAGTATTTTCCAGTAAAATATTGGAATATGGCTGCCTGGACAAAAATCCTTTGAGGGGCACCAACTACTACCGCCTAAAACAGGTGGACATGGACGGCAGCTATGAGTATTCGCAGATAGTTACCGTTGACTTCGGGGCGAAGGAGGACATTCTTCTCTACCCCAATCCATTCTCCAACATCCTCCAAATTGACATCCACTCAGAACAAGGCGAACTTACTGCCCAACTTTTCGATGTAGCGGGCAGGCGGGTATGGCAGGGTATGCTGCAAGACGGGCGACAGGAGGTGGGGTTGTCGGGCTTGCAGGCAGGCGTTTTTTGGTTGGAGGTGGATTTTGGCAATCGGACAGAGCGGGTGAGGGTGGTGAAAAATTAACAACACACTATTTGAAAAATACCAGTACACTGCCCCCGCCGACGGCTGCACGACCTGTTGAGTGGCATTCACCTTGCTGCGGGATTTTGAAGAAGACCTACACCAACACATCCATTTGGAGAACAATATCATGTTCCCCCGTGCCTTCCAAGTGGAACAGGCATTGGCAAATTAGGTATGGTTACTCACCCCACCACCTCATACTCCGGGCAGTCCACCCGCAGTTCCGAGGCTTGCAGCGGGGTGTTCATCAGTTGGCAAAAATGGCCATTGCCTTGGATGCGGTAGTGGGCGCAGTTATAGCAACTGCGCTGCACGGTGATGACGCATGCCCGGTTTTGTCTGCTCAGCTTTCAATGAATCATTGCAAAGTGGAATAAACCCTTTGAGAAATTTTGTCTCCGATTTTCTTTTAAAACAATGAAGGGCTTTCTTATAAAAATTGTAAATCCATACTTTGTCCTGTTAAGTCGCTTTTGTCATCGCCAAAGGCGACCTGCGACATCACGAGGGCAGTCCCGCATGACGTCGCAGGTCGCCTTTGGCGATGACAAAAGCGACTAATTAACCAAGCGCAGTTTTTATAAGAAAGCCCTTTAAGACAATGACAAAAATCATCTCCCTTTCTCCAAAAAGTATTTAACCTTCACCGATTGAGCCATAAGTAAATGGCGATTGAAGAAGCTCCGAACCCGCACTACTGGACTTTGTCACTATTTTTCAAACCTAAATATTTTCACCATGCAAGTAACAGTTTCTCAAATCACAATTGGTGGCTCTGGCGACCCGAGACCCGCCAGCAGCCTGCTTTACGAGAAAGACTATGTCAGTCATTTGAAAGGGCAAACCAATGCTGTTGACGTGCGTCAGATAAGCGTCATATATCATAGCAGCAACACGACTGCAATCATTGCTGTGGACTCGGCAGGAAACGCCTTGAGCAATCTTAGCGATTTAGCCATTTTGCCTTGCCCGCCTTTTTGCGACAAGTCAGGAACTTATATACCTCTTTCATTTGCCGAATTCAGGCTGCTATTTTTAATTTAACCTAAATCGGTGTACCTGTATTTCCGCATTTTCGGATGTTTACTTTTCCTTCAATCCACCTGCCTCGCCCAGCTGAGTAGCCCTGCTTTTCATCACCTCAGCCTGGAATCGGGTTTGTCGCAGGCTAATAATTATTTTGTTTTCAAGGACTCCAGGGGCTTTGTTTGGATTAGCTCCACAGCAGGGCTGAACCGCTATGATGGGCGCCAAATCCGGGTCTATCAGCCCGACCCAGCCGACTCAACTTCCTTGCTTGGCAACAACATCCAAAGCATTTTTTTTGAAGACAGGCAAGGCGACCTGTGGTTTTCGACTTTCGAAGCAGTCAACTGCTACGTGCGCAAGGACGATTGCTTCCGCCGTTTTTTTCTGCGGCAGGAAAACGGGCAGCCTCGACCAGGCTATTTTGTGGCAGGCTTGGACGGGGAGGAAAACTTGTGGGTCATTGTTCAGCCTGATGAATTGTACCTGCTCGACACGAAAACAGGCAAATTCCAATATCGCCACAAACTATGCCCACAAGTGCAGCGGGGAAGGCTGGTGCTGGATGAAAGCGGCAGGGTTGAAAGCCTACTCGCCTATTCATTCAACTTGCCAGGTTTGCAAATCAATACTTATCAGCCTGAATTCGCCCAACGGATTTTGTTCGACGGTAAAGACGGAAAACTTGCCTTGCATTTCCAAGATGTCAGGCAGGATAAAAGCGGAACTTTCTGGCTATCCACGAAGCAAGGATTGGGTGCCTTCAGGATGAATCCAGACACCTTGACGCTGTACAACCACCCGGAAAAAGGTGCTGTTGGAAATATTTCCAATATGGTTGTTTTTGGCGAAGAACAATTGCTGCTGAGCACACTTGACAGCGGTCTGGCCGTTTTTGACAAAAAATTGGAACGCTTCACACAACAGTTCTGGCATGAACCCGCCAACCCACGGAGCCTTTCCGGTGATGCCCTTGGTAACATCGTCGGCGACGGGGACGGGAATTTTTGGATAACGGTCAGTAATGTCGGCGTGGATTTTTTCAACTGGAAAAAGAAGAAGTTTGAAAACATCCTTGGTTCGGAAAATAAAGAAGGCCTACCTGCTTTGAGCTATAAATCCATTATTGAGGATGAAAAAGGTAATTTTTTTTGCTTGACGGATGGAAACGGCATCGTGCTGCTTAACCCGGAAAGGCAGTTCATTAGATTAATTGCCAAAAAGGAAGACCTTCCATCCAATAATATTTTCCAGCTTTTTCAAGACAAAAAACACCGCATTTGGGCGCTGACTTGGGGAGGGCTTGCACGTTGGAGCGCCCAAAAAGAAAGATTTGAAAAAGTCAGCGACGATATTTTTTTACATGCGCTTCAACTCGGCAATGGGGAGATTTTCTTTGCCCCGCTCCAGGGAGGTGTCGTTCGGGCAGTCGAAAACCCGGCTGGGAATTTTCATTTTGAAAAAGTACAAGGCATTGATGCTTCGGAACCTTATGTCGTCTTGTTCGAGGACAGTTGTGGGCGATTATTTGGCAATAAGAATGCCGTCTCGCTGTGCATTTTCGAGCCGGGGCCAATTTGGCGACTCGCACAAGATTTGCCAATCGGTGGCCAGATGAATGCTTTTTATGAAGATGCCGCAGCCGAGGTTTTATGGATTGCCACCATACAAGGGCTGGTTCGGCTCGATTTGAAAACAAAGAAGCCCCGACGTTTCACGGAAAAAGATGGCTTGCCCAGCCAAACCGTTTACACCGTGCTGCCCGACCGCTTGGGCTTTTTCTGGCTGAGCACCAACAAAGGCGTTTCCCGCTTCGACCCCAAACGGGAGGCGTTTCAAAATTTTACCCTCGCAGACGGCATTTCCAGCCTCGAATTCAACACTTTTGGCTACCTCCAGCGGGAAAACGGCGAAATCTGGCTCGGCTCCCAAAGGGGCATCACCACCTTTCACCCTGACCACATCCGCCTGATAGATTCGCCCGCCCGCCCAATGATTACTGCTATTTTGGTGAACGATGAAGCACCCGCCAACCTTCGCTGCGCCCGAACGGAGGCCAGCAACGTCAACGAAATGCAAAGCATCGAGTGCGATTGGAAGGACAATACGCTTTCTTTCGAGTTTGCGGCACTGGAATACAGTGACCCCTTGCAGACCCGTTTTCGCTATCAAATGGAGGGCTTGGACGAGCGCCCCGTGGAGGCAGGCACCAAAAATTTCGTCCGCTATGCCAACCTCCCTCACGGGCGCTACACTTTCCTGCTTTGGGCTGCCAACTCCGATGCGGTGTGGAACGAGACGCCCCGTCGGCTTGAAATTTTCATCCGTCCGCCCTTCTGGCAAACTTGGTGGTTTTTGCTTCTCGCAATCATAGCTTTTGGTGGGGCAATATGGGGGGGCATTTCGACCTATTTTCGTCGGAAAGAGCGCATCTTCCAACTAAAAATAGAAAACCGGCTCGCCCTTGAAAGGGAGCGCAACCGCATAGCCGCCGAGATGCACGACGACCTCGGATCAGGGTTGGCAAAAATCAAGTTCCTCAGCGAAGCGCTTAAACTGCCCAACGGCAACGGCCCATCCGACAAAATAGTGGCATCTGCCACGGAACTGCTCGAAAGGATGAATGAAATCATTTGGGCCATGAGCCAAAAGAACGACTCGCTGGAGAACTTGGTCGCTTATTGCCGGGGCTACACGATGGAGTTTTGCGAAGCCAGCCATATCAAATGCCGTTTCGACCTGCCGCTGGAGGTGCCTGACCAATTCATCAGCGGGGAGGCCCGGCGCAATATTTTTCTCATCTTAAAAGAAAGCCTGCACAATACCGTTAAGCACGCCAATGCCACCCAGTTTACCGTTGCCATTCAATTCAACGACTTTTTGGAAATGACCATACTCGATAATGGGATTGGCTTCCACCCGACCAATACCGCTTGGAAAGGAGGAAACGGTATCCTCAACATGCGGCGGCGGGCAGAGAGCATCAAAGGCGAGCTTTCGATAGCGAACGAGGCTGGAACATTGGTTCGGTTGAGGGTTCCACTTTCAGACGGCTAAACCCGTATAACAAATGCTCTATTGCGGGTTCCGCGGTTATCCCTCACCTTTGGCCCATGAAATCTATCAGCGTAACAATCGTGGAAGACGGGGACGATGTGCGGGAAAGCCTTCGAACCTTGCTGGAAAGCGACCCTGGTTTTGAGTGCAGGCTGTTGCACAGCGATGCCGAATCCGCTTGCAGGGACATTCCCGGAAACCCACCTGATATTGTGCTGTTGGACATCAACCTGCCTGGCATGGATGGTATCGCCTGCCTGCGCATACTCAAACCCTTGTGCCCAGCTACACAATTCATGATGTTTACCGTTTTTGAAGACGACGACAAAGTGTTCGAAGCGCTGGCAGCCGGTGCCAATGGATATTTGCTCAAAAAAAGTCCTCGTGAAAACATCCTTAATGCGCTTCGGGAGCTGCACGGCGGCGGTTCGCCCATGAGTTCCCAAATTGCACGAAAAGTGATAGCGACCTTTCAATCGCCAAAAACGGTCGCTGCCGAATCGCCAGATGTCCTTTCCGCCAGGGAGCATGAAGTCGTTGAATGGTTGTCGAAAGGCTACCTCTACAAGGAAATCGGTGAAAAGCTCTCCATCAGCATCGGCACTGTAAAACAGCACCTCCACAAAATTTACACGAAACTGCACGTGCAAAACCGCACGGAAGCAGTCAACAAGGTTTACTGGGAAAAGGTCATGCGCAATTAGTGCTACCCGAAATTACTGGCTGCACCGAGCAGCCCTACTTCCTTGCTTGCAATGGTGGTGACCAATAGTGATGCATATATCTTTTTAACCATAAGCCTGATTTTATAAAAAATAGTGCAGATGGCCTATAAGGCCAGGCCGCAGCCTCCATGAGTTTACCCGTGGAGGCAGGGCGGGGCATTGCTTCACCTTTAAACTCTAACTCCGCTGCATATTTACACAATAGGTGAAAAAAATGCAGCAAAACCAATAGTTCTTTGAAAAAATGGTTGACATTTGCTATTGCGTAAAACACTTTTCTACACAATA